>CAJTQA010000006.1 GCA_910578455.1 uncultured Dorea sp.
TAACCGGACATTAAGCATTGGGATATTGAAAAATGATCTGATCTATATCCTGCTGGAAACAGACGCGCAAAAACAAGACAGACTGTTTCAACAGATCTATGAAGACATCAGCAAAAATCTGGTTCCAATAAGGCCGGACCGTCATTATCACCGGACAAAGGGACAACTTGCGGGTAACTATTCCAACACGCATAAAAGAGCTTACTAAACAGCAGAATTGTAAAACATGAGGACATCCTTGGTGATAAATACAATAAAATAACATCAAAGATCAGAATTGGATTCCAGAACAATACCAGATAGCTTTATTCCAAGGAAAGGGGTAAAGCTATCTGGTATTGTTCTTTTTCTTAAGTTAATGACATTGCGTTTTTTCCGGGTTTTACGGGAAAAACCTGTTCCAGAAAAAGATAGGCGGGATTATCCCCGTCAAAGATAAAAAAGAGATGGAGCGGTATGTGGAAGAGCAGATTGAAAAGCTGGAGATCAAGTGCGAGAGCGCGGATCAGAAAGTGAAGGAACTAAGCGGCGGGAATCAGCAGAAGGTGTGCATCGCCAGGGCAGTCTTGGTCGCCCCTAAGGTGCTGTTTGTCATGGAGCCTACAAGAGGCGTTGACATTGGGGCAAAAGAGAAGATTCTGGATATGCTCGTGCAGATTAACAGAGAGCAGGGAACGACCATCGTGGTGGCGTCCAGCGAGCTGGAGGAATTGAAGCGCATCAGTGACAGGATTGCAGTGTTTTGCGAGGGAAAGCTTTCGCAGATCTTGCCTCCGGATGCGCCGGATGAGAAGTTTGCCTTTGCATTTACCGGAGAGGAGGAGAGGGATGGACAGTAAGATAAAAATTCCACAGCTTATTATTGCCGCATTCATGGGAGCGTTGTTTATCCTTGCCGGATTTTTGGGAATGGATATCCCGGAGCTTGTAAGCGGTTCTTTTACAAAGTTCGTCATGAACGGCGTTCTTGTGCTTGCCATGATTCCGATGATCAACGCAGGGGTGGGGATGAATTTCGGCCTGCCAGTCGGGATTGTAGCCGGGCTTCTGGGGATGTGCATGGCGATACAGCTCCGCATGACGGGAGTTGCAGGCTTTTTGGGAGCCGTGGCGCTCTCTGTGGTTCCCGCAGTGATCCTTGGGCTGATATACGCAAAGATACTGAATATGGTAAAGGGCAAAGAGGATATCGCAGCGATCTTTATCGGGTACTCTTTTATCCCTATTATGAACTTCGTGTGGACGGTGATTCCTTTTACCAACCGGGAGATGCTCTATCCGGTGGGAGCGGAAGGGCTGCGCCCGAAGATCAGCCTGGAGAATTATTTCGGAAATGTGCTGAATGAGCTTATGGTTTTCAAGATCGGGAAGGTATCTGTTCCGCTGGGGCTGTTTGTTGCCTACGCTGCGGTGTGTCTTTTGGTGTATGGTTTTTTTAAGACAAAGAGCGGGTCAGTGATGCTGGCGGTGGGGGAAAATGAAAAGTTCTGCCAGCTCTCCGGCATCCGGATCGACCGGGTGCGGACGATGGCGATTGTGCTGTCTACGGTCATCGGAGCGGCGGGAATCTGCGTGTACGCTCAGACCTATGGGTTTGTGGAGCTTTACAACGCACCTCTGTCTCACAGCTTTCCGGCAGTATCGGCAATCCTTATCGGCGGGTGCATCGGAAGGCAGGCAAAAATCTCCCATGCGGTTCTCGGAACATATCTGTACCAGACGATTTATCTTCTGTCAGCGCCGATCGCAAATGCGATTCTGATACCGCAGATGTCTGAGATCGTGAGGATGATCATTACAAACGGAATCATTCTGTACGCATTTTTAAAGCAGGAAAGGAGGATGCGGCAATGATGAAAAAAATTCGTAAGGATGAGCTGATTGTACCGGCTACATTCATTATATTCAGCATTCTCTGCTTTTTCCTGTCAGGAATCAGCTTTCTGTTCCTTGCGGAGCAGGTGGCGCTCAGGTTTATCCGGAACATCATACTGGTGCTGGCTTTGATCTTCCCGATCATGGCTGGCATGGGGCTGAATTTTGCGGTAGTTATCGGAACGATGATCACGCAGGCGTGTTTTATTATCGTGCTGAATTTTAATGTCACGGGAGGCAAGGGGGCGGCGCTTGTGCTGCTTGTCTCTCTTGCTGCAGCGGCCGGTGTCGGGTATGTGATCGGGCGCCTGCTTAACAAAGTCAGGGGCAGGGAGATGGTGACATCTATCGTAGTGGGCTTTCTCGCAAACTATATCTACCAGCTCATCTTCGTGGCGGGCTTTGGAACGGCAATCCATGTATTTAATAAAAAGCTGGTGCTTTCCACAGGGATTGGCGTGAAGAATATGGTGGATTTGAAGACCTTTAAAGAAGTATTTGACAATCTTGGAGTGTTTCGCATCGGAAAGGCGAAGATCTCCGTGCTGCTGCTTGCCATGATTATTGTGTGCGGTTTTTTTGTGTTTTACTTGATGCATACGCCTTTGGGGCAGAAGATAAAGGCAGTGGGGATGAGCGAGGAGAAAGCTGCAAATATCGGAATTGACACTGACCGGGTGAGAATCATCGTTATCGTCCTGTCTACAGTGTTCGCGGCGCTGGGCCAGTTTGTGTATCTCCAGAACATTGGCTCTTTAAATGTCTATACGGAGCACCTGGACACGGAAAAGTTTGCCTGTGCGGCGCTCCTGGCGGGAGGAGCAAGCATCCGGAAAGCAGGGGTAAAAAATGCTTTTATCGGGGTAGTGCTTTTGCATACGTTATTTGTGCTGTCACCTCTTGCAGGACGCAATGCTTTTGCAAACGCGTCTCTGGGCGAGTATTTCCGAAGCTTTGTGGCTTACGGGATTATCGCATTTGCGCTGGTAGTGAATCTCAGGCTGGAGCAGAAAGGAGAAAGATAACATGCAGTATAGAAATGATAAGCATGGGGAACCTATATCCATCCTTGGGTACGGCTGCATGCGCTTTACAAAAAAGGGAAACCGTTTTGACGTAAAAAAGGCGGAAAAAGAGCTGATGACGGCCATAAAAAACGGCGTGAATTATTTCGACACAGCGTATATCTACCCGGGCAGCGAAGTTTTGCTGGGCGGGATTTTAGAGCGGAATGATTGCAGGGATAAAGTGAAGATTGCGACGAAACTGCCGCAGTATCTCATAAAATCGGAGGCTGCCCTGGACCGGTATTTTAACGAGCAGCTCTCCCGCTTAAGGACAGATTATATCGACTATTATCTGATGCATATGCTGACGGATATCGCCGCGTGGGAAAAGCTGGCAAGGCTTGGCATCAAGGAGTGGATTGATAAGAAAAAGGCGGAGGGAAAGATACGGAACCTTGGGTTTTCCTTTCATGGGAACACAGAGATGTTCCTTAAGATTTTAGATGCCTACGACTGGGATTTCTGCCAGATCCAGTACAATTATATGGATGAACACACACAGGCTGGAAGGCGGGGGCTTAAGGCGGCGGCAGAGAGAGGGATTCCGGTCATTATCATGGAACCGCTCCGGGGCGGAAAGCTCGTGGAGCTTCTTCCGAAAACGGCAAAAAGGAAGATCGCACAGGATGCAAAGAAACGTACTCCGGCAGAGCTGGCATTTCGGTGGCTTTGGGATCAGCCTGAGGTGACATGCGTGCTCTCCGGGATGAATTCTCTTGAGATGGTGCGGGAAAATATAAGGGTGGCATCCCAGGTGCAGGCGGGGGAATTAACGGAAGAGGATTTTGCATTGATCCAGTCTGTCAGAGACGAGATACAAAAGACAATGAAAGTGGGATGCACAGGATGCGGCTATTGCATGCCCTGCCCAAAGGGCATCGATATCCCGGCGGCTTTCCGGTGCTACAACCGGATGTATGCCGAACAGAAGGGCTCCGGGCGGCATGAGTACCTTCAAGTTACTGCATTTCAGAAGGAGATGAGCCTGCCGGAAACCTGTGTTAAATGCGGCAAGTGCGAAAGCCGCTGCCCGCAGCATATAAAGATCAGAAAAGAGCTTAAGCGGGCCGAAAAGGCTTTGCTGCCCTGGTATTATAAAATCGGGGTGAAAATTATAAGGTTATTTAAGTTTTGGTAGCGGCTGGGTTTCCAGCCGCTTTTAGATTGCCGGCTTTTTTGTTTCTTAATGACGAAAGAGGCATAGATTGTATCTATTAATAGAAGGATATATTATGATTACTGATTTGAAGGAGAAGATACGATATGCTACACTGAGACAAGCATATAGCTATAAATGATCGGAAATATGCCATATGTGTAATAGTTAGGAGAAAATGTCTTGAAACTTAATGATATAAGTAAAATTGAGCTTGCAATTAAACCGACCCCAATCCAGAGGTTAAAGAGCTTTAGCCATGAGTATGGGTGCAGCATATTTGTAAAGAGAGACGACCTTCTCGGAGTTTCATTTGGAGGAAACAAAGTAAGAAAATTGGAGTACATACTTGCTGATGCGAAGAAAAAAGGGGCGAAACTTATAGCCGCAAGCGGTTCGCTGCAGACAAACCACGGACTTTTGACAGCGCTTTGTTCGGCGCGTTTGGGGATGAAGTGCCTTCTTTTTCTTCTGATTGAAGAAAAAGGGACAGAAAAGTGCTTGAGCGGCAACCTGCTTTTGGATGATTATGCAGGGGGCGACACTGTATTTGTGGATATCTCAGACATTATGACAGACGAAGCGCTGTCTGTGGGGGAAAAGGATGCCCTGAGTTCGGAGAAGCTTGAGATGTGCATGGAGAGGGCGCTGAAAGAGTTTCAGGAGAGAGAAGGCATCAGCGCGGCGGAAACCTATGCCATATCCTCTGCCGGCAGCGTGCCCCTGGGAATCCTTGGATATGTAGACTGTATGAAGGAGATTGCAGAACAATCAGACACGGCGTATGATTACCTTTTCTGCGGAAATGGTTCCGGCGGAACATATGGGGGCATGGTGCTGGGCGGCCGTCTGTATCAGCCGGGCGCCAGGGTCATCGGAGTTGGGATTGAGGAGATGAACCCGGAGAAACCGGCTTTTATCGTGGAGCGCGTGAATCAGGCGGCAGAGCTTATCGGAACCGGGGAGCGGATTTCAGAAAATGACCTGACGTTTCTTTTTAACAGCGTAAACCGGGGATATGCGGTGCCTGACGAAGAGACTATGAGATGCATAGAGGATGTTGCAAGGAGAGAGGGCTTTTTCCTTGACCCGGTTTATTCGGGGAAGGTTATGAACGGGGCGCTTAAATATATTGGAGATAATTTAAGAGATACCGGAAAGAACATCCTGATTCTCCATTCAGGAGGCGGACCGGGGCTTTATAACAGAAATATGATAGATTACCGGTCAAGGTCATCGAAAGTGCTGGATAGGTGGAAACATGATACAGATTAAGGATTTGCATAAGTCTTTTGGAAAGCTGGATGTGTTAAAGGGAATAAGCCTTGAAATAAGAGAGGGAGAGATTGTCTCTGTCATAGGCCCTTCAGGCTCAGGGAAATCTACTCTCCTCAGATGTATGAATTATCTGGAAAAGCCCCAGAGCGGCAGCATTGCCATCGACGGAACGACATATGATTTCTCCCGGGAGCTGGATGCGAAGGCAGTCTGGGAGCTGCGGCGGAACAGTTCTATGGTGTTTCAGAATTATAATCTGTTCCAGCACCGGACTGTCCTTGAAAATATTATGGATCCGCTTGTGCATGTAAAAAGGATGGAAAAGGATGACGCTGGAAACAGAGCTATGGAATTATTATCACAGGTTGGACTTGAGGAGAAAGCGTACGTATATCCGAGAAAGCTGTCGGGAGGCCAGCAGCAGCGGGTGGGGATAGCGCGGGCGATGGCGGTCGACCCAAAAGTGATTCTTTTTGACGAGCCGACTTCCTCTCTGGATCCGGAACTGGTAAAAGAAGTATTGCGTGTGATTAAACGGCTTGCAGAACAAAAGCAGACTATGGTCATTGTTACTCATGAAATGCAGTTTGCAAAAGCTATATCAGACAAGGTGGTTTTTATCGATGAAGGAAGAGTGCAGGAAGAGGGTTCGGCTGAAGATATATTTGAAAACTCCAGGAGCGAGCGCTTAAAGAGTTTTCTGGAAGTTATTAATCTTGATAATCTGTAAAGGAGACAAACAAATGAAGAAAAGAAGTGCATTATTAACAGTATTGCTAGTCCTTGCCATGGCATTTACGGCATGTTCCGGGGGAACCGGAGAAAAGGCGGATGACGGCAGCGCGGCAAAAGAGGAAAGCCCGGAAGAGGTTTCCGATGGAAAGAAGACATTAAAAGTGGCGACAGAAGGGAGCATGTACCCCTGGACATTTACAGAGGACGGAGAGATCGCGGGTTATGAGGCCGACATTATGGCTGAGATGGAAAAGCGGACAGGCTATACCATCGAGCTTGAGGCTATTGACTGGAGCGGCATCTTTGGCGCGCTGGATGCAGGGAGAGCAGATACTATCGCAGATATCATCACGATAACGGATGAGAGAAAAGAAAAATATGTGTTTACACAGCCGTATGTTTACAACCCCATGGTTCTTGCGACAAAGAGCGATTCGGATATTAATTCCATGGAGGATATTGACGGGAAGACAATGGTAGTAGAGGTAGGATCGTCAGATGAAATCGTGCTGGAGCAGGTTCAGAAGGAATTTGGCGTAAAGATTGAGCCGGTCTACTATGAGGGAATCTCGATTACAGATGTGGAAAACGGACGCGTGGATCTCTGGATCGGCGGGGAACCGTCTCTGAATACACAGATCAACGAGGGTGAGTACGACCTGAAAGTGGTAGGCTTTACAGGCTCTTATCAGGAGTACGGCTATCCGTTCCTGAAAGGAGAGGAAGGAGAGGCGCTCTGCAAAGAATTTGACGATGCGCTTACAGCAATGAAAGAGGACGGAACGCTTAAGGCTATATCTGAAAAATGGTTTAAAATGGATATCACAGAACAGAAGGCTGAATAGCCGCATATGAAGTTAGAAGCTGGAAAGCCAGGGAGTGGGGAAAGGTGACGGTATGAGAATCAGTCTTGAAGGAACGCTTAAGGTGTTAGATGCGATGGCGAAAGCGCTGCCGGTGACGATGGCGCTGGCGGTCAGTGTGCTTGCCATATCTTTGCTGATTGCGGTGGCAATGGCGCTGTGCGAATACTTTGAGGTGAAAGGCACATTAAGATTCATCAAAGTGTATACCTCGTTTTTCCGGGGAACTCCTCTGGTAGCCCAGCTGTTTTTCTTTTATTTCGGGCTGCCCAACATATTCCCGGCGCTTATCAATATGACCGGATTCTCTTCAGCCATTATTACCATGAGCCTGAACAATTCGGCATATATTAAGGAGGCGATCCGAGGAGCGCTTCTGTCGGTAGATAAAGGGCAGCTGGAGGCCGGACGCTCGGTGGGGTATACAGAAAAACAAGTGATTACGCTGATTGTATTCCCACAGGCAGCGCGTGTGGCGATTCCCGCTCTTGCCAATAGCTTTATTGACATTATCAAAGGTTCTTCACTGGCGTTTACAGTAGGAGTGATCGAGATTACGGCGGCCGCGCAGCTTTACTCAGCATCTACGCTGCGATTTTTTGAAGGGTACTGCGGATTGATCGCCATGTATTGGTTCTTGATTGTCATATTGGAAAATATTTTGAAAATAGCGGAAAAGAGGATGAACAGAAGTTTTGAGTAAGAAGATATTTATCAGTGCGGATATTGAAGGGACGACCGGAGCCTGCACATGGGAGGATGCCCGGAAGGGAACAAAGGAGCATGAGCGGCAGAGTAAAATCATGACGGAGGAGGTTTTATCCGTTGTGGAGGGGATTAACGGCAGGTGGAAAGACTGTGAGATCGTCATAAAGGATGCACATGCGGAGGGAGCAAATCTGGATTCCGCATGTTTCCCAGGAAACTGTAAAATCATATCCGGGTGGGATGGAAGTCCGATGTGCATGATGCAGGGGTTAGACAGGGGCTGCGACTGTTCGGTTTTGCTTGGGTATCACAGCGCTGCCGGAACAGACGGCTCCCCTCTGGCTCATACATTCAATCCCTGGAAGTATGTGAGGATTGAATTAAACGGGGAAATTATGTCGGAGTTTTTAGTCAGCTATTATACATCCTTGTATTTCGGAGTGCCAGTGGCAATGCTAAGCGGCGACGAGGGCATCTGCACGGACGCAGTGAGGACGGATAGCCAGATAATCACTGTGGCGGCCCATAAGGGGCGCGGGGATTCCGTTATGGCAAATACGCCGCGCAGGACACAGGAACTGCTGGCATGTGCGGTCAATGGAATCCGTGAAAAAGAAGAGTACCGCCTTAGGGAACTGCCGGGGCATTTTCATGTAAGAGCCGTTTACTGCAAGCATCAGGATGCGCTGAAAAGCTCTTGCTATCCGGGATGCAGGCAGACGGACGGCAGAACGGTTGAATTTGAGACGGATGACTTTTATGAAGTATTGCGGCTGTTTGTTTTCATATAATGGATTGCAGCTTTTTAACATCATTACCTGCAAGAAACTGTCAGTACATTCCCGTCTAAATCTTTCCAGAAGAAACCATTGTCATAGGTCATATATCCGTGTGCGGAGCCATTTTTCGGAATGGATACAGAGCCCGGATTCATATAAGTGTACGCGCCCATGTCCTCATTTGCAGGAACATGGGTGTGCCCGTTTAGGAGGATATCTCCGTCTTTTAAAGGCGGCAGATTCTGCGGGCTGTGGTGATGGCCGTGGGAAGCAAAGACGGTACGGCCGCCAAGCTCAAGGAGGCAGTAATCAGCAAGAATGGGAAAATCAAGCACCATCTGGTCAACTTCTGTATCGCAGTTTCCCCGGACACAAAGTAGCGTCTGCTTTAACGGATTGAGCATGGCGATGACTTCCCTGGGGGCATAGTCTTTCGGCAGATCGTTTCTGGGGCCGTGATAGAGGAGGTCTCCCAGAAGGAGCAGGCGGCCGGGATTTTCCCTTTCGTATGCGTCGATCATCTTCCGGCAGTAATAGGAAGAGCCGTGTATGTCAGATGCAATCATTAATTTCATATGCAAAACCTCCTGAATTGTAGTATGATGATTTTAACATACCTTGCATGTTAGTTCAAGGATAGAGCTTTACACTGCGAGCGCTTGTCTGATATAATGTAGCCATCAAACAGACGGATAAGGGGAGTAATTGTACATGTGGATTGCGGATAACTGGAAAGATTATGAAATTATAGATTGCAGCGGCGGTGAAAAGCTGGAGCGGTGGGGAAGGTACATCCTGGTGCGTCCGGATCCGCAGGTGATCTGGGATACGCCCAGGACGGACAAGGGATGGAAACATCGGAACGGACATTACCACCGGAGCAAAAAAGGCGGCGGGGAATGGGAGTTTTTCTCGCTTCCGGAGCAGTGGCAGATTCACTACAGGGAGCTTACCTTCAATTTAAAGCCTTTCAGCTTTAAGCATACCGGGCTTTTCCCGGAGCAGGCGGCGAACTGGGATTGGTTCTCTGAAAAGATTAGAAATGCCGGCCGTCCGGTGAAAGTCCTGAACCTGTTTGCCTATACGGGCGGAGCGACGCTGGCAGCAGCAGCGGCGGGAGCGAATGTCACGCATGTGGATGCGTCCAAGGGGATGGTGAACTGGGCGAAGGAGAACGCCGCGTCTTCCGGGCTTTCAGACAAGCCTGTGCGCTGGCTGGTGGATGACTGCGTGAAGTTTGTAGAGCGGGAGATCCGCAGGGGCAACCACTACGACGGGATTATCATGGATCCTCCGTCTTACGGCAGGGGTCCCAAGGGCGAGATATGGAAGATTGAAGATTCCATCCACCCGTTTATCCGGCTCTGCACAGAGCTTTTGCCGGACAATCCTCTGTTTTTCCTTGTGAATTCTTATACGACAGGGCTTGCGCCTGCCGTTTTGACTTATATGCTTTCCGTGGAGCTGAAAAGATGGAAAGGACATGTGGATTCCCAGGAGATCGGGATTCCGGTCACCGGGTCGGGGCTTATATTGCCCTGCGGGGCGTCCGGGCGCTGGGAGGCTGAATAAGGGAAACGCAAGAAACCAAGAAGAATAGGCGGCTGCCTATTCTTCTTTCCGGCCTCATCCCAGGAACGCCGCACGATTCGTTCGGAATCCAGGAGGAGGCCGTCCATGTCAAATACAAGTGCCCTGATCAAAATTCAATCCCCCGTCCGAGAGCGTCTTTCAGATAAGAAGAAACTTCTTCAAGCTTGCGTACAGCCGCCATCTTCTCTTCCCATTCTTCTCCTGTCATCTCCCTGGCTATGAGGCATTGCTGGATATGTTTTACTTCTTTGATTAATTCTTCTGTCATATGAATTACCCCCTTTTCTGGAAATTGATCTGTTTAAAAACAGTATACCATGTTTCGAAAGATTGTGGAATGCATAAAAGAATATATCTGCCATAACTTATGCTGCTTTCAGTTTCATATATAGATAAAATCAATATATAAAGCCATATATTAAAATTCCCTATTTGAATGAAGTTCCCGCTGAATATATAATAAAAGTGTAGTTTCTGTCGATAAGTCTGTGTCAAAGAAGGGAATTTTAAATGTTTATAGATGTGCATATGCATGAGATGACGTATTCAAAAGACAGCTTTTTGAAATTGGATGAGATAGTGAGGATTGCAAAGGAAAAAGGGCTTGGCGCAGTCTGTATTACAGACCATGACAGCATGGGCTTTAAGGAGCTTGCGGCAGAATATACGGAGAGGACAGGATTTCCTGTATTTGTGGGGATTGAGTTTTATTCCCTGGAAGGAGATATCGTTGCCTTTGGGATTGAAGAGTATCCAAAGGAGAGGATTCCGGCGCAGGATTTTATAGATATGGTGAAAGAGCAGGGAGGCGTGTGCTTTGCCGCCCATCCGTTCCGGAATAACCGGCGGGGGCTTGAGGAGCATCTTCTTAAGGTGCGGGGCCTTGACGGGCTTGAGGTGCTAAACGGAAGCACGTCGGAGGAGGCGTGCCGTAAAGCGGCCGAGTACGCTGAGAGGCTGGGTCTTTTTACTCTGGGAGCAAGCGACTGCCATGTATCGGAAAAAGTGGGAGTGTGCGCCACATATTTTCCGGAAGAAATCCGGACTATGGAGGATTTTCTTGCGGCGTTCCGCAAAGGAGGCATGAAACCGGCATATTTTGAGAACGGCGCGTATCAGGTGCTAGTGTAACGGTTTATTGAAAAACCGTAGCTATAAATTTTTAAATATCCATTTACCTTTTGTACATTCGGTGATAAAATATTTTTGTATGTGCCAGGGAATGGGTGGAAAGGTGGTAACATTATGATTACAGTCAATGCAATGGGAGACAATTGCCCGATCCCGGTCATCAAGACTAAAAAGGCAATGCAGGCGCTTACCGGTCCGGAGACCATCGAAGTGCTGGTGGACAATGAGATTGCCGTCCAGAATGTAACGAAGATGGCATCAGCCTCGGGCGGACAGGTATCCTCCGAGAAGATTGCGGACGGAGAGTTTAAGATTACGGTGCAGATGGAAGGCGCCGTAGTTTCAGGAGAAGAAGCGGGATGTATGCCGGACGCGAGAGGCAATACGGTGGTAGTCGTGTCCTCAGACCGCATGGGAGAGGGAAATGACGAGCTTGGGAAAGTGCTGATGAAAGGTTTCATCTTTGCGGTTACGCAGCTTGACACATTGCCGAAGACCATGCTTTTCTACAACGGCGGAGCGACGCTGACAGCGGAAGGATCCGACTCGTTAGAAGACCTTAAATCTCTTGAGGCACAGGGCGTAGAGGTCATGACATGCGGGACATGCCTTGATTATTACGGGCTTAAAGAGAAGCTCCAGGTAGGAACCGTGACGAACATGTACAGCATCGTGGAGACTATGGCGAATGCAGGAAGGATTATAAAGCCATAAATTAAAACCGTATATATTTTCAAAAAAGAGCCATACTTCAAAAGCAGAGGCATGGCTCTTATTTTCAAACAAGAAAAACTTATCATGGGAAATATGCGCGGGGCGCATTTTCTAAATAAAGAACACAGGAGGATTGTTGGCATATGAAATCAGATGTCAGATTAACAAGTTTAAGCAAGACCGCAGGCTGAGCGGCTAAGATTGGTCCGGAGACCCTTGCTCAGGTTCTGAGCAAGCTGCCAAAATTCCAGGATGATAATCTGCTCGTCGGCATTGAGACGTCCGATGACGCAGCCATATATAAAGTGACAGATGAAATCGCTATGATCCAGACGGTTGATTTCTTCACGCCGATTGTCGACGATCCTTATATGTTCGGACAGATAGCGGCTGCCAACTCCTTGAGCGACGTGTGGGCTATGGGGGGCGAGCCGGCGGTTGCGCTGAATATCGTCGGATTTCCGAATTGTCTGGATCCGGCTATCTTGGGCGACATCCTAGCGGGTGGAGCGGCGAAGGTGAAAGAAGCAGGGGCGGTACTGGTAGGCGGGCATTCCGTGCAGGATGATGAGCCGAAATACGGGCTGTGCGTGTCCGGTTTTGTACACCCTGATAAGATATTTAAAAATTATGGCTGCAGGGCGGGAGATGTTCTCGTCCTGACAAAGCAGATTGGCAGCGGGATTGTCAACACCGCCATTAAGGCGCAGATGGCGTCGCCCTCTGCAATCAGGGAGGCGCAGACAGTCATGGCGTCTCTCAACAAACTTGGAAAACAGGTAGTGGAAAAGTATGATGTGTCTGCATGTACGGACATTACCGGGTTTGGACTCTTAGGACACTGTGTGGAGATGGCTTCTGCCAGTGAAGTGACATTCGAATTAAACGTAAGAGATATCGCATATTTTGGGGATGCTGTTGACTATGCGAAGATGGGGCTTGTTCCCGCAGGAGCATACAAGAACAGGGGATATTCCCTAAATCAGGTGGATGCGGGGGCGGTGGAGGAGCATTACATGGATCTGCTCTATGACCCGCAGACTTCAGGAGGGCTTTTGATCAGCGTCTCACCGGAACATCTTAACGATATGATGGCTGATTTTGACAGGGCGGGCATGGATACGAAAGTGTCTGTCATTGGAAAAGTAGCGTCAAAAGGCGATAAGCTGATACGATTGTCATAAATAATACGAAGAGGAAGAATGTTATGAATAAAAATCTTTTATACAGAAGCATCCCGAAGGTGGACGTGCTGCTGGAGGACAGCGCCATACAGGAACTGACAGGCCGTTACGGGAAGGAGACGGTGATGGAGTCTGTCCATATAGAGACGGACAGGCTTAGGGCGTATATCGCCAAATCAGAGAACGAGGAAGAGGCAAGAAAAGAGATAAGCCTTCTTGTTTCACGTGTGGAGAAAACGGTGACAGACATGCACACGCCCAATATGCGGATGGTCGTAAACGGCACCGGTACGATTCTTCACACAAATCTCGGGCGGGCGCCGATAAGCGAGGAGCATATGAAAAAGGTTATCTCGCTGGTCAGCGGGTATTCAAATCTGGAGTACAATCTGGACGCAGGAAAAAGAGGGGAGCGCTACTCCCATTTTGAAAAGCTCCTGTGCAGGCTTACAGGGGCGGAGGCAGCGATGGCGGTCAACAACAACGCATCGTCGGTGCTGCTTATCCTGAGCTCTCTGGCTAAGGGAGGGGAAGTGATCGTATCCCGGGGAGAGCTTATAGAGATTGGCGGGAAGTTCCGCATCCCGGATGTGATGGAACAGAGCGGAGCCTCGTTAGTGGAGGTAGGAACAACGAACAAGACACATTATGACGATTATGAAGATGCTGTGACAGAGGAGACAAAAGCGCTCCTTAAGGTACATACGAGCAATTACCGCATTGTAGGGTTTACGGATTCCGTAGGGATAGACGAGCTGATACCCCTTGCGCGCGAGAAAGACATCCCGGTGATAGAGGATTTGGGCAGCGGCGTTCTTATAGACCTTGCAAAATATGGGCTGGCCCATGAGCCTACAGTGCAGGAATCAATCGCTAAGGGAGCGGATGTTGTATGTTTCAGCGGGGATAAGCTCTTAGGGGGACCTCAGGCAGGAATCATAATCGGAAAGAAGAAGTATATTGACAAGATGAAGAAGAATCAGCTTACACGGGCGCTTAGGATTGACAAGTTTACGGCGGCAACGCTTGAGCTGGTGCTTCAGGAGTATTTATCAGAAGAAAAAGCGGTTCAGAACATTCCGGTGCTGCGGATGCTTTCAGAATCGCAGGAGAGTGTCGCAGGGCGGGCGCATAGGCTCTGCGGGATATTAAAAGAAAGAAAGCTTCCGGTGAAAACAGAGGTGAAGCCGTGCGAGTCACAGATAGGGGGAGGTTCGCTTCCGCTTGAGCGCATTCCCAGCACGGCAGTAACAATCCGGCCGGAAGAGATCAGCGTGAATGAATTAGAAGAGCGTATGCGCCGCTTGCCGGTTCCAATCATCCCAAGGACGGTAAATGATGAAATCCTCCTTGACATGCGTACCGTATCGGAACAGGAGATAAATGTGATCGCAGGGCAGCTTGCGGTTTCCGGCATATTAGTAAAATAAATCCAGAGGACGAAAGAAATATGAAAAATATAATTATAGGGACCGCCGGGCATATCGACCACGGCAAGACAACGCTTATAAAAGCTTTGACGGGCAGGAATACAGACCGCTGGGAGGAGGAGCAGAGGCGGGGTATCACAATAGACCTTGGATTTACCTTCTTTGACCTGCCGGGGGGAGACCGGGCGGGCATCATCGACGTTCCCGGGCATGAGCGCTTTATCAACAACATGGTTGCCGGCGTGGTGGGGATGGATCTTGTATTGCTTGTCATTGCGGCGGATGAGGGCATTATGCCCCAGACGAGGGAGCACATGGATATCCTTGGGCTGCTTGGAATTGAAAAGAGCATTATCGTCCTCAATAAATGCGACCTTGTAGACGAGGAGTGGCTGGAGCTTGTGGAGGAAGAAGTAAGAGAAGAGCTCGCCGGAACATTTTTAGAGGAATCTCCAGTAGTAAAGGTGTCTGCGGCAAGCGGACAGGGCCTTGACGGCCTTGTGGAGCTGATTGAGCGCATGACCTGCGACGAACTGGCGCAAAAGGACGTTCATACGATTCCGAGGCTCCCGGTTGACAGGGCTTTCTCCCTGTCCGGGTTCGGAACGGTCATCACGGGAACTCTTGTCTCTGGCACGATACGAAGGGAAGATGTCCTTGAAATATACCCGATAGGGAAAGAGAGCAAGATCCGCAGTATCCAGGTGCATGGGGAAGACAGGAAAGAGTGCTATGCGGGACAGAGGGTCGCGATCAACCTTTCTAACATAAAGAAACGTGAGATTGAGAGAGGGTGCGTGCTTGCTCCGGCGGGCAGCATGAAGACCACGGATCTTTTAGACGTGAAACTGGAAATTCTTGAAAATTCTATGCGGATTCTCGCCAATCATTCGAGGCTTCATTTCTTTACGGGAACCAGCGAGGTGCTGTGCCGGGCAGTTCTTTTGGACAAGGAGGAAATCGGGCCGGGCGAGAGCGGATTTGTGCAGCTCAGGCTGGAAGAGCCTGTGGCGGTGCGCCGGGGAGATAAATTTGTAGTAAGGTTTTACTCTCCCATGGAAACCATCGGCGGCGGCGTGATCTTAGAGCCGAATCCCGGGATAAAGAAACGGTTCCGGGAAAATGTAATAGAGGAGCTTAAGAGAAAGGAATCAGGCTCCGTAGGGGATGTTCTGGAGCTTCATGTAAGGGAGCATAGAGCAGCCATGATTACGGTTGCGGAACTTGCCAGGCTCACGGCGCTTTCTGCCGAAGAGGTAAAGGCAGAGGTAGAGGAGCTGGAAAGCAAGGGAAAAGTGCATATTTTTGCCATGCGTAAGGATATATTCGTCTGGCATGCGGATGCGATGCGGGAAGCGAAAAAGGTGATATCGGACGCTCTTTCGGCATATGAAAAGAGATACCCATACCGCTACGGCATGAAAAAAGCCGAAGTGCAGGCGACGCATTTTTCGAAGATGAAACCAAATGTCTTTGACCGGGTGGTTGAAGGCATGGTTGAAAGCGGATGGCTTAAGCGGGTGGATGAGTTTTTGTGTACGCCGGATTACAGCGTGCTGAAAGATGAGACGTACAGAAAAGCGGCGGGAATCTTCCTGAGAGCATTCGAGGAGGCGCGCTTTGACTTTGCAAGGTATTCAGAGCTTGATTTTAAAGGGATTCCAAGGGAGACGACCGACGATGTTTTAAATATTCTGATCCAGGAGCGGGAGGTCGTAAAGGTTACAGAGGACATGTTTACGTTAAACCGTTATATGGAGGAGGCAAAAGAGGCGATACAGAAGAAACTTTCAGAAGATCCAGTCATAACAATCGCGCAGGTGAGGGATTTGTTTTCTACGAGCCGCAAAAGCGCAAAGCCGATTTTGGAATACATGGACGGCATTAAAGTGACGAAAAAGACAGGCGGAGAAAGTGAAAGGGTAGCATATTCATGAATCTAAAACAGTTAGAAGCTTTTGTCCAGGTGGCGGAGGGCGGCAGCTTTTCGAAGGCGGCGAGGGAACTGTACCTGACCCAGCCGACGATAAGCGCCCACATCTCAGCGCTTGAAAGAGAGCTGAATGTACGGCTTTTTATCAGAAATACGAAGGAAGTCGGCCTTTCTGAGGACGGACGGGAATTGTATAAATACGCGAGGAAAATCATTGACCTGGAATATCAGATACAGGAACATTTTCATGTCAATGAAGATGCGGGGAAGCGCAGTGTTACGATTGCGGCATCTACGATACCGGCGCAGTATCTTTTGCCGGATGTGCTGATACTTTTTAAAGAGAGGTATCCGCAGGAGCGGTTTAAGATCATTGAAACAGACAGCACGGAGGTGGTGACACACATTATTGAGGGCGTGGCGGACATAGGCTTTACCGGAACCGTGCTGGAAAAGAAATACTGCAGATATATTCCGTTTTACAAGGATAAGCTGGTAATCATCACACCTAATACGCCGGAATACCAGGCGCTGAAAGAGAGGGAAGGCCAAGGGATTGCATGGCTGAAAAAAGAGAGCATCATCCTGCGGGAGGAGGGCTCCGGAACACGCAAGGAGGCCGAAAAGCAGCTGAAGAAAGCCGGAATATCCATGGGAGAGCTTAATATAATCGCGAGCATTGACAATCAGGAGACAATTAAGCGTTCCGTGCGGCAGGGGATGGGGATATCGATTCTGTCCCAGCTTGCGGCGGCGGAAGAGGTGGAGACAGGGCACATGCTTGCCTTTTCCATCCCGGAGGCAGATGAGGGCCGTGACATCAACCTTGTCTACAATAAAAACGGGCATATTGGAAAGACGATCGAGAGGTTTGTCCGCATTGTAGAGGAAGTATACGGAATCAGGGAGGAATAGCATATGATATATATGGATAATGCGGCGACGACGATGCATAAGCCGCAGTGCGTGATAGATGCGGTGGTACGCGCCATGAGTTCCATGGGAAATGCCGGGCGCGGAGCCAACGATGCGTCCCTTAGCGCGTCAAGAATCATCTATGACACGAGGGAGCGCCTGTGCCGACTTTTCGGCGGAACAAGCCCGAAACAGGTAGTTTTTACGAATAATTCCACGGAGAGCCTCAATATTGCGGTCAGAGGGCTTTTAAAGCCGGGAGACCATGTGGTTACCACGATGCTTGAGCATAATTCCGTTCTGAGGCCCCTGTATGAGATGGAGAAGAACGGCGTGCGGCTTACAGTCGTAAAGAGCGATGAGAAGGGCAGGGTCAGGATTTCGGATATGGAGGATGCGCTCTGCGACGACACGAAGATGATTGTATGCACGAATGGCTCGAACCTTACGGGGAATTATGTGGACATAGAGTCTGTCGGGAAGATTGCGAAGGCTCACGGGGTACTTTTCGTGGTGGACGCCTCCCAGACGGCGGGAGTGTTTCCTATTGACGTGGAGAGGATGAACATTGATGTTTTGTGCTTTACCGGGCATAAAGGGCTGCTGGGGCCGCAGGGAACAGGCGGGCTGTATGTAAGGGAAGGAATCGCGATACGCCCCTTAAAGAGCGGCGGCACTGGAGTGCAGACCTACAGCAAGTCCCAGCCGGCAGAGATGCCTACGGCGCTGGAGGCCGGAACGTTGAACGGGCATGGGATTGCCGGGCTCCATGCGGCGCTTGGCTATCTGGAGGAGACAGGGATTGATGCCATCCGAAAACAGGAGCAGGCGCTTATGAGGAAATTTTATGAGGGAGTGAAAGACATCTCCGGGGTTACGGTCTATGGGGATTTTGAGAGTGAGGACAGATGCGCCATCGTGACGCTCAATATCGGAGAGTATGATTCGGGGGAAGTAAGCGACGCGCTCCTTACGGATTATGGCATTTCTACCAGGTCAGGAGGACACTGCGCCCCCCTCATGCATGAGGCGCTGGGTACGGTGGAGCAGGGTGCGGTAAGGTTCAGCTTTTCCCACTATAACACGGAGGAAGAGGTTGAGACGGCAATTCGCGCCGTCAGAGAACTGGCACAGGAGGAGTAGCGGCAGATGAAGAAGAAAGAACTTAAGCTTGTTGTGACTTTTCATACTACGGCAGATGCCATGGCGATGGAGAAAGCGTGCAAGGAAAGGGAAGTTCCGGGAAGGATCATTCCCGTGCCAAGAGCTATCTCTGCAGGCTGCGGCCTGGCATGGTGCGCGGCGCTTTCCGACCGGGAGGGAATCGTGTCCGTGATGAGGGCCGTGGGAATTGAAGAAGAAGAGATACATGAATGCATGGTGTAGCCTCGGCATATGGTAAAGGGGCGCGATGAGGCATAAAGATGGGTACTTTGATAAGTATGGGAGAAAATCCCTTATCAAAGTACCCTATATTATATTCCTGAAACAAAAGTATCTAACACATGCGGAAGCAGCCTGTCGCTGTATTCGGATAAAGAATACTTGCCTTTGAAAAGAGCCCAGTCATATAAAAGAGCACGCTCATACATGGCGTAAATGTTCATCAGCTCTTCGGCAGTGCTGGTGTTTTTGAATTCTCCGCGTTCTAAACCTTCTGTTAATATCTCGTTAATCCATTTAAAATAAAAACGCTTTTTGTCAGACAGTGATTTTTTGTCCTTCGTGATTAACTGTGACGAATATAGGGACGCTAAAAGACTGATGTCTACACTGCTTTCAATCATATAAAAGAGTTCGTGATTTAAAAATAATAACCTGTCATAACAGGACAGACCCGGATCTATGGTGCTGTAAAGCTCCTCGTATTTTTCGTCGAAGAGATAGGACAGACTGTTGAGCAGAGCCTCCTTGCCTTTAAAGTAATGGTAAAATGAACCTTTGGAGGTTTTTGAGGCTGTAATGATATCTTCTATGGTAGTGTGTTCATAACCGTTTTTATAAAATAGATTCCAGGCGGCTTTGACAATGCGGCTTTTTGTTGATTGCCGTTTTCTTGGCATTGGAATCATTCCTTTCTAGTAAGAGAAGCGGATCAGATCTAACCCGCTTCTCCTGTATCGTCATATAAATCAGAGTGACATCTCTAAAATTAACCTACCTGGAAACCATATTTAAGCGGATCTGTCGGGTCGATTAAATATGTAGCAACGCCTGTCAGGTAGCAGCTTCCTGTAATCATCGGGATGACGGCGTCAAAGTCTCCAACCTTGGTGGTTTCTTTGATAACGCCTTTGAACAGGCTGCCGATAAAGCTTTCGTAGATAAATTCTTCGCCTACGCCAATCTCTCCCCAGTGGTGAAGAGTTGCGAGCTTCGCGCTTGTTCCGGTTCCGCACGGTGAGCGGTCAGCCATGTGCTCGCCAAAGATAACAACATTTCTCATGTTAGCTTTTTCCGGATTTGGTGTCGGTCCGTAGAACTCAACCAGGTCAACGCTTGTAATGTCAAGCTCTGGATGCTGTACCGGAATCTCTTTGTTGATGATCTCTAACATCTTCATGCCCAGGTCTGCATATGCAGGAACGGATTTTGCATTGATTTCGCCGAGGTCAAGCTTGGTGGTGTCAACCAGCGCGAAGAAACTTCCGCCGAAAGAAATCGTGAATTCGATTTCCTTGCCGTCAATCGTAACTTTCTGGTTTTCTTTGTAAACAAACGCCGGAACGTTGGTCAGGGTAACGCTTTCAACCTTGCCGTCTTTTACGATAGCCTTTGTGCGGATCAGTCCTGCAGGAGCTTCAAGAATCACATCGTTTTCCCCTTCTTTGGATTCTACAAGGCCTGCCTCAACTGCTACTGTAACCGCGCCGATGGTGCAGTGGCCGCACATGTTCAGGTATCCGCCCGTGTCCATGAACATAACGCCGAACTGTGCCTCCGGGTTAACCGGCTTGCAGAGGAACGCGCCGAACATGTCGTGATGTCCTCTTGGCTCGAACATGAGGGCTGTACGAACATGATCGTAATTGTCCTCCATCCATTTCTTCTTCTCGATCATGGTGCTGCCTTCCGGCTCCGGGAATCCGCCGATAACGATGCGGCAGAACTCGCCGACGGTGTGAGAATCTACTACCTGAAGGGCGCTCTCAAACCGGTCGAAGTTTACATTAGCTTTCAACTCCATAATAATTACCTCCTTAAACATACTCATAGATAAAATCTATAGTTTCTTTATAAAAACACGGCGGAAAGGATATCCTGCCATGCCTTTTTCCGTAAAGCAAGTGCCGTGGCACATCAAAATTTGACAGAAAAATAACGAATAGACTGCGTTCTAGTACGCGGTTCAATCATTTAACACTATTATGAGGGAAAAACCTTGAAAAGTCAACGGTTTTTTGGTATTATAAAAACTAAATAAAAACTGTTGAAATATACCGTGGAATATGTTAAGGTTATTTCGCATGAACAAAGAATATGGGGGTAGATGGGTGACTGGTGTGCCTCCTGGTCTTCAAAACCAGTGTGGGGCGTTAAGAGCGTCCTGGGTGGGTTCGATTCCCACATGCCCTCGCCAAAAAGTGCAGTTTTAAGCGGTTTTTGGCTGTTAAGAATTTGACGGCTTGTTATTATAGAAAATACTTATAAATGAAAAGACGCTTTTGGGGAACATTAAAGACGTCAGGAGAAACTTAAGATGTGTGTTATTGAGAGGTAATGAAACGGACGGATAGATTCGTTTTTTACTAATATAAACAAAGAAAAGGAGATGTTTGACATGGGAAATGTACAGATGTTATTACGTCAGCATGTTGGGGCACCATGTGCAGCAATCGTTAAGGCCGGAGACGAAGTGAAAAAGGGTACATTGATTGCAACGCCTACGGGGCTTGGCGCTAACATTTTTTCCAGTGTGTACGGGAAAGTGGCTGAGGTTACGGACGACAGGATCATCATCGAGCCTTCCGAGGAGCAGCCGGATGAGTTTGTGCCGATTGATGTGCCTGAGGATGCAAGCAAGCTTGACATGGTGAAGGCGGCAGGAGTCGTAGGGCTTGGAGGCGCAGGATTCCCGACAGGAATCAAGCTTAATATCAATCTGGCGGAGACGCCGATGGGCGAGCTTGACCCGGAGATCAACCCGGAACTGCCGGCTGACTTTAAGCTGGATTGCGAGAAGGGCTACATCCTGATCAACGCGGCTGAGTGCGAGCCTGGATTAGAACATAATATCAAGCAGATTGAGGAGCAGTGCGACAAGGTAATCCGCGGCGTGAAATACTGCATGGAGATTACCAATGCCGATAAGGCGATCTTTGCTATTAAGAAGAAAAACCAGAAGGCGATCAAGACGCTGCAGAAAGCGTTAGAGGGCGAATCTGCAATTTCCATGCATCTTCTTCCGGATATCTATCCGATGGGCGAGGAGCGTGCGGTAGTAAGAGAGTGCCTTGGCGTGAACCTTACGACGATGCAGCTTCCGTCTGCGGCAAAATCTGTTGTTGTCAATCTTGAGACGGCAGCAAAGGTTGCAGAGGCGATTGATGAGAAGAAACCTTGCATTACAAAGAATCTGACTGTCCGCGGCAAACTCAACGGCGGAAACGGCGCACACGTTTTCATGGACGTTCCGGTTGGAACCAGTGTTGGGGAATTGATTGAAAGAGCCGGCGGTATCGACGGAAAGTACGGCGAGATCGTTATGGGCGGAGCATTTACAGGAAAGTCCACAGACTTTGACGCGCCGATCACAAAGACGACAGGAGGGATCCTTGTCACGGTTGAGTTCCCGGATCTTCACGGAGCGAACGTAGGACTTCTTGTATGTGCATGCGGCGGCAATGAAGAGCGTATGCGTGAGATCTGTGAGAAGATGAACGGCAAGGTCGTGTCTGTGGCAAGATGCAAGCAGGCTATCGAGAATAAGCCGGGCGCACCGCTTAAGTGCTTAAGGCCTGGCAACTGTCCCGGACAGGTTAAGAACAACATGCAGTTCAAGAAAGATAAGTGTGAGTACATCATCATCGGCAACTGCTCTGACTGTTCCAATACTGTTATGGCATCCGGTCCGAAGATGGGTCTTAAGGTGTTCCACCAGACAGACCATGTGATGAGGTCTGTTGGCCATGCTCTGTACAGGACGCTCAAAGTATCCAAACAGGTAAGCCAGGATATCGATTTTTAGAAAACGCACATGATTTTAAAGGTATTACTGCTGCTTGCGGCGCGTAAAAAAGGTTCCCCGATTCCTTTTTGCGTGACGGCGAAGTGAGAGGTTTTCGCCTGCCGGAAGCGGCTGTATATATAATTAAGAAATCCAAACAAGGAGGGAAAACAATATGTCTATCACAGCTGAAACAGCTAAAGCACATGCTCATGATCCTGCGGTTTTATGTTGTAGAGCCGAGGCCGGCATTACAATCGAGCCTGCGAATCTGGAAGATCCGGCAATTTTTGACGATTTGGTAGATTCAGGATTATTAAACCTTGACGGTTGCCTGACCATCGAGGAAGTATTAGGAGCAAAACTTACAAAAACCTGTGATTCTCTTGCCCCGCTTACCGCAGATGTTCTTGACGGAGCTAAGGCTCCTAGCGCACCGGTGGCAGCAGCAGAAGAAGAGGTCGCAGAGGCAGCGCCGGTTGCGGCACCAGTAGCACCAGCAGCACCGGTGGCAGGCGGCATGCTTAAGATCCACATCGGAGAGGGTAAGGATATCGACCTTGAGATTCCGGTGGGAGCGCTTGGCGGCGGCGAAGCAGCACCGGCAGCAGTAGCAGCAGCGCCGGCAGCAGCAGCAGCGGCAGCACCGGAAGCAGAGCAGGAGCCAAAGTTGATCAGAAGCTTAACAAGAAAGCATTTCAATATTACGGAAGTTAAGAGAGGACCGGAGACAAAGATTGACGGAACCGTTCTTTATATCCGTGAAGGTATTGAGAAAGAGTGTATTGATTCACAGAAATTAGTATATGACCTTAAGATCGATATTATCACACCTGAGGATTACCACACATATTCCGAGACGATCATGGACGTTCAGCCAATCGCTACAAAAGAAGGCGAGAGCGAGCTTGGAAGCGGCGTTACAAGAGTGCTTGACGGCGTTGTTATGATGGTAACAGGTACAGACGCCAACGGCGTACAGATCGGCGAGTTCGGTTCTTCAGAAGGCTACCTTGATGAGAACATCATGTGGGGACGTCCGGGAGCACCGGAAAAAGGCGAGATCTTCATTAAGACACAGGTTACTGTTAAAGAAGGGACCAACATGGAGAGACCTGGCCCGTTAGCTGCACATACAGCATCAGATATTATCACACAGGAGATCCGTGAAGTGCTGAAGAAGTTAGACGAGTCTCTCGTAGTTGATACAGAGCAGTTTGACCAGTACAGAAGACCTGGAAAGAAGAAAATCGTAATTGTTAAGGAAATCATGGGCCAGGGCGCTATGCACGACAACCTGATCCTTCCTGTAGAGCCGGTTGGTATTCTTGGAGGAAAGCCGAATGTAGACCTTGGTAACGTTCCGGTTGCAGTATCTCCGCTTGAAGTTCTTGACGGATGTATCCATGCGCTTACCTGTATCGGACCTGCATCAAAAGAGATGTCCAGACATTACTGGAGAGAGCCGTTGGTTCTTGAGGCTCTTCATGATGAAGAAGTTGACCTTTGCGGTGTTATCTTCGTTGGAAGCCCGCAGATCAATGCAGAGAAGTTCTATGTATCCAAACGTGTCGGACAGATTTGTGAGATGTTAGACGTTGACGGAGCTTTCGTTACAACAGAAGGTTTCGGTAACAACCATATCGACTTCGCGAGTCACCATGAGCAGATCGGTATGAGAGGGATTCCGGTAGTCGGCATGTCTTTCTGTGCTGTACAGGGCGCTCTTGTTGTAGGTAACAAGTATATGACCCACATGGTTGATAATAATAAGTCTGAATCAGGTATTGAGAACGAGGTTCTTGCTTGTAATACACTTTGTCCGGAAGATGCAGTACGTGCGCTTCAGATGCTCAAGAATGCTATGGGCGGCGAGGATGTAAAGGCTGCTGAGAAGAAGTGGAATCCGAATGTTAAGTCTTCTAACGTTGAAGCGATCGCAAGTGTAACAGGAAAAGAACTGAATCTGGTAGATAATGAGCAGTCTCTGCCAATGAGTAAGAAACGTAAAGAAAAATATGACTAAAAGTTAGGTGAAAATGCATGACAGACTTAAAGTATGGCGATAAGATAATAAGGATGGAAGGAGTCATTGTGGAAGTACATGATGGAGCAGTGGCTGTTGACCTGAAAGGCCGCCTGGGCCACTTGAGGGTTCCTATGCGGATGTTCATCAGTGATTATCCAATCGTAGTCGGTCAGGAAGTTGCGTGGAACATGAGTTTTGTAGAGCAGCTTGGGCCGGAAGTCAACGAAAAATATGTAAGTAACCTTGACACTTATACCAGGCGTCAGAAAGAGATGCGCGAAAAGAACCAGAACAATAAGGAGGTATAACAATGAGTTTAACATTAGTTAAAGGAATGCAATCAGAGATATTCGTTCCTATTACTCCACCGTCTGTATGGGCACCTGTTACAAAAGAGCTTAAGGATATGACGATTGCTCTTGCAACAGCAGCGGGTGTTCACCACAAAGAGCAGGAAAGATTCAACCTTGCAGGTGATTTTACCTGGAGAAAGGTAACAGATGATATGCCGTCAGATGAACTGATGGTATCACACGGTGGATATGATAACAGTGATGTTAATAAAGACATTAACTGTA
This sequence comes from uncultured Dorea sp., assembly GCA_910578455.1. Classification (GTDB taxonomy): domain Bacteria; phylum Bacillota; class Clostridia; order Lachnospirales; family Lachnospiraceae; genus MD308. The sequence goes on from CAJTQA010000006.1 coordinate 25,136, forward strand.
TGTTCCCGATTGACAGAATCCACGAACTGGCAAAAGAAGGATTTATCAAAGCTTGTGCGCCTGTACATGCAGGTTTCATGGGCGGCGGCGGTAACCAGGAGAAATTCAAAGGTGAGACCGGTCCGGCAATTGCACAGATGTTTAAAGAAGAGGAAGTTGACGCAGTAGTCCTCACCGCTGGCTGAGGTACCTGCCACCGCTCTGCAGTATTGGTGCAGAGAGCGATTGAAGAGGCTGGAATTCCTACAATTATTATTGCAGCTCTTCCGCCGGTTGTTCGTCAGACCGGTACTCCTCGTGCTGTAGCTCCGCTCGTTCCTATGGGTGCGAATGCGGGCGCTCCGAACAATCCGGAACAGCAGACACAGATCGTAAAGGCAACTCTGGAGCAGTTAGTTGAGATCCAGACACCTGGAAAGATTGTTCCGTTGCCATTCGAGTATATTGCAAAGGTATAATCGTATACGAGTGCTGGAGGGCAGATGCTTAGGCATCTGCCCTTTTTGAAACAATATCTTGGAAATGGATTCGGGATATTGTATAATAAAAATATGAATTTATAACGGAGGTGAATGAAATTTGGCAGATGAAGTAAAAGACCTTAGAAAACTCGTTATTAAAGCATTCCATATGAGCGAGATAGAGTGGGGTGAACATAATGATATCAAGGTTGATGGACACATGACTGTCAGTAAAGAGATGGTTGATGAGCTTGTGGCCGGGGAAGAACATATCGAAAAGATAGATATCCAACTTATCAAGCCGGGCGACCATGACCGCTGGACGAACACGATTATGGATATCGTGCCTATATCTACAAAGGTTCTCGGGAAAATCGGGGATGGGATTACCCATACAGTTACAGGTGTGTATGTCATCCTTACAGGGGTAGATGTGAACGGCAAGCAGTGCCATGAGTTCGGTTCTTCGGAAGGAAACTTAAAGGAGCAGCTATACCTGAACCGGGCAGGCACGCCGGGTGATAACGATTACATCATATCCTTTGACGTAACGCTTGCGGCGGGCATGGGACAGGAGCGGCCGGGACCGACGGCGGCGCACCGGGCATGCGATAAGTTCATCCAGGGATACCGCGACAAGTTAAAGAAGTTTAAGGGCGAGAAGTGTACGGAGCGTCATGAGTATCACGACATTGTAAGGCCGGGAAAGAAGAAAGTGCTGATCATCAAACAGGTTGCCGGGCAGGGAGCGATGTATGATACGCACTTGTTTGCAAAAGAACCTTCTGGTGTAGAAGGCGGAAAATCAATTATCGACATGGGTAATATGCCGATCATCGTGTCTCCGAATGAGTACCGCGACGGCATTATCCGTTCTATGCAGTAGGAGGTGAAAGAGTATGGGAATCGGCCCTTCAACAAAGGAAACATCATTGCATCATTTTAGGGACCCTCTTCTGGAGGTTGTGGCAGAGGACACTGACCTTGACCTGATGGGAGTTATGCTTGTGGGCTCTCCGGACGGCAATGAGGATAAGATGCTGGTTGGAACGAGAGCTGCCGTGTGGGCAGAGTGTATGCGGGCGGACGGCGTGATCCTCTCCTGCGACGGATGGGGAAACAGCCATGTGGATTATACGAATACGATTGAACAGATAGGCACAAGAGGAATACCAGTGACGGGAATCACTTTTAACGGCACGGTTGCTCAGTTTGTAGTCGTCAACGACTATCTGGACGCGATTGTAGATATCAACAAGAGCGAAAGCGGAGAAGAGACAGATGTGGTTGGGGAAAACAACATGGACCGTATCGATTGCCTGAAAGCGAAAGCACTGTTAAAGCTCAAGATGAGAAAGAAAGAACAGGAAAGCAGATAAAAAAGCTTACGAAAAAAGAAAAAGCACGGCATATCACTATGACGTGCTTTTTCTTTTGGTATGTCATTGAGAGGTTTTTCCTCGTTGCATTGCAGTTCTGTATATACAAAGCTGGGGAATGTTTCCTCGTATGCCGAGGAATGTATATATTTATTGGAGTTTGCCGTTGCAGGGCTGTTCTTGGGGAAAACAGCCGGCGTGGCATAACTGCAAACGCAACCGTTATTGCTTTTGATTTAACCGTATCAGTTAAATCGGCTTTAATATACCACCTTTGCTTTAAAGTGTCAATAGACTAAAGCGATATTTGTTGAAACTGCATACTTTTCTCATAATTATTCGTTATTCTGTATAATTTTTTTCTCCCATCCCATGCACCATTTTGTGAGAGGTCCGAGGACAAGCATCCCTCCTATAGTGCCTTCGCGGACTTTAAAAGAAAGACCGAAGAGAAGGGAGAGGGACAGGGAAGTAATGATGAGCAGGGCGTCGCAGGTAATATGGAGTTTCGCAAAATCAATTCCAAACTTGCTGCTTGCCGTATAGTAAGTGCTTTCTACTGGAATCTGAACAGCACCCAGGAGATTCAAGCCTCCAATAAATACTGCAAGTCCCAGATAAGAGACAGCCCAGAACAGGACTCTCACCGGATAGCTGTGCAGCTCAAATAAAAGAACCTTATAATAGACAAAGTTTACGACTACGCCAAATATGACGGCTACCGGAATCTGAAGGAGACGGACAGGGTGGAAATCTTTCCTCAGCATTAAGATCTGAATCAATATGCAGATAAAATTTCCGATAATGCTGAAAGTGCCGACCTTTAATCCGGTAATCTGATATACATTAAGGCTGACGGAATCCCAGCAGGCGCACAGGCCGATATCTGCTTTCATGCAGAGAGTCTGAGAAACTGCCATCATAACGACGAAAAAAGCGACAAGGGTGTATTTTTTAATCAGTTTTCCAGTTTTCATGTTTGCAAACCTCTTGACATGTTATTTATTGAATGGCGGAGCTACGGGCCCGTACTTAATCTCGGGATGATTATCGAGCATCCATTGGCGGAAACTGTCGGAATCACCTTCCGTAAAGCATGATTTATCGAGCATGACGCCCTCGTTATATTCGTCTGTTGCCAGCTTAAAAAAAGACTTTGCCTCTTCGAATCGTAAGATGTCTTTCCACTCCACTTTGTTGTTGGCCTTTCCATTGACGTAGAGAGAGATTCTTTTATCGCTGACGATGGTTTTGCACGTCCAGTCTTTTCCGTTAAAATAATTTGCCCGGGTAAGGCGAAAAGTCTTATCAGCGTGCATCCATCTGAAAAATACGCCTCTGTATACTGCGACGAAAGTCAGAAATGCACCAATTGACTGCCACCTTGTAGGAGCATTTACGCGTTCAAAATAAACCCAGCCAAAAACTCCGGCGATAAAAATAAGACACCAAACATAAAAAATAGGTAACTTCCAAAACTTGGGAGTTGCCCACTTGTCATAACGTCTCCGAGTCATTACATATTCATTTACAAACATAATATATTCTCCATTTTTGAGTGATGAATCTTTTAAACTGCTAGATGGCTATCCGGATGGATAGCCATCTAATATAATTCACCATTTATGATAATTTAAGCAATTCCAGCTTTCTTATCTTTCTGAGCAGCACTTAACAATGTGTATGACGTCCAAAGAAGAACTACGCAAATAAGGTTGATGAGCCAGAACATCGGCAGGTTCGTAATAAGTTTCCATGCGATAAATACACCAATACATCCGCCGAGAGCGTTACCGATTGTATGTGGTACATCGTATCTGTGCTTCTTGATGAACTCGATAGAACAAGCCGGCATCAGGCAAGCGCAGGATCCCATGAATACTGGGAAACAAGCTGTACCGTCAACTCCAAGCAGAAGGCAGGTAGCCATACAAGGTGCATAAAGACCAAAGCCGATATCCATCAAAGCGCCCCATAAAACATTAAGGCCTGCTGCTACAATAAGTTTCCAGCCATGTAAACCGGTAAGAGTACCTACAGTTCCGAAAGGACCAACGCCCGTATTCTTGCAAAGCATAATAGCTGCAAGAGGTATCATGATAAATCCAAGAGCGTAACGAATCTTGTTACGCGGCCACTTTGTAACGACAGTCGCGAATCCGAATGAACCTACAGCAGCACATATGTACATAATCCAAAGGAACATAGGCTCGCAATCTACGGAAGCCGTGAAGATGAATGCCTCGAAAATAACCGGGAAAGTATCTCCTACGTTCAGCGTACCAGGAATATCAATATCGTCAATCTGGTTGAACAATTTGTACATAAATGTGGATGGTGCGAAAGAACCGCAGCCCAGCGTATCAAGGAAGTTGGCGATAATACCTACTGTGAAACCTGATGCCCACTGCTTTCCTGTTGCCTTCCGGAGATCATCCATACGGTTCTTGGCTACGTCAACAATAAGGCCAAGACCGGTTCCTGCTGCAAGGACGCCAAATAAAATCTGAAGTGCTAATAACATGTTTTTTCCTCCAATCTCTAGATATATGATTACTATAACTTCTCCGAAGACAACACCCCGATTTGTCATCTTCGTTATAAATAAATATATCATTATAGACTGGAAAGGTCAATGATTTCTTGTATAAAAATGGATGATTTGGTCATATTTTTTGTTTTATTATAAAAAATATAGTGCATTTTCAATAAAAAATTGGCCGATGCGCCTAGCTGCGCTTTCTCGCATCATTGAAGAACAGGACGGCGCACACTACCATTACTACACAGACAAGGTAGGTGAGCAGTGTGAGAGGCAGGGACGTTACAATGAATCCTGCGATCAGTACGCCGATGCATCCGCTTATGATCATAGGTATCGTAGCGCCCCTGTGGTACTTGCCTTCTTTTACAAATGCGATACCGGCTGCCGGGCAGAGGTACGCGCAGGAACCCATCATGACGGGGAAAGCAACGTCGGCGCTCATGCCAAGGAGCAGAACCACTGCCATACATGGAGCGTACAGACCGATGCCTGCCGTCATAAGGACTCCTAATATAAAGTTTGCAACAATGCCGATTACCAGCATGCCGCCTTCCAGTCCTCTTTCGGTTCCGATGATGCCAAACGGCCCTACCGCATTGATTTTGCAGAGAGTGACTGCGGCTACAATAAGAAGCGCGATCCCCATGATCACGCGGATTTTCATAATATCAAGCCTGGAGATGAACTTTGCCCCGAGGGTTGCTCCGATAACGGAAGATGCTATCATAAGCACCAAAGTAAGGGTGTCCATCTCGATTTTCTGGATGAAGATTGTTGCCTCGACCATGATTGGGATGCCGAACGCTACGTTAAGCGTTCCGGGTATCAGGTCGTCGGAATTGGACTTTGTAAACTTCCATGCCGTAGTTGCAATAGCATAGCTGCCGATTCCTAATGTGTCGAAAAAGTTTGCAATAGCACTGATGATCACATTGTGGGCCATCTTGTCTTTCACAAGCTCGCTCTTGTGCGCGAGGACATCTTTTGCCAGTATAAAGAAATAGACGGCTCCGAAGATCCACATGATAATAAGTAAAACTGTTGCTGCACTCATAAGAAATGTTTCCTCCTGATTTTAAATAATTTATTATTTTTAAATCCTTTATCATTATAAATTGCACAGTAATGGAAGTCAAGCAGAAATAAGCTCACGTAATGCTGCCATTACAAAATATAATGTCGAATCCTTGTATGCAAAAAAATACAAAAAAAAAGAAAAAAACCTTGAAAATGCGAAAGAAGTCTTATATACTAAAAAAGCTGTGACATTGATAGCTGTGAAACGTGAGGTTGCTGCCGGGAGCTTCCCAGACATCAGGATGCTGAGAAGAGGTATGGCAGGTTTTCCGTGGAGCGAATGTCAAGTTAGGAAACTGGCGACAAGTCACTGTATCACATATTGCCTGTGTAGGTTTCTCACGACACACACGGGAGAGTGTACAGTCACCGCTTGTCGTACTGGAGTTTAATAGTACGAAAAGGAGGCGACTTTTTTTATGGCAAGTCAAGTAATGAGAATCACTTTGAAAGCGTATGATCACCAGCTGGTAGACGCATCCGCTAAGAAAATCATCGAAACTGTAAAGAAGAACGGATCAAAGGTGAGCGGTCCGGTGCCACTTCCGACAAAGAAGGAAGTGGTGACAATCTTGAGGGCTGTTCACAAATATAAAGATTCCAGGGAGCAGTTCGAGCAGAGGACTCATAAGAGGCTGATCGATATCATCACACCGACCCAGAAGACGGTTGACGCGCTGTCAAGGCTTGAGATGCCGGCCGGCGTGTACATTGATATCAAAATGAAAAGCAAACAGTAGTTCCTAATATTTAGGATGAGCGCCATGTGCGTTCCGCTGTAAATCACAGGAGGTAATTATAATGAAGAAAGCTATTTTGGCTACAAAGGTCGGAATGACCCAGATCTTTAGCGAAGACGGCACATTGACACCGGTAACGGTCCTTCAGGCTGGCCCTTGCGTGGTTACGCAGGTTAAGACGATGGAGAATGACGGTTACGAGGCGGTTCAGGTCGGCTATGTTGACAAGAAAGACAAGATTATTAACAAGGACAAGAGCGGCAAAAAAGAGATCGCTCACCGTCACGGAGTGACAAAGGCAGAGCAGGGGCATTTTGCAAAAGCCGGAGTTACAGGGAAGAGATTTGTGAGAGAGTTTAAGTTTGAAAATGCAAGTGAATATCAGCTTGCACAGGAAATCAAAGCTGACATCTTCGAGGCGGGCGATAAAGTTGACGCTACGGCAATTTCCAAGGGTAAAGGATTCCAGGGAGCCATCAAAAGGCACGGGCAGCACAGGGGTCCTATGACACATGGTTCCAAATATCATCGTCATGCCGGTTCTAACGGAGCCGCATCTGACCCGAGCAAGGTATTCAAGGGAAAGAAGATGCCTGGACATATGGGACATGTACAGGTTACGGTTCAGAACCTTGAGGTTGTGAGAGTGGACGCGGAGAATAACCTGCTCCTGATAAAAGGCTCTGTGCCGGGACCGAAGAAATCTTTAGTAACTATTAAAGAAGCAGTGAAATCCATTTAGGGTTTGGCGAGGAAGGAGGAAGACTTAAGATGGCAAACGTATCTGTTTATAATATCGAAGGCAAAGAAGTTGGCACGATCGATCTGAGCGATGCGGTATTTGGTGTGGAAGTTAATGAGCACCTCGTACACATGGCAGTTGTGAGCCAGCTTGCAAATAACCGTCAGGGAACGCAGAAGGCAAAGACGCGCGCTGAAGTGTCCGGCGGCGGAAGAAAACCATGGAGACAGAAAGGAACGGGCCACGCAAGACAGGGATCTACAAGGGCTCCTCAGTGGACAGGCGGCGGAGTTGTATTTGCTCCGGTGCCGAGAGACTATTCCTTTAAGATGAACAGAAAAGAGAAGAGGGCGGCGCTGAAATCCGCGCTTACAACGAAAGTTGAAGAGAAGAAATTCATTGTGATCGACGAGATCGCATTTGACGAAGTGAAGACAAAGAACTTCGCAAACATTTTAAAGAACCTGGATGTGTCTAAAGCGTTGGTAGTATTGGAAGACGATAATGTGAACGCAGAGCTGTCCGCAAGGAACATCGCTGACGTGAAGACGGCAAAGACTAATACGATTAATGTATACGACATCCTGAAATACAACACAGTGATTGCCACAAAGGCGGTTGCGAAGAGTATCGAGGAGGTGTACGCATAATGGCAGATATTAAATATTATGATGTAATCCTTAAACCGGTAGTTACAGAAAAGAGCATGGAACTTATGGGAGAGAAGAAATACACATTTCTCGTTCGCCCGGAAGCGACAAAGAGCCAGGTGAAAGAAGCTGTTGAAAAGATGTTTGACGGAACGAAAGTAGAAAAAGTCAACACCATGAACTGCCCGGGCAAGAAAAAGAGGATCCGCGGAACAATGCAGTTCGGAAAGACGGCAAAGACAAAGAAAGCAATTGTCCAGCTCACCTCAGAAAGCGCTGATATAGAGATTTTTGAGGGGTTATAAGACTTGTTGAAACCGAGCCGAAGGCGAAGGCTGAAACTTAGTCGGACCCCGTTCGGAGAGCTTGGCGAGGTATTTTCGAGCCTAGCGAACCGAACCTATAAAAGCATTAAATCATACGGACAGAAACCGTGATAATAAACAGTATTGAAAGGAGAAGTCAACCATGGGAATTAAAACATACAACCCATATACGCCTTCCAGAAGACAGATGACAGGTTCTGACTTTGCGGAGATTACAAAGACAACACCGGAAAAGTCACTGCTGGCATCAAAGAGCAGGCAGGCGGGACGTAACAATCAGGGGAAAATTACAGTTAGACACCGCGGAGGCGGAGCTAAGAGAAAATACAGAATCATTGATTTCAAGAGAAATAAAGACGGCATTGCCGCTAAAGTAATCGGCATCGAGTACGATCCGAACAGGACGGCGAACATCGCCCTCATTTGCTACGAGGACGGTGAGAAAGCTTACATCCTTGCTCCGGAAGGACTTAAGGATGGAATGAAAGTTATGAACGGGCCGGAGGCCGAGGTGAGAGTGGGCAACTGCCTTCCTCTTTCGGAGATTCCGGTAGGTACGCAGATTCATAACATTGAACTGTATCCGGGCAGAGGCGGACAGCTGGTTCGCTCCGCAGGAAACAGCGCGCAGTTAATGGCAAAAGAAGGAAAATATGCAACCCTCCGTCTTCCGTCAGGAGAGATGAGAATGGTTCCGATTGTCTGCAGGGCATCCGTGGGAGTGGTAGGAAACGGAGACCACAACCTGATTAACGTGGGCAAGGCAGGACGCAAGCGCCATATGGGATTCAGGCCGACAGTCCGCGGTTCTGTTATGAACCCGAACGACCATCCGCACGGCGGTGGTGAAGGCAAGACCGGCATCGGACGTCCGGGACCGTGTACGCCGTGGGGCAAGCCGGCGCTTGGCCTTAAGACGAGAAAGAAAAATAAAGCTTCTAACAAGTTAATTGTAAGAAGAAGAGACGGCAGAGCGATTAAATAATTTTCGAGAAGGAGGTTAGAACCTATGGCACGTTCAATTAAAAAAGGACCATTTGCAGATGCGAGCCTGCTTAAGAAGATAGACGCTATGAACGAGGCGGGAACAAAGTCCGTGATCAAGACATGGTCACGCCGTTCCACGATCTTCCCGAGCATGGTTGGACATACAATTGCTGTTCACGACGGAAGAAAGCATGTTCCGGTATACGTTACGGAAGACATGGTTGGTCACAAGCTTGGAGAGTTTGTGGCAACCAGGACATACAGAGGACATGGAAAAGACGAAAAGAAATCAAGAGTTAGATAAATAATGGTGAAAGGAGGGTTCATCCATGGCAAAAGGACATAGATCCCAAATTAAAAGAGAAAGAAATGCTAATAAAGATACAAGACCTTCTGCTAAGCTGTCTTACGCAAGGGTTTCTGTTCAGAAAGCATGTTTCGTGCTGGACGCGATCAGGGGCAAGGACGTTACGACGGCGCTTGGCATCCTGACATACAGTCCGAGATATGCATCGAGCTTGATAAAGAAACTGCTGCAGTCTGCAATTGCAAATGCTGAGAATAACAACGGCATGAACATGGAAAATCTTTACATTGCGGAGGCGTATGCAAACAAAGGACCGACAATGAAGAGAATCAGACCGAGGGCGCAGGGAAGAGCTTATAGGATTGAGAAGAGAATGAGCCACATTACACTTGTGCTTGATGAAAGATAAGGAGGGCAAACATGGGACAGAAAGTAAATCCTCATGGGTTGAGAGTTGGCGTAATCAAAGACTGGGACTCCAAATGGTACGCAGAGAAGGATTTTGCCGATAACTTAGTAGAAGACCATGAAATCAGAACGTATCTTAAGAAAAGATTATACAGCGCCGGCATTTCCAGAATAGAGATTGAAAGAGCATCCGACCGCGCTAAGATCATCATCTACACCGCTAAACCGGGCGTTGTAATCGGCAAGGGCGGAGCTGAGATAGAGAAAGTGAAAGGTGAGCTTGCGAAGTTTACCGACAAGAAGTTAATCGTTGATATCAAGGAAATCAAGAGACCGGATAAAGACGCGCAGTTAGTAGCAGAGAATATCGCCCTGCAGCTTGAGAACCGTATCTCTTTCAGACGCGCTATGAAATCCTGCATGTCCAGGACGATGAAGGCAGGAGCGCTTGGAGTTAAGACATCTGTATCAGGTCGTCTTGGCGGAGCGGACATGGCACGTACAGAGTTCTACAGCGAGGGTACTATCCCGCTTCAGACACTGAGAGCAGACATTGACTACGGATTCGCTGAGGCAAATACAACTTACGGCAAAGTTGGCGTAAAGGTATGGGTATACAAAGGCGAGATTCTTCCGGAAAAAGCAGCTAAGGAAGGGAGAGATTAATCATGTTAATGCCAAAGAGAGTAAAACGTCGTAAACAGTTCCGCGGTTCCATGAAAGGAAAAGCTCTTCGCGGAAACAAGATTACAAACGGTGAATATGGTATCGTGGCAATGGAGCCATGCTGGATCCGTTCCAACCAGATAGAGGCTGCCCGTATCGCAATGACGCGTTACATCAAGCGTGGCGGTAAGGTATGGATCAAGATATTCCCGGATAAACCTGTAACTACGAAACCAGCAGAGACACGTATGGGTTCCGGTAAAGGAACTTTGGAATATTGGGTAGCAGTTGTAAAGCCGGGCCGCGTTATGTTCGAGATTGCCGGAGTTCCGGAAGAAGTGGCAAGAGAGGCTCTTCGTCTTGCAACACATAAGCTGCCTTGTAAATGTAAAGTAGTTTCTCGCGCAGACTTAGAAGGCGGTGATAACAGTGAAAATTAATGCATTTGTAGAAGATTTAAGAACAAAATCAGCTGCAGAGCTGAACGAAGAATTAGTAGCTGCTAAAAAGGAACTTTTCAATTTGAGATTCCAGAACGCAACAAATCAGTTGGAAAATACAAGCAGGATTAAAGAAGTAAGAAGAAATATTGCCAGGATCCAGACAGTGCTTAGCTCTTTGAACTAACGCGGTATGGCAGGCTAATAGAATCCCGGAAAGGAGTTAAAGACTGTGGAAAGAAATCTTAGAAAAACCCGTGTTGGTAAGGTTGTCAGTGATAAAATGGATAAAACCATAGTAGTTGCAGTCGAGGATCATGTAAAACACCCTCTTTACAAAAAAATCGTGAAGAGAACTTATAAGCTGAAAGCACATGATGAGGCAAATGAATGCAACATTGGTGACAAGGTAAAAGTTATGGAGACAAGGCCGTTATCCAAGGATAAGAGATGGAGACTTGTCGAGATCATGGAAAAAGCAAAATAGTATAAGGAGGGAAACCTGCATGATACAGCAAGAAAGCAGACTGAGAGTGGCAGACAACACAGGTGCGAAAGAGTTGTTATGCATCCGTGTACTTGGCGGTTCTACAAGAAGATATGCAAGTATCGGAGACATTATCGTTGCGACTGTTAAAGATGCAACACCAGGCGGCGTTGTTAAAAAAGGCGATGTAGTGAAAGCTGTAGTTGTCCGTACTGTTAAGAGTACCCGCCGTAAAGACGGTTCTTATATCCGTTTCGACGAGAATGCCGCTGTAATTATAAAAGAAGATAAGACACCAAGAGGAACCCGTATTTTTGGGCCAGTAGCCAGAGAGCTCCGTGAGAAGCAGTTCATGAGAATTGTTTCCCTGGCTCCGGAAGTACTTTAAGGAGGTGTAAGGGCATGTCAATGTTAAAGATTAAAAAAGGCGATATGGTAAAGGTCATCGCTGGAAAAGATAAAGACAAAGAGGGCAAGGTCATTGCTGTGAACCAGAAGGACAGCAGGGTTATTGTCGAAGGCGTCAATATGATCACAAAGCATACAAAGCCGAGCGCTGCAAATGCAAACGGCGGCATCATCCACCAGGAGGCACCGATCCATGTGTCTAACGTAATGTACCTCCACAAAGGAAAAGCTACGAGGGTAGGCTTTAAAATGGATGGCGACAAGAAAGTTCGTTTTGCAAAATCAACAGGCGAGGTTATCGATAATTAATTTGAGGAAGGAGGGCATAAGCTTTGAGTAGACTGAAAGAACAGTACCAGAACGAGATCGTCGGCGCGCTGACGAAGAAGTTCGGTTATAAGAATATTATGGAAGTGCCGAAACTTGATAAGATTGTCATCAATATGGGTGTCGGCGAAGCAAAAGACAATGCAAAGCTTTTGGATTCAGCCGTAGCTGACCTTGAAAAGATCACAGGACAGAAAGCGGTTATCTGTAAGGCTAAGAAATCGGTTGCCAACTTCAAATTAAGAGAAGGAATGGCGATCGGATGCAAAGTTACGTTGAGGGGCGAGAAGATGTACGAGTTCGCAGACCGTCTTATCAATCTCGCATTGCCGCGTGTACGTGACTTCAGGGGAGTAAATCCTAACGCATTTGACGGAAGAGGAAACTACGCTCTCGGAATTAAAGAGCAGCTCATCTTCCCGGAGATCGAGTACGACAAGATTGACAAGGTAAGAGGAATGGACATTATCTTTGTCACTACTGCGAAAACAGACGAAGAGGCAAGAGAGCTGCTGGCGCAGTTCAATATGCCGTTTACAAAATAGGAGGTAAATTATGGCTAAGACAGCAATGAAAATCAAACAGCAGCGTCCCCAGAAGTTCTCCACAAGAGAATACAGCCGCTGCAGAATTTGTGGGCGTCCGCATGCATATTTGAGAAAATATGGCATCTGCCGTGTTTGCTTCCGCGAACTGGCATACAAAGGACAGATTCCAGGTGTGAAAAAAGCAAGTTGGTAGGCACTGAACACTTGGCAAAGCCAAGCGTCAGCGCCGGCTGAGCCTAGTGAGAAGGCCGTTCCCAAGCATTAGCGATTGGCGAGCCGCAAGGCGAAGACAGAGCTTAGGCGCACGGAACATGTTCCGGGATTGGGAACAATATTGGAAGAAAGAGAGGAATAACATTCATGACTATGAGCGATCCAATTGCAGATATGCTTACAAGAATCCGTAACGCAAACACTGCAAAACATGATACAGTAGATGTACCGTCATCCAAGATGAAACTTGCTATCGCAAACATTTTACTGGATGAAGGATATATTGAGAAATACGACATGGTTGAAGACGGAGTATTCAAGACAATCCGCATCACGTTAAAATACGGCGCGGACAAGAACGAAAAAGTCATCACAGGACTTAAGAGAATCTCCAAGCCAGGTCTTCGTGTATACGCAAGCAGCGACAAAGTGCCGAAAGTATTCGGAGGGCTGGGAACCGCAATCATTTCCACAAACGAAGGCGTAATCACCGACAAGCAGGCAAGAAAACTCGGCATCGGCGGCGAGGTGCTGTGCTTTATTTGGTAGACACTGAACACTTGGCAAAGCCAAGCGTCAGCGCCGGCTGAGCCTAGTGAGAAGGTCGTTCTATGAGCTTAGCGAGGTTCTTTCGAGCTTAGCGAAAAGAACTTCCTTGATACCGAACACAAGACGGAGGAAACACCGTCGTCACTAAACTCGAAAAGACCTCGTTAAGTGTTCACAGCAACTGAAAACAGAGCAAATTTCTGATTTGTTCCGAAAATCTAAGTTAAGGAGGATATGGCGATATGTCACGTATAGGCAGACTGCCAATTAAAATTCCAGCAGGCGTTACTGTTGAAATTGCAGAGAATAACAAAGTGACCGTAAAGGGTCCGAAGGGAACGCTCTCAAGAGAGCTTCCGACAGAGATGGAGATTAAACAGGAAGGCGAAGAGATCATCGTTACAAGACCGAATGACTTAAAGAAGATGAAGTCCCTTCACGGTCTTACAAGGACGCTTATCAACAACATGGTTGTAGGCGTTACAGACGGATACCAGAAAGTTCTTGAGGTTAACGGTGTCGGCTACAGAGCAGCAAAATCCGGCAACAAGTTGACTTTAAGCTTAGGCTATTCCCATCCGGTAGAGATGATTGACCCGGAAGGAGTTGAGACTGTTCTGGAAGGACAGAATAAGATCATCGTTAAGGGTATCAATAAAGAGCAGGTTGGCCAGTATGCGGCTGAGATCAGAGACAAGAGAAGACCGGAGCCATATAAGGGCAAAGGTATCAAGTACGCTGACGAGACAATCAGGCGCAAAGTTGGTAAGACAGGTAAGAAATAAGAAAGGAGAGTGCAAAAATGGTTAGCAAAAAATCGAGAAGTGTTGTTCGTGCCAATAAGCACAGAAAATTACGTAACCGTTTGAGCGGTACGGCACAGTGCCCACGTTTGGCTGTATTCAGAAGCAATAATCACATGTACGCGCAGATTATTGACGATACGGCTCATAATACTCTGGTTTCCGCGTCCACTCTTCAGAAAGACGTGAAAGCAAACCTGGAAAAAACAAATAATGTTGAGGCAGCGGCATACTTAGGTAAAGTAATTGCCGAGAGAGCGATTGAGAAGGGTATTAAAGATGTTGTCTTTGACAGAGGCGGCTTTATATATCACGGCAAGGTTCAGGCATTGGCAGACGCAGCTAGAGAAGCTGGATTGAATTTCTAAAAGGAGGAGCACACATGAAACAGGAACGTATTGATGCTAGTTCATTAGAATTAACAGAAAAAGTGGTATCAATCAAGCGTGTAACCAAGGTTGTTAAAGGTGGCCGTAATATGAGATTCACAGCTTTAGTTGTTGTCGGCGATGGAAATGGCCATGTTGGTGCAGGCTTGGGAAAAGCTACTGAGATTCCGGAAGCAATCCGCAAAGGAAAAGAGGATGCTGCAAAGCACCTTATCACAGTAGCGTTAGATGAGAGCGAGAGCATTACGCACGACTTTATCGGCAAGTTCGGAGGAGCATCCGTACTGCTGAAAAAGGCACCGGAAGGTACAGGAGTTATCGCCGGAGGTCCGGCGCGTGCCGTTATCGAGATGGCGGGAATCAAGAACATCCGTACCAAATCTCTTGGTTCAAATAATAAGCAGAACGTAGTTCTGGCTACTATTGAGGGGCTCAGCCAGGTTAAGACCCCAGAAGAGGTAGCGAAACTCCGCGGTAAGACTGTGGAAGAAATCTTAGGCTAAGGAGGGAGATCCAAATGGCAAATTTAAAAGTTACATTGGTAAAATCTACAATTGGAGCTATACCGAAGCATAAGAAGACCGTGGCGGCTTTAGGCCTTAAAAAGCTCAATAAGACCGTTGAATTGCCGGATAATGCGGCGACAAGGGGTATGGTGAATCAGGTTCAGCACCTGGTGAAAGTAGAAGAAGCATAGTAAATATTCAGATAAAGGAGGTGTCACAATGGATTTATCAAACTTAAGACCTGCTGACGGAGCAAAGCACAATGATAATTTCAGGAGAGGTCGTGGACACGGTTCTGGAAATGGCAAGACTGCCGGCAAGGGCCATAAAGGCCAGAGAGCCCGTTCCGGAGGTACAAGGCCGGGCTTTGAAGGCGGACAGATGCCGTTATATAGAAGAATACCGAAGAGAGGCTTCACGAACAGGAACACGAAAGAGATCGTTGGCATCAATGTAAGCGCGCTTGAAGTATTTGATAATGACGCGGTGGTTTCTGTTGAGACTTTGAAGGAGCAGGGAATCATTAAGAACGCAAGAGACGGCGTTAAGATTCTCGGCAACGGAGAGCTTACGAAGAAACTGACTGTACAGGCAAATGCGTTCAGCGCAGGAGCTGTAGCTAAAATCGAGGCTGTAGGTGGAAAAGCAGAGGTGATCTAATGTTAGAAACTTTCCGGAGGGCATTTCAAATAAAGGATATTCGCAGAAAGATCGGATATACGTTTTTGATGTTGATCGTGATAAGGATTGGCTCGGGGTTGCCGACCCCGGGTGTTAATCCCTCATATATTCAGAAGTTTTTTGCTGAAAATACCGGGGAGGCGTTCAATCTGTTTAACGCTTTTACCGGAGGCTCTTTTGAGAGAATGTCCGTATTTGCTCTGAGCATAACCCCGTACATCACATCATCCATTATCATGCAGCTTCTTACAATCGCCATACCGGCGCTTGAGGAGATGCAGAAGGATGGGGAAGACGGCAGGAAGAAGATTGTGGCGATGACACGTTACCTTACGGTTGCGCTTGCTTTGCTGGAATCTACTGCAATGGCGGTCGGGTTTGGGCGCCAGGGGCTTCTGACGGATTACAATTTTGTGAATGCGGCGAGTGTTGTGCTGACATTGACGGCAGGTTCTGCATTTCTTATGTGGATAGGGGAAAGGATTACCGAAAAAGGAATCGGAAACGGTATTTCAATGGTTCTGGTAATCAACATTATATCCCGAATTCCAAATGATATGGCGACTTTGTTTGAGCAGTTTGTCAAAGGCAAGAGCATTGCCAGGGGCGGGCTGGCAGTTATCATCATTGTTGCGATTATCATTGCGCTTGTAGTCTTTGTAGTGATTCTTCAGGATGGCGAGAGGAGAATAGCAGTTCAGTATTCTCAGAAGACTGTCGGAAGAAGGACGTATGGCGGCCAGTCAACGCATATTCCGCTTAAGGTGAATACGGCAGGCGTTATACCGATAATCTTTTCGTCTTCACTGATGCAGTTCCCGATTGTGATCGCATCTTTCATAGGAAAGTCGGAGGGCAAAGGGATAGGCGGAGAAATACTCAGGGGAATGAACCAGGGGAACTGGTGCAACCCGGAACAGCTGAAATATTCATGGGGGCTGATCGTGTATATCCTGCTGACCGTATTTTTCGCATATTTTTACACGTCCATAACATTCAATCCGCTGGAGATTGCCAATAACATGAAGAAGAGCGGCGGCTTTATCCCGGGCATCCGTCCTGGAAAGCCGACGGTTGAGTATCTGACAAGGATACTTAACTATATTATCTTTATCGGCGCCTGCGGGCTTGTGATCGTGCAGATTATTCCGATAGTCTTTAACGGATGGCTGGGAGCACAGGTTTCGTTTGGAGGCACATCGCTCATCATTATTGTCAGCGTTGTGCTGGAAACGTTAAAGCAGATTGAGTCACAGATGCTTGTGCGAAATTACAAGGGCTTTTTAAATAATTAAGAAAAACATTTTAAACTCGCGGAAAATATTTTTCGCGGGTTAAAATGCTATAAGGAGGAAGAGGACATGAAAATTATTATGTTAGGCGCTCCTGGCGCGGGAAAAGGAACACAGGCAAAGAAAATTGCTGCCAAATATGAAATTCCGCATATTTCAACGGGCGATATCTTCCGGGCGAATATAAAGAACGGAACGGAGCTTGGCAATAAGGCAAAGACCTATATGGATCAGGGGCTCCTTGTTCCGGATGAGCTTGTGGTGGATCTGGTTGTTGACCGTGTAAGCCAGGACGATTGTTCAAGAGGATATGTGCTGGACGGATTCCCGAGGACGATACCGCAGGCGGAAGCACTTGATAAGGCTCTTGCAGACAGGGGCCAGAAGATGGACTATGCCATTGATGTAGATGTGCCGGATGAAAATATCGTAAAGCGCATGGGAGGAAGACGTGCCTGTGTGGGATGCGGCGCTACATACCATCTTGAGTATGCGCCGACAAAGACGGAAGGCATATGCGATGTCTGCGGGAAAGAGCTGATCCTTAGAGATGACGATAAGCCGGAGACAGTTCAGAAACGCCTGAACGTATATCACGAGCAGACACAGCCGTTAATTGACTATTACACGAATGCGGGTATTCTGAAGACCGTTGACGGAACGGCCGACATCAATGACGTATTCCAGGCGATTGTTGATATATTAGGAGAGTAGGGTTATGCCAATTACGATTAAATCAGCCCGGGAGCTCAAACTGATGGAAGAATCCGGAAGGATACTGGAGGCAGTGCACGACGAGCTTGGGAAGGCTTTAAGGCCGGGAATGAGCACATTGGACATCGACCGAATGGGAGAAGAAATCATCAGAAGCTATGGCTGCATCCCGTCCTTCCTGAATTATAATGGCTATCCGGCATCCATCTGCGTATCCGTGAACGAGGAGGTCGTTCACGGGATCCCGAGCAAAAAACGTATTCTGCGCGAGGGAGATATCGTGAGCCTGGATGCCGGGGTAATCTACAAAGGATATCACTCGGATGCCGCAAGGACCTACGGAATCGGCGAGATCAGCAAGGAGGCAGAGCAGCTTATCAGGGTTACGAGAGAGTGTTTCTTTGAAGGTATAAAATATGCAAAATCTGGCAATCATCTATTTGACATTTCAAGGGCGGTAGCAAGGCATGCGGAGAAACACGGATACGGCGTTGTCCGCGACCTGTGCGGGCATGGGATCGGCACGAAACTGCATGAAGACCCGCAGATACCGAACTATGAGATGGAGAGGAAGGGGCCGCTCCTGAAACCGGGGATGACGCTTGCCATTGAGCCTATGGTCAATATGGGCACATGGGAAGTGGAATGGCTTGATGACGACTGGACAGTGGTCAGCAAAGACCATTCGCTCTCAGCGCATTATGAAAATACGGTAGTCATCACGGACGGAGATCCGAAACTTTTAACGCTGGGCGTCCGACAGAGCAAGGGGTAGAACATGGACGAGTGCAGAACAGGCATGCTGGCAAGGTCGCTCGCCGGGCATGACAAAAACAAAATTTACGTTATAACAGGCATGGAAGGCGCATATATATATCTGGTGGACGGCAGGCTGCGGCCTGTGGGAAATCCGAAGAAGAAAAAGTACAGACATGTACAGGTCATAAAGAGGGAATATGATATCCGAGAGGCTGATGACGCAAAGATCAGGCGGATACTCAGAGAATGGAATAAGGAAGAGGTAAAACAGGAGGATTAACATATGTCAAAAGCTGACGTAATCGAGATTGAAGGAACAGTAGTAGAGAAACTGCCGAACGCCATGTTTCAGGTTGAACTGGAAAACGGCCATCAGGTGCTTGCACACATCAGCGGAAAGCTGCGTATGAATTTTATCAAGATCCTTCCGGGGGATAAAGTGACGTTGGAGTTATCGCCATATGACCTTTCGAAAGGAAGGATTATCTGGAGAGATAAATAAGAGAAAAATCTGTTGACTTTGCTCTTTATGAATGGTATACTATATAAGCGCGTTTTTAGGCATTTTATGCCCAAATTGGCTCGCAAACAGCACAATACAGAGGAAAACGCGCCGGGAAACCGTTGGCAGAGCAATGGATGAAAGGAGGATTTGACGTGAAGGTTAGATCATCAGTAAAACCAATTTGCGAAAAATGCAAAGTAATTAAGAGAAAAGGAAGCGTTCGCATTATTTGTGAGAATCCAAAGCATAAACAGAGACAGGGGTAGGCACGTAACACGTGGTGAATGTATGAAGTTTGTGCAAACAAATCAAGGCGGCTGATAGTCAGACACGCCAGGGAGCGTGTAGACTATTTTAAATATACAAGGAAACACCTGTAGCCGGTGAGATCCTCGTATATTGCTTCTAATGCCGGCCCGTCATTGCCGACATGTCAAAAGAGACGTGCGGCGGCCGGAAAGGGTGCGGGCATACCGAACCGCATCTGGATGAGGGGCATAGAGACGACTCTTCACACTAGACTCGTGAAAGACCTCGTCAAGAGGAAAGGAAGTTCCCTATACTAAGCTCGTGGGAGACCTCGCTAAGTAAACGGGAACGACTCTTCACACTAGACTCGTGAAAGACCTCGTCAAGTGTTCAGTAGTCCCTATTAAAGTCAGTATCAGAAAAACAGAGAAAACGGAGGAAATTTACATGGCTCGTATTGCAGGTGTAGACTTACCAAGAGACAAACGTGTTGAAATCGGATTAACTTATATCTACGGAATCGGCAGAACAAGTTCAAACCGTATTTTGGCAGAGGCAGGAGTAGATCCTGACATTCGCTGCAGAGATCTTACAGACGATGATGTAAAGAAGATCAGCACGGTAATTGATGAGACTCAGGTTGTAGAAGGAGAGCTCCGCAGAGAGATCGCGCTTAACATCAAGAGGCTCCAGGAAATCGGATGCTACAGAGGGATCCGTCACAGAAAAGGCCTTCCGGTTCGCGGTCAGAAGACAAAGACCAACGCAAGAACCAGAAAAGGGCCAAAGAGAACAGTGGCTAATAAAAAGAAATAACTTAGCGAAAGCAAGCCCCTAGGCGCAGCTTGAGCTTAGATATTTCTTTGTTCTTCGAGCAAAGCGAGAAGAACTTCATCTTGAAAACAGAACAAAAAAGGAAAGAGTAGGTTAGTTTTATTATGGCAAAGAAAGTTACAAAGAAAGTGACAAAAAAACGTGTCAAGAAAAACGTTGAACGCGGACAAGCGCATATCCAGTCATCTTTTAACAATACAATTGTTACATTGACAGATGCACAGGGTAACGCTCTTTCATGGGCGAGTGCAGGCGGTCTGGGATTTAGAGGTTCAAGGAAATCTACCCCTTATGCGGCTCAGATGGCGGCTGAGACAGCGGCTAAGGCAGCATTGGTGCATGGGCTTAAGACGGTGGATGTATTTGTTAAAGGACCTGGTTCGGGAAGAGAGGCGGCAATCCGTGCCCTTCAGGCATGCGGAATTGACGTGACAAGCATCAGGGACGTGACACCGGTGCCGCACAATGGCTGTCGTCCGCCGAAACGCAGAAGAGTCTAGTGATAATAGGAGGGAAATAGATATGGCAGTGAATAGAGTTCCAGTTCTCAAAAGATGCAGATCCCTTGGCATGGATCCGGTTTTTTTGGGGATTGATAAAAAGTCTAACAGACAGTTAAAAAGATCCAGCAGGAAAATGAGCGAGTATGGCCTTCAGCTCCGCGAGAAGCAGAAAGCGAAATTCATCTACGGCGTGCTGGAGAAACCTTTCAGGAACTATTATAAGAAAGCAAAACAGATGAGCGGTATGACAGGTGAAAACCTGATGGTGCTCTTAGAGTCCAGGTTAGACAATGTTGTCTTCCGTCTTGGATTTGCAAGGACAAGGCGCGAGGCAAGGCAGATTGTTGACCATAAGCATGTGCTTGTAAACGGAAAACAGGTTAATATTCCGTCTTATCTGATAAAGGCCGGTGATGTAATTGAGATTAAGGAGAAACACAAAAGCTCCACGAGATACAAAGAGATTGTAGAAGTTACAGGAGGACGCATGGTTCCGGATTGGCTTGAGGCTGATGCAGAGAATTTAAAAGGAACTGTGAAAGAACTTCCGAACCGTGACGCAATTGACGTTCCGGTTGACGAGATGCTGATTGTCGAGCTGTATTCTAAATAATAACCCGTAACACCACAGGAGGTGGACTTAGTGTTTGATTTTAATAAACCAAATATCGAAATTACAGAGATTTCCGAAGATAAAAAGTATGGAAGATTTGTTGTAGAGCCTTTGGAAAGAGGTTACGGCACAACATTAGGTAACTCCCTTAGAAGAATCATGCTCTCTTCTCTGCCCGGCTCAGCGATCAGCCAGGTAAAGATTGACGGTGTTTTGCATGAGTTCAGCTCCATCCCAGGGGTTAAAGAAGATGTTACTGAGATTGTAATGAACTTAAAGTCATTAGCGATTAAAAACACATCTGAGACAGACGAACCGAAAACGGCCTATATTGATTTTGAGGGCGAGGGCGTTGTAACTGCCGCTGATATACAGGTAGACCAGGATATCGAGATCATGAATCCTGAGACGGTTATCGCAACGCTCAACGGCGGGGCAGACAGCAAATTATACATGGAGATCACCATTACTAATGGCAGAGGCTATGTAAGTGCTGACAAGAACAAGAACGAGGATCTGCCGATTGCGGTGATTCCGATTGATTCCATCTACACGCCGATTGAACGCGTGAATCTGACTGTGGAGAATACGCGTGTCGGACAGATTACAGATTTCGACAAATTGACATTGGACGTATATACAAACGGCACATTGCTGCCTGACGAGGCAATCAGCCTGGCGGCGAAGGTACTTAGCGAGCATCTGAAACTTTTCATCGACCTGTCTGAAGTGGCTCAGGCCGCGGAGGTCATGATTGAAAAAGAGGATGATGAAAAAGAAAAGGTTCTTGAGATGAGCATTGACGAGCTGGAATTGTCTGTCCGTTCGTACAACTGCCTCAAGAGAGCCGGCATCAATACTGTTGAAGAGCTGACGAACAGGACGTCGGAGGATATGATGAAAGTGCGTAACCTCGGACGCAAGTCGCTGGAAGAGGTGCTTGCAAAGTTGGATGAGCTGGGTCTGAGCCTTAGCAAGGGCGAGGAATAGGCCGCTTTAAACAATGAGGATCATTCTGCCAGTAAGACCAAAGAGCATGGCGGAGCACCCGGTTTTGACAGAAATATGGAGCCGGGTGTAAATAATGGAGGATTAGAAGATGGCAAAGTATAGAAAGCTTGGCAGAACATCAAGCCAGAGAAAAGCGTTATTAAGAAATCAGGTGACAGCGTTGATCAACAACGGAAAGATTGTGACAACGGAGACAAGGGCAAAGGAAATCCGCAAGATTGCAGAGCACCTGATTGCAATGGCAGTAAAAGAGAAGGATAACTTCGAGGAGGTTACTGTAAAGGCGAAGGTTGCCCGCAAAGATAAAGACGGCAAGAGGGTAAAAGAAGTTGTAGACGGCAAGAAAGTTACCGTATATGACGAGGTTGACAAAAAGATTAAGAAAGATCTGCCGAGCAGGCTTCATGCCCGCCGCCAGATGCTGAAGGTTCTCTATCCTGTAAAGGAAGTTCCGGCAGCACAGGCAGGCAGGAAGAAAAATACAAAGCAGGTTGACCTTGCGGCAAAACTGTTTGACGACATTGCGCCGAAGTATGAGAACCGTCACGGCGGATATACAAGGATCATCAAGATTGGACAGCGCAAAGGCGATGCTGCCATGATGGTTCAGATTGAGCTTGTATAAGCTTATAAATGCAGATTATAAAAAGAGAGTACGCTTTCTGTAAGTAGGGATACTTGCATGAAAGCGTATTTTTTTATTGATAAAATTTACAGTTGCATTAAAGAAAAATATATTGTACAATTATACTAACCACATAGTACAATAATATAATAAGACAGAAAAGGAAATCTTATGAGCGCATTAATTGAGATAAAAGACATGTACAAAATATATAACCCCGGAGAGAATGAAGTCCATGCACTTGACGGGGTGAGCCTTGCCATTGAGAAGGGGGAGTTTGCGGCGGTCATCGGACACTCAGGCTCAGGAAAATCGACGCTTATGAATATGATCGGCTGCCTGGACACTCCGACAGAAGGAACATACCTCCTAAACGGCAGAGACGTGTCAGGCCTTACGGACAATGAGCTTTCTGAGATTAGAAATGAGGAGATTGGGTTTATCTTCCAGGGATTTAACCTGATCGCCAATCTTGATGCACTTGCCAACGTAGAGCTGCCCCTGATCTATCGGGGAATCGACAGGCATACGAGGCGGGAGGCGGCTGAAGAATCGCTGGAGATGGTGGGGCTTGGGGAAAGGATGCGGCATAAGCCGGCTCAGATGTCCGGCGGCCAGCAGCAGAGAGTTGCAGTCGCGAGAGCTATCGCCGCCCGCCCTCCGGTGATACTGGCAGATGAACCGACAGGAAATTTAGATTCACGATCAACGGAGGAGGTTCTCAACATTTTAAAAGAACTTCACAAGTCGGGGAGGACGGTCATCGTCATCACCCATGATTCTGAGATCGCGGCGCAGGCGGAGCGGGTGATACGTATAAAAGACGGGAAGATAACGGAGGATTACAGGAATGATATGCAGGAGGGAACAGGAGATGTTTGAAAAGAGCGGCAGAGAATTCAGGCAGAGAAGAAGGAAAAGAGGTAAAAGAAAGAAACTTCCGGGATGGGCCATTATTCCGATTCTTGGAGCAGTCGTACTGGTTAGCCTTGGGCTTTCGAAAATGTTCGGGGGAAACGTTGATGCCGTATCGTTTCAGGTGACAGAGGCGAGGCGGGAGAATGTGAAAGAGAGTTTTAACACATCAGGCACGGTGGTGAGCGGAAAGAGCAAGATATTTTATTCTCCTGTAAATGCGCCTGTAAAAGAGAACCGGGCTAAAGTAGGAGAACCGGTTAAAAAGGGAGATAAGCTTATTGTATTTGACACGGAAAACCTGGACCGGGATAACCGTAATTCACAGCTTAACACTCTGTCGGCAAAGTATGCGAACCAGGACGCAAAAGAACAGAGCGGCAGGGCAAAAGAGAGCATGGAGAAAGCAAAAAAACAGGAGAAAGCCATGATCTCGGAACTTAAGTCTCAGATTAAAAAGAAAGAGTCCGAGATAAAGAAATTAAAGAAGACAGCCCAGGATGCGGCAGGGAAGGACACGGAGAATACAGGGAAGATCACAGCTCTGCAGAAAAAGATGGCGGATAATTTAGACAGCCAGAGCGCCAGCCGGACAAAGAAGGAGAATGCAGAGAGGCAGCTTGAGAATGTCAGCGATACCGCGCCGGACAGTGAGGAGACGAAAGCACAGCTTATAAAAGAGGCGGAGCAGGCTGCGGAGGAGGTTGGGCGGCTTGAGAGAGAGTACCGCACATTAGAGCAGGAGTTAAAGCGTCTTGGAGGGGGCGCGGACGGTACGGGCGGAGAGGCAGGAGCTGCATCACAGGCTCTGGCGCAGGCAAAGCAGGAGCTGGAGGCGCTTAAGAGCAGCCTTGCCCAGGCAGAGAACAGCAGACAGACAGGGGCAGATGCCGGACTTACCGCCGCCCAGCTGAAAAACATGAAAGTCTCTGAAAATATCGCCCAGCTTGCCGAGCTTACGACAGAGGAGCTTTTAAAGAAAGGGAAGGAAGGAATCAAGGCAGAGTTTGACGGGATTATAGCTGATGTGAAAGCGCCGGAAGGGAGCGATGCGGTTCAGGGAGGCGAGCTGTTTACGTTGGTGAGTAACCAGGACGTAGGGGTGGAGCTTGAGGTTTCTGCCGGTGATTTTGAAAAGCTTGTACCCGGGGAAGAAGCCGTGATAACCATCGGGAGGCATAACTATCAGGGAACACTGGAATCCGTCAATAAGATTGCCCTGGCAAATGAGAAGGGCAATCCGGTAATCGGAGCCAAGGTACGCATTGACAATCCGGATGAGGATATCTGTATCGGCGTCAGCGCCAAGGTAAATATGACAGTGGCAGAGAAGGAAGATGTGCTGTGTCTTCCGAATGAGGTGATCAACACCGCATCGGACGGGGATTTTGTCTATGTAATACAGGATGGCATAGTGAAAAAGAAAAATATTGAAGTGGGCATTACGTCAACATCCATGTCAGAGATTGTCTCCGGCATTAAAGAGGGCGACCAGGTTGTTTCCGAGATGTCAGACAGCATAAAGGACGGAATGAAAGCAACAGCAGCCACAGTTCCGGATGATGGCGGCACGGACATGGAAAGATAAGGCGGGAGCAGGAATATGGGACAGTTTGGCGAATATGTAAAAATGGCACTTTACAATATAAAAGAGAATAAAGGGCGTTCTTTTCTCACGATGCTCGGAATCATCATCGGCATATCCTCAGTCATCACGATCGTATCTATCGGAAACGGTCTGAAAGCGGATGTGATGTCGGAGACCGAGGCAAAAAGCGTGACGGTGGCTCCGAATCCGGAGGAGACAAGTGTAAGTGCCGCGATTACATGGGAGGACCTGACGGCAGTGAAGGACGCTCTGGGCGACCGGATAAAAGGTGCAGCGTCCAGCAGCCTCACCCAGGGAACGGTGGAAACGGGAAAAGGAAGATTTGACGCGTATGTGGTTCTGACAACGCCGGATGCCGAGGCGGATCCCGTGCAGTTACCCATACTTTATGGTTCTTTTTTTTCGGAGGACGACGTGGCAAACGGAGCGGCGGTATGCGTGCTTGACAAGGCAAGCGCGCTGTATCTGTTCGGAACGGCGGAGGTCGTGGGAATGGATTTTGACCTGATGATTGAGGACGCGATCGTGACGCTCACGATTAAAGGAGTGCGCGACGGGGATCCAGAGGTAATGGCGGCAAATGAGGAAGTCATGAAGATGTTCGGCATGTCGATGCCGGTCTATATGGAACTGCCTTACACGGCGGCGGAAAGCTGGGGGGAAAAGACAGAGGGTTTCCAGACATTAAATATTTTCCTTGCGGAAGATGAGAATGAAAACGCGGTGGCAAAGACGGCTGTCAAGGTGCTGAATTCCAGGCATAAAAACGAAGGCGACAATCTTTTTATAAAGCAGCAGTCTATGGATATGGCAAACGCCATGGGCAGCATTCTCGACACCGTGACGGCGTTTATCGTCTTTGTGGCGGGAATCTCCCTTCTGGTAGGCGGGATCGGCGTTATGAATATCATGCTGGTGTCCGTGACGGAACGGACGAGGGAAATCGGCATACGCAAGGCGCTGGGGGCAAAGACCTCGTCCATCATATCCCAGTTCCTGTGCGAATCCGCTATTATCTCCGGCATAGGGGGAATCATAGGAATCCTTATCGGAGCGGCTGTCTCCGGGGCAGTGTCCGCATTGGAGATAGGAGGATTGTCCGCGCGGCTGTCTCCGGGAGCTGTGATGATCACAACTTGCTTTTCATGCGGCGTGGGAATTGTATTTGGCATTTACCCGGCGAGAAAAGCGGCGAGGATGAGCCCTATTGAAGCATTAAAACAGTTATAAGTTAAAGGAGGAAGACAGATGTATAATCCGACAAAATTATTGAAAATCGTATCTGTTATTTTTATTATTACCGCAGTGCTGGGAATGATTGGAACGGCTGCACTGTATATCATGATCCCGAAGATGCAGGAGATCCCGGGAGTGGATATGAGCATTATAAACTCTGCATTGACTCCTATGAATCTGGTGACGTCTGTCATCGGCACTATTGCCTCGGTCGCGGCAGGCATCTTTGGCTTTGGCGGGCGTTCCAAAAAGGGAGCTGCGGTCAGCATGGGCATATATTCGGCAGTGCTTATAGTGTCGGTGGTGCAGCTTATGATGAATGGGATGTTTACTGCGTTTGCAGCAGTAGATTTCATCCTGCCGGCGCTTTACTGGTGGGGGCTTTATCAGTCGGAATAAGAAAACGGCGGATGACATCAGCGAAGACCGGAGGAGACGAACCGCTCCTCCGGTCTGAAACAAATTTAGAAGGTATTGGATTGCTGCTGTTTGTTTATGGCCAGATTGCCCTTGCCTGCTTTGCGTCTACAACGCGCTTAACAGCGATCAGATAAGCGCCCATACGCAGTGTCGTATTATTTTCATGGGAAATGTTCCATACTGCCTCAAACGCAGGATCCATAATCTCTTTTAATTTTTCGTTTACCGATTCTTCTGTCCAGCTTACGGACTGGATGTTCTGCACCCACTCGAAGTAGGAGACAACAACACCGCCTGCGTTTGCAAGAATGTCCGGTACAATTGTGATTCCCTTCTCTTCCAGGATCTGGTCTGCCTCTGCGGTGATCGGGCCGTTGGCAGCCTCGATGATGATGCCGGCGCGGATCTTGTCTGCATTGCTTTCATTAATCTGATTTTCAAGAGCTGCCGGAACGAGCACCTGGACATCAAGCTCTAACAGTTCGGCATTTGTTATGCGGGTAATGCCGTCTTCATTGTAATCCTTAAGGAGATTCTTCCTGTCTTTGGAAAGGAATTCAAGGATTGCAGGGATATCTAAGCCCTCCGGCTTATAGATTCCGCCGGAAACATCGCTTACTGCAACAACTTTCATGCCTTCTTTATGAAGGAGCTTAGCAGTGATGCTTCCTACGTTGCCCATGCCCTGGATAGCAACGGTTGTTCCTGCCATTTCAATGCCTCTTTTTCCGAGCATATTTTTTGTGGTGAACATAACGCCGCGCCCTGTCGCTTCATTTCTTCCCAGCGCTCCGCCAAGCTCAATCGGCTTGCCGGTTACAACACCGTGAATGCAATGTCCTTTTAACATGCTGTAGGTATCCATCATCCATCCCATTACTTTTGCGTTTGTTCCTACGTCTGGAGCCGGGATGTCCTGCTCCGGCCCGATGAGCGGAGCAATGGCAGCCGTAAAGCGCCTTGTGATTGCACGGATTTCATTTTCGGATAATTTGGTCGGGTCGCATACAACGCCGCCCTTGCCGCCGCCGTATGGGATGTTGACAACAGCGCACTTAAAAGTCATCCATGCAGCGAGCGCGCGGACTTCATCTGCATTTACTGCCGGATGGAAACGGATGCCGCCTTTTGCAGGGCCGCGGGAAGTAGAATGCTGGATGCGGTAACCCTGGAATACATGGGTGGAGCCGTCGTCCATGCGTACCGGGATAGCTACCTGCAATTCACGCTCCGGGTATTTTATTGCCTCGATATCACTGTCGGAAAATCCGAGGATGTCAGCTGCGTTTTTCACTACTTTTAATACGTTGTCATATGGATTGTACTGTTTGCTCATGATTCTTCTCCTTTTTATTTTTTAAATGATTATTTGCTTTCTAAAACTTTTTCGATACCTGCTATCTTCACGCAGAGGATAAAGATCTCTACCGCCTTTTTAAGCTCGTCGAGCGTCGGGAAAGACGGCGCGATACGGATGTTTTTATCTTCCGGGTCTTTTCCGTAGGGCCAGGTCGCTCCTGCTCCGGTGAGTGTGACCCCCGCCTCTTTGGCAAGCTGCACGGTACGTTTCGCACATCCGGGAAGGGTATCCACAGATACAAAGTATCCTCCTTTCGGGCTGTGCCACGTTAAAAGCCCGCTGCCTGTAAGTTCCTTATCAAGGCTGTCCAGCACCATGTCAAACTTCGGGCGCAGCTGTCCGCCAAGCTTTTTCATATGTAAGCGGATATTTTCCGGTGTTTTGAAGAACTGCACATGGCGCAGCTGGTTTAACTTGTCGTGCCCGATAGTCTGGGCTGCCATATGCCCTTTCAGCTCTTTAATGTTGGCGTCGCTTGAGGATATCAAAGAAACGCCTGCCCCCGGGAAGGTAATCTTTGAAGTGGAGAAAAAGAAGTACGGACGGTCAGGATGTCCGGCTTTCTCGCATTCCTCAATGATGTTGAGCACGGTTTTTTCTTCGTAAATGTGGTGGACAGCATAAGCATTGTCCCAGAAGATCCTAAAATCGCCGGCGGCAGTCTCCATGGATGCAAGCGCCCTTACCGTCTCGTCGCTGTAGCAGACGCCCTGAGGATTGGAGTGTACCGGTACGCACCACATGCCCTTTATGTCCTCATCCTTTGCGACAAGCTCAGTGATGGCCTCCATATCAGGGCCGTCCTCAAGGAGCGGAACCGGAATCATCTCAACCCCTAATTCCTCGCACATCGTAAAGTGCCTGTCATAACCTGGAACCGGGCAGATAAACTTCGGCGCATGCCCTTCATATTTCAATTGGCTCCATGGTTTATGCCCCTGTGTGCCGAATAAAAACAGCGATGCCAATGTATCAAACATCGTGTTAAGGCTCGCGTTCCCTCCGATAATGATCTGGTCTGCTTTAAGCCCAAGCAGATTCGCAAAAAGTTTCCTACATTCACTGATTCCGTTAAGAATCCCATAATTTCTGGCGTCCGTTCCGTCGTCAAGCGTACAGTCTGCCGGAAGATGCAGCATATCCATGCTTAAGTCCAGCTGGGATGCCGCCGGTTTCCCGCGCGCCATATTGAGGCTGAGGCCCAATCCCTTCACATCTTCATATCGTCTGCAAAGCTCAGACAACATCTCTTCAAGCTCCGCCTTTGAAAACATATTAACAGGCTTATTCATAATCCGCCATACCCCCTTCATTTCATCGTTTTCCTCATTATAAAGAGGAGGGCGGCAAATGACAAATACCTATATTTATATAAAACTTATACAAAAAAACTTATGGCCATCCGTCTCCTTACGCGCCTAACACACCGGGCGTTATCCCCTGTTCCTGTTTTCACGTTGCCATTTATAACATTTTCGTATAATATTATAAGCAAATCCTTATAACTGTTATTTGTTTCGTGTATTTGCAGGCGAAAAAAAACTGCATTAAAATTAATACATAAACAGCAATGGTTGATACCGATTAGGGAGGAAAACATGTTTTCAAATATGAGATATATTTATGAAGTGTATAAAGAGGGGAGCTTTTCTAAAGCGGCTAAAAGTCTGTATATATCACAGCCGGCATTGAGCGCTACCGTCAAGAAGACGGAGAGCAAGATAGGGATGCCGCTGTTTGACCGCAGCATGAACCCTATACAGCTTACGGAATGCGGCAAGAAATATATTAAGATAACGGAAAGAATGATGGATATGGAGGAAGAGTTTGCAAGCTATGTGGGGAATTTAAACGAGCTCAGGACCGGACGGCTGAGCATAGGGGGTACATTTCTGTTTATGGCGTTTGTGCTTCCAAATGCCATAAACAGGTTCCACAAAACCTATCCGAATGTAAAGATGAACGTGGTAGAAGGCCATACGAGCCAGTTGGAGAAGAAACTGTTTTCCGGAGATCTGGACCTGATCGTTGATAATTACCCGATGGATCCTGAAATATATGAAAAGAGATTTTTCATGAAGGAACATCTCCTGCTTGCGGTACCCGCATCTTTCCAGAGCAATAAGGGAGCCGAAACCTGGGGGCTTAAGACGGAAGACATCCTGAATCAGGTGCACATAAAAGAAGAGACCCACGGCGTATCGCTGAAACTTTTTGAAAATGACCCGTTTGTAGTCCTGCGCGCGCACAACGATACGAGGGAGCGGGTGGAGGCTATCTGTAAAAGGGCGGGGATGACCCCGCAGGTCACTTTGAAATTAGACCAGCTCCTGATGACTTACCAGATGACGGAAAAAGCAATGGGGATTTCTTTTGTGAGCGATACGGTTGTCCGCAGCCAGAGCCCGAATTCGGATATCATCTATTACAAGCTTGACGACCCGGCTGCGGAGAGAAATGTGTATTTCTGGTATAAGAAGAATAAATATTTTACAAAGAGCATGGCAGAGTTTATGAAGATGGCGGTTGAAGACGTGCAGGGGAGCATCGGCGAGTGACAGGGGAGCGATCCCGCCTTTGCGTTAAATGTGTGACATTGCCGTTAAAAAAACTACTTTTGTCGAAATACTTACAAAATATATTCTTGATGATATAATGGATTTACTTATATGAATTAAAGATTTGTATTGGGGAAAATCTGACGAAAGAAGGTATGATAAAAATGAGCAGATTAGAGCTTGATTCGCCTAAAAAAGCCCGTATTGTCATGGAAGAACTTTACAAGGATTTAGAGCGAAGAATTGAGTCGAGTCCTTCGGGGCTTTGCCCGGTTGATATGTCGCGCGCGTTCCTGGAGCTTTGCCACGCGCAGACATGCGGGAAATGCGTGCCGTGCCGTATCGGGCTGGGGCAGCTGAACCATTTCATCAAGGATGTGCTTGACGGGAAAGCGACGATGGAGACTTTGGAAGTTATGGAGCAGACTGCCCTTTCCATTATGGAATCCGCAGACTGCGCGATTGGTTACGAGGCAGCCAACATGGTGTATAAAGGGCTGATCGGATACCGTGATGATTATATTCAGCATATAAAGCATGGGCGCTGCACCTGTACATACAGCCAGCCTGTACCATGCGTATCTCTGTGCCCGGCACATGTGGACATCCCGGGATACGTCGCGCTGGTAGGAGAAGGACGCTATGCGGATGCAATAAAGCTGATCCGCAAGGATAATCCATTCCCGACGACCTGTGGCTTTATCTGTGAGCATCCGTGCGAGGCGAGATGCCGCAGGAACATGATGGACGACGCGGTGAATATCCGTGGGCTTAAGAGGGTTGCAGCTGATTTTGCGGGAGAGGTTGACCCGCCGGCATGTGCGGCTCCAACGGGCAAGAGAGTTGCCGTATTAGGCGGAGGGCCGGGAGGCTTAAGCGCGGCATATTACCTGCAGCTTATGGGCCACCAGACTACCGTTTACGAGATGCTGCCTAAGCTTGGCGGAATGCTCCGCTACGGCATCCCGAATTACCGTCTGCCGAAAGACCGTCTGGAGGACGACGTAAACGCCATCTTAAAGACCGGCGTTGAGGTAAAGCACGGATTAAAGATCGGGCCGGACATTACGATCCAGCAGCTACAGAAGGACTATGACGCAGTGCTGATTACCATCGGCGCAAGCACTGATAAAAAGCTGGGGCTTGAAGGCCAGGATGCAGAAGGAATCTTCTCTGCGGTCCAGTTCTTAAGGAACGTGGGAAAGAACATTATCATGGATCTTACCGGGAAAGAAGTTGCCGTTATCGGAGGCGGCAATGTGACGATGGACGCGGTGCGTACCGCAAAGCGTCTGGGGGCTAAGAAGGTCAGTGTTGTATACAGAAGAAGAGTGGCAGACATGACTGCGCTGCCGTCAGAGATTGAGGGCGCAATCGCAGAGGGGATCGAGGTGCAGACGCTTAAGGCTCCGTCTTCCCTCGATATTGATGAAAATAACCATATAAAGGGAATCTACGTATCTCCGCAGATGATCAGCGCGATCAAGGACGGACGCGCCAGCATCAGGCCAACGGGCGAAGAGGACGTATATATCCCGTGCGATATATTGGTTGTCGCTATCGGGCAGAATATTGAGACAAAGCATTTTGAAGATGCGGGTATTCCGGTAAACCGGGGCAAGATTGTGACGAAGAACAACGGCGCGATCGAGAATCTTCCGGGCGTGTTCGCGGGCGGAGACTGTGCAAGCGGACCGGCATCCGTAATTAAAGCGATTGCGGCAGCTAAAGTTGCGGCAGCGAATATTGACGAGTATCTGGGCTATCACCACGAGATTTCCTGTGATGTGGAGATTCCGGAGGCGCGCCTTGACGACCGCACGCCATGCGGCAGAGTGAACCTGACCGAGCGCGAGGCATGCGAGAGAGTAAAAGACTGGAACGGCTGCGAGAACTGCATGACCGAGAGAGAGGCAAAACAGGAGGCGAGCCGGTGCTTGCGGTGCGATCACTTTGGATATGGAATCTTTAAAGGAGGCAGAGAGACATTATGGTAAATCTTACAATTGATGGAAAACAGATATCTGTACAGGAAAACACCACAATTATGGAAGCTGCCGCTCAGAACGGGATTCCAATCCCAAAACTTTGCTATCTGAAGGGGATCAATGAGATTGCAGCTTGCCGTGTGTGCGTTGTTGAGTTAGAAGGAAAAGAAAAATTGATTACATCCTGTAACAATGTGGCGGAAGAGGGCATGGTCATCTACACGAACAGCCCGAAAGTCAGAAAGCACAGGAGGAATACGGTAGAACTTATACTGTCACAGCATGACTGTCTGTGCGTGACATGCCCAAGGAGCGGAAACTGCAGCTTGCAGAAAGTTGCGAATGACCTCGATATCCTGGAGATTCCGTTCAGGCAGGAGTTAGAGCATCAGCCGTGGAACAGGAATTTCCCGCTGATCCGCAACTCTGCAAAATGTATCAAGTGCATGCGCTGCATTCAGGTTTGCGATAAAGTGCAGGGACTTCATATCTGGGATCTGGAGGGAACAGGCTCCCGCACGACGGTAAATGTATCGGGCCGCAATACGATCGAGGAATCCGCATGCTCCCTTTGCGGCCAGTGTATTACCCACTGTCCGGTAGGAGCACTTACTGAAAGAAGCGATACGGGAAAAGTATGGAAGGCAATTGCCGATCCGGATAAGATCGTAGTTGCACAGGTTGCTCCGGCGGTGCGCGCGGCATGGGGCGAGTATCTGGGGCTTGCGCCTGAGGATGCGACCATCGGAAAGATACTTGATTCCCTGAAACGGATGGGCGTGGACTATGTATTCGACACCTGTTTCTCGGCGGACCTTACCATTATGGAAGAGGGTACGGAGTTCGTTAAGAGATTTACTTCCGGTGAATTGAAAGAGCGTCCTATGTTTACTTCCTGCTGCCCGGGATGGGTGAGATTTATCAAATCCCAGTTCCCACACCTTGTGAAGTATCTTTCTACAGCAAAATCACCGCAGCAGATGTTCGGCGCGGTGATGAAGACTTATTTCGCGCAGAAGCTTGGCGTAAGCCCGGAGAAGATCTATACCGTATCTGTAATGCCGTGTGTGGCGAAGAAGGCGGAGCGGGAGATGGAGCTTTTCTATGAGGAATACGCAGGACATGATGTTGATGCGGTTGTTACTACGAGAGAGCTTGTAAGGATGGTCCGCTCGGCACACATCAGCCCGGATACCCTTAAGGATATCGAGAGCGACCGCCCGATGCAGGAAGGCACAGGGGCAGGCGTTATCTTCGGCGCGACAGGAGGCGTTATGGAGGCGGCGCTTAGAAGCGCTTACTTCCTCATCAAGGGAGAGAATCCTCCTGTAGATGCTTTCAAGGCAGTCCGCGCTCAGGGATTTAATGAGAATAACGGCGTACAGGAGGCGACGTTCCAGGTAGATGACATCACGGTTAGAACCGCGGTAGTCAGCGGGCTTGGCAATACAAGAGCGCTCCTTAACAAGATAGAAAAGGGCGAGGTTCAGTATGACTTCGTGGAAGTCATGGCATGCCCGGGAGGCTGCGTAGGAGGCGGCGGACAGCCGATCCATGACGGAGAGGAGCTTGCCTTTACGCGCGGCAAGAACCTGTATGATCTGGACGAGCATGCAAATCTTAGGTACTCTCATGAGAACCCGGATATTGATCTGCTCTATAAGGAATTCTTCGGTGAGCCCAACGGCCATAAGGCGCATATGCTGTTACATAGCGATCATCTAGATGATTTGGCGAACGGAAGGTAATAGAAAGAATTACAATGATTGATATATCAGGAAAAGGAAATCTCCGGAAAAATGTTCCGGAGATTTCTTTGCTTAAAGAATTATTTTACTTTTACTGATTTTACGGCGCTGTAAGAGGAATAATACTTCTGCCCATTCACAGTCCGGTATGCCCTCACTTTGTAATAATATTTTTTCCTGCTTTTCAATTTTTTGTTCTTATATGAAGTCTTTTTTGTTGTCGCAACTTTTTTGTACCCGGATTTCTTTTTGTTGGATCGGTATATCTCATATCCGTGTGCATTTTTAACTTTTTTGTATTTTATGACAGCGTATTTTTTGCCTCTTTTCAGAGTTACCTTTGGCTTGGAAAGAGATACATTTACAGGCTTAGGGGCGGTAACTGCCGGTGCCGACGGTTTGGGGGCAGCAGGAGGGGCCGGAGGAGGTGGGGTTCCAGGAGACGTGTTTCCTGAATCTGTGTCATCTGGATCGGGTTTCTCCGGCTGTTCGGGTTCTGGACTGTTGTCTTCGGCAAAATGTGCAATATAATGCCCGCCGCTATAGGCTGTTCCAGTTTTTTGAGGAACAAGATACGGATTTGTGCTTACAACCACTCCATCTTTTGTCCAGTTTACAAAGCGATAGCCCTCGTATGGGATGGCCTTGGCTCCTTGAGGTGTACCGTTTGCTGAATCAATAGTTTCTGTTGATCTGTCAACATCGCCCATGAAATCGTCGGCTGATTCATATGTAAATGTAACGGCTGAAGAGCTGGAATATTTGATTATCATCCAGTCTCCGTTTGCCTGTCTTTGCAGAATTAAATCTGTTTGCGTAGGATAAGGATCAAATGTAAAAGTGGCAGAGGATGTTGAGCCAGCTTTAATATAAACATGATTAATAGTGACTATCCCAGAATGGCTGTTTTGTCCTTTATGATGTTCTGTTTCAAACACAGAAGTTCCTGTTGCTGTACCAAATATAGAAAGTGTAGAGCTTTTATCTATGAGTAATCTTCCTCCTCCGATAAAATCCTTTACTTCTATATTTTTTAAATCTGTAAGATTTAATATACCATTTGAAGGTACTGACAAGTCTGGCCTTTTTCCTTCAGGTGCTGTTAATGCTTTGGGGCGGAGTTTCCCTCCGACAGTTAATTTAGTAATATTTAAAAATGAGTGATATGAGCTGGCATATTCCGCATTACAGAATACGTCTGTTCCATTCCCTGCCCCGGTGCCATCAATTGTTTGAACGGGAGCTTTATTAATTGTAACATTTACTTTCCCAGTTACTTTATAAGCATGAGGATTAGGGGTAGGTGCAGGTGGTTCTTCTTGATTAAAAAAATCATCACCAATTGGGGTTTCATCGGCACCACAAGAATATATATTTCCAAGCAAAGAATTTGCTGCTATATTTCCTATATCGATAGATGAGGTGCCTGAGAAATTTCCATTAATACTTCCGGCGTATATATTGCCAAATGCACATTTGCCTTGAATGATGATTTTGCCGTTATTTCCAGGAGTTGCTGTGCTTATTTGAGTATTATTAGAATAGAGACCGCCTGCAACAATATCAACTAATCGGCTACCTTGTGCACGGGTAACATTATTTAAAGTCAATGTATGTCCATTAGCAAATATCTGGTCATGATAGCGGTTGGTAACATTTAGTTCGATATTTTCAAAAGTTACATCTGCCCCTAATATAATTCCAGCTACACGGGTTGTTAATATTGCTGTTTGAGCTCCGGGTTCCGGTTTAATATAAATTTGTTTGTTTATGACAAATGGCTCATTGCTGCTATTTAAGTCATTTAACATTGCGCTGTTCGATCCTGCAAGGATGTAAATTGTTCCTCCGTCTGCAACACCTTTTACTGCATCATTAAACAGGTTATAAGGATCAGTCTTTGTACCGCTCCCAGAGCTGGTGTTTGCTCCTTTGGTGGTGGAAACGTATACTACAGAATTTCCTTGAGCAGCTACAGTTGACGGAACTGTAAAGAGAGCCAGAAACATTGCCGCCATCCCCATTAACGGCAGGCTCATTTTAATATTCCATTTTTTCATCATATAATAATCTCCTACAGCTTTGTATTTTAGACAATAATAATAACATATGCAGATAAGTTTTCCAAACAAATTTTGCAAAATCAGAAATATTTTGTAAATTATTTTTTTGAACTGCATATTTCTGCAACTTCTACGCACCAAGGCGGCAGAACCAATGTTTCACCAGAATACATTTTCCTTTCTTCCGGCAGCAGGAGTATTGCGTCATTGCCCTCATAGATAACAGACTGTGTATCAGCGGAATAATTTAGGTAATAGATAATTTTCTTTCCGTCATCATTGTAGCCCTGTTTTATGATAACCGGGAATTTATGGCTGATTTTTATATCGGCATTGGATGCAATATATGCTGTCAGCTCGTCAATTGCCGCCTGGTCATCAAAGTAGCAGCCGATATAGTAAGCCCTGCCGGACTGATAGGAGTGCTCCGTGACGGCAGAGTAATCTCCCCATGCGCTGTGATGATATGCGGCAAGAGAATCAGCTCCGTCAGTTGTGACAAGCTCCATCCATTCGCGAATAGGTATATTTTCTTTTTTAGAGCCAAAACGGCAGTCTATCCCGATATTTTGCGGGATGGTAAACCGATCGTAGCAAATCCCCAGACATTCTGCAAGGATATGGGGCTGGGTGTCATGATAAATCTTAATGTGCTCATCCGAAAACCCGCTGCGGAAAGTGACGACGAGATGTCCGCCTCCTGCCGTATATTCCTTCAGGGCGAGGAGAGTTGCCTCATCCGAAGAGTACAGGCAGGGAACAAATACCATGCGGTATTCCTCAAGGTGCATATCCTGTGGATGTATGATGTCGTACTCGATGTTGTTCCGATACAGGGAATCGGCAATCCAGCGGAAGACTGTATTGTAACTCTGCGCTTTCAGATTTCCCGTGGGGAACTGAGAAAGGCCGGAGAGCGATTCGTGGTTTACAAGGATTGCGGCATGATTTTTTTTTCGGAGATTTTTAATCTTGCTTTCGATTTTTTTAAGCTCTGCGCCAAGCTGAGCAGCCTCACGGTAGGTTTCATTTGCGGAAAAATCGTGGGAGAGCACACCCTTCCAGTAGCTTTCGAAGGAGTTGTGTATGGAATGCCAATGCCAGTACATCACGCTGTTCGCGCCGTTTGCAAGATGGCTGTAAGCGCAGAGCCTCAGCTGCCCCGGGAACGGCAGCCACTGAGGATTTCCCTGTGCCTGAGTCTCCAGTATCAGGTAGTTAGCCCGCTTTAAGGCACGGGCGATGCTGCCGCAGGCGGCAATCTCTGCGCCTGTCAGGCTGTCCTGGGAGGGGTGGTAGATGTCTGCCCCGGCCACATCCATATATGGGGCGGAGGCGAACGGGTCAGCGTCCGGCTGGATGCCGAAAGAGTGGCCGATCCACTCAAAATCAAAGTTGTGGGTGATGAACTGGCGGGGCTTTCGGTATTCATTGATAATATCTGCCTGGAAACGATGGAAATCTGCCACAAGCTTTCGCTGAAATTTGGCGTATTCCGACGCCAGGCTTCCGTTGATGGTTCCCCTTATGTCCGGAAAATCATTCCAGTCATCAATACGGTTCGACCAGTAATCAAGACCGAATTCATGGTTAAAGTCTCGGATGTCGGGGAACTGCCTCTTCAGGTAATCTACAAACATAGCCTGCGCCCGGGGGCCAAAAGTGTGGTAGTGATGCGTCTCATTGTCAATCTGGTATCCGATGACATTGGGGCGGCAGGCTACGTGCTCCATCAGCACCCGGATGATGTTCTCGGCGTATTTAAGGTAGGCAGGGTTAGTAAGATCCATGTTCTGCCTGCGCCCGTAGAGTTCCTGCCCGTTTTCCGTCAGGGCAAGGATGTCAGGGTGTTTTTTTGCCAGCCATGCAGGGATGGCGTAAGTTGGCGTACCGATGATGACGTTAAGGCCAAAGCGGTCGGCAGCGTCAAGCATCCGGTCAAGATGGGTGAAGTCATAAGTTCCTTCCGAAGGTTCGAGTGTACTCCAGGTAGATTCCGCAATGCGTATGGTGTTCATGCCGGCATCCTTCATCATCTGAAAATCCAGCTCAATCCTTTCATAAGGGAGATACTCGTCATAGTAAGCTGCGCCGAAAAAAATGCGGTCTGTTTTCATGAGGGTTCTCCTTTCTGTGGTGTATTTGGCTGCTACTTTGAGGATATCATTTTTGCGCGGCAGATACAAGATTTCTTTTAGTAAGTGATTTTATCTAAATCATATATCACCCTCAGGAGGAGGTTCTTTGGCATATCAATTTGATGATCATGTACATCCAAAAGAAAAATTCCCAATCATATTAAACAGTTGCAAAAGAAAATTAAGTTGATTATACTGAAAGGAGAAAGTATGGCAGAAGGAAGGTTGCAGTGGTATCCTGCTTTCAGCGCGGCATTTTTGTGGAGCAGGTAAAGGAAATGGTGGAGTGATCGCAGTGTTATGGAAATGAATAAAAAACAAAAGATTACAGATATGACACAGGGCCCGGTCTTTCCCCAGATGGCGCGGTTTGCGCTCCCGGTGCTTTTCGGGATGCTGTGCCAGCGGCTTTACAATTTTGCCGATACATATATCGTCGGGCATTTTCTGGGGGATGAGGCGCTGGCGGCGGTCAGCATAGCGGGAACGGCCACTTACATGTTATTTTCGCTTATCATGGGCGTGACAACGGGAGTCGGGGTTGTGGTGTCGCAGTTTTACGGAGCGCAGAAGGATGATGAGATAAGGAAAGCGTTTGTGGCAGGAGGATATGTGGCGGGTGCGATGTCTCTGCTTATCACGGCAGCGGGTATGCTTACGACGCATCCGCTGCTTGGTCTTTTGCGTACTTCTAAAGAGCTTATGCCGATGGCGGCAGCATATCTTTTGGTCATCTATGCGGGCAGCGGAGCGACGATGCTGTATAATTTCAGCGCGGCTATCTTACGTGCATTGGGAAATTCGCTTGTTCCTCTTTTGTTTCTGATTCTGTCAAGCGCTTTGAATATATTTTTAGATGTGGCGTTTATTGCATGGATTCCTATGGGTACGGCGGGTGCGGCATTTGCAACCATACTGGCACAGCTGATTTCCGGGGTGCTGTGTGTGGGGTATACACTTAGGATGCTGCCATTTTTGAAAGCATCGGGCAGGGAGCGCCGGCCGGATAGGCGGCTTATCCGGGAAGTGCTGCGCTATGGACTGCCTACGGGTCTTCAGATGTGCATTATCTCGGTATCGGATATGACGCTGCAGGCGGTGATCAATACTTATGGCACGGTTATGATTGTGGCTTACGGTGTGTGTATGAAGGTAGAAGGGCTGGGATTCCAGCTTGCAGATGCCATCGGCTCGGCGGTGGGAACATTTACGGGTCAGAACATCGGTGCGGGAGATTATGTCAGAGTGAAAAAGGGAGTCCGCAGCGCCTATTTTTTGAATGTGCTGTGCTACGGGATTTTCTGCCCGGCGGTATTTGTATTTGCGGAGCCGATAATGAGGGCATTTACACAGACACCGGAGGCAGTGAGCCTGGGCGCTGAATATATGAGGATATTCACGGCATTTTTCCTGGCAGGGGGAATATTGGTAGTGTATCATAACATTCTCCGGGCATCGGGTGATGTGGCGGTTACGGTTCTGATGGGAGTCAGCGAGGTGGTGACGCGGATTGGATGTGCATTTTTGCTGCCCCGGTTTTTTGGCTATCAGGGCTTGTGGTTTGTCTCGCCCCTTACCTGGACATGCGCTGCGTTGGTAGGCGGAACCAGATATTATTCCGGTGCGTGGAGGAGGCGGCAGAATGTGGAAAACATGCAGGATATATGCGGGGATGTGGAAAAGCAGCAGGAGACGGGGATAGGAGGATGTTCAGATGGCAAAGAAGAAAAAGTCAAAGATTGAATTCCGATATTACCGAATGCCGGAGGAAACGCCGTTTCTGGCGCTCTTGGGGGAAAAGTGGGTGCAGAATTACGGGAGGGACATCGATTATCTCCATTTTCACAATTATCTGGAGATTGGATATTGCTATGACGGCACTGGAACACTGGTTCTTGGGGATAAGGCTTACCGGTTCAGCGGCCAGCAGTTCTCTATTATTCCGCAAAATTATCTCCACACGACAAACAGTGACCCAGGTACTGTGAGCAAATGGGAATATCTGTTCATTGACGTGGATGCGATTCTTAACCAATTTTACCAGGGGGGGGGTATCAAGCGGAAAGGCAACATTTCCTATCGGATCAATTGCCAGGCATGCTTTAAATCTGCTGCGGAAAGCCCTGAAATAGCGGGATTGATACGTGATATCATGGATGTCATACGGGGGAAGAGAGAGTATTATCTGGAGGAGGCAAAGGCTGGGATCGCAAAGCTTTTATTTAATATCGCGCGGGAAAGGAATGTGGATAACTTGCCGGAAAACCTTCCGGGGAAGGAAACCGCGCCGATTATCCAGGCTTTGGATTATATTTCTCTTCATTATATGGAACAAATAGACATTGAAACGCTGGCAGAGTACTGTCATATCAGCCAGTCTCATTTCCGCCGGATTTTTTCAGCGTATACCGGCATGTGCCCGGTGGACTATATCAATCTTGTACGTGTCCAGACTGCCTGTGATTACTTAAAAAGGACGGATTACTTCATATCGGATATCGCGAACAAGTGCGGGTTTACTACATTTTCCACGTTCAGCCGCAATTTTAAGAGAATTGTGGGCGTCTCCCCCAACGAGTGGAGAAAACGCCCTGAAAATTATGAGCAGCAGCTCTTAAAGTTCCGCATCCATTCGGAAAAAGGGTGGTAGGGTCGTTTAGTCGAAGTCGAATTTCGTAAAACGTTTGTTCATTGCCCCGTAGCGGGTGCGTACCATCTCGTTCCCTGCGAGGACATCCTTTTCGCTGCCCTTAAACTGG
Organism: uncultured Dorea sp.; assembly: GCA_910578455.1. Lineage (GTDB taxonomy): Bacteria > Bacillota > Clostridia > Lachnospirales > Lachnospiraceae > MD308. Next base: position 66,674 of record CAJTQA010000006.1, read on the forward strand.
CAGCGGATGCAGTAATATTCGTCCTTTTCTTTGTCATAGAACATATCAATGTCCAGATCCCGCATAAAGCACGACGGACATCTGTAGTTTAATCTGCCTTTTCCAGCTTGAGCCATGTCGCAAACATCTCCTTATCTGTTAATATTTTCTTATATCCAAGGGTGAACATCGGGGAAAACGCATAGCCTTCCCGGATGTAGCCTTCTGCCGTCCCGGACGCCCTCATGGAAACCTTTGTCTCGATTGCGGGAATGACAGCGGAGACTGCAGCGGCGTTTTTTAGGGATTCCTCGCGGCAGCGGTATTCGTAGGCGATATTCTTATCGCCCTCTCCGTTTTCGCTTACGCAGGACAGGCGGATGCCGGTCATGTCCTCAGGGTATTCGGTAGTTCCATAACATGCCGTCATGTATTCATTAAGCTCCACCTTTGCGCCGGGTCTGCTCATATCAAGGATCGCCCGCTCAATCTTTATTGTGCCGCTGCCTTCTTCGAAATATTCTTTTGTCTGCAAAGTAACGGAAAGGTCTGCAAATTCAATTGTCACCGGGTCGAGGGTCAGAATCCTGGTGTTTCCTTCCTTGGAGAAGTGCGCTTTTGTCCGGCACAGGCACAGGTCTACTTCTTCGCCGCCGAAGGAGAGCTTCGCGCTGCGGATCGTTCCCTCGCCTGCGTAGTGGGTAAAGTACCCGGCGCGGTATTTTTCCTGGATAAGAAACGGGTAAGAGGCATCCTGTACATGCCTGGTGCCGATGCCTACTTCCCATTTAAGCTTTGCCGCATAGGGGCGGAGGTCGAAGATTGCGCCGCCCTGATCCATGCTGACGCCGGCGCGCATGTAGGGGTCGGCATACCAGAAAAGCTGCTTGTCAGAGCCGTAGAGGATGTCTCGCCAGAGCGCGCATTCCGGTTCTGTGTAGGTTTTCTTTTTGCGGTAATAATCAGCAAATTCAGACATGGTCATATCGATGAGCTTTCCCTGTTTCTTTAAGTCGCCGTAATATTTGCAGCCATCGGAGTAGGACTTAAGGAGCAGCTCGTAGGGAGCCTCCCAGCGTCCCATCTTGTTCATCCAGCCGGGGCCTACGAACATCATGTTGTAGGAGTAGCCGTTGTTGTATTTTTCCTGTGCGCGGTACTGGTCGATAAGGTTGTAAAGATAAGGGTACTCCCATGTTTTCGAATCATAGATCATGCCGCGCAGCACGTTCTGGGGGTGGGTCCCGAAGTTGGAGCCGTTGCCGTCATAGCAGGCAATCAGGTCTCTGGAAAGATGCGGGATTGCCACGATTCCGCTGTCCTCGGACTCGTCCGCCGCCGGGGCGTGGGTGTTCTGCTTTGACGGGATCCACGGCGCCCATGGACCTCCGTCAAAGAGAGTGTACCAGGAATTGTTGCAGGTGTGGTAGGCCTTTGGGCCTTCCTCCCAGCAGGTTGCGATAGCGCATTTTACAGAAGGATACTTTTCCTTGATGTAATTTGTAAGGTCTGCGTCCATGTAGTAGGAGCCGGTGGATTCCGGGTAGAATCCGAAGATGCCGTAAAATTTTCCGAAGACATCATCCACAATCCGCTTTTTATCCTCCATGGAGAACATCCAGATGCAGAAATCCTTTGTCTTATACTTTTCACGGAACTCCTCGCAGGGAAGGCCGAGAAGGGAGAGGGCAATCTCATCGCCGTACATTTCGTGGTCATTTTTGGCTATCTCCACAGCCTCCTTGTTAAAGAGCGCCGCATAAGTCATGTGTATCGTGACTTTCAGCCCATTTTCATGGGCAAGCCTTTGCTGGGTCCTGAAGATGTCGAGAGATTCTGTCAAAAGCTTTTTATCCCCGATATCTTCCTCTTTTCCATGGCCAGTAACGGTAGCGGAGTACTCCGGAACCATTTCAGGCCTGTGGATCACGTTAAGAATAAATTCACTCATAGTCTTAAACTCCTGTTTTATTAATATAAAAGATGTGCATTGGTGCGTTTATGATAAAAAAAGTCCGGCATGCCGTAATACGTGGCAGCAATGCCGGACGAACGTTACTGTCTATTAAGCGGTTAGCAGCAAGTGCTCACACTGCATTTATTTAACAGCTCCTGTGATGCCTTCTGCGAACTGTTTCTGCAATACGAAGAATACGATCATCGTCGGGATGGAGCAGAAGAGTACGCCGCACATCAGCATGCCGTAGTCGGTCACATATCCTGTGATCAGGTTGGCGATGAGCATCGGCATAGTCAGGGAGTTATTGTCTGTCATGATTACCTTCGGCCACAGATAAGAGTTCCATGCATTCATGAAAGTGATAACTGCCGCAGCCGCATAGGTAGACTTCATAGTCGGGAAGAACATGCGGAAGAATATCTGCACTTCGTTCAGTCCGTCGATGCGGGCCGCCTCAATGATGTCTATCGGGAACGCCCTGGCATTCTGACGGAACATCATGATCATAAAGGGCGTCGATATCATCGGAAGGATGAAACCGAGCGTGCAGTTAAGGAGCCTTGCCTTTGAAAACATCTGGAACAAAGGAACCATGGTCGCCACCTGCGGGATCATCATGGCAAGCAGCAGGATGGAGAATAATTTGTCTTTCCACTTGTCGTGGTAAACCTCGAATCCATAGCCTGCGATAGAGCAGATTAAAAGGCACACGAGAGTTGTCACGATGGCGTACAGGAAAGAGTTCCCCAGCGCGCGCCACAGCGGCTGCTGCGCGGTCAGGTTATTGAAGTTCTCCATAAAATGCCCGCCTGGAAGGATACGCCCTCTGGACACATCCACAGAGGTATTAGTCGCTGCGGATATCATCCAGTACAGCGGGAATACGGAAATAAATGATACAATTATAAGGAAAATATATGTAGGAATCAGCCTGCGCTGAATCATAGAGGAGTTTTTCTTAATCACGCGTATCACCTACTTTCAAGTTGATAAATGCCAGAACCGCAACCATGATGAAGATCAGGAACGCCATCGCAGACGCATAGCCGAAATTCGGTACATTGATGAAACATGTATTGTAAACGTAATGAGACATGGTAATTGTCGCATTTGCAGGCCCGCCCTTTGTCAGGTTGACAGACTCGTCAAAGAGCTGCAGCGTACCGTTGATGGACATGATAAATGTCATGATGATGGTCGGTTTCAGCAGAGGAACCGTAATTCCCCAGAACGTTTTCCAACCGTTGGCACCGTCAATCTTTGCCGCCTCATACACAGAATATTCGATATTCTGCAGACCGGACAGATAGAATACCATGTTGTAGCCGGTCCATCTCCACACAAGAGCGATGATGATGACAATCTTCGCGCTGGCTGCGTTCCCCAGGAAGTTATACCCGGACTCTAAGATATGGAGCTTTACTAAAATACTGTTGATCAGCCCTTCCTGTGCAAACAATGACCGGAAGATCAGTGCGTAGGAAACCAGCGAGGTTGCACACGGGAGGAATACGCAGGTACGGAATAATCCTTTAAACTTTAAATCCTTATTGTTTAGCAGCTGTGCAAGCAGGATAGCCAGGATAAGCATGATCGGCACCTGGATAAGAAGATAGAGAAACGTATTGCCGATGGACTTGATAAATACCTTGTCTGCCATCATCCTCTGGTAATTGCTGAATATGGGCTCCGCAAATCTCATGTTGGCTCCGGCCCCTGTCTGGAGCGAGATGAGAAATGCACGGACCATGGGATAAAAACTCATAACAACGATCATCAGTGTCGCCGGTGTCAAAAATGCCCAGCCTGCCGCCTTCTGTTTGGCAACGAGTGTCATTCCTTTTTTGTTGGAATTCACATAAAATCCCCCTTCCTTTCTGATATTTTGCTAAAAAAATAGGGAACCGCAAGCAGTTCCCTATATAAAGCTGCCTTTACTCTGACATCTTGAATTCAAGTGTTTCCTGAGCCTCTTTTAAAGCGTCTTCTTTAGCAGTTCCGTTTGTGATGTTGATGATAGCGGTGTTGACAGCCTCTCTTGCCTCATAGTGGAAAGGAGTCTTTGTAAACTCCGGAATGTGTGAGGAGTACTCTACAAGTGTAGAATAAATCGGCTGTCCGCCGTAGAACTCTACAGGCTCGTTGTAAACTTCAGACTCTCCTGCAGGCAGATAGCAAGCGATACCGGATGTTGCCGGAAGGATTGCATCATAGAACTCTGTGCTGGAGCCAAAGGTCTTTACAAGGAAATCTTTTGCAAGGTCAGGGTTCTTGCAGTTGGAAGTGATATACCAGGAAGAACCGCCGTTGTTTGCATAGTTTGTAGCAGTATCTACACCATCAACCTTAGGAAGTGTAGTGATCTGCCATTTTCCTGACTGATCCTCGATACCTGTCAAGGTAGCGTTCATCCAGTTACCGTTGACGATACCTGCAGCCTCGCCGCCTGTAACGGTTGAGATGTACTCATCCCAGTTGTTTACAAGCTTGACAGCATCTTTCTTGATCATATCTGTGTAAAGGTCGATACATTTCTCAGCAACGTCATTGCCTACGATGAAAGCCTCGCCGTTCTCATTTACAAAGTTAGCGCCGCAGGACTGGATCATGAGCATGATCACGTCGCCGCCGGTGGACTCGCTTGTGAGAAGGTATTTGCCGGTCTTTTTGTGAACATCCACAGCAATCTCTGTGAACTTGGACCATGTGATATCTGTCAGGTCTTCAATCTTGTATCCAGCCTCGTCCAGGATATCCGTGCGGTAGAAAGCTGCACAAACGCCATTGTCATACGGAATACCGTAGTGCTTGTCGTCCGCCATAGAATAAGACTGCTTTAATGATGCGAAATCATCCCAGTTAACGCCGCAGTCCGTAAGGTCTGTGAAAGCATCCGGATAGCTCTTTAAGAACTTCTGGTAGCTGTTGTCCTGCATCAGTACGATGTCAGGCATCGTGCTGTAGTCACCGGAGTTCGCACACGTTGTGAGCTTGGTCTGGCAGTCGTCGGAAGAAGTCTCGATAATTTCAACCTCAAAGCCGTCATGGTCTTTTGCATACAGCTCGCCAGCCATCTGCATAGCCTTAATGTTGAATGTCTGATCCCATGCCCATACTGTTAATTTGTTGCCGCCTTCAGAGCCGCCGCCTTCGGATGAACCGCCGTCGTCAGATGTGCCGCTGTTGCCGCAAGCTGCCAGTGATAATACCATAGCGCCTGCGAGAAGTACTGAGAGTAACTTTCTCTTCATACTTTTATCCTCCTTATTCAATCAAATTGTTTTATGGACATATTATAGCAAGACAAAAAGAAACGAAGATTGCATAAACAAGCATAAAGTGTGCATATTCAATCAAAAATGTAGCCGTTGTACAGTATACACAAAAATAAGATATGATTTTTGTGTATATTATACAACGGCAGAGTTAAAAGACATTCGATTACAAATATACTTTGTCGGGATACCGCTTTTTTAAGGTATTCAGCATATCCTCGCTCAAATCCAAAAGAAGCTTGATCTTCTGGGAATTTTCCATGATTATCATGGTATAATATGGAGTGTCTTCCTCATAGGAGGTATAGTCATATTTCGGAAGTTTTATGCTGCCGGTATTTTTACGGTAGGCATCGACTGCATGGTGGGCGCTTGGGGCAGTGACGGCCATGCTGTTAAGGTCCAGCACATGAGCGGTCTTTCGGTAGCGCCTGCCAAGGATCACATCTATGGTAAGAGTCTGGTCTTCCATAGTGTATTCATATTCTCTCTGGCTGAAGATATCATAAAAAAAGTAGAGCGCGACCAGGAGAAAGCCCGGCAGCATGAATCCCTGGGAGATCATAATGCCGAGGAGGAGGAAAAACACGGCGAAGATGAGCATGGTTCTCCGGAGAAGACGGGTGGCGGCTTTCGGCTTTCTCTTTACCTGTTCTACGATTTTATAATTGTACATGCGGGGAGGCCTCCTTTTGTTTCGGTTGGTTTTTGAGATACATCATATCAGCTTGCCGGAAGAAACTCAAGACTCAGTTTATCTTTCGGTATTCCAGCGGTGTTATCCCGGTAATCTTGCGGAACATAGCGATAAAATGACTGACGTCCGAGTATCCGCACTGCCCGGCGATCTGCTGCACTTTCAGATGGGGATACATGATCAAAAGTTCCCTTGCGTGGTTGATCCGGCAGGATGTCAGGTATTCATAGACAGAGCAGCTAAGGAAACGTTTGAATAACCGGGATAAGTATTGGGGGCTCACATAGACCATCCGGCTTAATTCCTGCACGGTAAGCTCCGCATCATAATGAGATTCGATTTCTTTTATTACCGGCTCTACATAGCGCAGATAGAGCGGGTCGTCCGAGAGCGCCCGGTTTAAGGCGCTGTCGGTAAAATTCATCAGCATCCGGTAGCAGTAGATGGACTGGGAGAAAGTATCGGTAGAAAGAGTTTCCCATCTTTCCATGATCTCATCTACCAGTTCTTTGATTTTTAATCCTCTTTCCCGGTCAATGAACAGGATGGACTGATATCCGGTGATGGAGAGGATGCTGCTGTCGATGCGCCCGGTAAATGCGGCGAAAAGGGTTGTCCATTCCGGGCTGTCCTTTATGTAGGAGTGGGGAGTGAAGGGAGCCGTAAGCAGGCCTTCCCCTTCATTTAGGACATAGCTTTCCCCGCGCACCTTCACAATTCCGCGGCCATTCTCGGTCTGTAAGTAGTGGTAGAGGGGGTAGCCTTCCCTCCGGTGCACAAAGTCCTGACTCCAGCGGTTGCCGATGGAGTCGAAGAGAAAGGGTTCGTTTGCAGGGGTATTTCTAAAATGGACCGGCATAAAGATCACCTGTTTCAAAATATTATATTTTTTAGTTTAACATATTGTACTTTTACTTGTCTATATGTATTACAATGACGGAAACGACTTAAAGATAGGAGGATAAATGACATGCGTGTGTTTGACTATGAGAATTTGAAGAATCCAGAGTATTTTCGGGATGGGAGGCTCGATGCCCATTCTGATCATAGATATTATGTCTCGGCGATGGATATGGAGCTGGGAACGGAGGAGTTTAAGGAGAGCCTTAACGGGCTTTGGAAGTTTCATTATGCCAGAAATCTTAAGGGGATAATACCGGGATTTGAAAAGACGGATTACTGCTGCAGGAGCTGGGACGACATCCATGTGCCGGCGCATATACAGATGGAAGGATATGATGTTCCGCAGTATGCCAATGTGCAGTATCCGTGGGAGGGGCATGATGAGATCCGGCCGGGGGAGATCCCGGAGCATTTTAATCCGGTGGCAAGCTATGTGAAGTATTTTACCGTGCCGGATCGCATGAAGGGAAAACGGCTTTTCATCTCCTTCCAGGGGGCGGAGAGCGGCCTGGCGCTGTGGCTTAACGGAGAGTTTGTAGGTTACGCGGAGGATTCCTTTACGCCGTCGGAGTTCGAGCTGACGGATTATGTTAAGTACGGGGAAAATAAGCTGGCGGCACAGGTATTTAAGTGGACTAGCGCAAGCTGGTGCGAAGATCAGGACTTCTTCCGGTTTTCCGGCATTTACAGGGATGTCTATCTCTATACCGTGCCGGATATCCATGTGCGTGACATGAAGATAAGCGCGTGTCCGGATGAGGAGCTTAAGAACGGAGCGCTGGAGGTCCGGCTTGGGATGATGGCGGCAGAAAATGCGCGGGGCAGTGCAAGGTTCCAGCTCGTAGGGGACGGAAAAGTCATATCCGAAGAGATCCTGGCGCTGGAGAAGGAAACAGTATGGAGCTGCACCGTAGAAAATCCGGCGCTTTGGAGCGCGGAGGAGCCGAATCTTTATGATCTGACGGTTGAGATTTTTGATGCGGACGGGAATCTTCAGGAAATCATACCTGAAAAAGTAGGTTTCCGGCGGTTTGAGATGAAAAACCGTGTGATGACGCTGAACGGGAAACGGATCGTGTTCAAGGGCGTGAACCGGCATGAATTCAGTTCTGTGAGCGGCCGCGCCGTGACAGAGGCAGAACTCAGAAAAGACCTTGAGGTGATGAAACAGAATAATATCAATGCCATCCGCACCTGCCATTACTCGGATGCGTCGCTGATCTACAGGCTTTGCGATGAGTACGGCCTTTACATGATGGACGAGACAAACCTGGAATCCCACGGCTCCTGGGATCTGGCGGCGCTGACCGGAAATACGGAAGATGTTGTGCCGAACGACAGAAAAGAGTGGATGGCCCCTATGCTTGACAGGGTGGAATCTGTTTACCAGAGGGATAAGAACCATCCGGCGGTACTGATCTGGTCCTGCGGGAACGAGTCTTACGGCGGGAAAGTGATCTACGAGATGTCACAGCGTTTCAGAAAGCTTGACCCGAAACGTCTGGTTCATTATGAAGGAGTTTTCAATGACCGCAGGTACAACGATACAAGCGATATGGAGAGCCAGATGTATACGCCGGTGGAGAAGATTAAGGAATTTCTGGCAAAAGACAGGAGCAAGCCGTTCATCTGCTGCGAATATGCCCATGCCATGGGAAATTCCTGCGGGGCGATGCACAAATATACAGACCTGACCGATACGGATGAGCTTTATCAGGGAGGTTTTATCTGGGATTATATCGACCAGTCCATCGGGAAGAAGGACAGGTACGGCAAGACGTTCCAGGCTTACGGCGGTGATTTCGGCGAGCGTCCGGCTGACTACAGTTTCAGCGGAAACGGAATTGTGTACGGGGGAGACCGGGAGCCTTCTCCGAAGATGCAGGAAGTAAAGTTCAATTATCAGAACATCACGGCAGAGGTAAGCCGTACAGAAGTGAAGGTTATCAATAAAAACCTGTTTGTGGGCACAGGCTCTTTTGAGTGCCGTGTAAGCATTGCGAGGGATGGCAGTGTGATAAGGCGGACGATCCTTGAGACGGATGTAAAGCCTTTAGAGGAGAAGACTTACGGACTTCCCTTTGCGGAGGAGACGCTGCCGGGAGAGTATGCGGTTACGGTATCGTTCCATCTGAAAGAGGATAAGGTCTGGGCGAAGAAAGGGCATGAGGTGGCTTTCGGGCAGTTTGTGTACAGCGAAGAGATGGCATCCGCAGGCAGTGAGATATCTGAGGACGGCGCGAAAAAACCGGTCATAATAAGGAGCGCCCATAATATCGGCGTGAGGGGAGACCACTTTGAGGCGGTATTTTCAATGATGTACGGCGGGCTTGTGTCCTACAGGTTCGGCGGCAAAGAGATGCTTGAAACGATTCCGAAACCGAATTTCTGGCGCGCGCCGGTTGACAATGACCTTGGGAATCAGATGCCTGTCCGCTACAGCCAGTGGAAACTTGCTAGCATGTACCTTTCCCACAGGCCGGAAGGGAAAGATCTGTTTGCGCTGTGCAGTCCGGAGATTGAGGAGAAGGAAAAAAGCGTCTCTGTAGGCTTCACCTATTTCATGCCGACCACGCCGAGGACAGAGTGCAAGGTAACTTATGAAGTATTTGGAGACGGACGCGTAAAGACGATCCTTTCCTATGACCCGGTAAAAGAGCTTGGGGATATGCCGGAGTTCGGGATGCTGTTCAAGTTCAGCGCGGACTATGACCATGTGCGCTGGTATGGGCTTGGGCCGGAGGAGACTTACGCTGACCGTAAAATGGGTGCGAAACTTGGAATCTACCAGAATCTTGTGAAGGATAATATGGCGGCTTACCTCGTTCCCCAGGAGTGCGGCAACAAAGAAGGAGTCAGGTATGCAGAGATCACAGATGCGAAGGGCAGGGGAATCCGGTTTGCCATGGATTTGGAAAACGGGCCGGTAAGCTTTTCGGCGCTGCCTTATACTCCGCATGAGCTTGAGAATGCCGTGCATCCATTTGAGCTTCCGAACATCCACTATACAGTAGTCCGGGTAGCAAAAGGCCAGATGGGAGTTGCGGGAGACGACAGCTGGGGCTCGCTTACCCATCCGGAGTATCTGCTTGATGTCGGTGAAAAGATGGAATTTAGTTTCTGGTTCGCGGGGATTTAAACGGAAAGATAAGCATTTTTATGGTTGAGAGGAGAAAGTATGAAGATGAGTGAGAAGATGACGGGGAGAGTTACGATTCCTACAGATGTTGACGTGGTAAGCGAGACTCTGGAGCTTGTGAAACGCTGGGGCGCGGATGCGATCCGCGACTGCGACGGAACGGACTATCCGGAAGAGCTGCGGAATGTGGACGCAAAGGTTTATTCGACTTATTATACAACGAGAAAGGATAATGCATGGGCGAAGGCAAATCCGGACGAGATTCAGCAGATGTATATTATGACTCCTTTTTATACGGCGGTGGGGCATAAGCTCTGCATCCATCTGATGAACCATTTATATCCGGATATGCTGGCGGTAAACAGCCGGGATGATATCCGCAGATGGTGGGAGGTCATTGACCGCACGACCGGAGAGGCCGTGCCGTGCGAAAACTGGAGCTACGATGAGGAGAGCGGGGATGTATGCATATCCCCGGCGGAAGAGTTCCATGATTACACGGTAAGTTTTCTGGCATATATTATGTGGGATCCGGTTCACATGTACAATGCGGTGACGAATGACTGGAAAGGCGTGGAAAAACAGATTACTTTTGATGTGCGCCAGCCGAAGACGAAAGCTTTTTCCATGGAGAGGCTGAGAAAATACATTCAGGACAACCCGCATATAGATGTCATCCGGTTTACGACATTTTTCCATCAGTTCACGCTTATCTTTGATGAGCTTGCAAGGGAAAAATATGTGGACTGGTACGGCTACTCTGCATCGGTAAGCCCGTATATTTTAGAGCAGTTCGAGCGCGAGGCAGGCTATAAATTCCGCCCGGAATACATTATCGACCAGGGTTACATGAATAATACTTATCGGATTCCTTCTAAAGAATTTCTGGATTTCCAGGCTTTCCAGCGCAGGGAAGTTGCGAGGCTTGCAAAGGAGATGGCAGACATCACCCACGAGTGCGGGAAAGAGGCGATGATGTTCCTCGGCGACCACTGGATCGGCATGGAGCCTTTTATGGATGAATTTAAGGAGATCGGTCTGGACGCAGTTGTGGGCAGCGTGGGGAACGGGGCGACATTGCGCCTGATCAGTGATATCGAAGGAGTAAGGTATACGGAAGGGCGTTTCCTGCCATACTTTTTCCCGGACACTTTCCACGAGGGAGGCGATCCGGTAAAGGAGGCAAAGATAAACTGGGTGACAGCAAGGCGGGCCATCCTCAGAAAGCCGATCGACCGGATCGGATATGGCGGATACCTGAAACTGGCGCTTAAGTTCCCGGAATTTATTGACTATGTGGAAAGCGTATGCGACGAGTTTCGGACATTGTATGAGAATATCAAGGGAACGAAGGCATATTGCGTAAAGACGGTAGCGGTATTAAACAGCTGGGGGAAGATGCGCGCATGGGGCAACCACATGGTGCACCATGCAATCTATCACCAGAAGAATTACTCCTATGCGGGCATTATCGAGAGCTTGAGCGGCGCTCCTTTTGACGTGCGGTATATAAGTTTTGACGATATCCGCGAGAATCCGTCCGTCCTGGATGAAATAGACGTAATCCTGAATGTGGGGGATGCGTATACTGCCTATTCCGGCGGGGAGAACTGGGCGGATGAAAAGATTCTGACGGCAGTGAAGAGATTTGTTTACCGCGGCGGCGGATTTATCGGCGTGGGAGAGCCGGCGGCGTGTCAGAGGGAAGGGCGTTTCTTCCAGCTGGCAAACGTTCTGGGTGTTGAGAAAGAAAGCGGGTTTACCTTGAATGTGGATAAGTATAACTGGGAGGAGCATGAGCATTTTATCACGGAAGACTGCAAAGGCAGAATTGATTTCGGGGAGGGAAAGAAAGATATCTTCGCCCTTGAAGGAACAGCCGTTATAAAAACGGAGGAAAAGAGCGTCCAGCTTGCGGCAAAGGAGTTTGGGGAAGGAAGAGGCGTATATATCAGCGGTCTTCCCTACAGCTTTGAGAACAGCAGGCTTTTATACCGGGCAATCCTTTGGTCTTGTGGCAGCGAGGGAGAGATTCTGCGGTGGTTTTCCAGCAATTATAACGCAGAAGTGCATGCTTATGTGGAGAACGGGAAATACTGTGTCGTGAACAACACTTATGAGCCTCAGTCAACGACTGTGTATAAGGGAGATGGAACAGGCTTTGACGTGGAGCTTAAAGCCAATGAAATTATCTGGTATAATATTGACTGAGCATTTCGCGTGAGTACAGGATGAGCCATCATATCCCAAATAAAATAAAAATCCCTCTGGCACGATTGCGCGGCCAGAGGGATTTCTTGCTTTGTTAATCTGAGCTACCGGTCTCTTAAATGGAACCTTGATACAAGGTCTCTCAGCATATTTGCCTGGCCGGAGAGCTGTTCGCTGGCAGCGGCGCTCTTTTCTGCCGTAGCCATATTGGACTGCACCACGTTGGATATCTGGTCGATTCCGCCGATAACAGCTTCCGTGGCATCTGCCTGCTGTGCGGAGTAATGTGCGATACCATCAATCAGCTTAGTTACCTGCTCAGCCAGTTCTACAACTTCCATCAGGGATGCGGCGGTATCATCGGCAAGGTGCATTCCTTCTTCTACAGCCTCTACGGTCTGGTCGATCAGGACGGTTGTATTCTTTGCGGCTTCAGAAGACTTTCCGGCAAGGTTGCGGACTTCATCTGCTACTACGGCAAAACCTTTTCCCGCAGCTCCTGCCCGGGCTGCCTCCACTGCGGCGTTCAGGGCGAGGATGTTGGTCTGGAATGCGATATCCTCAATAGTCTTGATGATGTTGTGGATTTCCGAGGACTTGCCGCTGATTCTCTGAATCGCCGCATTCATCTGCTGCATCTTGTCATTGCTTTCTAAGAGCTTGCTGCCTGCCTGCTGTGCGATGTCATTGGCTTTCTTAGCGCCGGAGGCAGTTTTTTGTATTCCGTCAGATACTTCGCTGATATGGGTAGCCAAAAGGTCTACCGCGCTGGTCTGCTGCGAGGAGCCCTGGGAGAGAATCTGCGCGCCGTCGGAGACATAGCCGGAACCTTCTGCAACCTCTCCGGCAGCCTGGTTAATCTGGCTCATGGTGCCGTTCAGCGACAGGGATATCTTCTCAAGAGACTCACGGATCTTTGCAAATTCGCCCACATAATCATGTGAGAGCGTAAATGCAAGATTGCCCTGGGCGATTTCCTGCAGTTTTTCGGAAACCTCGTCAATATAGTCTACATAATCCCGGAGGCGTACAACGGTGCGCCCGAAGTTTTCTGCCAGCTCCCCGAGCTCGTCGTTTGAGGAGTGGCGGATGGTCTGGTTCAGCTCTCCCTCCGCAATCTTGGCGGCAACGTTGTTAAGCTCTGCCACAGGCCTTCCGATGATTCTTCTTACTAGAATGATAATCAGAAAGACCGCGATGATGACTGCGATTACGGATACAGCCGCCATAATGCCTGTCAGCGTCTTTAAGTCGCTTAAGACTTCATCCCTGGAAACATATGCAACTGCTTTCCAGTCGCTGCCCGGAACCTCTGCCACCTGTACATAGGTGTCATCATTATAAAGGGTTAATCCTGATGTGCCGCTATGTATCTGTTCTGCTGCATATGCATACATGTCTCCGTTGAATTCGCTCAGGGTTTTTCCGGTAATCTCTTTGTCGCGGTGGCCGATAATGGTATCTGTCCGTGTGTCAACAAGGAAGATGCCGCCGGTCTTCTCCAGCTTGATATCCTGCACGATGTTTGATATGGAATCCAGATATACGTCGGCAGCTACAACTCCGCGCGGTTTTCCGCCAGAGCCTTTCAACGCGCCGGAGGCTCCTACCACATAGGACTGGCTGTCTTCATCAAAATACACGTCTCCCAAGATAAAGCGCTCCGATTCGATTCCGTTCTGATACCAGGATTTTTCCAAGGCATTGAAATCAGGGCCTGGAACAAATGACGCATGATACAGGGAACCGTCCTTTAGCGCCACATAGATTCCCGCCGGGTATGCGTCGTTCTGGTCTACCGTATGTTTGACATAGTCCTTTATCTCCGGAATGTCCATATTTTCATATTCAATGGTATCTTTCTGGGTTTCAAGCATGGTCACGGTCTTATTTATCCATGCGCTTGTTTCCTGGATTGTTTTGTCGGTAGTCTCTGTAAGAAGTTTTTCGCTTTTTTCCAGCAGCGCGCTGGATACGCGGTTATACACGACTAAAAGAAGAACCGCCACCATAACGGCAATGGTTAAGATGATCGTGCCGGTCAACTTTTGCGTGATTCCCCGTTTTCCCGCTTTCTTTTTAAACGGGGCTTTTTCTTTTGCCTGTTTCTTTTCCCTCATATTTCGCTCTCCTTTATTAATTTTGATTACCAGAAGACATTGTCTCCTACATTGATACCGGAATGCCCTGTGTAAGATGCCCAGAAGAAGAGGCACTTTTTAACCTTTTGGTTACGTTCGCCGCCAAGCACCGCTTTTGCGGCTTTATAGGCTGAAGGCATGGGCCCGTTTTGCAGCACTTTGTCCAATTTCCCGGATCTGACAGGAGAAAACTGGCCGGGCTGATAGATCACCTCTTTTATGGTGTTGGGGAATTTTGCGCTGCCGACGCGGTTCATGATGACTGTGCCGACGGCGATCATGCCCTCGTAGCTGATGCCGGCCTCACATTCCAGAATCGCCGCCATCAGGGCGATTGTTTCGGAATCTGCATTTTTCGCCTCTTTCACTGCTGCCTCGGCTGCCTGCGCTTCTTTCAGCTGGTTGGTATAGTCCTCAAGCGCCCCTGAGGTTTCGGAAAGCCGGGAGGTCAGCTCTTTTTTCTGTTTTTTAAGCCTGGTTTCCAGTTTTGACAGCTCTTCTTTCTGCCGGTTCAGCTCATCCTGCTTTTTTTCGACATTCGCACAGATATCCTGGAATTCCGTCAGCATATCCCGGTCATAGTCGCTGATCTGAGTCACGTATTCAGCATTATTCAAAAAGTCTGCCATGCTCTCGGATGACAGCAGAATTTGCAGGAGGGACAGATTTCCTCCCTCGTACATGAATTTAATACGTTCTTTCATGGCATTGTAGTGCTTTTCTTCATTCAGCCTGGCAGCGGCAAGCTCAAGTTCGGCAGTTTCCAGTTCGTCTGCCTTTGTCTTAAGCTCTGCGGCCGTGTCCTCAAGCTCGGTGCCCAGGGAGTCCAGTTCTCCGGTTATGGTATCAACGTCATCTTGCAGTTCAGTAGTTCTTTTTTCAAGCTCTGAAGATGCAGGTGTGGCATACGAAAGACTCCCGGATGAGAGAAACGTGCATGTACATAAAAATATAGCTGAGATTTTTCGTATGCAGTGATATCTTTTTAACATACAAATATCCTTTCTGGTGTTTATTGGGTATATTACCCATTCCAGTATACCTTACGTTGCAGAATAAAGCAATTTTTGATAGAATATTTAAGAAATAGATAATAAATTACATTTGAAAGGATTGTTTTGATTTATGAAAAAGTATGAAGAAGAACGTTATCTTTACGAAAATATAAAGGGGAAGATATACCCGTGGGTTAAGAATGAGATGAAAGACAGCCATGCGCTGAACGGCAAGCATATGTCGGAGAATACGGCGGCGGTTTCTTTTGTGGGGGATATGAAGATCGTGTTTGCCATTAAGAGGGACGGGGATAATTATGAAGTGCTGCAGGACAATATGCTTTCACCGGATGCGGATATTGAGGGCATCTTCCATACAGCCTGCGAGAATCTTGTGAGAGATGTGGAATTTGTGATTGGAAATACGTGGTACGGAGCATACTGCATCATCGCAGACGGCATACATGAGGCGAGCTCGGTATGCTTTAGGCATATTTGGAATGTGTGTTCAGATAAGCTGGAGGACGACCTTGTTATTATGGTTCCTTCTAAGGATACGGTGCTGTTTGCGCCGGCAGGCCAGGAAAAGGTCGTAGAGGAGATGCTGGAGCATGGGAACAGGGCTTATGATGCCGGGCCGGACAGCATCACGGACATGCTGTTTTTATTTTCAAAAGCCGGAAGGGAGCTTAAAGTATATGAAACGAAGAATTAAGATGATTGGTTTTGACCTTGACGGAACCTTGCTGACAACTGACAAAAGGCTGACGGAGCATACCCGGCAGGTGCTTGAGAGAGCAATCAGAAAAGGCATTACAGTGCTTGCGGTTACAGGCAGGCCCCTCAAAGGAGTTCCCCATGAGATATGCAGCTTTGAGGGCATGAGATATCTGATCACGTCAAATGGGGCTAGAATCCTAAAAGACGGCAGGACGATTAAAGAAAATCTTCTGCCTGTGGAAAAGGCAAGAAAAATCTTGGATATTTTTGAGGATTATGATACACTACGAGATATATACTATGACGGGCAGGGATATATGCCGAGAAGGTTTATAGAAAATGTGGCGGATTATGTCACATCACCCGAGACGGCGCGTTACATTGCTACAACCCGAATTCCGATCGATGACCTTCGGGCGAAATTAGATGAGGAAAACAGGAGCCTTGACAAGATACAGGCGCTTTTCCGGAACGGGGAAGAAAAACAGGAAGCCTGGGGAAGGCTCATGTCGCTTGGAGGGCTGGAGGTCACGGGAGCGCTTGACACAAATATAGAAGTAAATGCAGGCGGGGTCCATAAGGGAGCCGCGCTCTGCTGGCTGGCGGAGAGGCTTGGGATAGCGAGAGAAGAAATCCTGGCATTCGGCGATGGCTCCAATGACCTGAAGATGATAATAGACGCGGGAACCGGGGTCGCTATGGCGAATGCCATACCGGAGGTTTTGGAGGCGGCGGATATAACGGCTGCATCCAATGATGAGGACGGGGTTGCCAGGGTGATAGAAGAATTCCTGTAATGCGCCTGAAATAAAGAAAATATACATATTAAGAGACGGGAGTTAAGAAAGGAAGAAAGATATGCTGGACTTTTTAAAAGTAGTTATCCTTGGGATTGTAGAGGGGATTACAGAATGGCTGCCGGTGAGCAGCACAGGACACCTGATTCTGGTGGGAGATCTGCTCTCGCCGGGGATGAGCGATGAGTTTATGGAGATGTTTAACGTGGTGATACAGCTTGGCGCCATCATGGCGGTTGTGGTTTTGTACTTCCACAAGCTGAATCCGTTTTCGCCGAAAAAAACCGAGAAACAAAAGCTGCTTACATGGCAGATGTGGATCAAGGTCGTCATTGCGTCGGTGCCGGCCGGCATCGTTGGAATATTGTTTAACGACTACCTCGACAAAATCTTTTATAAGCCGCTGCCGGTTGCAATCATGCTTATCGTGTATGGGGTGCTGTTCATTATCATAGAGACGCGCAATGCAGGCAGGAGGCCGGCGGTTCGGAGGATTTCGGAGCTTTCGGTGCAAATGCTTCTGTGGATTGGATTTTTCCAGATGCTTGCCTTGATTCCGGGAACGTCCCGTTCCGGCGCAACTATAGTGGGCGCGCTGCTGATAGGGGTTTCCAGGGAAGTTGCGGCAGAGTTTACGTTTTTCCTGGCGATTCCGGTCATGTTCGGCGCAAGCTTTCTGAAGCTTTTAAAATTCGGCTTTAAGTTTACCGGGCAGGAGCTGGGGCTTTTGCTTTTGGGCTGCGCGGTGTCTTTTATCGTATCGGTCTTTGCCATTAAGTTTTTGATGGGCTACATTAAAAAGCATGACTTCAAGGTGTTTGGATATTACCGCATCGTCCTGGGAGCCCTTATCGTGCTGGTTACCCTGGTTCAGATGATATTTGCGTAAATATGCATATTAACAAGTGGCTTTTTTTCGAAAATATGTGGAAAAAGCCACTTGCTTTTTATGTGAAACATGATAAAATATTTGCTGTAAATGCATTTTTATACAAAAATTATGAATGATAAAAACGGAGGAAAAATAATGAAGATGAAAAAGTTGATTGCGGCGGTATTGATGACGGCATGTGTATGCTCTATGGCGGCATGCGGCAGCAAGGATTCCGGAGACGGAGAGAAAGAATCAGGCGGTGAAGGGAAAGACACCCTTGTAATGGCGACAAATGCAGAGTTCCCGCCGTATGAGTTCCATGAGGGCGATGATATCGTAGGTATTGACGCCGAGATGGCGGCAGCGGTTGCAGAGGAGCTTGGGATGGAGTTTAAGATTGAAGATATGGCATTTGATTCCATCATCCCGGCAGTCCAGAGCGGGAAAGCTGATATTGGCGTTGCAGGCATGACTGTTACGGAAGACCGTCTTAAGAATGTAAACTTCTCTGATACATATGCAACAGCGACACAGGTTGTCATCGTAAAAGAGGACAGCGATATTGCAGGACCGGACGCGCTCACTGGAAAGAAGGTAGGCGTTCAGCTTGGAACGACGGGAGACATCTACGCGAGCGATATTAAGGATGCAGAGGTAGAGCAGTACAATAAGGGCTTTGAGGCTGTACAGGCGCTGACACAGGGAAAAATTGACGCAGTGGTTATTGATGGAGAGCCTGCAAAGGAATTTGTGAAAGAGGCAGAAGGCCTTAAGATTCTTGACGAGGCATTTACAGAAGAAGAGTATGCCATCGCGATTTCAAAAGACAACGAAGAACTGTTAGAGAAAGTAAACGGAGCGCTTAAGACTTTGAAAGATTCCGGGAAATTAGACGAGATCGTGGCAAAGTACATTAAGGCTGACGCAGAGTAGAAGATAGGAATCAGAGTATGTTGCAGGAATTACAGGGAAAATTTGTAAATAACTTTATTACGGACAATCGGTGGGAGTACATTGCAGACGGGTTGGCGACAACCCTCCAGGTCACATTTTTTGCGGTGATTATAGGTATTGTCCTTGGATTTTTAATTGCTATTGTCCGTTCGACGTATGACAAGACAGGGAAGCTCAAAGTGCTAAATGCAGTCTGCAAGCTGTATCTGACGGTTATCCGGGGAACCCCGGTGGTTGTTCAGCTCCTTATCATCTATTTCGTGATTTTCGGGAGCGTAGACATCAGTAAGGTTCTGGTTGCAGTCATGGCGTTTGGATTCAATTCCGGCGCATATGTGGCGGAAATCTTCCGCTCCGGCATCATGTCGATTGACGGAGGGCAGTTTGAGGCGGGAAGAAGCCTTGGATTCAACTATGTGCAAACGATGCGCTACATTATAATGCCTCAGGCTTTTAAGAATGTGCTGCCGGCGCTTGGAAATGAGTTTATCGTGCTTTTGAAAGAAACATCTGTGGCAGGGTACATTGCGCTGCAGGATCTTGCCAAGGGCGGAGACATTATAAGGAGCCGTACCTATGACGCGTTTATGCCGCTTATTATGGTTGCCCTTATCTATCTTGTCATGGTGCTGATATTTACAAAGCTTGTAAATATGCTGGAGAGGAGGCTGAGGAGCAGTGACCATTAATAAAGGGGATACTTTGATCAGAGTTGAGAAATTGCATAAGGTCTTCGGGGAGCTGCATGCCCTCAACGGAGTTTCCGAGGAAATCCGTAAAGGGGAAGTCGTGGTGATCGTAGGGCCGTCAGGCTCCGGGAAGTCGACATTCCTGCGCTCCTTAAATCTTCTGGAAGAACCCTCAAGGGGGCATGTGTACTTTGAGGGCGTGGACATTACGGACAAAAAGGTGGACATCAACAAACACCGCCAGAAGATGGGGATGGTATTCCAGCATTTTAATCTGTTTCCGCACAAGACGATCTTGCAGAACATTACCCTTGCTCCCGTTAAGCTGCTGGGGAAATCCGCGGCTGAGGCCGAGAAACGTGCGATGGAGCTTTTGCGCCTGGTAGGGCTTGAAGAGAAAGCGAACGCGTATCCTTCCCAGCTTTCCGGAGGGCAGAAACAGCGGATTGCCATTATCCGGTCGCTTGCCATGGACCCGGAGGTGATGCTGTTTGACGAGCCTACGTCGGCTCTTGACCCGGAGATGGTGGGAGAAGTATTGGAGCTTATGAAACGGCTTGCCCGGGATGGAATGACTATGGCGGTCGTGACACATGAGATGGGATTTGCGAAAGAAGTGGCGACGAGGGTCATTTTTATGGATGAGGGGCAGATAAAAGAACAGGCAGCTCCCGGGGAGTTTTTTGAGAACCCGAAAGACGAGAGGCTCAAGGAATTTTTGTCAAAGATATTGTAACATACTGTAAAATACAGGGTGCCGGAGGAGTCCGGCACCTTTTTGACTGTCTTAACTGTCAGTCATTAAAAAATATAATGACGCAATTAGAAAATAGATAGGATAAAGAGGTTGTAAATCCCAAAGACCAGTGATAGAATAGCAATGTTTTGTTGTTCGTTGATGTAAACAGATGGGGAAAGAAGGAATCAGTAAATGAATTTTTTGAAGAGTGCAAAAGGAAGGGAATGGATGGCGCAGCTTGCATATTCTGTGGGCGGCAACCTGATCTACTGTGTCGGTTTTAACCTGTTGATTGTTCCGATGGGATTTTACAGCGGCGGCTTTATGGGGATGTCCCAGCTGGCAGGCCTGTTCCTGACGGAAGGGCTGCATCTGCCGATACCGCCGGAGGCGAATATTACCGGTATTATTTATTTTGCGATTAACATTCCTCTTATGTACCTGGGCTACAGGGTGCTGGGGAAAGAGTTTGCGGTCAAGACCCTTGTCATGACCGGCATGATGAGCGCTTTTCTTATGGCGATACCGATTCCTGAAACTCCTTATGTGGAGGATTACCTGACGGCAAGCATCATCGGAGGCATCGTCTGCGGGCTGGGAAGCGGCCTGGTCTTAAGAGGCAGGTCGTCGGCGGGAGGCCAGGACATCATCGGTCTTTGCTGCGCGAAGAAACTTCCGGGGTTCAGCGTGGGAAAGGTAACGATAATTATAAATATCTTTGTATACGGGGTCTGTATGTTCCTGTTCGACATAGAAATCGTAATTTATTCACTGATCTATGCGACAGTATTGTCACTGGCGGTTGACCGGGTACATATCCAGAACATTAATACGAGCGTAATGATATTTACGAAAAAGATTGGGATATCCAAGGCGATTATGGAGCAGATCGGGCGCGGCGTGACCAACTGGGACGGGGAAGGCGCCTATACGAACCGTACTTCATATATTCTGTTTGTCATGATATCAAAGTATGAGGTGGCGCAGCTTAAAAAAATTGTAAGAAACCTTGACCCGAACGCATTTATGATATTTACCGAAGGATGCTCGGTGGAAGGGAATTTTGAGAAGAGGTTATAGAGTTTTGGATGTGCAAAGATTTTAACAAGCCTGCGGTTTGTATAAGCCGCAGGCTCATTTTTTTAGAGCTATTCTTTTATGTTTGCTCCTGGAGGGATGATTCTGTCGGATATATGATGCCGTCCTTCATGACAAAAGCGCAGTCAAGAAGTGCGTCTGGATCTGTCAGGAGATCTCTTTCCCAACCTGAAATATCTGCGTAAAATCCCGGTGCAATGCCGCCGATTTTTCCTTCCATATTAAGAATCTTTGCATTGACGCGGGTAGCGCCTTTCAATGCACGGAATGGATCAATGCCGCTTTTTAGCCATGTCTGGTACTCATATCCTGCGTCATACGGATTGTGAGTAGCCACAAAATCTGTGCCGTAGCCAAGTTCCAGCCTGCTTTTGACTATCATTTTCCGAGCGCGGCCCAGCCAGTCTGCATATTTGATTAATTTCTGCTGAAATTCATATGGCTTTGTCTTAAGTGACGATTCATCTTGATAAATAACATCGTCATATGGGCAGAATGTCGGTACATAATCAATATTTTTCTCAATCATGAGGCTGATAACTTCAGGGTCGTCCAGCAAGGAGCCATGTTCGATTCCATCGATTCCAAATTCTATTTCTTTGCGGATGAGTTCCGGCGTATAAGAATGGGAAGTTACCTTTCGTCCTAGAGAATGAGCAGTATCAATTACGGACTTTAACTCATCGTCGCTGAAAGTGATGTCTTCCGGACCGTCTTCAGGAGTAGAAAAACCTCCGGTAGCAAATATTTTCACAAAATCCGCGCCATACTTTACCTGTCTTCTGACTACATCCCGGAACATGTCTGCCCCGCAGCCATATCCTGGATAGTCCTGCCAGATAAATTCTGATACTTTAGGATTTGTGGCAATGAGCTGGCTTGCATCGCCGTGGCTCCTGGTTGTGCTTACATAGTGCGGGGCGACTTTTAAGCGGCAGCCTTCAAAATATCCCTCGTCAATCATTCTTTTTGCAACTACGCTCCCAAAACCGTCGTCACAGTTGGAGCCTACATGCCTGGCTGCTGTGAATCCCCTCCGCAGGGCTTTTCTTGCATTGTAGAGGACCGCCATGCCTTTCCACTGAGGATTTTCATATATTGTTTCGTGCCGGCGGACTTTCCAGTTTCCAGTTCCGTAATGCACATGTGCGTCAATCAGCCCCGGAGTCACAGTCAGATGTGACAAGTCTATTGTTTCCGTTCCGGCAGGCTTTGCCACATTTTTATCCACTTCGATAATCTGGTTGCCCTTTACCAGTATTTCCATTTGCTCCTGAAGTACATCACTTAACCCGTCGTATAATTTCCCGCATAAGATAACTTTATAATTTTCCATGACGATACCTCCTTATGCCCATTGTGCAAGTGTCATAATAATAAGGAAAACTGAAGATGCTGCAGCGCAGAGCATTGTGACCGGGAACGCAAATTTTAACCATTTATCAAACGGAACTTTGGCTGCGCCCAGGCTGCCCATCAGCAATCCGGAAGTAGGGATTACAACATTGCACAGCCCATCGCCATATTGGAATGCGGATATCGCAACCTGCCTTGTGAGATTCAATACATCGGCAGCCGGAGCCATCAGCGGCATGACGACATAGCACTGGCCGGAGCCTGAGGACACGAAGAAGTTAAAGATAAAATTGGCAATAAACATTCCTACGGCAGAAATTGCCTGCGGCAGCGAGAGAAGCGGGAGCGTCAGATAATAAATAACGGTATGGATAATATTCGCATTTGTCATAATGACATTGATGCCGCTGGCGAAACCAATGAGCATCGCAGAGTATACCATAGTCTTTGCACCGTCTACAAAGCTTTTTGCCATCTCGTCCGGTGACATGCGCCCCACGATGCCTGTCAGGAATCCAAGAACCATGATTGCTGCGCCGAGGACACTGATATCCCAGTTGTATTTTATGCCGCCATATGCATAGACACCGAAAACTGCCACCAGAATCCCCATGTTAATAAAATGTGTTGGCTTGATTTCAGGCATTTTGTCCATATCACTAAGGTCTTCATCCGTTAATTCATAGATGCCGGTAATGGATTTCTCTGGATTATTATGTATTTTTTTACAATAATGTACGGTCCACAGTGTGCCGATAATAGTAAACACAAGCCACATAAGGCATCGTGGAAGAAATCCTGACATCTGCGGGATGTCTGCTATATCCTGTGCTAACAGTACGGTAAAGGGATTCATAGGAGAACCTGAGAATCCAAGATTTGATGCGAAATACATGATCGCGACCACAACGATGGAATCCAGTCGCAGCTTGCGGCAGAGGATTACCATGATCGGGATAAAAGCAAGCGCAACATTGTTGCCTACGCCAAGCGCGCCGAGAATAGACATGACAACAGCTATTGTGGCAATGATTCCCGTATATTTTCCCTGGGATTTTTTCAGTGCCAGGGCGAGCATTGCGTCAACGGAACCTGTATTCATTAATATCTGGAAGGAGCCGCCTATCAGGAGGACTAAAAAGATTGTAGTTGCGCCGCTCTGCAGCCCGCCCATGAATGAGTTCAGGAAATCTGCAATTCCGGCCGGGTTTGAATCTACATGGTGATATGAGCCCGCCACAACCATCTTAGTTCCTTCCACGACATCGTACTGGCCTGCTGGAATGACATGTGTTAATAGACACATAATGATGATCAGCATTACGATTAATACATAAGTATCCGGCATCTTAAACTTTTTCTTTTCTTTCATAGTCTCTCGTCCTTTCTTTGTTAAATGAATTTATAATGTAATCAATTCCCGTGTATAGGATGTCATAGATGTATATCCTGATTTTGTTACCGCGACAACGTCTTCAATCCTGATGCCGAATGCTCCTTCAAAATAGACACCCGGTTCCACGGAGAATGTCATGCCCTCTTGCAATACCAGAGAATTTCCGCTTACGATAGATGGGCTCTCGTGCCCTTCAAGGCCGATCCCGTGCCCGGTGCGGTGCAGGAAATATTTGCCAAGCCCTTTGGACTCCAAGTGATCATATGCCGCCATGTGGACTGCATGTGCTGTTATACCTGGCTTTACCGCAGCCTTTGCCAGCTCCTGCGCCTCCTTAACGGCTTCATAGCACTCGATATACCGCGGGGAAGGTTGGCCGATATGTACGGTTCTTGTAATATCTGACCAGTGATGATTTAAGGCGCCGCCAATATCAAGGTATACAGAGTCTCCTTTTTGAGGCGTGGCATTTCCCGATACGTGATGCACCAGTGCGCTGTTTTTGCCCATTGCAATCAGATTGGAGAAACCGTCGGTCATGCCTCTGTTTAAATATTCGTACTCAATCAGATTCTTGATTTCAAGTTCTGATTTTCCCTGTTTTACATAGTCAATGGCTATATCCATCAGTTCGTCGCTCATTTTTCCGGAGGCTGCCATCATTTTAAGCTCGTCCGGGCTTTTGATTAGCCTCAGTGTGTCAAATATTTCATTTGCGTCTACAAATTGTGCATCCTGGCAAGTTTCCATAATGGCGGACATGTGCATAAACCGCAAATGGGTGTCAATTGCTATTTTCTCATTCTGATAAGATTTTCCGTCAAGTGCCTTTTTCATAACATCAACATAATTTTCGCTGTCTGACCACACGGTCATTTCCTGAATTGCACATGACTGCTTTGCGGTATCCCGATATAAAAGCGGAACAACCATAAACTCGTTTTCTTCTGTAATTACAGCAAGCTGCAGCCGCTCGTCCAGCTTTGGAGAATATCCTGTCACATAGTACATGTTTGGGGAATTGCATAAGATTACCGCTTTGATATCTCGTTTCTTCATTTCTTCATGTACTTTTTTAATTCTGGTTTCATAAATCATTTTTTGCATTCCTCATTTCTATTTTGCGAAAATATTCTTTTAAATAACTGATAAATTCCTGCTCTAATTTGGATACCGTTTTATCTTTGCGGTGAATCCATCCGATGCTGACTACTACATCGTTTTCTTCTATTGGCATTGTGTGGAGCCCGTTTTTTTCATAATCCGCGCAGCTGCATCCGGGAGTGAAACGGAAGGCGTCCGTATCCTGCATAAGGCGCAGTCCGGTCATGCTGTCATTGCAAAAGATCTCTTTCGGAAAATCTGCCAGCCTTACATCGCCGATGACGGTATTAGCGACTCCGATACTGGCTACAAAGTCATCTTTTGCCCGGATAAACGGGAAAGGCATGAGTTCTTCTGCATGTACGCTTTTTCTGTTATACAGGGGGTTGTTAGGCCCGACGCAGGCGTACCAGGTGTCTTTGCAGAGCTGCTCATATGTCAGGTTCATATTTTTAAGCTTGCGCTTGATGATATGCCTTTGATATTGGGTGAAATGGATAAGCCCTACATGCATGTGGCCCCGCTCTATGTTTCGCATGACATTGTCTATTCTGGCTCCTTCCAGCACAATTTCACTGAAATTCTTTTTATTGTTTTTTAAAAATTCGCAGATTGCAGATGTATAAGCCACTGACCAGTATCCGGAAATGGACAGGATCTGTTTCTCTTTTTGCGTTCCCATGTTTTCAATCAGTTCCATTTGTTTTAATACATTGTCTGCATACTGCAATAATTCTTCTCCGGCTTCTGTAAGCGCGACCCCTTTGTTTGTGCGGACTAAGATTTCCAGATTCAGTTCATCTTCTAATTGTTTCATTGCGTAGCTAAGATTAGACTGTGATACAAATAGCGCTGCGGAGGCTTTATTCATACTTTTGAGTTCGGCTATTTTCTGTAAATATTTTAACTGTGTAATTTGAACCATGAACTGCCCTCCTTTGTTAAAATGTTATCAAGATGTTGATTTTATTATACCTGTTTTTAGAGAATTATACTAATATTCGATTTTATTAACCCAGTTATCAATATATTGTATAACTTAAAGCCGATATTTACGTGGAATTGAAAAAAATGAACATGTATAATGTAATTGAGTGAAAATTAAGCGCGGAGGGAACCCTATGGATATTGTTATATTGCTCTTGAAACAAAACTTTATTATGTTTATTTACCTGATGATAGGTTATTTTTTATGCAAGAAGAAACTTGTGAGCCAACAGGGGTGTGCGGATATAGGGAAGATGCTTCTGTATATCATAATGCCCGTGGCAATCTTTCGCTCATATGTTGCCGATTTTTCCTGGAAGATATTTGAGGGTCTGACAATATCTTTCGTGGCAGCGGTTTTGTCTCTGCTGCTTTCAATCTGTGTAAGCAGGCTGTTTTTTTCATCTGACCAGGCAGTGGAACGTTTCGGCGCAGCTTTTTCCAACGCTGGATTTATAGGGATTCCGCTTGTCCAGATGACCTTGGGCGGTGAAAATGTGATATATATATCCTCTTTTGTTGCATTGCTGAATATATTGCAGTGGACATACGGCGTGCTGGCAATGACCGGAGACCGTCAGTACATTACCTTCAAAAAGATACGCACAAATCCAATTGTAATCAGTTTTCTGGCTGGCATTGCTGTCTTTTTAATGCCGGTTGCATTTCCTGAAACCATTCACGGGGTTATTGGAACAGTCTCATCTATGAATGGCCCTCTGGCCATGATTGTTTTGGGAATATATTTGGGTCAGATTCCACTGGCAGAGCTTTTTACAGAAAGAATCGTTTATAAATGTGTGGTAATCCGGCTGGTTCTGATACCGGCGCTTACCATCTTATTGATGATGGCCTTACCGGCAGAATATCTGATGATAAAGCTTGCGGTCCTCATTGTTGCATCGGCTCCGGTCGGTTCCAACGTGGCAATCTTTGCACAGCTTTTTGATCAGGATTATTCCCGCTCAGTCAAAGAAGTCTGTCTCTCGACACTGGCGTGTATCATAACAATGCCTATACTTATAGGCATTGCCAGTGCAATTTTGTAACCTGTTAACCTGTTTTTAAGAAAGAGAGTGTACCTGATGTCTGACGTGGTAGAAAGATTTTTAAAATATGTGAATGTGGATACCCAGTCCAGCTATAGTTCCGGGAAAACCCCAAGCACACAAAAACAATTCCAGCTTGCAAAGATGCTCAGGAAGGAGTTGGAATCTCTTGGGGCAAAAGATGTTTATCTATCTGAAGACTGTTGCTTATACGCGAATATACCTTCAAACTGCCCTGATGGAGAGAATCCGCCGGTGATTGGGTTTATAGCCCATATGGACACATCGCCGGATGCTTCAGGGTGCAATATAAGGCCGAGGATAATTAAAAGTTATGGAGGCGGAGACATTCAATTGAATCAAGAGGAAGGTATTGTTATGGAAACTGGGAAGTTTCCCCATATGTCTGATTATATCGGCCATGATCTGATCGTGACAGATGGAACGACACTTCTAGGCGCGGATGATAAGGCAGGCATTGCACAGATTATCACAATGGCAAAATATTTTCATGAACATCCTGAGGAAAAGCATGGATGCATTAAGATAGCGTTTACATCGGACGAGGAGATTGGGAAAGGAGCGGTGCATTTTGATGTTGACCGGTTTGCGGCAGATTTTGCGTACACTGTTGACGGGGCATCTACAGGAGAGGTGACGGCGGAGACGTTCAATGCGGCGACTGCATTTGTTAAGATCCATGGAAAAAGCATCCATCCAGGACATTCGAAGAATCGGATGGTCAATGCGATTTTGGCAGGCACGAAATTTAACAGCATGCTGCCGACGGCGCAGATACCGGCTCATACGGAAGGAAGAGAAGGCTTTTTCCATCTCATAGAATTTAATGGAGCCGTTGACTTTGCTACTATGAAATATCTCATACGCGACCATGACAAATCTAAGTTTGAATTCCGTAAAAAATGTATGAGCAACATTGCAGGCTATCTGAATGATTATTATGGAGAGAATATGTTTGAACTGGAAATGTATGACACTTATTATAATATGACAGATATCATTAAGCCCATACATTATATTATAGATCATGTAAAAACTGTTATGCTGGATATGGGCCTTACGCCTAGGGAAGAGCCATTTCGCGGCGGAACAGACGGCGCATGCCTTACATACAAAGGACTTCCGTGCCCGAATATATCTGCAGGCTTTCAGAATGCACATGGTCCATATGAGTATATCTCCATTCAGGCAATGGAAATAAATGTAATGATTCTGATTAATCTTGTCAGGTCATTTTTATAGATTTAAGGGCAAAAAAGTCTTCAATGAGGGGATATTTTTTCACTGCTATGGCAGCGGAAGAATATCCTCTTTTATAATTGCTGTAATATGGTACTATTTATTCATTGATTATTTGTAACGAAAACATTATTTTTAGGATATATAGGTACACAGTTCACAGAGTGGACGGCGGCATGCAAAAAAGCGAGGTGAGAAAATGTTAAATATGGACTTGGCGTACAGGGAATATGCTCAGGAGGTATATCGCTTTCTGATGTCTCTGTGCCATGACGAGGAGACGGCAGAAGAGCTCACTCAGGAGACTTTTTACCAGGCGGTGCGCTGTGCAAATAAGTATGACGGAACATGCAAGGTGTCAACGTGGCTGTGCCAGATTGCAAAGCATCTCTGGTACAGGGAGCTGGAGAAACGTAAAAAGAAAGGCACGAAACCTTTGGATGAGGAGATATCTTCCGGCAGGAAAACGCCGGATGAGGAGCTTTGCATCCGGGAAGAGAAGATGGAGCTGTTCCGGAAGGTGCATGTCTTGGACGAGACGGCGAAAGAGGTGGTGCTCCTCAGAGTGACAGGCGCATTTTCTTTCCGGGAGATTGGGGAGCTGTTCGGGAAAAACGAGAACTGGGCAAGGGTAACGTTTTACAGGGCAAAACAAAAAATAATGAAAGGGTGACGAATATGGTGGAATGTGGGATTATAAGAGACTTGATGCCCAACTATGTGGACGGGCTGACGAGTGAGGAGAGCAGCCGCGCGGTTGAAGAACACGTGCAGGAGTGCGCGGAGTGCAGGGATTTCCTGAATGCGATGAAAGCGGATCTTGACTCGGTAAAGTATCCGAAGATAGATGAAGTGCAGGCAAAGACGGAGATTAAGGCTTTTAAAAAGCTGAAAAAAGTAATGGATCGCATGATATTTGGATCTATAGCGGCAGTGCTGCTTGTGGCAATTTTTTTGTGGGGATTTTATGAAAACGCTTTCCTTTCCAGAAAAAGCGTGATGTCCGGGGATGTGAAAGTGACGTATGAGAGTATGGATGGAGTGGTAAGGATTGGATTTGAGCCGAAGAAAGACAATGTGCTGCTAGACGGATGGATGGGCGTAGGTCATGATGAAACGTCGGGCGATGTGCTTACGAACGAATCAGGCAGGGAAAGGGAGCATCTGACACTTGTAAGCTGCGGAATCAGTCCGGTGAGAAGAGAGTTTGATAAAGGCTCTGACAGGAATTTTTATGTCAGCTATGTATTTTTGGATGACGGAACCGTGATCTATCTCAATGAATACGGCGAGTGCGAGCGGGTCAGTGAAAATGACATACTGACAGTGGAGTTTGGGGATAAGTCTGTGGAGGTTATGTTAAAAGAGCTGCGGACGGAGGCGGGAGCAGAAAAGCTGAGGTAGCTGCGGATGATAGAACGGGAATATATTTCGCGGAAAGAAAGGGGCGAGATTATGGGAGTGATTTTGACGGCAAAAAACTTGCAGAAAATATACGGCATGGGCGAGGTGAAAGTTGAGGCGGTAAAAAATATCAGCCTGGAGATTGAAAAAGGACATTTCTATGCGATTATCGGGAAGAGCGGCTCCGGCAAGTTTGTAACTCACGATATGGAGATTGCACAGGCTGCCGACAGGGTCATCGAGATCCGGGACGGCATGGTTGTGGGAAGGGGAGCGTGAACGTTATGAGGAAACTCGTTATGCGGTACATAGGGTCGTGAAGATACCGGTGCATTTGGAAATTCAGCAGAAGTATATACTGGAATACATTGCCAGCGTTACGGTTATTTACTTTGTGTGCAACCTGGCAGTCGCATTGACGGCAATCGGCTCGCAGATACGTACGGCCTTTAAGCTTGACAGCGGGCTTTTGGATTGCAGCGCTCCGTCGAGATTAAAAAAAGCGGAAAGGCTGACATTTTTCATCTGCCTGAGACGAAAAGGGTTTTTTTTACAGTAAAATCTATGCCAGCCGGAGAGGCTTGCAGAGCTTTACAAAGCGGGAATCCGCCTGATTACCCTGACCTGGAACTATGAGAACTGCCTCGGATATCCGGGATGCTTTCCTGAATTCCAGACAAAAGGCTTAAAAAAGTTCGGGATAGAGACTCTTGAGAGAATGGATGAGCTGGGGATGATCGCCGATGTGTCGCATCTGTCGGACGCCGGCTTTGAGGACGTATGGAAGTGCGGAAAACGCCCCTTTATTGCGTCTCACTCCAATGCAAGGTCAGTCTGCCCCCACAACCGGAACCTGACAGATGATATGATACGGAAACTGGCGGAAAAAGGAGGTCTTGCGGGAATCAATTTCGGCGGGGACTTCCTGTCGCCGGACGGCAAGTCTACAATAGAGGCCATTATCGCAAACATCAGGCATATGATGAAGGTTGGCGGCAGGGAGATTGTCGGAATCGGAACGGACTTTGACGGCGTGGAGGATGAGCTGGAGATATCGGCCTGCCAGCATATGCAAAAACTTCCCCAGGCGATGGAAAGAGCCGGGTTTACTGTCGGGGAGATAGAGGACGTGTGCTATAAAAACGCAGAAAAGTTCTTGAGACGGTATTGGGAAGGATAGCGGGCTTGGCGTAATTGTAAGCAATTGGTGCTGAAAGGACTGTACATTTCAGGAAATATTTTATATAAT
>CAJTQA010000007.1 GCA_910578455.1 uncultured Dorea sp.
GGTGAAATTGAAGTGCCAGTGAAGATGCTGGCTACCCGCGCCAGGACGGAAAGACCCCATGGAGCTTTACTCCAGCTTGACACTGGGATTCGGCACCGCATGTACAGGATAGGTGGGAGGCTAAGAAGTGGCTGCGCCAGCAGCCATGGAGCCGCCGTTGGGATACCACCCTTGCGATGCTGGGTTTCTAACCAGCGGCCGTGAGCCGGCCGGGGGACAATGTCAGGCGGGGAGTTTGACTGGGGCGGTCGCCTCCGAAAGGGTATCGGAGGCGCTCAAAGGTTCCCTCAGAATGGACGGAAACCATTCGGAGAGCGCAAAGGCAGAAGGGAGCTTGACTGCGACGCCGACGGGCGGAGCAGGTACGAAAGTAGGACTTAGTGATCCGGTGGTATAAAGTGGGATTGCCATCGCTCAACGGATAAAAGCTACCCTGGGGATAACAGGCTTATCACTCCCAAGAGTTCACATCGACGGAGTGGTTTGGCACCTCGATGTCGGCTCATCGCATCCTGGGGCTGTAGCAGGTCCCAAGGGTTGGGCTGTTCGCCCATTAAAGCGGTACGCGAGCTGGGTTCAGAACGTCGTGAGACAGTTCGGTCCCTATCCGGCGCGGGCGTAGGATATTTGAGAGGAGCTGTCCTTAGTACGAGAGGACCGGGATGGACCGGCCGCTGGTGCACCTGTTGGCCCGCCAGGGCCATGGCAGGGTAGCCAAGCCGGGACGGGATAAACGCTGAAGGCATCTAAGCGTGAAGCCCCCCTCAAGATGAGATATCCCAACGCAAGTTGTAAGACCCCTTGAAGACGACGAGGTAGATAGGGCGGGGGTGGAAGTGCGGCAACGCATGGAGCTGACCGCAACTAATCGGTCGAGGGCATGACCAGTGATGGTGTTGGGGACGGATGGAAAGAGAGTGGTTTCTTCTTCTCGTATGCTGTTTTGAAGGTGCATAATCCTCGATAGCTCAATGGTAGAGCACACGGCTGTTAACCGTGGGGTTGTTGGTTCGAGCCCAACTCGGGGAGCTTAGGGGAAAGCCTGTAAACATCAGTGTTTGCAGGCTTTTTTGTATAAGAATATAAGAAATAGTGCGGAAGTAATGAAGGAGAAGGAAGATGGCAAGTATTCGTGATGTGGCAAGAAAGGCAAATGTAGGACCTGCCACGGTATCAAGAGTTTTGAATAACAGTGGCTACGTGTCTGAGGAGACAAGGCGCAAGATAGAAGACGCTATGAGAGAACTCAACTATACTCCGAATGAGCTGGCCAGGAATCTGTTTCACAAGAAGAGCGGCATCATCGCGATTCTTGTGCCGAGCGTATCCCACCCATTTTTTGCAGAGCTGGTAAAATGCGTTGAGACAGAGTTGTACGCACGCGGTTATAAAACCATGCTCTGCGACACTTTTCGGGAAAAAAACAGTGAGCAGGAATATCTGGATATGTTGAACAGGAATATTGTAGACGGGATCATCACCGGAGTTCATTCCCTGAGGATAGAGGAGTATACAAAGATCGATAAGCCAATCGTAGCCTTTGACCGCTGTCTTGGGGAGAATATTCCCCTGGTGCGGGTAGACCATGCTCTGGGCGGGCGGATGGCAGCAAAGCTTTTGCTTGCCAGTGGCTGTAAGGACGTTATACAGTTTCAGGGGGCGAAGTCTGTCCGTTCGCCTTCGGATATACGCCATATAGAATTTGAGCGTGTAATGAAGGAAAATAATGCGAAAGTAACTTCCGTGGAGCTTATGTGGAACCGGTTCGACAGCGAGTATTTTTCTGAGGTCACAGAACAGACGATGAGGGAGCACCCGGACATAGACGGAGTGTTTGGGGCAGATTTGCTGGCGGTATATTGCATGAAAGCGGCAATTGCTCAGGGAAGGCAGATTCCTGGGGACCTAAAGCTTGTAGCATATGACGGAACTTATGTAACTGACGCTGTTACCCCGGGCATTACTTCCATTGTGCAGCCGATCCCGCTTATTGCCAGGGAGCTGGCAGGGCTTTTGCATGACATGATTGAGCAGAGGCCAATCCCGCAAAGAGAAAAGCTGATGAATGTCTCCATCCGTTACGGAAACACTACAATTGGCAAAAACTGACAAAAATATAAAAAATGGAACGGTTACCATAAGAGCAAAATAAACAAAAAATTACATTATTTGCTTGACAACTGAAAAAAATAAATCTATAATGTACTTAAATAAAACGTACGTGTTATATTGAAAAAGAATTTCATAGAGAGATTCTTTTTTAAAACCGAAATATGGAACGGGTTCCACAAACAAACGAAAAAGAAGATGGAGGAAAAAAATGAAAAAACGTATGAAAAGAATACTGTCAGTTGTATTGGCAGGCGTGATGGTGTTTTCACTTGCAGCATGCGGAAACGAGAAAAAGGAACAGGAAAATAATACGGGCGATACCGGCAAGACTCTGCGGGTCCTTAATTGGGGAACTGCGGAAGAGGAGCAGATTGCAGCGGACGCAATCGCAAGATTCAATGAGAAGAATCCTGATGTGGAAGTAAAGCAGACCTGTGTGCCGGTAGATTCCTGGTCGGACTTTATCCAGAAGTGGATCTCTATGACGACGTCAGGCGAAACCCCGGATGTCATTAATATTGGGCTTGAGGCTGCCAGGATGGCGGTAAGCAACGAATTACTGATGCCGCTTGACGAGATCGTGGAGAATGACGAGAGCTTGTCAAAACTTAAGAGTGAATATGCAGAGTCGCTGATAAACGGATTTTCCGTGGACGGGAAGTTATACGGCCTTCCGAATGGAACGCAGACGATGGTCATGTATTACAATAAGAAAATGTTTGATGATGCAGGGATTGCATATCCGAAGGACGGATGGACATGGGATGAATTTTCAGACGCTGCGAAGAAACTTACAAAAGCTGACGGCTCCGTGTATGGCTACGGACTGTCAAGCTCTTATTTCCAGCTGACGCCCTGGTGGTCCACGAATGATGCATATCCCACTACAGATGATTACTCTGCGCCGGCATTGAACAGTAAAAATATGGTAGAATCGGTAGAATTTCTTAATGGCCTTGCCGAGGCAAAGGTAACGCCGGACCCAATCAGTTCTGATGTGTATTCCATGTTCGCGTCCAGGCAGCTTGCCATGGTCGGCGCAGGAAGATGGGTGCTGAATACATGGAAGGACGCAGGGCTTACGAACGATGAATTTGACTGTGTCCAGTGGCCGGTAAACAAAAAAGAAGGCTCCGTATACGGAGGAGCGGCATGGAGCATATCTGTCTCTACAAAAGAGAAGGAGCTGGCAGTAGAACTCTTAAAAGAACTGGTTTCCGAGGAGACGCTGAAAGCAAATGCAGCGGGAGGACAGCAGGTTCCCCCGACAGAATCTCTGGCGACAGATACAGAGATCATGGGCACGACGCCGGATAATATACTTGGAATCTGGAAGGCAGTTACGATTGCAGATCCGGTTGCGGCGCCGACTTATTTTGGAGACATTGAACAGGGATTATTGAGAGGGCTGGAAGAAGTATTTTCAGGCGAAAAGAAACCTCAGGATGCATTAGACGATGTGCAGGCGGAAGTAGAGGGCACAATTAAATAATGTAAGAGTCCGGTTATAAATGCAGCCGCGTGTTTCCTGCATGCCTGTGTATACAGGGAGGTGCGGCTGCGCTTGCTGACAGTCGGATGATCAGAGAGGAGGTGTCTCTTGAGATGAAAAAAAGAAAGAAAAACAGGAGGGAGAGCAGGGCTGCCTATCTATTTACCCTTCCGTCATTCATGGGGTTTATCGGGTTTGTCCTGATTCCGATCATATGGGTCATTATTATATCCTTTCAGGAATATAACGTGTTCACGGGTACTTCAGAATTTGTCGGACTTGAGAATTACACGGCAATCCTGACGGATCCCCGCTCCATTTCCGCATTGAAGAATACGCTGTGGTACACGGTGCTGTGCGGAATCGGGAATACGGGCCTGGGCCTTGTCCTGGCTGTTTTGGTAGATGATATCCTTCCGGCAAAGATAAATGTATTTTTTCGGTCGGTGTTCTTTTTCCCGTCGCTGATAGCGCTGACGTTTGTAGCAATTATCTGGCAGGAGTTTTTCCAGACGGATGCAGGCGTGATCAATTATTATCTGGGGATTCTGGGTATTTCCAAAGTAGGGTGGCTCAGCTCGCAGGGCACATCAAAGCTGGCGGTACTGATTTTAGACATATGGAAGAATGTGGGCATGTCCATGCTGCTCATACTGGCAGGGCTGCAAAATGTTGACAAAGGCCTCCTGGAGGCGGCGCAGATTGACGGTGCCAATGTATTTCAGCGTTTTCGCAGGATTATTATTCCGATTGCGTCGCCCCAGATCTTTTTCGTGCTGATCATGAACGTGACGGGAGCGCTGAGGATTTATGAGTCCATATTCGTGCTGACCGGCGGCGGACCGGGGGATTCCTCGCGGAGCCTTGTCATGCTGGTGGCAGAAAAGGGCTTTACATCTTTTGACTATGGGGCTGCGTCTGCTTTGTCGGTACTTCTCCTGATGTTAATAGGTATTGTGACCCTGATACAATTTGCAGGAAGCAGGTGGTGGGTGCATTATGAATAAGAAAATAAAGATATTCGGGAAGAAAATAAAATTGAGCCATATGTTTTTGGCGGCTGTGATGCTGATAATCGCATTTATTATAATTGCCCCGTTTTTGTGGGTATTCTCAGCATCTTTGCGGGCCAGCTACAGCGAGGCGACGGCTTTGCCGCCCAAGTGGCTGCCGCCTGCATTTTCAGACTGGAATCTGGCGTATTATAAAAAGCTGTTTTCCGGAGAGCTCCCGTTTTTCGGATTTATGCTGAACAGTTTTAAGATGAGCACGGTCATTACTATTGGCATGGTGCTGCATGGCGTGATTGCCGGGTATGCTTATGCGAAGTTCGATTTCAGGGGAAAGAGGATGATGTTCGGGTTAATGATGGTGGCAATGATGGTGCCGGTTCAGGTGACGATTGTAGCGCTGTATAAGATCATGAATTTTCTGGGTGTTATCAATACATCGTGGGCTGTCACGCTGCCTTCTGTATTTGGGGCAATGTGTCCGGGGCTTGCAGGCGCTTTTGGCATCTTTATGATGCGCCAGTTTTTCCTGAGCATTCCAAAGGAACTTAACGACGCGGCGGCGATTGACGGTGCAGGGCCTATACGCACATTTTTTTCCATCATGCTGCCGATGGCGGGTTCCACGCTGGCATCACTGGCGATATTAGTGTTTACATTTTCGTGGAATGATTATTTTACGACATTCATCATGATAAACGATACGGACAAATTATCGCTGCCGGTAGGGATTCTGTCCATACGCCAGCCTTATGTGAAAGGGAATGAATTCGCAGCGGTGGTGCTGTCGATCATCCCGGTCCTGCTCGTATTTATCATAGGGCAGAAATGGATTGTAAAAAGTATGACTCATGTAGGAGTAAAAGGATAATAGGAGGTCGCGATGACGAGAGAAAAATTACATTCAAAAGTTGATTTGTTTCGGACAGGAGGAGAGATTGCGTACAGGAAAGACGCGTCTGTAGCAAAGTTTTTGCTGGGCGGTCTGGGAACCGGCAATATTTCCGTAGGCCCGAGAGGGGAGCTGAGAGACTGGGAGATATTTAACTGGCCGGGGAAGGGGCAGTTCGTTCCGTTTTCTTTTTTTGCAATCTGGGTGAAGGAAGAGGGAAAGGAGCCTGTAAGCAAGATTCTGGAATCAAAGATATGCCCTCCGTATTACAAATCTCATGGATTTTTAAACGGGGAGCTGGCAGGCATTCCGCGTTTTGAAGAGTCCAGGATGGTGGGGAAACAGCCCTTTGTGTATGTGGATCTGGAGGACAGCAAAGTGCCGGTACAGGTAAGGATGGAGGCGTATACTCCGTTTATTCCCCTGAATGCAGATGATTCCGGCATTCCGACGGCAATAATCAAATATAAGGTAAAAAATCCTACCAACTGCCCGGTGGATGTCTCTGTGGCAGGAACCCTTGCAAACGTTGTGGGATTTGACGGCTACGATGTGTTTAACAATGTGAAACTGGCAGATGAAGTCCAGAATGAATATTTTGAAGAAGCCGGGATGAAGGGATGGTATTACACCGCAAAAAACTTAAAAGAGACAGACATGAAGTTCGGCAGCATGTCCATCGTAACGACGAACCAGGGGCAGATAACAAAAAAGAAATGGCTCCATGGGCAATGGACGGACAATGCACAGGACTTCTGGGATGACTTTGCCTCAGACGGGAAACTTACGGAAGAAGAGGAGATAGAGGCAAAAGGGTGCGACCTTTTGTCGCACTATGACTTCAGTTTCCTGAATCTGAAGGAGAGGATCAGCTCAGTCAGCAGCTATGAGACGATTGGGCCAAATGAGGAGAAAGAGTTCGAGTACATAGTCTCATGGTATTTCCCGAACCGGCCCAGGGGATGGATTGAGTATGATGAGGATTTAAAGAAATACCGCGAAGGGGGCTACAGCACAATCCGCAATTATTACGCGGCAAAATGGACAGATGCCCGGGATGTGGCAAGATATGTGGTGAATAAGAAAGATTATCTGGAAACAACTTCAAGGGCATTTGAGAACGCGCTTTTTGACACGACCCTTCCGGCGTATGTTATCGATGCGGTGGCATCCAACATCATGTCGATGAAAAGCCATTGCTGTTTCCGGATTGAAGACGGAAATTTCCTGGGATGGGAAGGAATCCGTGACTATGTAGGATGCGGGCAGGGCAATGTAAACCATGTCTGGAACTACGCGACCGCAGTAGCAGCGCTGTTTCCGGAGCTGGAGATCACGATGCGTAATGTGGAGTTTAACGTGGAGCTTGACGAGGACGGCTGCATGCCTTTCAGGGCGAGAAAATGCCTGGGGGAGAGCCGCTGGGATATGATTCCTGCGTGCGACGGCGAGTTCGGCTCTATCCTCAGGATCTACCGGGAGTGGAAATACACCGGAGACGATGAGTTCTTAAAAGGCATCTGGGATAATATGATAAAGGCGATGGAGTTCTCGATTAAAGAGTGGGATACGGACGGAGACGGCGTGCTGGACGGAAAGCAGCATGTGACCTACGACATTGAATTCTACGGGCCGAATACTATGACGAATACCATTTACCTCGGCGCTGTCAAAGGCGTGGTGGAGATGGCGGAGCATCTGGGAGATGGGGAAACGGCAGAGAAATATAAGGCCCTGTATGAGAAGGCTGCTCCTTTGGTGGATGAGAAATTATTTAACGGGAACTATTATATTCAGGAGCTGGAAGATGTAGACGCATACCGCTACCAGTACGGAAAGGGGTGCCTTACAGACCAGCTTTTAGGACAGTTCATGGCACAGACGGCCGGGCTGGGCTATGTGCTGCCAAAAGAGCATGTGAAGAAGGCGCTTGCGTCTATCTACAGGCATAACTTTAAGGAATGCATGGACGACGTGCCGAACGTACAGAGGACTTACGCCCTGAATGACGAGGCCGGGCT
The DNA here is from genome assembly GCA_910578455.1 of uncultured Dorea sp. Taxonomy (GTDB): domain Bacteria; phylum Bacillota; class Clostridia; order Lachnospirales; family Lachnospiraceae; genus MD308. Next base: position 7,528 of record CAJTQA010000007.1, read on the forward strand.
TGTGCTGTGCTCCTGGCCGGAGGGAGGAAGGCCAAGGTTCCCGTTTGCTTATTGCGACGAAGTATGGACAGGCGTGGAATATACGGTGGCAGTGAACATGATCCATGAGGGGATGATTGAAGAGGCATTTACGATAATTAAAGCCATCAGAGACCGGTATGACGGTTATAAGAGATGCCCATGGAGCGAGACGGAGGCGGGCCATCATTATATACGGCCCATGTCAAGCTTTTCGCTGATTCCGGCGCTTGCAGGCTTTCAGTGCGATATGGTGAAAAAGACAATGTCGTTTTGCCCTGTCATCAATGAGAAGGATTATTCCACATTCTGGATCAATGGGAAAGCATGGGGAACTTACCGCCAGAGGATTGATGAAAACGGGAAAAAGGAGACAGAGCTTAATGTCCTCTTTGGAAATATTGATGATGTAAAGGTAGATTAGTATGGTAAGCGAATACATTGTAAACAACCGCCTTAAAAATAAGAATGAGGAGAAATGGAGGCCCAAATACCATTTCACTGCGCCTGTGTCCTGGATGAACGACCCCAACGGGCTGATCTACTACAAAGGCTGGTATCATTTGTTTTACCAGTACAATCCCAAGCACTGCGATTGGGCGTCCATGCATTGGGGGCACGCGGTCAGCAGGGATATGATATACTGGAAGGACATGCCGGTTGCGCTGAAACCGGATCAGGATTATGAAAACGACCCGGAGGGAGGATGCTTTTCCGGGTGCGCCGTTGAAAAGGACGGCCTGCTCTACATTTTTTATACTGCATCGGTGAAAAGGGAGGGAAGGCTGCACCAGACACAATGCCTGATCACGTCAGAGGACGGAATACATTTTGAAAAATATGAGGGGAACCCGATAATCCCCGAACCGCCGGAGGGCGCATTGGAGGAGTTTCGGGACCCGAAAGTATTTTCGGCGGCAGGCAAATGGTACATGGTAGTCGGAGGTTCGGCTAAAGGTGCAAATCCGGAGGGAGATGCGAGAGTATTTCTGTATGAATCGGAGGATCTTTACCAGTGGAAATATAAGAGCGCAGTGCTGGAATCTGACGGAAAGCTTGGCACGATGGCAGAATGTCCGGATATGTTCGAGATAAACGGGAAATGGGTGCTTACATGCTCTCCCATGAAACATCCGGATTATAATAAAGCGCTCTATTGCGTAGGAGATATGGATTTTGAGAGCGGGCGCTATACGATAGAGAAGACGGGGCAGATGGATGTAGGGTTTGACTTCTATGCACCGCAGTCTTTTCTGGATGCACACGGAAACCGGGTTGTCATAGCATGGCAGAACGGGTGGCTCTGGATGCCCTGGTGCCAGGGGTGGGGACCGACCAGCATGGAAAACTGGCGGGGGACATTCAGCATTCCGAGAACCGTCACGCTGAATGAAAAGAATGAGATGTGCCTGTATCCGGTCAAGGAACTGGCAGTCCTGGAAAATGAGATAAAAGAGTACCGGGATTATGAGGCTGTGCCGGAGAGACGGTATCTGAACCCTGCGGATGCAAGGAGCTTTTCCATGGAATTACAGATAGATGTCGGGAGAGTTGTCTCCCGGTATCTTGAGATTGGGGTGCTTGGAGCCGGAGACCGGGCTACGGTCATAGACGTTGACCTGGTGGAGAAGGTGATAAGCCTCGATAAGAGCCAGGGAGACGTATACGGAAGAGGCAGAATGAACTGCCCGGTAGAGCTGGAGAAGGGAAAAGTAAAGCTGCTGATCCTTGTGGACTGCAGCAGCGTGGAAGTCTACATCAATGAGGGGAGGTATTGCATTACGGGCAATGTATACCCGGAGAGGGAACAGACAGAATGCTGGATATCAACTCCTTACAAAAATGCGGTGATTGACAGGATAAGGATTGCGTCTCTTGGCAGCATATGGGAAACGTAAGAGGGAGGCTTCCGGCGGCAGGTTACAGACTGCCGCTGGAAGCCTCGTTTTCAGTGTCGGCAATTAAATTTTCTTTGATGAATATCTGTGTCAGGATGCGGCCGTTTATATATGCGATGCCCGAAAATCCCAGGAAGATAACAAGAGGCAGCATCGAGAGGAAAGAGCCGGGCCGCAGGATGAGAAACAGCGGGATGGCTCCGTTCATAAGCGCCAGGATAAGCGTCAGGAAAAGATGCCTGGCGACCAGTATAAAACAGCTGCGGAGAATAAAACGCGTCTTTGCCCGGAACCTGGCGGCAAAAGCAAAAAGGCAGCAGGACAGCAGATACAGGTAGGCAAGGAAGACGGCGACCACAACCGTAAGGGGAAACGCCGCGTAATCCGGAAACTGCCTTATAATGAAAAGCTCAAGCGACAAAAGCCCGGATAATGCACAGGTTCCAACCCACAATAAGGTACTTTGCCTGAAGTGCGCTTTGAAACTTGAAAAAAAGGTGCGGACAAGGTGCCCGTCTTTGCTGTCAGGCATGAGGAAAATGCAGGTATACAAAGCGGTGCAGGCGGCGCCGATGGTGACAAGCGGCAGGCAGCAGATAATGTACAGGATATTTAAAAGGCTCAGCGCGCCTGCCTTATTTGCAATCTGTAATAATTTTGACGTGAATGAGTTCATCTTCCTTCTCTTCGGTATGCTCCTTTCCAGGTAATCTCCCGGTAGCGCTCCGGATCCGTATCCCCCTCCGTGGAAATCAGGAGCACCTGGGAATTGCCGTCAAGCTTTAAAGCCTGCTTTAATCCGCAGTATTCCGGATCGGTCATGATGGCATAGAGGAGCCCCATGGTGACGGATCCGGATTCCCCAGAGACAATCTGCCCGTCACCGCGCAAGGGAGAGCCGTAGATGCGGCATCCGTCGGCGCTTACCCAGTCGGGGCAGGACACAAATGCATCCGCATGGTTTCTAAGGATATCCCAGGAGACGGTATTTGCCTCGCCGCAGGCAAGCCCCGCCATGATGGTAGGCATGTCTCCGGTCACAGGGATACGGGAACCGTCCGCCTGCAAGGCAGAACGGTAAAGGCAGTTGGCGGAATCGGCCTCGGCGACAACCATGACCGGAGGATTTTCCCGGAAACGGTTGGAAAAATATCCGATTACGGCGCCTGCGAGAGAACCTACCCCGGCCTGCACAAAGATATGTGTCGGGCGGCATCCGTCAGTTTCAAGCTGCAGGTCAGCTTCCATGGCGAGAGTGCCATATCCCTGCATGATCCATGTTGGAATCTCTTCATATCCCTCCCATGCGGTATCCTGCACCATGATGCCGTTCTCGGCCTCGGCGGCTTCCTTTGCCGCCATACGCACGCAGTCGTCATAGTTTAAATCTTCAATGGTGACTTCTGCATTTTCTCTTCTGATGTGCTGGAGGCGGGCCTGAGTCGTTCCCTTCGGCATCCTCACGACACATTTCTGCCCGAGCATGTTGGCTGCCCATGCTACGCCGCGCCCATGGTTCCCGTCGGTGGCAGTAAAGAAGGCGGCCTGCCCGAACTCCTTTCTTAAAGCGTCGGAAGTAAGCACGTCATAAGGAACTTCGCTGATGTCTTTTCCGAGCTGCCGGGCAATATGCCTGCCAATAGCATAAGAGCCTCCCAGCACCTTAAACGCATTCAGCCCGAAACGGAAAGACTCGTCTTTTATATAGAGACGTTTCAGCCCAAGAAACGATGCCAGGTTCGAAAGAGGGGTCAGAGGTGTTACGCTGTATTGGGGGAAACTTTTGTGAAAGTTATTTGCTTTGGCCATCTCTGCGGCAGACATATTTTCAATCTGCCGGTCACTGCTTTTTGAGATCGTGTTCCGCGTCCATTTGATTTTTTCAGTATTGTTCATGGTCAGGTTTCTCCTTCTTGCTTTCTTCCGTTTCAGGCAAAGTCTTCCTCGTTGTCTGAAAATTGCTTTTCGGTATAGTACACGCTTTTTGCCTGGTATGCCCGATAGTTTTTCGGGCTCATCTCAAACTTTTTCTTAAATGCCTTTGAGAAGGAAAGCTGATCCTCATAGCCTACGGACTTTGAGATTTCTTTTATCGAGTCGGTAGTGCCCGCGATGAGGCTGGCGGCTTTGTGCATACGGAAATCAATTAAAAACTTTTGGATGGACATGCCCAGCTCCTTCTGGAAAGCATGGTTTAAATAGGCACGGCTGATGCCGATATGTTCGGCGATGTCTGAAACGTTGATGCCGTCTTTATAGTAATATTTGATATGTTCGATAGCAAGCTCAACATAGACGTTAGAATTGTAATTGTGGGTATCGGGCGAATTTTTGTGTCTGCGTTTTTCATAGCTGTTGATCAGTCTGGAAAAAAGCATTAGCATCCACGCCTCGCGCCGGAGGTCGTCCGCAAAGGTGAGAGATTTGCAGTCAAGTATGCTGTTGATGCAGTCCATAATGGCTTCCGGCTGCAGCGGCGACGGAAGGATTAATTTTTTGGGAGAGAAGCCGCACTGCCTCAGAATGGCGTCTGCCCGTATGCCGTTAAACCCGATCCAGGCATAGTGCCAGGGATCCACGGCGTCAGAACCGTAGGTTACAGGCTTGCCGGGATAGATTATAAACATCTGTCCTTCAGAGACGGGATAGGTAGTGCCATTGACTGAATAGAATCCTTTTCCTGAAAAAACGAAGTGAATCACATATTCCTCCTTTGTTTCAGAACAGACATGAAGGGGTTTGCAATGCTCTCGGCCGGCGTGGATAAGACTGATATCCAGAGATGTTTCTCTTAAATGTTCAAGACAACGGAAAGTAATACTATCTGTATATTTCACATTACGCATAGTCGATTTCTCCTTTTGCTTTTTCAAAATAAAAAGAATATAAACAAGGCATGACTCGCTATATTCCTATATCCTGATTCCCATATAATGCAAAACCACAATTTTGCTGATGTCCGTGTATATTGTAACATAAAATATTCTATTTTTCCATATCGAAAATGACATAAATAGATTTAATTATTCCATTTATAAAAAAATGCGGAAAAGTATAATATAAAATAGTTTATAATAGATGATTATAAGTGTTTTCTGGGGGAATAAAGCCATGAAAAGCATTAACTATAATGAAAAAACCAAGGTTTTTACTTTGCGTACAAAAAACAGCATGTACCAGATGCAGGTTGTGGAGTATGAGACTCTGGTGCATCTGTATTACGGAGCGGATATTGGGGATACGGAAGCTTCCCACCGCATTGTCTGCCTGGATCGGGGATTTTCGGGAAATCCTTATGAGGCAGGCGCAGACAGGACATTTTCTCTTGATGTCCTTCCGCAGGAGTATTCCGGATATGGAAACGGGGATTACAGGATCAACGGCATAGAAGTAGGGCATGAGGACGGGAGCGATGCGGTTCATCTGCGCTATGAATCTTACCGCACGTCAAAAGGCAAATATTCGCTTGAGGGCCTGCCGTGCATGTTTGGAACAGAGGATGAGGCAGAGACCCTGGACATTACGCTGTATGACAGGATCACGGATCTTAAGGTCCATCTGCTTTACGGGGTATTCTATGACCTGGATGTGATCACCAGGGCAGTGAGGCTTGAAAATAAAGGCGAAGATACGGTGACAATCCAGCGCGCCATGTCCATGGAGATGGATTACACAAATAAGCATATGGATCTGATACATTTTTACGGGCGGCATACGATGGAGCGCCTTACAGAGCGTCTTCCGCTTCATCATGGCGTACAGTCGGTAGAGAGCAAACGCGGCATGTCCAGCCATCAGCATAATCCGTTTGTGATACTGTGCGACAAGATGACATCGGAAAAACATGGAGATTGTTTTGGGTTTGCACTGGCTTACAGCGGCAATTACCGCTGTGAGATAGAGGTGGATCAGATGGAGCAGACAAGGCTCGTCATGGGAATCCACCCGTATCATTTTTCGTTCCGCCTGAATACGGGGGATGTCTTTGAGACCCCGGAGGTCATTATGGCCTATTCAGACTGCGGGCTCGGAAAGCTATCCCGCATTTACCATGACGCTTACCGGTCGAACCTGATACGCAGCAAGTATGTGACCTCTCCGAGGCCGATCCTTGTCAATAACTGGGAGGCGACATATTTTGACTTTGATGAAGAAAAATTGTTCAACATCGCGAAAGCAGCCAAGGACATAGGGCTTGATATGTTTGTCCTCGACGACGGCTGGTTCGGGAAACGCAATACAGATGACTCCGGCCTTGGAGACTGGGTTGTCAATGAAGAAAAGATCAAGGGTGGGCTTCCGAAACTCGTTAAAAAGATAAATGCGATTGGGATGAAGTTCGGTATCTGGATAGAGCCTGAGATGGTTTCGGAAGACAGCGGCCTGTACAGGGAGCATCCGGACTGGGTTCTTAAGATTCCGCAGAGAAGCCTGATGAGGAGCCGCCATCAGCTGAATCTGGATATTACGAGAAAAGAAGTGCGCGACCATGTGATGAAACAGATATTCAGGGTGCTTGACAGCTGCAAGGTGGATTACGTTAAATGGGATATGAACCGCAGCGTTGGAAACGTGTATTCCGCGGCACTTCCAAGCGAGCGCCAGGGAGAGGTCTATCACCGTTACGTGCTTGGCGTGTATGAGATGATGGAGCAGCTCGTCAGCAGATACCCGGATCTTTTATTTGAGAACTGCTGCGGAGGCGGAGGGAGATTTGATGCGGGGATGCTGTACTATTCGCCTCAGATCTGGTGCAGCGACAATACGGATGCGATAGACCGTCTGAAAATTCAGTACGGCACATCATTCGGATATCCCATCAGCACCATGGGGGCGCATGTGAGCGTATGCCCTAATCACCAGACCGGACGCACGACGCCTTTTGAGACAAGGGCTGTGGTCGCAAGTGCAGGAACATTTGGCTATGAGCTTGATCTGGAGCATCTGTCTTCAGAAGAGAAGGAGATGGCGCGCAAACAGATTTCTGAATATAAAGAGATGGAGCATCTGGTGCAGACCGGAGATTACTACCGTCTCTCTGACCCATATCGGAACCATGACTACGTTGTATGGCAATTTGTATCTAAGGATAAGAAAGAGACTGTTGTGAATGGGGTTCAGCTCCGCAATGAGGCGAATCCGCATATACACTTAATCTATCTGGAGGGACTTGAGCCGGAGGCGCATTATGAAGACGAAAAGACAGGGTATGTCTACACCGGTGCCGCGTTAATGAAAGCGGGAATACCGCTGCCGGTCGGTGTCGGGGACTATCAGCCGATTCAGTTTAAGTTCCGTATGAGTTAGCCGATATCATTATATTGTAGTGCATATCTAAAGAGGACAGCCGGGGAATGTACCCCGGCTGTCCTCTGTTTACATTCAGACTGGTTGACGTGCATTTTTTCTTTTGCTAGAATAAAGAAGTCAGAAAGTATTATTTTTCAGAATTGACAGCTATAAAAAAGTAAGGAGGTAGGATATGCCGGATTTAACATTTGGAGAACAGGTGAAGATCATCCTTGGCAGGAAGGGAATGACGATAAAAGAGCTTGCCGAAGTGATGGAAGAACGCACAGGGAAGAAGATGTCCCGGCAGAACCTGACGCAGAGGCTGGGAAGAGATAACTTTCAGGAACAGGATATGCGGCTGATAGCATCTATTTTGGGATGCCCCTTTAAACTGAGCATTCTTGAAGAAGATACTTTAGAAAAACAAGAGGAAAGAACAGAAGATGAAAGAGAATATGATAAGAACGATAAAACAGATAAGATAGAGGAGACAGGCAAGGAAGAAGGGAAAGAAGAAACGGAAGATACCGGCGAAGAGAAGGCTCCGGAAACCGGAAGGGAGATTACGGTGGGAGAATTTCTTGAGATAAAGGAGACTTCCGGCGAATTCGAGCAGGAAAACCTCCTGAAAGAGCTGCTTGCGGAGATGGATACCATAGAGAGGGAAGGTCAGGAGAGAGAGCGGGAGCGAATGGTAAGGGCGCAGGAGCGGGAGCAGGCTGAGGAGCACCAAAATGCGGAAAAGAAAGGCGGCTGGATGTCTCATTTTTTCCGGAGGCGGGATGAAGAAAGAATTTCTGAGGCTGAGGGCGCGGAAGTTGCGGCCGTGACAGATGAGACGCCGGGTGTAGGCCCAGAACCGCAGGAGCAGGCTGAGGAGACCGGGGATGCCGGGGCGGTTCCGGAACCGGAGGAGGCACAGGTTCCGGGAGAAACAGAAACTCCGGAAGAAACGAAAATTGCGGAAGAAGAGGAAGAGGCGGAATCCGCGGATGGCGAGATCAATCCTTATACCGGAAGGGAATATGTGACGAACAGCGTCCGCATGCATCCGAGGCGGATCGGATATGTTCAGGTATACAGCCGAAAAGACCATAAATGGACAGATATGACAGAATGGGCGTTCCTTGGGGAGCAGGAGCGCAAGAAGGTTCTGCTGGGAAAAGCGTATGAGCCGCCTGTCTATCTGGATTAAGGAGTAGTATGGAGTGGAAACAGTTATTGTCAACAAAAAGAACCCGGGGGAGCGTAAATAAGCGGGCAAAGGGCGGAGACTTGCGGAGCGAGTTTGAGAGAGATTACCAGAGGATTATCGGAAGCGCGTCTTTTCGGAGGCTTCAGGATAAAACGCAGGTGTTTCCTCTGGATAAGAGCGATTTTATCCGCACAAGGCTCACCCACTCGCTGGAAGTGTCTTCTTTTGCAAAGTCGCTTGGGCAGAACATTGCAGAAAATTTACTTACGTACCGCAGAGACCCGGGATTCACGCCCCGGATGAAAGAGGACATCTGCAATATCCTTCAGTGCGCGGGGCTGATTCATGATATCGGGAATCCTCCCTTCGGGCATTTTGGCGAGGTGGAGATCAGGGAATGGTTTGAGAGGAAGCTGCCCGTGCTTAAGTTTCGGGGCAAGCCGGTGGCGGATGTGCTGACGGAGCAGATGAAACAGGACCTGTACCGGTTTGAGGGAAACGCGCAGGCGCTGCGCCTTGTGACCAAGCTCCATTATCTTGTGAATGATAACGGGATGAACCTGACGTATGCCCTGCTTGGCACGATTATCAAATATCCGGTAAATTCCTTGCAGGCGGACAGCCGTTCCGGCGACATCAAAGATAAAAAGGTAGGGTATTACTATGCGGACACGGAAATTTTTGAGGACATCCAGAGAGAGACGGGAACTAACGGGAAGAGGCATCCTCTGACCTTTATCCTGGAGGCGGCAGACGACATCGCCTATAAAACGGCGGACATAGAGGACGCGTTTGTCAAGGGGTTCATCAGTTACCACGGGCTGCTGGAAGAACTGAAGGAACTGCAGATATTGTACCGCCAAGAAGGGCCGGGGGCATTTTACCCGGCGGATAAATTGGAAGAACTGTATCTCTACGGGAAGGAACGGCATATGGACCATCCGGAGGAATTTGCTATCAAGAATTGGATCATCCGGGTGCAGGGTTTTCTGGTAAACTGTGCTACTTACGGCTTTACATCGAACTATTCGGCGATCATGTGCGGGGAATACAGGCATGACCTGTTTTACCGCACATATGCGGACAAGCTGATGGAGCTGCTGGGAGATTATGCCTTTCGGAAAGTATTTACATCTGACGCGATTTACCGAATGGAAGTGTCAGAATCAGCAATGCTTGACTATCTGATGGAAAAGTTTGTCTCGGCAGCTATTAAATATGACGACAGTACAAAGAAGCTTGGAACGATAGAATCGCGTATGATATGGTTCATCTCGGACAATTATAAAAGCGCATACCACCGCCAGGCGAAGGGAAAGACGGAAGAGGAGAGGCTGTACCTGAGGCTCCTTCTTGTGACGGATTATATCTGCGGCATGACGGACAGCTACGCAAAGAGGCTGTACCAGGAGCTTAACGCTATGGTTTAAAGAAAAAGTGAAAATTCTGGAATGAACGGCATACTGGATGAATAGACTATGATGAACAGTTTCAGAATGGATGTGGAGAATTGAGACGATTTATCCGCTATTTGTACGAGTATGAGCAGGGAAAACGCATGCGTAATGTCGGTTTCGTGAAAGTAGAGCAGGGGGAAGACGAATGTTGCCTCAATATACACGGAAAAGGTCTTCGGATGAGCGGAGGCAGCAGCCTGCAGATATACCTTATTTATGAGGAGAACGGAGGCTGCGTGGGGGTATGGCAGAGAGAGGCGGACAATGTGAACCCTGCGCTGAATGAGACGCTGCACTGTACGAGAGGGGATGCGGGGGACGAAGAAAATTTTGAGAAGATAAACGGAGTGGTTCTTGAACATGCCGACGGCAGGCGGTATGCGGCTGTCTGGGATGAAACTCCTATGGACATATCCGGCATGAAAAGATGGATGCCCTCGGATTCCGGCAAAGGAGGTGCGGCCAGGCAAAGCAGCCTGCCGGATGAGGCATTGGATGAGAGAGAAGAGATGCCGGAAGTGCGGCAAGAGGAGGAAAATCCGCTGATCAGGGGCGAAGACCTCGGAGCTTTAAGGGAAGAGGGCAGTATTTCAGAGGCGGAGGACGCGCCGGAGACAGAGGAGAAGGCCCCGGAGCCGGAAGAGGCTGCGCCTGAGGCGGCGGAGGCATGGCGTCCCCAGAAAGCTGTTAAACCCTGGAGGATAAGGAAGATACAGAGGTCGGAACTGTCAAAGCTGGCGCGCTGCGAGTGGCGCCTGGCGAATAATAACTTCCTGCTGCACGGATATTATAATTATCACCACCTTGTGCTCCTGGAAAGCGGCGAGAGGCTCATGCTGGGAGTGCCGGGGATTTACCATGAGAAAGAGGCGGCAGCCGCAGGGGCATTCGGATTTGCTGAATTCATTGCGAGGGAGAGCCTTGAGATAAAATTAAGCCCAGAGGAATGTAACGAGGAGCATCGGTTTGGCTATTGGTGCAGGCCTGTAAAACATTCGTTTAACTGGGAATAGGAGATGGGAGTAAAGAGATGCCGGGTACAGATGAAAAATATATGAGAGAAGCGATCAGGCAGGCAAAAAAAGCATATTTGATCGGCGAGGTTCCGATCGGGTGCGTCATTGTATGCCAGGATAAGATTATAGGACGCGGATATAACCGGAGGACGATAGACAAAAATCCCCTGGCGCATGCCGAGCTTACGGCGATCAGGAAAGCCAGCAGGAAGATGGGAGACTGGAGGCTTGAGGGCTGTACGATGTATGTGACGCTGGAGCCGTGCCAGATGTGCTCGGGAGCTATCGTGCAGTCGCGGATGGATAAGGTTGTGGTGGGGTGTATGAACCCGAAAGCGGGGTGCGCCGGATCCATACTGAACCTTTTGCAGATGAAGGAATTCAACCATCAGGCGGAACTTGTCACAGGGGTTTTGGAGGAGGAATGCAGCCGGATGATGAAGATGTTTTTCAAAGAGCTGCGTGAGAAGAAAAAATAAGAGCCGGACATATGTCCGGCTCGCGTTTTGCTGTTTTTCATATGTGCGTTACGCTTCGAACCTGTGTTCACAGACGTTACATTGGCAGTTAACTCAGCCCAGGCACCCTCACGGCACCCGGAAGGTTCCGCTTAGTGCTGCTTCGTTCCCGACCTGACACGGTTCACGGATTTCCGTCGCGTAAGACCCGGGCATCAACGCCACTTTCCAAGGGCAGCCCTGCAAAAACAGGCCCTCTGCGTAACATCACCCCTGCTATAGCGGATTGCAGGTAAAAGGTACCGCTAACACCCCGGCTGCACATTTTTACATTCTACCGCATCTTCTTAGAAATGTCAATTGAAAACAAAAAAAGAATAACTATTCGCTGGGATTTATGGTATGATGGAGGCAGACAATTCGGATATAACAGATGAGGGGGCAGAGACCATGAAGGGAACTGGAAAAAAGGCAGCGTCATTGATCTTGATTGTTTTGATATGTATGATGGCGGTCATGCCGGTGCAGGCGTTTGGAAATAAAAAATGGACCATCGGATATGAAAAGAATACGAACGGGCCGGAAAAAAAGGCCCAGGGAACAAACGGCTGGTATTTCATGTACAGTACGGAGACGGACACGGACGGGAAACTTAATGTTTCGGAAGTAAAAGAATGTGTCTGGTCGGACAGAGGTTCGTGCTGGATGTGGTACGATTATGATGAGATGTGGGTTCCGGATATCTTTGCGGCAGAAGGGTATGACTGCCTGAACACGAAGTGCTGGTGGAGGATGGACGGAAACGGCATCATGGATCCTAACGTGACGGAGGGAACCGTCCGCAGCATTATAGCGTGGGAAGCGCCGGAGGATGGAACGTACAGCGTAGAGCTGGCTTATACGGCGGGCAGCCTTCCCTTTGACTGGTACGGAAAAGACTATGCCGCAGGAGACGGGGTGACGTTAAGCCTTTGCACGGATAAGGGAATGCTTGACAGCGTATTTTGCGGGAAAGCGCCCAGGGCATCCTCAAAGAAAAAGAAAGCGGCAGATATCCCGGAGGGCAGCCTGGGGAGGACCGTTACGCTTAAAGAAGGGGAGCGGCTGTACGTCAGTGCGGATCCGGGAGCAGACGGCGGTTCGGATGTGGCGGACATACAGATGAAGATCGTGCAGGAAAAGGGAGAGAGCATCCGCTCCTTCATGCTGACGCTCATGATGGTGTGCATTGCGGCGATCATTGTGCTTGTCACGCTGGGGGCGATCCTGATAATAAGATCTAGGATTCCGCGGGAAGAGGAAGGAATGAGGGATTCGGAAGAATAGTGGGTTCATACATGAGAAAGAGGCATATAGCGTGCCTCTTTTTTTATGATTGAAAAAAGAGCAAAAACTTGCAAAAACTTGCAAAATATTTCAAACAATACTTGCAAAATATGTCAGAATATGATATAAATATGATAATAAATGAAAGATAAAGGAGAAAAAAGATGAGAAATTTGCAAATTCCTGCACAAAGGCAGCAGCAGATTTTAGACTATATCAAAAAAAACCAGGGGGCAAACATTAAAGAGCTTGCATCCCACCTTGGAGTATCGGAGGCCACCGTCCGCAGGGATCTTGACAATTTGGCGGAGAACGGGGAGATTGAAAGGACTCACGGCGGTGCAGTGCGAGGGCAGGAGAGAGTGCTGGAATATACATATGACATGAAGATGGAGTTTCGGCGGGAAGAAAAGATAAAGATAGCGAAAGAGGCGGCAAAGCTTGTCCAGAAAGGAGACAAGATATATCTTGGCTCCGGCACGACAGTCTATTTCGTGGCCAAGGAGATCGCGGATATAGAGAACCTTACCATTATTACAAGCAACCTGTATATCGCGCAGTTCCTCCCGGTGCATCCGTCCAGCAGCCTGATTGTAACCGGAGGGGAGAGGCGGTATGATTATAACCTTATGGCAGGCACTCTTACAGAAAGCTTTTTGAGAGACATTAAGGTAGATATCAGCATCCTGGGATGCGATGCCATCGACATTGAATTTGGGCTGTCCGACTCAAATGTAAATGAAAGCCTTGTAAAAAAACTGGCGGCGGAGTCTGCAAGGCAGACGGTTCTCGTAGCAGATCACAGTAAATTTGGGAAAACGGCGCTGTCCAGGGTATTTGACATCTCGAGAGCAGACTGCATCATTACAGACGGAGGGGCAGATGAGGAGATCATGGAGGCAATACGGCAGAAGACGAACCTTATATTGGTATAAAAACGTATACAAATACAAAAAACAAAAGGAGGAAGAAAGATGAGCTGGTTAAAAGAGACGATTGGAACAGAGAAAGCGATTATCGCCATGTGCCATATGCAGGCAATGCCGGGCGACCCGGGATATGATGCCGAAAGAGGGATGGACTGGGTTGTGGAGAAGGCATATCATGACCTGTCGGCGCTTCAGGACGGCGGGGTGGATGCGGTAATGTTCTCCAATGAATTCAGCCTTCCGTACCTGACGAAAGTTGACACGGCGACAGTGGCGGCTATGGCGACGGTTATAGGAGAGCTTAAGCGGCATATCAGGATTCCTTTTGGCGTCAATGTGCTGTGGGACGGGGAGAAGACGATAGACCTGGCAAAGGCATGCGGCGCGGATTTCGTGAGAGAGATATATTCGGGAGTATATGCAAGCGATTTTGGATTGTGGAACACAGATTACGGAAGGGTTGCAAGGCACAGGCGAAATATAAATGCACAGGATGTTAAGCTGATTTTTAACATTTTACCGGAAGCTGCAAAATATCTGTCCGACAGGGATATTGTGGAGACCGCAAGGACGACGGTATTTAACTGCAAGCCGGATGCCATATGCGTGTCAGGCCTGACGGCAGGAGCCGAGACGGACACCCAGGTTCTCGCAAAAGTGAAAAAAGCGGTGCCAAATACAGTTGTGCTGGCGAATACGGGCTGCAGACCGGATACGATTGAAAGCCAGCTGGCAATTGCGGACGGCGCGGTCGTGGGAACAACATTTAAGGTGGACGGTAAATTTGAAAATGAAGTAGATGAAGAACGGGTGAAGGCGTTTATGGAGGTGGTAAGAAATTTCAGAAAACAGACAGTTGCATAAAAACCATATTCTCAAGAAAAAATGAAAAGACAAGGAGGTTATTTATGAAAAAGAAAAGAATCCTATCAATGCTGCTTGTTATGTGCATGGTGCTCTCTATGGCAGCCTGCGGAAAATCATCGGAAGATAAGAAAGAAAGCAGCGGAGGCGGAGACGATGAGGTTACCATTGTCTATATGAGGCAGGCCGGCAATACGGCAGTGGAAGACGAGCTTATAAAAGAATTCGAGAAACAGAATCCCGGGATCAAAGTGCAGGCAGACGACGTTCCTACGGAAGACTGCTACAACAAGCTTGCGCTTTCGCACAATGCAGGCAACCCGCCGGATGTCATCATGACCTTCTGGTCTCCGGATGCGGCTGCGAACGGCATGCTTGAGCCTCTTTTGGGAAAATACGTGGATGAGGAGGACTATCTGAAACGGTTTGTAAAATCATGCCGGGAGATGGACACTTATGACGGGGATCTGTACGCAGTTCCGTTCCGCGCAGGCCCGGACTCCTGGTTTGTAAATAAAGACATGCTGGACGCGGCAAAACTTGAAGTTCCGAAATTCGGGGAAGAGTGGAACTGGGATGCGCTGAGAGAGTATGCCAAGGCACTTCGCAGCAAAGATACGGAAAGTTATGGAATCGGCCTGGTCGGCGGGAACACCAATGGAACCGAGTGGCAGTTCTGGCCGTTCTTATTCCAGGCGGGCGGAAAGATCATAGAGGACGGGAAAGCTGTATTTAACAGCCCGGAGGGCGTTGAGGCATTAGAGTACGTGTGTTCGCTGATCGAGGATGACCTGATACCGCCGGGGATTACCACGGTTGACCTTAACATGCTCCAGGACATGCAGATTGCGGACAAGCTGTGCATGTGGACAGACGGGCCGTGGATGCTCTCCACCATGAGAAATACCTATCCGGACAAAAATATCTGTGTTATACCGATGGTTACCAATAAGACTTTTGGAAACCTTTCAGGCGGAACTTCCTTAGGAATGTCCTCGATATCGAAACATAAAGAAGAGGCATGGAAATTCATCGAATATATGACTTCTGATGAAGTGCTGCTTAAGTGGAACAAGGGCACGGGCAATGCTCCTCCAACTTACAGTGCGTGGAAAGATGAATATTATGCTGAAGACAGAGATTGGAAAGTAATCGAGGAGCTGGCGATGCAGGACAATGAGTATGTTATTCCGGCGAACCACTATCCGGAATCCATTGCTCTCAACCAGATCATAAGAGGGTACCTTCAGGCTGCCTATATAGGAGACATGGAGCCGAAAGCGGCTCTGGATGCAGCGGCGAAGGAATGGAATGAGATTCTGGCGAAGTATGATCCGACAGTTGCTGACCTGATCTGGAAGTAAATGACGACAATACGCTTTTTTGTGGGGTTGCTGCCTTTGGCGCAGCCCCATTATAGACAGGAAGGAATTGTATGAATTATTTGAAGATAGGAAATAAAAAACTGAATAAAGGTCTTTTGTTTATCCTGCCGGGAGTTTTGTTTTTCGCGGTCATGGTCATATATCCTGCGGGGTACGTCATGTACTTAAGTTTTTTTACGGAAGGGAAAGGGCTTGGGATTGAGCCGGACTTCGTAGGGATGAAAAATTATATGACTGTGTTTGGCGCGACAGGGTTCTGGAAGATTCTTGCCAATACATTGTTTTATTCCTTTATGGCGACAGCGTGCCATATCGTGATCGGGCTTTTCATGGCGGTGCTGCTGAACAACAAGTTCCTGAAAAGAAAGACGCTGACTGTCAGCAGGTCGCTGTTCCTTGTTCCGTGGGCGATATCTCCGTCGGTTGTGGCAATCATGTTTCAGGTAATGCTGCACCCAAAGGTGGGGCCGGTGGGGATTATCTTAAGATCTGTCAATCCCGCTATTGAATTTAACCCGCTGGGGGATCCGAAACTATCGCTTATCACGGTGACGATTACGAATATATGGAAGTTTACGCCGTTTTACTTCCTGATATTGCTTGCAGGGCTGCAGGCGATTGACGACGGGCTTTATGAGGCGGCGAGGATGGACGGGGCAGGAACCTGGAAACAATTTTCAAAGGTGACCCTCCCGCTTATGAAGAATTACATCATCACGCTGGCGGTGTTTGACTTTGTCAGTACCATGGCGTACATGGACCTTACATGGATCATGACAAAAGGAGGACCGTTAAATTCGTCGGAGGTACTGTCCACGCTGGCATACCGCACTTCTTTCCAGAACTTCCGGTTCGGGGAAGGCTCGGCGGTGGGGGCTTTGATTTTCCTGATGTCTATTATATTTACAACGATTGCGACCAGGATGATGAGTGAGGAGGAGTAGAGATGGAAGCGAGAAAAAATAAGATAAGGTACGGAATAGGGATTGCGCTGACCATTATCCTGACGATAGACCTGCTGCCGTATTTGTGGCTTCTTGTCTCTTCTTTCAGGGCATCGGACGACCCGTTTACCAGTTCCGTGCTGCCGAGCCGCTATACGATTGGCAACTATGTGACGATCTTCCAGAACGAAGGGATGATGAGGCCTTTTTTCAACTCCCTTGTGGTAGCGGTGGGGGCGACCGTCATCACCATGGTGCTCTCGCTTTTGGCGGCGTACGGGTTTTCAAGATATTACTTTAAAGGAAAAGATTTCCTGCTTGGATTTCTCGTAAACCTAAGGACATTCCCGGCGCTCCTTCTGGCGATCGCGCTGTATGTCATGGCGGTAAAGACGGGGCTTTACAATACTTACGTGCCGCTGATCCTTGCGAATACGATGATGAACCTGCCCTTTGCCATATGGAATGTCAAGACTGTGATTGACGGAATTCCGAAGGATTTGGAAGAGAGCGCGCTTGTGGACGGCCTGTCAAGGACATCCGTGATCTGGAAGATTATCGTGCCTGTGGCGACGCCGGGGCTTGCCGCCACTGCCATCTACGTGTTTATCCTGACATGGAATGAATATTTGTTTGCGACCACATTTATGAACTCCAATGACATGCAGCTTGTCACATCTGTAATCGCATCGGCAGTCACACAGTTTGGAGTTGATTACGGATGGCTGAT
Organism: uncultured Dorea sp.; assembly: GCA_910578455.1. GTDB lineage: Bacteria > Bacillota > Clostridia > Lachnospirales > Lachnospiraceae > MD308. The sequence goes on from CAJTQA010000007.1 coordinate 25,040, forward strand.
GACGACGGCGATGCTGGCGTCCATTCCGGCAATCATTATGTTTATTGCAATTCAGAGGTTTATTGTAGGCGGCCTGACTGCGGGCGGCGTGAAAGGATAGGGATATGCTGAGATTAAGAGAATATTGTGAAAGAGTAAGAGATGATGCCTATGGAGGCAGCATAGAGCTTGTGGAAGACGGCATCACAGCGATGGAGAACGAGCTGGGGGCGGCTGGAGAGGAGAACGTAAGCCGGGAGATAGAGTACTTTGTGGACCAGATACTGGAAGTTACTTCCCCCATACTTCCGCTTATCAATCTGCTGGACCGCTGTATGAGGTTTGCGGAGAGGTATGAGGATTCAGAAGTTTCCGCAGAAGAGCTGCGGGAGAGATTTGTAACGCTTCTGGAAGAAATCCGGGAAGGGCAGCGGCAGTGCGTGAAAAAGATCGGGAAAGCAGGAGCCAGGATGATTGCCTCGGGGGATAAGGTAGCCACCTTTTCGACTAGCGGTTCCGTGATGGAAATACTCCGGTGCGCGGCGGACGTCGGGAAAAGGCTTAAAGCGGCGGCGTTCGAGGCGAGGCCGAATGCAGAAGGATACCGGACGCTGGATGAGATCAGCGCGCTGGGGATACCGGTGGAGTTCGGATGCGATGCCCTCCTTTGCAAGCTGGTGCCGGGAAGCGCTGTGTTTTTCATAGGGGCAGACGCGGTCTCCTCCACAGGGGAAGTGTACGCCAAGACAGGCTCCTACCTGGCGGCGCTTGCCTGCCGGGAATTTGGGATTCCCTTCTACGTTGCGGCGGATACGAGCAAGTTTGACGCCATGTCGCTGCTTGGATTTCCGATAAAGGACAGTTTCCGTCCGGCGGAAGAGGTGACAGGGCGGAAAGTGCCGGAAATTTCCCGGATCGTCAATATCAGCTTTGAGCTGGTGCCGGCGAAACTTGTGTCGGGGATTATCACGGAAAAAGGAGTGATCCCGCCCCAGGCAGTGAGCCTGATGATGGAGCCGGAAAAGATGAGCCGGAAGATGACCGGGAAACTGGAGCGCTGGATGGAGAGCAGCGAGAAACTGGGATAGCGTATAAAGGGGGATAAGGATGGACAGGAGATGGCGTGAGCTTGCAAAGATACTGGTAAACTACTCCGTGGAGGTAAAAAAAGGTGATAAAGTCATGATCACTATGCTGGAGCCGGAGACGGAGCCTCTTGCAAGAGCCTGTTTTGAGGAGGCCATAAAGGCAGGAGGATTTCCATTTATCGAATATCAGTCGGCGTACCTTGAAAAAGGCCTGATGATGTACGGAACGGAGAAACAGGTAAGCTGGGTAAATGAAATGTCGCTTTACGGGATGCAGTGGGCGGACTGTTACATAGGCTTAAGAGGGGCGCGCAGCCCATATGAGTTTTCCGCAATTCCCGGAGACAGGATTGCCGCGCACAAAAAGGCAATGGGGAAGATTTCGGCAGAGAGGAACCGTACCAGATGGGTGCTGACAAGAGTTCCTAATGAGTCCTTTGCACAGCAGGCAAAAATGCCTTTTGAGGAGATGATGGATTTTTATTTTGACGCGTCTGTCAGAGACTGGAAAAAAGAGAGAGGCCAGCTTCTGAAAGTCAGGGATCTCCTTGCGTCCGGGCATCATGTGCGGGTGACGGGAAAAGAGACTGACATATCCTTTGACACGGAGGGAAGGGTCTATGTGGCGGCGGACGGGCATATTAACATGCCGGACGGGGAAGTCTATACATGCCCGGTAGAAACGTCTGTTAACGGAAACGTGTATTTTGAATTCCCCGGCGCGTATGCGGGAAACTATATCGAAGGAATCCGGCTGCAATTCGAAAACGGGAGGCTGACGCGGTGCCAGGCAGAGACGAACGAAGAACTTCTGAAGGAAATACTGTCCATAGACAGCGGCGCGGCGGTGCTGGGAGAATTTGGGATCGGGCTGAATTACGGAATTTCCCGGTATTGCGGGGATATCCTTTATGATGAGAAGATCGGCGGAACGATTCATTTTGCCATGGGACGCGGGTATCCGGAGTGCCTTGGGAATGACGGCTCTGCGCTGCACTGGGATATCATCAAGGACACACGGAAGGAAGGCGCGGTTTACTTAGACGGCAGGAAGGTGATGGAAAATGGGGAATGGTTTGTATGACACGGAGCCGGTAAAGCTGCTGGCAATTTCCGCAAGCCCGAGGAGGAACGGGAACAGCCAGTTTCTTCTGGATACTGTGCTCGAATATACGAGGGAGCAGAAATTTGCGGTCGAGACAAAGAGGATCAGCTTGGCGGAGAAGAAGGTATCAGCCTGCATCGGCTGCCTGGCATGCTACAGCAATGGCGGAAAGTGCGTGATAAAAGACCAGTTTGAGGAAGTGAGGAGTCTCTGGAAGGAGGCAGACTGCATCCTTTACTGCACGCCGGTCTACGTGGCGGGGCTACCGGGCCAGCTTAAGTGCCTGATCGACCGCCTCAGCAATGCGGATTACGGGCTGTCGGTAAGAGGCGCAAGGCATATGAAGACAATCGGCGTCATTGCACAGGGCGGTGATTTCTTCGGCGGAGGCGCGGAGCTGTGCATGGTAGATATTATGAGGCATGCCGCCATGATGAACTGCGTCTATGTGCCGCCGGATGCCTCCTATATCGGTTCCGGGGGATGGGTCTGGGATTCCCATGCCGATGCCATGAGGGAAAAGGCAGAGCTTATGACGGAGGATTACAGGCTCACTTTGGAGACGGCAAAAAGCGTGATCACGCGCTCCGTAGAGATGGCGGCAATTATCAAAAGCGGGGCGGCGCAGTTAAGAGGGAGGCTGGGAACAGATCCCTCGTACCAATATTTTTATGACAGGAACATCTCCGGGGAGGAATAAGCATGGCACTCATACTTTCGTTGGATGTGGGAACTACAGGGCTAAAGACAATACTTGCCGATGAGTCGGGGAATATCGTTGGCAGCAGCAATATCGAGTACGGCATGATCCAAAGGAGACCGGGTCATGCAGAGCAGTCTCCGCTGGTGTGGTGGGATGCGGTGCTTAAAAGCCTTCATGAAGTCCTTGACGGACGTTTCGCAGGAGAAGTCCGGGCAATCGGGGTGTCCGGGCAATTCCAGAGCCTTGTGATGCTGGATGGGAAGCATAATCCCCTGCACAATGCGATTCTCTGGTGCGACCACAGAGGAGACGCGTTTCTTTCGGAGATAACCGAGAAGATTGGCGGGGAGAGGCTCTTTCAGATAACGGCGAATCCGGCGCTCTCGGGATCTACGGTCTCCAGCCTTCTTTGGGTGAAGAAGAATCTTCCGGACATTTTTAAGAAATGCCGCCATATTATGCTGCCGCATGAATATATCCGTTTCAGGCTTACCGGGAAATGCGTGACAGACGTGACTTCGGCTTCCAGCATGCAGCTTTTGAATGTACCCGAAAGAAGATGGGCAGATGAGCTGTTCGAAGAATTGGGGATAGACCGGGGTGTGGCAGGGAAACTGTGCGAGTGCGCGGAAACAGCCGGTGAGACGACGGAGGAGATCAGAAAGGCGACAGGGCTGCCGGCAGGGATTCCGGTCATTGCCGGCGGGGGAGACAGCGTGGTCTCCGCCATAGGCACGGGAGCCGTCAGAGAAGGAGAATGTTTTACATCCGTCGGCACGTCGGGCATCATCTGCACCAACACGAAAGAAATCAGAGTAGATGCAAAAGGGCGTGTGAACACGTATTGCAGCGCGGTTCCGGGAATGTGGTCAGTCATTACGTGCAGCATCACTTCCGGGTACTCGCTGAAATGGATGAAAGAAAACTTCTGCTTATCCGATGGGGAGACGGCAAAAGAAAGAGGCATGGACATATACAGCCTGATGGATGAGATGGCGGGCGGCGTTGCTCCAGGGGCGGAGGGGCTTATCTTCCTTCCGTACCTGATGGGCGACCGGACGCCGCACCTTAATCCGGACGCAAAAGGTGTGTTTTTCGGGATAACGTCAAAGCACGGGCGGGCAGAATTTATTCGCGCGGTGATGGAAGGCGCGGCTTATTCTCTGGCTGAGGGAACGGATATTTTCCGGGAGCTGGGGATAGGGCTGACGAGGCATGTCCTGTGCGGCGGCGGCGCTAGGGGCCGTACATGGAGAGGCATCCTGGCAGACATATACGGAAACAGCGTATGCACGGTGCCCAACGACAGCGGGGCGGCCATGGGAGCGGCGGTGCTTGCAGCCGTGGGGAGCGGGATTTACCGGAGCCTTGACGAGGCAGTGGCGAAAATGGTAAAGACAAATGAAGAGGAGCCGTACTCGGAGGAAAGGCACAGAAAATATATGGAACGTTTTATGGTCTACAGGGAGCTATACAGAAGACTTGAAGACTTGTTTTAGATTCAGGATTTTGGTAAAATAAAAATCTATAAGGATTTGATTTATCAGGAGAATGAAAAGATGAAGATATTGCTTGTGGCGATTAACGCCAAATATATACATTCCAATCTTGCAGCCTGCAGCCTGCGCGCTTATGCCAGGCGGCATGTGAGCCGAAGGGATGTGGCGATTGAAATAGCGGAGCATACCATTAACCGGCAGCAGGACGATATTTTGAGGGATATCGCCGGACGGCGGCCGGATATGGTATGCTTTTCCTGCTATATCTGGAACATGGCATATGTAGAGGAGATTATCCGGGATTTTGCAAAAGTGTGCCCGGACGTGCCGATCTGGCTTGGAGGGCCGGAGGTATCTTATGATGCCGGGGAAGTGCTGGCAAGGCTTTCGCAGGTTTCCGGCATTATGAAGGGAGAGGGAGAACAGACCTTTGCGGAGCTGTGTGAGGGGAAACCTCTTGAAGAAATTCCGGGCATCACGTTTCGGCAAAGAGACGGAAGCATCTGTGAAAATGAGTGGCGCGAGCCTGTAGATATGGATGAGCTGCCTTTTGTCTATGAGGATATGGGAGAGTTTGAGAACCGGATCCTCTATTATGAGACAAGCCGCGGCTGTCCGTTCTCATGCAGCTACTGCCTTTCTTCTGTGGATAAAAGACTGCGGTTTAAGAGCCTATCGCTTGTAAAGGAAGAACTGTCCGTCTTCCTGAGGGAGGAGGTGCCCCAGGTAAAGTTCGTGGACCGCACTTTTAACAGTAAAGCGTCACATGCAATGGAGATATGGAAGTTTCTTTTGGAAAATGATAACGGGGTGACGAATTTTCATTTTGAGATATCGGCGGACCTTTTAAATGAAGAAGAGCTTACCCTAATGGAAAAGATGCGGCCGGGGCTGATCCAGCTGGAGATCGGCGTGCAGTCCACAAACAGTGAGACGGTCAGGGAGATACAGAGGACGATGGATTTTGAAAAGCTGTCTCGGAATGTAATGCGGATACGTGGGATGAACAATATCCACCAGCATCTGGATCTGATTGCCGGGCTTCCATTTGAGAATCTGAAAAGCTTTGAAAAGTCTTTCGACGATGTCTACAGGCTGAGGCCGGATCAGCTGCAGCTTGGTTTTCTGAAAGTCCTCAAAGGCTCGCGGATGGAGGAGAAGAAAGCAGATTACGGATTGGAGCATAAAGACATGCCGCCGTATGAGGTTCTTTACACGGACTGGCTGTCTTTTGAAGAGATATCAGAACTGAAAGGCATTGAGGAGATGGTGGAGGCATATTATAACAGCAGGCAGTTTGGGCATGCCCTGGAGGAGCTGGAGAAAGAGTACGCATCGCCTTACCGGATGTACAGGGAGCTTTGGATTTATCATGAAAAAAACGGAGGGCTGGGGATGCAGCACAAAAGGAGCGCGAGATATGAACTGCTCCTGGGCTTTATGGGAGACGTATGCAAAAAGGGTGAAAATTATTGCCGGGAACTTTTGGCTTACGATTATTATTTGAGGGAGAATGCAAAGAGCCGCCCTCTTTTTGCGGGGGAGAACCGGATGGAGAAAGAACAGGCGAGGCTGTTCTACGAGAGGGAATCTAAGGAGCATGAATATCTTCCTTCGTATGCGGGATATGATAAAAACCAGCTACGCAGGATGACGCATCTGGAATATTTCCCCGAACTTGGGAAAACAGTGCTCTTTGACTATATGGAGAAGAATCCCCTGGACCAGGAGGCAAGAACGGTTGAAATAAAATAGTTCACAGCTTGCAAATGGCGGATAAAAAGTATAAAATGGTACATATATTTTGGAAAGAAGGTTAATGGAGATGAATTTTAATGATAAAAGGACAAAAAGGGTTATCGCAATCGTAGTTATGGTGGTCATCGTCGCGATGGTGGCGACTTCAATCTTGCCGATCCTGGGATAGGGCGGTATAGGACGGCAGAAGGAATGATGGGAAGGCATGGGTCAGAGGCGGAAAAGGAGAGGCGCTTATAACAGGGCGGAAAAAAAGAGAAGGATTCAGAGGCGGAAAAGGATGCGGCTCCTTTTTGGTCTCATCTTGTTTTGCTCTATTGCTGTCCTTGGCGTCTCCTATATGGTGTTCCAGAAGTTTGTGTCAAAGTATCCGGAAGATAAGATCTGTAAAAATGTATACATAGGCTCTGTCGATGTCTCCGGCATGACTGAAAAAGAGGCGGGGAAAGTGATGGAAGAGCGCCTTGCACAGGGGAGGCAGGCATCGGTCACCGTAAAGGTGGGGGAAAAGGAAGAAACGGTAGTTCTGGAAGAGCTTGGGCTTAACCATAAAAACATGAAAGAGCAGGTGAAATATGCATTTGACTATGGAAAATCAGGAAGTCTGTGGGAACGGTTCTGGCAGCTTAAGGAGCTTTCGGAGAAAAAGAAGGTTTTTGAGGAGACGTTTACGCTGAATAAAAAAAAGACAGGAAAATTCATGGAGGAAAAGATCGTTCCGCTGGCAGACCACGCACAGAATGCGACGATGAAGCGGAAAGGAAATGAGTTTATCGTTACGGATGAGAAACAGGGAAAGACCATCGACATCGAGAAATCCCTGGCGGCTGTGCTGAAAAGAGTGAACGACGGCTGGGCCTGCAGTGATTTTGCAGTTGAGGCGGCGCAGATGGATGAACAGCCTTCCGTGAAGGCAGAAGAGCTTAAGGAGGTCAGAGACAAGCTCGGCTCATATGCTACCGATGCGGGAGGAGGGGAGAGATGGCAGAACTTAAAGACCGGAGTAGGGAAGATAGACGGCACGGTGCTTGCCCCGGGGGAAGAAATCTCAATCCATGATGTAACGGCTCCTTATGATAAGGAACACGGCTATGTGGCGGCAGGCTCTTATGAGAACGGGCAGGTGGTCGACACTTACGGGGGAGGAATCTGCCAGGTCTCGACGACGCTTTATAATGCGGTTCTCCTTGCAGAGCTTGAGGTGACGGAGCGCTATCCCCATTCTATGCTGGTATCTTATGTGGATCCGTCCAGGGACGCGGCAATCGCGGGAGACGTGAAAGATTTTAAATTTAAAAACAGCTATAAGGCGCCGGTTTACATTGAAGGGGAAATTGACGGCGACAATCAGCTGAGGTTCACGATATACGGGAAAGAAACCCGAAAGAAGGGCAGAACGGTGGAATATGAAAGCGAAGTGACCGCCACGGAGGAGTACGGAAGAACTTATAAGGAAGATTCGGACGCGCCTCTCGGAGCTATGGATTACGAAGGGAATCCCCGCACAGGGAAGACGGCAAGGCTCTGGAAGATCGTAAAACAGGACGGAAAGGAAGTAAGCCGCGACGTGATAAACGAAAGCCGCTACCAGAAGTCCAATGAGATCATCGTGGTAGGCACGGCATCAGACAACGGAGAGGCAACAGCGCTCGTGAGGAACGCCATAGCAACCCAGGACGGGAAAAAGGTTAATGAGGCCATCAGTAAAGCGAGAGGGCTGGGAAGGGAAGAAGATGAGACTGAAGACTGAGAATGTGCAGTGCATGAGCGAGTCCGTCACGGTATACGGAACGACAAGAGAAACCGGACTGCATGCGCTTGCCGCTGCCGTAAATGCCCTGGAGGCGGCCGGCGGTCGGCAGATAGCGGTCAGCGTATCGGCGGAATATCCGGCGCATGCAGAGAAAGATACGATATATAAGACAGAAAAAAGCATAAAAAAAATCTGCGGGGAGAAGGGCATCTCATACATGGGAGCTCTGTTTTCGGAGAATCCGCTGCTGCCAGTGCCGGCCGTCACAGTTCACGGAATGGCATATTCAGAACAACACCGGGACACGCCTGACGGGAAGAGGCAGATGCAGGGAAAGGCAGTTGTCCTCAGCAAGTGGATCGGGATGGACGGTATGCTTCAGATTGCGGCAGAACGCAGGGGAGAGCTTGAAAAGCACTTTGCTCCGGCATTTATGAGGGATGTGTTTTCCTATCGGCAGAAGCTGTTTTCGGAGAGGGAGATAGAGATAGCGTCTGATATGGGCGTGCCGGTTGTGAGACAGATTTTGCGGGGCGGAATTTTCGCCGCGCTGTGGGAGCTTGCAGGAGAGCTTGGGTGCGGGCTTGACCTGGATCTGAAAAAAATGTCCGTCTTGCAGGAAACGGTGGAAATATGCGAATATTTTAAAATAAATCCCTATCAGCTCACATCAGCAGGCAGCCTTCTCTTTGTGACAGATGATGCAGAGCAGCTAGCCAGAAGGCTTAGGGAGGCGGGAACGGAAAGCTCTGTGCTTGGATATGTCACGGGCGGCAGAGATAAGATCATAAGAAACGGGGAGGATATAAGACATATTGACCGCCCCGCGCCGGATGAAATATTTAAGATATATGCAGGAAAAGGTTAAAGGAGGGCCAGGATGCTGAATATCGTTCTTTTAGAGCCGGAGATACCGGCAAATACAGGAAATATCGGGCGCACCTGCGTAGCGGCAGGAACGAGGCTCCACCTGATCGAGCCGCTGGGGTTCAGGCTGGATGAAAAAAACCTGAGGCGTGCGGGGATGGATTACTGGAAGGAGCTTGATGTCAGCATTTATGCTGACTATCATGATTTTTTGGATAAGAATTCCGGGGGCAAGATCTATATGGCGACGACAAAGGCAGAAAGGGCATACACAGAGGTGTCTTATGAGCCGGATGCGTACATTATGTTCGGGAAAGAGAGCGCCGGTATTCCGGAAGAGATACTGGTAGAGCATGAGCCGGAATGCATCCGCATCCCGATGGTAGGGGATACCCGTTCCCTGAACCTTGGTAATTCGGTGGCAATCGTATTGTACGAGGCATTGCGCCAAAACGGGTTTCCGGGGATGAACCGGGCGGGAAAGCTCCATGACCTTATGTGGAAAAGATAGAAGACAGCATGCCAAAGCAAGCCAAAATGGTGCCAAAATGATATAAACATATAGACTTTCACAAAAAATCATATTATAATGATGAGTATGGGAGTTTTTAGCAATTAAGAGAGAGGTGGTGAAGTGATGGTCGAAGAAACCATTAAAACCATCAGGGAGACGGAGAAAGAGGCGGAAGAGCTTATAAAGAATGCAGCCGCAGAATGTACCGAGATCCTTGAAGGGGCCGCTGCGGATGCCAGAGAGCTTAAGCAGAAGGCCGAGACAGATGCCAAAGCCAAAGCTGACGCTGATATGAAAGCGGCAGTTGAAATGGGGGAAAGTTCTGCCAGAGACGCTCTGAGAGACGTGGAGGCAGAGATTGCATCCCTGAAAGAGGCTGTGAAAGCCAAAGAAGATGCGGCGGTGGCTTCTGTAATTTCAGAATTGGTTTAAAAAATAAAATGAAGGAGGAACAGGTTTATGGCAGTATTGCAGATGCAAAGAATTAGTATCTGCGCGCTAAAGAAAGATCGTAAGGCTATCCTGGAGCGCCTGCAGTCTTTAGGGACTGTGGAGATGAACCAAATTGCCGATGACGAGGCAGGCTTTGAGAAGATGGACACCTTGAATGCAAGGCTTTCATTTGAAAAGAAGGCACAGCTTTCGGAAAATGCATTGGCAGTTCTGGATACTTACGCTCCGGAAAAGCATTCCCTGCTATCCAGTCTGGAAGGCAAGAAACTGATTGGGAAAGATGAATTCAATCAGATTATTTCAGACAAGCAACAGGTAATATCAGATGCAAATGAGCTTGTTGCGCTGAATAAAGAGATAGCAGAGAATAAAGCGAACATTCTAAAACTGTCGAACCAGATCGAGTCTTTAAGCCCGTGGCTTAGTTTGGATGTGCCGATGGACTTTAAGGGTACGAAAAAAGCTGCGATGCTTTTGGGAACGCTGGCTGCGGGAAACACGGAAGAAACAGTGTATGCCGCCATTGCAAAACATTGTCCCGAGACGGAAGCATTGGATGTGCAGATTGTCCATAGCGACAAAGATGCGGTGTATCTGGTTGTATTCTGCCTGAAAGAGCAGGAGACGGCAGTAGAGGAAGCTTTAAGAGCAGCAGGATTTGCCAGGCCTTCGCAGCTGGCGGAAAAGATGCCGGCAGAGAAGAAGGCAGATCTGGAAGCAGAGATTAAAAAACTGAATATGCGTAATTCTCTCAATGAGGAAGAAATCAGGCTCCTGTCTCAGAACAGGCAGAAGATTCAGGCCGTCGGAGATTATTTCCGCATGCGGGCAAGCAAGTATGAGTTGCTCGGAACGCTGCCCCAGTCGCAGAGGACATTTATCGTAAGCGGCTATATCCCTGCAAAGGCTGCAGATGCAGTCAGAAAAGCAATCGGGGATAAATATGACTGTGTTATCGACACGGAAGAATTAAAGGAAGATGAGGAACCGCCGGTAATCTTGAGCAACAATGGATTCTCGGCAAGCGTAGAGGGAGTATTGGAGTCATACGGGCTTCCGCACAAGGGAGAGTTTGACCCGACGACGATCATGTCGTTTTTCTATGTGTTCTTCTTCGGAATGATGCTTTCCGACGCGGCATACGGTGCGATTATAGCGATTGCATGTTTTATAGTAGTAAAGAAATTCCCGCGGATGGAAGAGGGGATGAAGAAATCCCTCAAGATGTTCATGTACTGCGGTGTTTCAACGATGGTGTGGGGCGTACTGTTCGGAGGTTATTTCGGAAACGTGGTAGATATCGTGTCCGGCACGTTTTTCGGGAAGACAGTTACGGTTCCTGCCTTGTGGTTTATACCTTTGAACGATCCGATGAGGCTTTTGGTCTACTCGCTGGCATTCGGAGTCATCCATTTGTTTGTAGGGCTTGGGATTAAAGGCTATATGCTGCTTAAGGACAAAAAGCCAGTGGACTTTTTGTGTGATGTTGTCCTATGGTATTCTTTCTTGATCGGATTGATTCTGATGCTGGTACCAACGGACATTTTTGCGTCCATCGCGCAGGCAAAGATTGTATTCCCGCCGTTTTTAAATATGCTTGCCAAAGCGCTTGCGATCATTGGAGCAGTAGGGCTGCTTCTTATGTCGGGAAGGGAAAATAAGAACCCGGCTCTCAGAATTGCGCTTGGTGCATACGACATTTACAATATTACAGGGTGGCTCAGCGATGTGCTGTCCTACTCGCGTCTTCTTGCGCTCGGCCTTGCCACCGGAGTTATCGCTTCCGTTGTAAACCAGATGGGAAGCATGTTCGGAAAAGGCATTGTAGGCATAATTGGATTTGCGGTTGTATTTATCGTAGGCCATACATTGAACCTTGCAATCAATCTGCTTGGTGCGTATGTTCATACAAACCGTCTGCAGTTCGTAGAATTTTTCGGAAAGTTTTACGAGGGCGGCGGAAAACCATTTGAACCATTTAAATCAGATACGAAATATGTAGATATTAAGGAGGAAAATTTATAATGAGTATTTGGAGTAATTTAGGACTTGTATATGCGTTACTTGGAGCAGCAGTAGCTGTATTTCTTGCAGGTGCAGGATCAGCGATTGGCGTAGGTATTGCCGGTCAGGCGGCAGCAGGTGTTGTGACAGAGGATCCGAGCAAATTTGCGAAGGTACTTATCATGCAGCTTCTTCCTGGTACACAGGGAATTTACGGGCTGCTTGTCGGATTTATCACTTTATCCAAAGTTGGGCTTCTGGGCGGAGGAGCAGCTGCTCTGGATCCGCAGACAGGGCTTTTGATTCTTGCGGCATGCATGCCTATCGGCATCGTTGGGCTTATCTCCGGAAAGTATCAGGGAATGACATCCGCAGCGTCTATCGGAATCGTAGCTAAGAAACCGGATCAGTTCGGTAAAGCTATGCTTTTCCCGGCGATGGTTGAGACATATGCGATTCTGGCGCTCCTGATCTCTATCCTGGCTGTTAATGCGGTTCAGATTTAATGACGGAAACTTACCAAGATTTAATATAAGGAGTGCAGGAATATGACTGGATTAGAAAAAATGAAAAGCCAGATCCTGGATGAAGCTAAGGCGGCAGCCGAGAATAAGGTTTCCGAAGCAAAAGCAAAGGCAGAGGAGATCCTTTCTGAGGCAAGGGCAGAGGCAGAAAAGACAGCGGCCGGCATTTCGGGGAAGTCTGAGACGGCAATTGCGAGCTACAAAGAACGCGTGGCATCTTCCAACGATTTGCAGAGGAGGACAAAGATCCTCACTGCAAAGCAGGAAGTAATCGCAGATGTTCTGGATAAAGCATATGAGTCTCTGGAGAGCATGGAAAAAGAAAAATACTTTGATATGCTGCTGGGGATGGTGGATAAATACGCACAGCCGCAGGACGGAGAGATTATCTTTTCCAAAGCTGATCTTGGAAGGCTGCCGGAAGATTTTGAAAGGAAAGCCGCAGAAACTGCAAAAGCGAAAGGCGGAAACCTTAGGATATCAGGAGAAAGCAGAAATATTGAGAATGGTTTCGTTCTCGCCTACGGCGGCATTGAAGAAAACTGTACGCTGAGGGCGATGTTTGATGCCAGAAGAGATGAGTTATCTGACAAAGTTCATCGTATATTATTTGCGTAAATGAAAGGAAGGGCTGATTTACATGAGTGAACAGTATACCTACGCGGTTGCACGTATACGGGCTTTGGAAGTCTCCCTGTTTTCCAACAGCACCATCGACCAATTGTTAGCATGCCAGAGCTATGAGCAGTGCATGCAGTTTCTGGAAGAGCACGGCTGGGGGGATTCGGAGACATCAGGTAATGCAGAGGCGATGCTGACCAGGGAAGAAGAGAAGATATGGGAGATTGTCAGGGAACTGTCCATTGACATGGAGAATTTCAGCGTTCTCTCTTACTCAAAGCTTTACCACAATCTGAAAGCGGCGATTAAGGAAGTCTGCACGGAGGAAAAAAACAGGCATATCTTTTATGAAGATGTGTCTATTCCGGGCAAGGAGATGCTTGAGATTGTGAGCGAGCGCGACTTCGGAAGGCTTCCGGCGCATATGCAAGGCGCTGCGGCAGAAGCCTTTGAGACTCTTCTCCACACAAGAGACGGTCAGTTATGTGATGTGATCATTGACAGGGCGGCGCTTGAGGCTGTCTATCAGGCAGGAAAGGCATCTGATGCCGCAATTATCCGTGATTATGCGGAATCTATGGTTGCGGTTGCGGATATCAAGATTGCCGTCAGATCACAGAAAACCGCAAAATCATTAGAATTTATGAAACGGGCGATGGCAGAGTGCAGCAGCATAAATGCGGGCCAGTTGGCGCGTGCGGCGCTTAACGGCATGGATGCGATCAGGGAATATCTGCTCGGAACTGCTTACGCAGAGGGAGCGGCGGCTCTGGAGGAATCGCCGTCCGCATTTGAGCGGTGGTGCGACAACCGTATCATCCAGACCATCAGTCCGCAGAAATATAATGCATTTACAATCGGGCCTGTGATTGCCTATGTAATTGCAAGACAGAACGAAATTAAAACGGTGCGGATCATACTTTCCGGCAAGCTGAATGAACTGCCGGATGATTCTATCCGGGAAAGGGTAAGGGAGATGTATGTATAAGATTGCAGTATTGGGCGATTACGACAGTATCTACGGCTTTGCTACGCTGGGTCTTGACACGTTTCCGGTAAATACCCACGAAGAAGCTACAGAGACGCTCACAAAGCTTGCAGGCGGCGGATACGGCATTATCTATATCACAGAAGCCTGGGCGGCAGAGCTTAAACATGAGATTTCAAGGTATCAGGAGCAGCTTATGCCGGCGATCATCCAGATTCCGGGCATTTCAGGCAACACGGGAGCCGGGATTGCAGGAGTTAAGAAGTCGGTTGAGGTTGCGGTTGGTTCCGATATCTTATTCAGTAACCAGTAAGGAGGTTTATTCGTCCAAATGAATAGTACAGGTACGATTAAAAAAGTAGCAGGACCTTTGGTTATCGCGTCAGGTATGCGTGATGCCAATATGTCTGACGTTGTACGTGTTAGTAAACAGCGTCTGATCGGAGAGATCATCGAGATGCACGGAGACGAGGCATCCATCCAGGTATATGAGGAGACATCGGGCCTTGGCCCCGGCGAGCCGGTAGAGTCTACAGGAGCGCCTATGTCCGTTGAACTTGGGCCTGGGCTTATCACCAGCATCTATGATGGTATCCAGCGTCCGCTTGACGACATTATGAAAGTTTCCGGAAACAACTTACAGCGTGGTGTTGAGGTTGCTTCCCTGAAAAGAGATAAGAAATGGGAATTTGTTCCGGTGGCAAAAGTCGGAGATGAAGTAGAGCCGGGAGATGTCCTTGGCACGGTTCAGGAGACGGCTGTTGTCACACAGAAGATCATGGTGCCTTATGGAGTGGAAGGTACAATAAAAGAGATTAAGTCAGGTGAGTTCACCGTAGAAGAGACCGTTGCAGTAGTTACTGCAAAAGACGGCGACAAAGAGATTTCCATGATGCAGAAATGGCCGGTTCGTAAGGGCCGTCCTTATGTGAAGAAACTGCCGCTTGATGCTCCGCTTGTAACAGGACAGCGTGTCGTCGACATGTTCTTCCCAATTGCAAAGGGCGGTGTTGCGGCCGTTCCGGGACCATTCGGAAGCGGAAAGACTGTTATCCAGCATCAGCTTGCGAAGTGGGCAGAGGCGGACATCGTTGTATATATCGGATGCGGCGAGCGTGGAAATGAGATGACGGACGTTCTTAACGAGTTCCCGGAACTGAAGGATCCGAAGACAGGCCGTTCCCTTATGGAAAGAACTGTTCTGATCGCGAACACATCAGATATGCCTTTCGCAGCCCGTGAGGCGTCTATCTATACAGGTATTACAATTGCAGAGTATTTCCGTGACATGGGATATTCCGTGGCTCTGATGGCAGACTCTACATCCCGTTGGGCAGAGGCGCTGCGTGAGATGTCCGGACGTCTTGAGGAGATGCCTGGTGAGGAAGGTTACCCGGCATACTTAGGTTCCCGTCTTGCAGAGTTCTACGAGAGGGCAGGACGTGTAATCTCTCTTGGAAAAGAAGGAAGAGAAGGAGCGCTCTCCGTTATCGGAGCCGTTTCCCCTCCGGGCGGTGATACTTCTGAGCCGGTATCCCAGGCGACACTTCGTATCGTTAAGGTGTTCTGGGGACTTGATGCAGCGCTTGCATACAAGAGACATTTCCCGGCCATCAACTGGCTGACAAGTTATTCTCTGTATCTTGACAATATGCAGGATTGGTTCAACGGCACAGTAGCAGAAGACTGGATGGAAGACCGCCAGAAGATGATGAGCCTTCTGACTGAGGAGGCGGCATTGGAAGAGATCGTGCAGATGGTAGGTATGGACGCGCTTTCACCGGGCGACCGCCTGAAGATGGAGGCGGCAAGGTCGATCCGCGAGGACTTCCTGCACCAGAACTCTTTCCACGAAGTAGATACCTACACACCGCTCAGGAAACAGTATCTGATGATGAAACTGGTACTTGCTTTCTACGAGCAGGCGACAGAGGCGTTAAATAAGGGAGCGTCCATGAAGGAGCTGCTTGTGATGAACGTAAGAGAGAGAATCGGACGTTACAAATATACAACTGCCGAGAATATTGAGACAGAATATGAAAAGATCATGAATGAATTAGGCGCAGAGATTGCCAATACATTCGGGAAGGAGGACTTCTAATGCCAAAAGAATATAGAACCATACAGGAAGTTGCCGGACCGCTGATGATGGTAAAAGGTGTAGAAGGCGTCGCATTTGATGAGCTTGGAGAGATTGAGCTTGCCAATGGCGAGAGACGCCGCTGCAAGGTACTTGAGGTAGACGGCAGCGACGTAGTTGTGCAGCTCTATGAGAATGCTGCAGGTATTAACTTAAGCAACAGTAAAGTACGTTTCCTTGGACGGAGCATGGAGCTTGGCGTATCCGGCGATATGCTTGGACGTGTCTTTGACGGACTTGGCCGCCCGATCGACGACGGCCCGGAGATTCTGCCGGAGGAAAGAAGAGATATCAACGGCCTGCCTATGAACCCGGCAGCCAGAGTTTACCCTGAGGAGTTTATCCAGACGGGCGTATCTGCCATTGACGGTCTGAATACGCTGGTTCGTGGACAGAAGCTGCCGATTTTCTCCTGCTCCGGCCTGCCGCACTCACAGCTTGCAGCGCAGATTGCAAGACAGGCTAAGGTACGCGGAACAGATGAGAACTTCGCCGTTGTATTTGCTGCCATGGGTATTACCTTCGAGGAGTCTAACTACTTTATCGAGTCCTTTAAGGAGACAGGAGCCATCGACAGGACGGTACTGTTCATCAACCTGGCAAATGACCCGGCTGTTGAGCGTATTTCCACGCCTCGTATGGCGCTTACTGCAGCAGAGTATCTTGCATTTGAAAAGGATATGCATGTACTTGTAATCCTTACTGATATCACTAACTACGCAGACGCGCTCCGTGAGATTTCCGCAGCGAAAAAGGAAGTTCCGGGCCGCCGCGGATATCCTGGATATATGTACACTGACCTTGCGACCATGTATGAGAGAGCAGGACGTCAGAGAGGCAAGAACGGAAGTATCACGATGATCCCGATCCTGACCATGCCGGAAGATGACAAGACTCATCCGATTCCTGACCTTACCGGATACATCACCGAGGGCCAGGTAATCTTAAGCCGTGAGCTGTACCGTAAGGGCTTGCAGCCGCCAATCGACGTACTGCCGTCACTTTCCCGTCTGAAAGATAAAGGTATCGGCGAGGGCAAGACAAGGGCAGACCATGCGAATACCATGAACCAGCTGTTTGCGGCATATTCCCGCGGAAAAGACGCGAAAGAGCTTATGACTATCCTTGGCGAGGCAGCTCTGACAGAGATTGACCTTAAGTACGCAGAGTTCGCGGAAGCTTTTGAGAAAGAATACGTATCCCAGGGGTACACCAATGACCGCTCGATTGAAGAGACACTTTCTATTGGCTGGAAACTTCTTTCCATGCTGCCGAGAGCAGAGCTTAAACGTATCGACGACAAGTTCTTAGACATGTACTACGGCAAGCAGTAAGCCATGCATGGCGTAAACAAGAAGGAGGTTAAAGGATGGCATCTAAACAGATAACTCCTACCCGTATGGAGCTGACAAAGACGAAAAGAAAGCTTGTCACTGCCAGAAGAGGGCATAAGCTCTTAAAGGATAAGCGTGATGAGCTTATGCGTCAGTTCTTAGAGCTGGTCAAGGAGAACATGGCACTTCGCCAGAAGGTAGAAGCCGGAATCCTCTCTGCGAATAAGAACTTTGTCATAGCGAAAGCCGGAATGGATGAAGCTACGCTGAATACGGCATTGATGGCACCGAAACAGGAAGTTAACCTTGAGGCGGGACAAAAGAACGTCATGAGTGTTAATATCCCGGTTTTTAATACGACCACAAGGACTGCGGATGTGAACGACATCTACTCTTATGGATTTGCGTTTACGTCCAGCGACCTTGACGGTGCTGTGAAATCATTGGCAGATATCCTGCCGGATATGTTAAGACTTGCGGAGACGGAAAAAGCATGCCAGCTTATGGCGGCGGAGATAGAAAAGACAAGGCGCCGTGTTAATGCGCTGGAGCATGTGACGATTCCGGATGCTCAGGCAACCATCAAGTATATCACGATGAAGCTGGATGAGAATGAGAGAAGTTCTCAGATTCGTCTGATGAAAGTAAAAGATATGATGCTTGAGGAAGCGCATCACTACAGTGAGAGAGAATAATCAGGCAGAAAGAGAGAGGATGGAGAGAAAATCTCCATCCTCTTTTAACTTTTAAGTTTAAAAATGCTTTAATGCATCTACCAATTCCGGGAAGTCCATGCTGTGGGATGCTTTGACGAGTATATTGTCTCCGTCCTGAAGGACATCCTTCATGGAAGAAAGAAAGTCCGCCTTGGTTTCAAACCATAATGTTTCCGCGCCGCCCTCTTTGGCGCCTGAAACAATGTGCTTTGCCAGAGAGCCGACGCCGCAGACAAGGTCTATGTTCTTTTCAGCAGCATAGGCGCCGGTCTCGAAGTGCAGTTTTTCGGCATCGCCTCCGAGCTCTCCCATGTTTCCGAGAACGGCAACCTTGCGCCCGATTGCCATGGTAAGTACGTCAATAGAAGCCTTAGTGGATGTGGGATTTGAGTTATAACAGTCATCCAGGATGATAAGCTTTTCTGTAGGAATTATGTGGTTGCGGCCCGGCATAGAGGGAAGGTTTTCGATTCCGGCCTTAATCTGTTCAGGAGTAAGCCCTAACGTATATCCTGCCGCGGCTCCGGCGAGGGCGTTGGAAACCATGTGAAAGCCGGGAACCGGAACTGTGCATGTAAACTCATCTCCTGATGGAAGGTGGATGGTGCACTGTGTGCCCTTTAACCCTAAAGGCCGGGTATCGGAAACATAAAACTGGCAGTCTTCATAAGTTCCGAAAAAAAGAGGCTCAGAACCTTTTACAGCACCCATTCCGGACAAAAGGTCATCGTCGCCGTTTAATATGATGGTTCCCCCGTTTTTCATATCCTGGATCATCTGAGCCTTTTCCTGAAGGATTCCTTCCCTTGTCTTGAAAAATTCAAGGTGGGCGTCTCCGATATTAGTGATGACGCAGATATCCGGGCTTGCCACAGAAGAAAGCCGGCGCATCTCCCCAAAATGATTGACCCCCATCTCTAAGATTGACACCTGATGGGTATCGTCCATCTCAAAGATTGTAATAGGAAGCCCCCACTCATTATTAAAGTTGCCCAGCGTCTTATGGACTTTGTATTTCTGTGAGGCAACAGATGCAATCATTTCTTTGGTGCTTGTTTTTCCAACGCTGCCGGTAATTCCCACGACTTTCACGTCAAAGGAATCGCGGTAGAGCTTTGCTATATCGAGAAGAGCCTGCCCGGTGGACTCTACCAGAATATATGGAAAGTCTGTCTCGCCAAGGTCTTCATGGCTAACGACGCAGAGCGCGCCGTTTCTTATCGTGTCAGGAATAAACTTGTGGGCATTGACGCGCTCCCCGTCAATGGCAACAAAAAGGAAATCTTTTTCAACCTTCCGGCTGTCAATCACAACGCCGGCAACTTCTTTTGAAAATACAGACATGTCTCCATGATAAGTGCCGCCGCATACCTTTGTAATATTTTCCAGAGTAAGATTTTTCATGAATATCTCCTTCATTTAGTCTGTTTTATTCATCTCGTCAAGCAGAGCCTGCTTTACATCGTAAAGCTTCTGGGACAGGTCTACATGTACCTTATGCGGATAGAAAAGACGCTTTGTCTCATCCCAGAGAGTATCCTTTTCCTGTCGGCAGTAACATGCAATCTCGGAAACGGAAGGCGACTGGTAGATACATTCCCCCTTGCGGAATACCGGAATCATAATCTCGCGCATCGTATAAGAGCCTCCCGCCAGTTTCGTCTTTTTCCAGGTGTCGATGGGGTCGAAGAGGAGGAGGTCTTCGGAAGTATCGTAGGATTCCCCGGTGAAACAGATTAAGTCGGCCTTCATCTTACCTGTTTCCTTGTCATAGATCCGGTAGATTGTCTTGTTTCCCGGATTCGTAATTTTCTCTGTGTTTTCGGAAATCTTGATTTTAGGAATGAAATTGCCGTCCTGATCCATAATTGCAGCCAGCTTATAAACACCGCCAAAGGATGGGCAGTCCTTAGAGGTGATGAGGTTGGTTCCTACGCCCCATGAATTGATTGCCGCGCCCTGTATCTTCAAATCGTGGAGAAGATATTCGTCCAGATCGTTTGAGGCGCAGATGGAGGCATCCGGGAAACCGGCGTCATCAAGCATCTTCCGTGCCTCTTTGGAAAGATATGCAAGGTCTCCGCTGTCAAGACGTATTCCGTATTTTTTCAGCGGTGCCCCGGCCTCTTTGAATTCCCGGAAGACACGGATGGCATTGGGAACACCGGATTTTAATGTGTCATAGGTGTCCACAAGTAAGGTGCAGTTTTCGGGATACAGCTCGGCATAGGTTTTAAAGGCAGTATACTCGTCCTGGAAACTCATGATCCAGCTATGGGCATGGGTTCCCATGACCGGAACATCGAACATGCGCCCCGCGAGGACATTAGAAGTGCCTACGCACCCGCCGATCATGGCAGCTCTTGCACCGTAAAGCCCGGCATCCGGCCCCTGAGCGCGTCTTAACCCGAACTCCATAATGCCATCCCCGCTTGCCGCAAAAACGATGCGGGATGTCTTGGTGGCGATGAGCGACTGA
Source organism: uncultured Dorea sp. (assembly GCA_910578455.1). Classification (GTDB taxonomy): domain Bacteria; phylum Bacillota; class Clostridia; order Lachnospirales; family Lachnospiraceae; genus MD308. The sequence continues at coordinate 45,565 of CAJTQA010000007.1, forward strand.
TGGTTGATGATGTTTAATATTGCCGTCTCTACCAGCTGTGCTTCCATGATAGGAGCCACAACCTTTAAGAGGGGCTCTTTTGGAAATACGACCGTGCCCTCCGGGATGGCATAGATATCCCCGCTGAAGTGGAATCCGCTCAGATACTGAAGGAAGTCCTCACTGAAGATTTTTAAGCTTCTCAGGTAATCAACGTCTTCATAAGTGAAATTCAAATTTTTAATGTAATCAATTACCTGGGCAAGCCCTGCACATACGGAGTAGCCGTTATTGCACGGATTCTGCCGGAAAAAAACATCAAACACAACAGTTTCATTTTGTTCTTGTTCATAGTAACCCTGCATCATGGTCAATTCATATAAATCCGTAAGCAAGGTTAAATCTTGTCGGTTCATTACATTGTCTCCTTATTCTGGTTTCGTCTTGTTATACAAGAGATGAGTTTTTGTTAATAGTTTCCTGGATAATGCCCTGGAAGTATTCTGCCAGATGTTTTCTCGTATCTTTATCTAAATCCTTTGTGTAGACCGGTTTCCCGTATTCCAGGATAACATGTGCCCTCTTGATCCTGGGGAGCTGGTTTTCAAAGATGGCCGCCGTATTATTCAGGCTTATCGGAACAATCGCGCATCCGCTTTTTTCCGCAATCTTGAATGAGCCGGAATGAAAGGGAAGGAGGCTTAGCTCTTCGCCGTCATTTCGTGTGCCCTCAGGAAAAATGCAGATGGATATTCCGTTTTTGACATAGCTGATGGCCTGGAGGATAGTCTTTAATCCTTCCTTCATGTCGTTCCGGTTTAAGAACAGGCAGTAAAGACGTTTCATCCAGTTCCTCAGCAGCGGGTAACGCAGCATCTCCAGCTTTGCCACGTACCCGGTAAGCCTTTTGCAGCGGGAATAGGTGAGCAGGATGTCAAAGTAGCTCCGGTGGTTTGCGATGAAAAGGACCGGCTCGTCCGGGATATTTTCCTCGCCGATGACAGTGACATCAACACCTGTGATGGACAGAATATTCTTAAACGCCCATTGCACGATGCGAAGGCTCTGATAGTCGGCTTTTTCTTTGTTGATCCTGCCAATAAGCCATTCTGCCGCAAGAAGCGGGATGCCCAAAAGCAGGAACGAAAAAAGAAACAGCACAAGGCATATAAATCTTAACATTTGTAGTAACCTCTCAGTGAAATTATTGTCGTCCGTACAGTACGGTAAGCTCCCGCAGCCTTTCTGCCAGCTCAGGGGTGAGGGAATCTTTCCTGTACCGCCAGTTCCAGTTGCCCGCTGCTACTCCCGGCGTGTTCATGCGCGCCTCGCTCCCGAGGGAAAGCACGTCCTGCAAAGGACATACTGAGTAAGCGGCAATGCTTCCGAGGCAGAGACGTATCAGCCCCCAGCCAATCTCGCTGTCATCCTTTATGCCGGCATAGAGCTGAGCCTTTTTCCGGTCGTCGGGGGCGAGAGTCTGAAACCAGCCGATGGTAGTGTCGTTGTCGTGCGTTCCGGTATAGCAGACGCAGCACGGCGAGGTGAATCCGTGGGGGAGATAATCATTTTCCTCGGCGGAGTCGAAGGCAAACTGGAGAATCTTCATGCCGGGGAAATGGAAACGCTCCCGCAGCGCGGTTACTTCGGCGGTAATAATCCCCAAATCCTCAGCGATGATCGGAAGCCCCTTGCCGAGAGCCGATTCTATGGCAAGGAAGAGATCTTCGCCGGGAGCTTTCAGCCATTCTCCGCGGATTGCCGTGTCCTCGCCGTAGGGTATCGACCAGTAAGCCTCAAAGCCGCGGAAGTGGTCGATTCTCAGGATGTCAAGGTTGATAAGCTGGCTTTTGATCCGCGCAATCCACCAGGAAAAGCCATCGTCCTTATGAGCCTGCCAGTTATACAGGGGGTTGCCCCAGAGCTGGCCTGTCTCAGAAAAATAATCCGGCGGAACACCTGCAACAGCAAGGGGGTAGCCTTTGGAATCCAGCTGGAAAAGATGCCGGTTAGCCCATACGTCGGCGCTGTCCATGGAAACGAAGATCGGGATGTCGCCGATAATCTTTACCCCATGTTCATTGGCATATTTCTTGAGGGAGCTCCATTCCGTAAAAAACAGAAACTGGAGGAACTTATAGTATCCGATGTTTTCAGACATGGCATCTGTGAGTTCTGCCCTCAGCTCTTCTGAAAAGAGGCGGTACCTGTCCTCCCATTCCAGCCAGCTTTTTCCCGAATTGATATCCTTGCATGCCATGAAAAGCGCATAATCGTCAAGCCAGTAACTGTTCTGTGAGCAGAAATCGTCAAATCCGTCTCTTAAGCTGCCGGCAATGTCCTCTTTCATAAGAAACCGGTCATATGCAAGCCGGAAGATTAATTGTTTCCAGGGGATGATGACCCCATAGTCAATGTGTTCCTCATCGCCGGCCGGGCAGTTCTGAACCTCAAATTCCTCCAAAAGGCCGAGCTTGATAAGATGTGCAGGACTGATCAGGAGAGGCTGTCCGGCGAAAGCCGAAAAGCTCTGATAAGGGGAATCCCCATATCCGGTGTGGGTCAGCGGCAGTATCTGCCAGAGGTGCTGTCCTGCGGATTCAAGAAAATCAATAAATTCATAGGCGCTTTCTCCAAGATCCCCAATGCCGTAAGGGGAAGGAAGGGAAGTCGGATGGAGAAGGATGCCCGACATCCGAGTTAAATCGTTCATAAAACTTTCGCTCCTTATTTGTCTTATAATGCATTCAATGTAAAACATTATACCATATTCAGAGGCGCTGCGTCCAGCATGCCGATATTAAAAAGAAAATGGAATTTTTGAGGAAGATTCTGTGTATGATAGAAATAAGAATATATCTGTGGAGTGTAAATTGAAAAAGATTGGCTTGTACATTCTTTCGGCAGTGTGCGTTCTTCTCCTGTGCGCGTGTTCCGTGAGGAAAGAGGATGCAAAAAAACTTCGGGATATGGAATTTACAGTAGTTGACCCTCTGGAGATCCCGCGGGAGCTTCAGGAGGACATCGATGATAAAAAGGAAAATGTTTTCAAGATAACTTATGCGGATGAAGGATACCTTTACATAGCGAGGGGGTACGGGAAACAGGATACGAGCGGGTACAGCGTCGAGGTGAAGTCCTGTTATGAATCGAAGGATTCCATCTGCCTGAAGACGAATCTCCTGGGGCCGCCCCGGGGGGAAGAGGTAGTGGAGGGCAAGACGTACCCTTATGTGGTTATTAAGACAGAGTACAGGGATAAGGATGTAGCATTTAATTAAAGGAGGACTGGAAATGGAGTATGAGAAGAAAGAATTTACGGCCTACCGGCAGGGCAGGACAATCAGGGATCAGTTTTACATTGACGATGACTATAATGTGCCGGATGCCAGACATGACGTAAAACGGGTGATACTTGGCGACGGCGTTCTGCAGATTGAAGATATAAAGCGCGTGGAAAATTATGTGCGCGTGTCCGGAAAGATGAATTTCAAGGTGCTGTACGTCACAGATGAAGGGGAAATGCGTATGGCATTTTTGGAAGGGAACATACCGTTTGAGGAGATGGTCTATGTGGAGGAGGAGCCGGAGGAAAACCTCTTCATCAAAGCGATGGAATGTGATGTCAATGTGACCATGATAAATTCGAGGAAACTGAACATTAAGGCGCTGGCAGACATCGCGCTCTGCTCTGAGGGCAGGCAGGAAGAAAAACTTACAATGGATGTGGAAGGGGAAGGGGGGCTGTATAAGAAGTACACCGATAAAGACATACTGAAACTGTTTACGGTTAAGAAAGATACATACCGCATCAAAGAAGAGATCACGCTGGGAGGAACAAAAGAAACTATCGGAACGCTTCTGTGGACGGAAGTCTGCCCCAGGAAGCTTGACACGAAACTCTCCCAGGATCTTATGCTGATACAGGGAGAACTTCTCCTGTTCTGCTTTTACGAATCCCTGGACGGCAAGACTGACTGGCTTGAGCAGTCGATACCGTATGAGGGAAGGATTGAGATTTCAGGGGCGCAGGAGGGGATGTTCCACCAGATCTACCCGACGGTGTCTGACGTGTCTATTGATGTCCGTATGGATGAGGACGGCGAGATGAGGCTATTAGGGGTGGAGGCGACCCTGGAGGCTCGGATTGTCGTATATGAGGAAGAGAATATTAAGCTTTTGGAGGACGTATATTCCCTGGACAGAATTTGCAGGCCGAAGATTGAGGCGAGGCAGATGGAGCGGTCGCTGATGCAGAACCATTCAAAATGTAAGATTACAGAACGTCTGCTCCTCCCGGAAATAAAAGAAGATATCCTCCAGATCTGCCATAGCAATGCAAGGATTCAGCTGGAGCATATGGAGACGGAGCAGGAGGGCATCAGGATAGAGGGAGTGCTTCACGTGTCTTTCCTCTATGTAAAGGCAGACGACAATATACCGTTTGACGTATGGCAGGGCATGGTGCCGTTTTCTTATCTGCTGGAGAGCAACGAGACAACCGGCAGCATGACATTCGACCTTGTCAGCGCGGTGGAGCAGCTAAGCATCGGTCTTTTAGGAAATGGGGAGATAGAAGTAAAGGCAGTCCTTGCATTCCAGTGCTTTGTAAAGGAGCCGGTTCTGGTATATGACATCGAGGAGATTGAGGAGATGCCGATTGACATGGAAGAACTGGAAAAACGTCCCGGGATCATCGGATATATCGTAAAGGACGGAGATGAACTGTGGAATCTTGCAAAACGGTACAGTACAACGGAGGAAGGGATTATGGAAGTCAACGAAAAGACAAATACAGATATAAAGCCGGGAGAAAAGTTGTTGATTTTTAAAGAAAATATGAGTATACTATAAGAATATTGTATACATGATACAGAGTGCAAAGCGCATTCACAGGAGAAATAATATGGATAAGATGAGATTGAAGGCACTTGGAAAGATAAACTTAGGGCTTGATGTTCTTGGAAGACGTGAGAACGGATACCATGATGTGCGTATGGTGATGCAGACAGTGTATCTGTATGACCAGATCTGTATAGAGAAGATGAAAGAGCCTGGCATAGAGATTAAGACAAATCTTTACTATCTTCCGGTAAATGAAAACAACCTGGTCTATAAAGCCGCGAAACTACTGATGGAGGAGTTTGGGATAGAGGAGGGCGTTAAAATAGATCTTGAAAAGCATATTCCGGTAGCGGCAGGCATGGCAGGCGGAAGTTCTGATGCGGCGGCAGTGCTTTTCGGCGTAAACCGGATGTTTGATCTGGGACTCTCAAGGGAAGGGCTGATGGAAAGAGGCGTGGCCATCGGGGCTGACGTACCTTACTGCGTGATGCGGGGAACAGTGCTGGCGGAAGGCATCGGAGAGATGCTCACGCCCCTGCCCCCGATGCCAAGATGCGCCGTTCTATTGGCAAAGCCTCCTGTCGCTGTCTCTACAAAGCTTGTATATGAGAAACTGGATTCCCGGGAGATCGTAATGCATCCGAATATTGACGGCATCATAGATGGGCTGAAAAACGGCAGCCTCAGCCAGGTTGCATCCCACATGGGGAATGTGCTTGAGGATGTCACGGTCTCAGAGTACCCGGTGATCGAGAAGATAAAAAATGCGATGAAGGAAGAAGGGGCGATGAACGCCATGATGAGCGGAAGCGGCCCGACGGTCTTCGGACTTTTTGACGATAAGAGGAAAGCAAGAGTGGCAATGCAGAAGATAAAAAAGAAAGGATTAACAAGGCAGTTGTACGTAGTAAACGTTCACAACGCAGGGAGGAAATAACTGTGGAACCAAACTTTAATGTCACAATGAATGAATATCTGCCGCTGCGTGACGTCGTGTTCAATACACTGCGCCAGGCAATCTTGAGAGGAGAGCTTAAGCCTGGCGAGCGGCTAATGGAGATCCAGCTTGCCAATAAGCTGGGAGTCAGCCGTACCCCGATCCGCGAGGCGATCCGGAAGCTTGAACTTGAGGGCCTGGTGCTCATGATTCCAAGAAAAGGAGCGGAAGTGGCGGATATTACGGAAAAAAGCCTTATGGATGTCCTTGAAGTGAGGAAAGCCCTGGAGGAATTGTCTGTCAGGCTTACCTGTGATCGGATTACAAAAGAAGAGATAGGGGAGCTCAAAGCGGCGGCAGAAAACTTTAAGGAAACGCTTAACAGCACGGATATCACAGAGATTGCCGAGGCAGATGTCCGTTTTCATGACGTGATATATGCCGCCACAAAAAACCAGAAACTGATCCAGCTCCTCAATAACCTCCATGAGCAGATGTACCGGTACAGGATTGAATACTTGAAAAATGAAGAAGTCTATCCGAAACTCTTAAGCGAGCATGAAGAGATCATCAGCAGGATCAGCATGGGAAAGCAGGAGGAGGCAGTGAGGATCGTCTGCGAGCATATTGACAATCAGGTCAACGCAGTCATGGATATTATCCGCACAAAACAGAATTAACCTGAATACGTTTCCAGAATATGGTAATACTCCTTATACGAACATAAGGAGGTACATACAGTATGGAAATAGAAGAGAAATATCAGGATAATGCAAATAAGATAGAGCGGATAAAAAAGGCGATCTGCATCGTATTGGGAATCTGTATCGGAGCGCTGCTCACGGGAGCGGTGATCTCTCAGAGGGCGATGGAAGTGGATGCCAGGATTTCAAGGCTGCAGGGGGAGCTTTCAAAAGAGGTGTTCCGGTTTCACGTTCTGGCAGACAGCGACAGTGATGAGGCTCAGAGAGTAAAGTTAAAAGTCAGGGACCGTGTGCTTGAATATATGGAGCAGACGATGCCGGAAAGCGCGGACATGGTATCCGCAAGCCAGACGAAGGCATGGGCAATGGAGCATTTGAGAGAGATTGAGGCGGCAGCCGAAGAGGTGATCCGGGAAGAAGGGTATTCCTACCGGGCGAAGGCGGAGGTGTCCGTCTGCTATTTCCCGGACAAGCGCTATGGAGAGATTGTATTTCCGCAGGGATATTACGATGCGCTCCGCATAAAGCTGGGAAAGGCAAAGGGGCAGAACTGGTGGTGCGTCCTGTACCCGAATCTCTGTTTCACGTCCGCAACCTGTGCGGTGGTGGACGAGGAGGGAAAGGAGGAGCTGAGGGAAGTGCTGACAGACGAGGAGTACGAGATGGTGACTGCGGCATCTGATTTTAAGATCAAGAGTTTTTTCTTTGGAGAGTGAACAGATGAAAAGAGACAATGAATACGAGATAGAGGGCAGGGTCAGATTCAGTGAGATTGATCACAGGCGGAGGATGACGCTTCCGGCAATCATCAATTATTTCCAGGACTGCAGCATCTTTCAGTCGGAGGAGCTTGGCTACGGGCTTGCGTATTTAAAAGAACGGAAGAAGGCATGGATGCTGTCTGCATGGCAGATTGCAATCTTGCGGTATCCCAGGATGGGGGAGCGCATTGCGGTCAGCACCTGGGCAAGCGGTTTTAAAGGAATCTGCGGAGACAGGAATTTCTGCATGCGGGATGAAGCGGGAAACATAGCGGCATATGCGGATTCTCTGTGGGTGTACATGGATCTTGAAAAGAAAAGGCCTGCGAAACCGGGGAATGACGAGATATCGGCTTACGGGGTGTCAGAGCCTCTTGACATGGAGCGGGCGGACAGAAAGATAGAACTGCCGGAAAAGATGGAGAGCTTACAGCCTTTCTCAATACTGAGAGGCCATATTGATACAAATGAACATGTAAATAACTGCCAGTATGTGCAGATGGCGCTGGATGTGTGCCGGAATGAGATGTCTGCGGGGAAACTGCGGGTTGAATACAAAAAATCGGCAGTGTACGGAAACGAAGTTGTTCCGAGAGTAGGAACGGACGGAGAGAGGACAGTGGTGGAGCTGTGCGGTGCAGACGGAAGCCCATATGCAGTAGTAGAATTTAAACCATAGGAGAAAGAATATGAAGTTACAGGAAGAACTGGGAAAAAAGAGAACGTTGATGGTAGTGAAGAAAGTAGACTTCGGGGTGTACCTGGGAACCAGCGAGGAGCGGGTGCTCCTTCCGGCGAAACAGGTGCCCGACGGAATCGAGGTGGGGGATCCGGTCGAGGTATTTTTATATAAAGACTCTTCAGACCGTCTCATAGCCACCACGCAGATGCCAAAGATCATGCTGGATGAGGTGAAAGCGCTGACAGTTGCCGATACAGGAAAGATCGGCGCGTTTCTTGAGTGGGGGCTGCCAAAAGACCTTCTGCTGCCTTTCAAGGAGCAGACGGCGAAGGTGTCAAAAGGAGATGAAGTGCTGGTTGCCTTATATGTGGACAAGACGGGGCGGCTCTGCGCTACGATGAAGGTGTACCACAGGCTGAGGACGGACTCCGGGTATCAGAAGGACGACGAAGTAGAGGGGATCATTTATGAGACAAGCGGCAACTTCGGTGTGTTTGTGGCGGTGGACGACCAGTATTCGGCGCTCATCCCAAAGAGGGAGGCAGGAGGCGGCCTGAAGGTAGGAGACCGCATTAAAGCGAGGGTGACAAGAGTCCATGAGGATGGAAAGCTTGACTTAAGCGTCCGGAAGAAAGCCTTTCTTCAGATGGATGATGACGCAGAGATGATTCTGAAGAGGATGAAGGACAACGGAGGCATCCTTCCATTTACGGATAAGGCAGATGCAGAACTTATAAAAAATGAATTTGGATTTAGTAAAAATGCATTTAAACGGGCGGTCGGAAGGCTTTTAAAAGAACAAAAGATACAAATTAATAAAAATGATATTGAAATTCTTGGAAAATAAGGTATACTAATGGCGTGAGAAGAAAAGAAGATGAAAGGAGAACATGAATATGAAAGTACAGAATATTACGGATGTTGAGAAGTTTTTTAGTGTTATAGACAGCTGCAAGGGAAAGGTGGAGCTGGTGACAGGGGAGGGCGACAGGCTGAATCTGAAGTCCAAGCTTTCACAGTATGTATCGCTGGCAAATATCTTTTCAAACGGCGAGATTCCGGAGCTTGAGCTGGTAGCTCATGAGAAAGAGGATATTGACAAGCTGGTTAGCTTTATGATCAACGGCTAATCAAAGGTTGCGGATATAAACGAGGAGCGAAAGTTGGCTGCGGCAAGTGGGTAAGACTCATTTGCCGCAGTTTTGCTAAGAGATTACAGAACGGAGCGTCAAGATGAGTTTTGCACATTTACATGTCCATACGGAATACAGCCTTTTGGACGGGTCAAATAAAATCGGCGAGTGTATCGCGCAGGTCAGGGAACTGGGCATGGACAGCGTGGCGATCACGGACCACGGGGTTATGTACGGGGTGATCGACTTCTATAAGGCAGCCCAAAAGGCAGGGATCAAGCCAATCCTTGGATGCGAGGTCTATGTGGCGCCGGGCTCCCGGTTTGACAAGGAGGCGGGGGGAGGCGGAAGCGACAGGTATTATCATCTGGTGCTTCTTGCAGAGAGCAATCTCGGGTACAACAACCTGATAAAGATTGTGACAAAAGGATTTTCCGAAGGATATTACCACAGGCCCAGGGTAGACCTGGAGGTTCTGAGGGAGTACCATGAAGGGATAATCGCCCTCAGCGCATGCCTTGCAGGGGAAGTCCAGAAAAATATACTGCGGGGCATGTACAGCGAAGGCAAAGCGGCAGCGCTGCGCTACCAGGAGATCTTTGGGAAAGATAATTTCTTCTTAGAATTGCAGGATCACGGCATAACGGAGCAGAGGCAGGTCAATCAGTCACTTCTCAGGATGTCGCAGGAAACAGGCATTGACCTGGTTGCGACAAATGATATCCACTACACATATGCGGAAGATGAAAAGCCCCATGACATGCTGCTCTGCATCCAGACAGGGAAGAAACTGTCCGATGAAAACCGTATGCGCTACGAGGGCGGCCAGTATTACATCAAGTCCGAAGAAGAGATGAGGGAGCTTTTCCCTTATGCGCTGGAGGCGCTGGAAAATACGCAGAAGATTGCCGACAGGTGCAATGTGGAGATTGAGTTTGGGGTTACGAAACTTCCCCGGTATGACGTTCCGGAAGGATTTACGCCGTGGGAGTACCTGAATAAGCTGTGCCGCGAGGGATTGGCGAAGAAATATCCGAATCCCGGGCAGGAGCTGGCAGAAAGGCTGGAATATGAGCTGTCAGTCATACAGTCCATGGGGTATGTGGAATATTTTCTGATTGTGTGGGATTTTGTGAAGTATGCCAAAGACCACGGTATCATGGTAGGCCCGGGGCGCGGCTCGGCAGCAGGCAGCATCGTCTCGTACTGCCTGGAGATCACGACCATAGACCCGGTAAAGTACAACCTCCTTTTTGAGAGGTTCCTGAACCCGGAACGTGTCTCGATGCCGGATATAGATATTGATTTCTGCTATGAGAGGCGTCAGGAGGTCATTGAGTATGTCGTAGGAAAATACGGGATTGACTGCGTTGCCCAGATTGTAACTTTTGGTACGATGGCGGCCAGGGCGGTTATCCGGGATGTGGGCCGGGTGATGGATTTGCCGTATGCGTATGTGGATTCCATCTCAAAGATGATTCCTAAAAAGATACAAAATGAGAAGATGGTCACGTTAAAGCGTTCGCTGGAGGTGAATCCCGAGCTGAAAAAAGCATATGAAGAAGACCCGCAGGTAAAGGAGCTTGTGGATGCCTCCATGCGCCTTGAAGGCCTTCCCCGGCATGCGTCAATGCATGCCGCGGGGGTAGTGATCGGCAGGGAGGCGATTGACGAGTATGTGCCGCTGTCGCTTGCGTCAGAAGGATCGCTGGTCACGCAGTTTACGATGACTACGCTTGAGGAGCTGGGGCTTCTCAAGATGGATTTTCTGGGGTTACGCACGCTGACCGTCATTCGGGACGCGGTAAACCTTATCTATGATAATACGGGAAAGAAGATTGACATCCAGGGAATAGACTATGATGATAAGGATGTGCTGGCATCTATCGGAACCGGAAAGACGGACGGCATCTTCCAGTTGGAGAGCGGCGGGATGAAGAGCTTTATGAAAGACTTAAAGCCGGAGAGCCTTGAGGATATCATCGCAGGGATTGCGCTGTACCGTCCGGGGCCTATGGACTTTATCCCGCAGTACATTAAAGGGAAGAACCATACGGGAGCTATCCGCTATGACTGCCCGCAGCTTGAGCCGATCCTGTCAGAGACTTACGGGTGCATCGTCTATCAGGAACAGGTCATGCAGATCGTGCGGGACCTGGCAGGATACAGCCTTGGAAGGAGCGACCTTTTAAGGCGCGCGATGTCCAAAAAAAAGGGCGATGTCATGCAGAAGGAGCGGGAGAGCTTTGTCTACGGCAATGAAAAAGAAGGCGTTCCGGGCTGCATTTTTAACGGGATAGAGGAGAAGACGGCAAACAGGATTTATGATGAAATGATAGATTTTGCCCAATATGCCTTTAACAAATCCCATGCCGCGGCTTATGCGGTGGTAACGTACCAGACGGCATGGCTGAAATATTATTATCCGGTAGAGTTTATGGCGGCCCTTATGACGGCAACGCTCAACAACCCGGCAAAGGTGGAAGGATACATCTACTCGTGCCGCCAGATGGGCATTCAGATACTGCCGCCGGATATAAATAAGGGAGTCGGCCATTTTTCAGTGGACGGAAAAAACATCCGGTATGGCCTGTCTGCCATAAAGAGCATCGGGCAGCCGGTCATCGAGCTGATCCTTGAGGACAGAAGACAAAACGGGGAGTTCAAGAGCCTGAAAGACTTTCTTGAGAGGATGTCCGGGAAGGACTTTAACAAAAAGACGATTGAGAATTTCATCAAATCCGGAACATTTGACAGCCTCCCCGGAACAAGAAAGCAGCTGATGATCGTCTATCCACAGCTGTTGGACCAGATAAACCGGGAACGGAAATCATCCATGACAGGGCAGATGTCACTGTTTGACCTTGTAAGCGAAGAGCTGAAGACAGAGTTTGAGGTTGCGCTGCCGGATGTGGGAGAATATGAGACAGGGGAGAAATTTGCCCTGGAAAAAGAAGTGCTCGGCGTGTACCTTACCGGGCATCCGATGGAAGAATATAAAGATAAATGGCAGAAGAATGTCACCCGGACAACGCTTGACTTCCAGCTTGACGAAGAGAGCGGGCAGGCAAGAGTCAGAGACGGTGCAAAAGAGACAATCGGGGGCATGATATCCAATAAGACAATTAAGTACACAAAGAACAACAAGGTGATGGCATTCCTCACAATCGAGGATCTGGTAGGAACGGTGGAAGTCATCGTGTTCCCAAAAGACTATGAGAAAAACCGGGAGTACCTGGAAGTAGACAATAAAGTATTCATCCGGGGGCGCGTATCGGAAGAAGACGCGGCGGCAAGCAGGCTGATCTGTGAGGCAGTCATTCCTTTCGGGCAGACAAAAAGGGAGCTGTGGCTGCAATTTGAAAGCAAGGTGGATTTCCAGACCCGGGAGAGGGAGCTGTACGGGATTCTGAATGAGTCGGAAGGCGTTGATGAGATTGTGATATACTGTAAGGCAGAGCGGGCAGTCAAAAGGCTCGGGGCAAACAGGAACGTCTGCGCGGATGCGGGATTATTGAGCAGGTTGACGAATTATCTTGGTGAATCTTGTGTAAAACTGATAGAAAAATCCATTGAAAACAAATAGCATTTCATGTACAATGTAGCCGAGTAAAGTTATAAATAATAAAGACTTGGAGGGATAATCATGGGAGAGAAAATAATTCGTACAATTGGCGTTTTGACCAGCGGCGGCGACGCTCCGGGTATGAATGCAGCGATTCGCGCGGTAGTAAGGACTGCCCTGGGAAGAGGGCTTAAAGTGAGAGGAATCCGCAGAGGGTATCAGGGCCTTTTAAATGAGGAGATTATCGACCTTTCAGCCAGAGATGTGTCTGATACCATCCAGCGGGGAGGAACGATTCTCCAGACGGCGCGCTGCCATGCGATGCGTACCGAGGAAGGCCAGCAGAAGGCAGCGGCAATCTGCAAGAAATACGGTATCGACGGACTTGTTGTAATTGGCGGAGACGGTTCCTTTGCAGGCGCGCAGAGGCTTGCATATTACGGGATAAATACGATTGGGATTCCGGGAACGATTGACCTGGATATCGCATGTACAGAATATACGATTGGCTTTGACACGGCGGTAAATACGGCGATGGAAGCAATCGACAAGGTTCGCGACACATCTACCTCCCATGAGAGATGCTCGATTATAGAAGTTATGGGCAGAGACGCAGGCTACCTTGCACTGTGGTGCGGCATTGCCAACGGGGCGGAGCGCATCCTTATGCCGGAAGAGCATGACTATGATGAAGATGTTATCGTAAGAGACATTCAGGAGTGCAGGAAGCGCGGAAAGAAAAACTACATCATCATCAACGCAGAAGGCATCGGAGATTCCATGAATATGGCAAAGAGAATCGAGGAAGCTACCGGGATGGAGACAAGAGCGACGATAATCGGCCACATGCAGCGCGGCGGAAGCCCGACATGCAAAGACCGCGTATATGCTTCCATTATGGGCGCGATGGCAGTAGATCTCCTCTGCGAGGGAAAATCAAACCGCGTGGTAGGCTATCAGCATGGGGAATATAAGGACTTTGACATTGAGGAAGCTCTCAGCATGAAGAAGCAGATTCCGGAATATCATTATGATGTCGCAAAACAGCTTGCTTTGTAATTTAATATAGGTGAGGGTATGACAAAAGACGTATTGCTGACTATCTCAGGACTTCATTACAGTAATTATCCGGGAGAAGAGGAAGAGGATGAAGACAGCGAGCCGATCGAAGTAATCACGCCAGCTATGTATTACCTTAAAAACGGAAAACATTATGTGGTTTATGACGAGGTGCTGGAAGGATTGCCGGGGATAACGAAGAATAAAATCCGGATTGCCGGGGATAATCTGTTAGAGATAAAAAAAAGCGGGCATACAAACACGCAGATGGTGTTTGAGAAAGACAAGATCAACATGACGCAGTATGAGACTCCCTACGGAGAATTCATTATAGGCATTTTTACGAAAAGCATGATGGTTGACGTGACGGAGAAAAATATTGACGTGCTTGTAAATTATGAGCTGGATATCAACAGCGAAAAGATTGCGGACTGCAATATCAGGATGAATATCCGGGCCAATGCTCCGGCGTAAAGACATAAGAAAAGGACAGGTGCATTTTTTAGCCTGTCCTTTCAATTATATTTACTTTCCGGTCAATCTTGCAAAAAGCCCTTTCTTTTTCTGCGGAACATCAAGCGGTCCGCGGATTCCCTTTACGGCTGTGATGTAAATGCCGCTGACGGTTGCCTTCACTTCTTTTTTCACCGGAATCATTGGGTAGATTTCGGTATCGCACATCAGAACCATAATTTTTGGACCTACCTTGGCTTTTACTACCGGAACCCTGGAACGGCGGAGATATTTGGGCGTGTTTTCAATGACGGCGGGCGGAAAGCCTGCATCTTTGATTCTCATGCGGGCTTTGTCTATGATCAGCATGGATATGTTCTGTGCCGTTGCAGCCAGCTGCTCCTGCTGCTCGGCCTGTCTTTTTTCCGCTTTTTTTCCGAGAAAATATAATACGATGCACGCGATAATTAATACAACTAAAATCACTAATAAAACGATTGTTACTTTACTCACGATGAACCTCCTGTCAACTGTTTTTTCACGACATACATTGTATCATCCTTTTGTAAGGAGTGCAAGTGATTTGGAACGTTATGGAGATACTTTTGCAAAGATAGAATCAGAAAGAGAGGCGCTAAAATGTCAGAGCCGCTGTGGAATGGGATTGTCGGGATAATCAGGTGGATATCAGACCATCTATTCATAATAAATATTATATTGTCACTGCTGATCATCTTTTTTCAGCGGAAGAAACCGACTACAGTCTGGGCATGGCTGCTCCTGCTGTATGCGATTCCTGTGATCGGATTTATACTGTACCTTGTGCTGGCTCAGAATTTTCATAAGGAACGCATGTTTAAGATGAAAGAGATTGAGGGTGAGATAAAATATGCGGTCAGGAGGCAGGAGGAATCCATATTCCGCAAGCAGCTAAGGCTCAGAAATTCAGAGCTTAAAAGATTTGAGCCGCTCATCCTATATAACCTCAACGAGGGGGAGGCGGTACTGACTGACAATAATGACGTGCGGATCTTTGCGGACGGGGAGGATAAATTTCGGGAGCTGATCTATGAGATGGAGCATGCAAGGCAGTATATCCATCTGGAGTATTACATCATACGGGATGACGAGCTATGGGAGAAGATAGAGTCCGTGCTGATAAAAAAGGCCAGGCAGGGAGTGAAGGTGCGGGTACTGTTTGACAGCATGGGCTGTCGGGGGATGAAAAATTCCGTCTGGGAGAGACTGCGGAAAGAAGGGGTGGAAGTTTCGGAGTTCTTTCCTGCCCTCCTTGGAAAGTTCCAACTGCGGATCAATTACCGTAACCACAGGAAGATCGTGGTGATTGACGGCAGGCTCGGGTTTATAGGAGGCTTTAATATCGGGAGGGAATATCTGGGAAAGAGCAGCCGGTTCGGGTATTGGCGGGATACGCACCTGTGCATCGAGGGCGCGGCGGTCACATCGCTTGCCGTGCGGTTTGTGCTGGACTGGAATTACGCTGCAAAAGAAAACCTGTTTCTGGATGACAGCCTTTTTGAGATTCCGCAGTATGTCCGTGACGGGCGCGACCCGGTACAGATCATTACCAGCGGCCCGGATTCGAAATATCCGAAGATACGCGACAACTATCTGCGCCTCATCCACATGGCAAAGAGAAACATTTATATCCATACGCCTTATTTCATACCGGATGATGACATTAAGGATGCGCTGATCATTGCAGCAAAGTCTGGGATTGACGTAAGGATCATGATTCCGTGCAAGCCGGATCATCCGTTTGTATATTGGGCGACATATTCATATGTAGGGGAGATGATTGAGGCAGGCGCAAGGTGCTATACCTATAACAATGGTTTCCTGCACAGTAAGTGCCTGTGCATTGACACGCTGGTCAGCTGCGTGGGTACGGCGAATATGGATATCCGCAGCTTTGCCCTCAATTTTGAAGTCAATGCAGTCATATATAGCGCAAAAACGACGCAGAGGCTGGAGGAGATCTTTGAGAAGGATATATTAGACAGCACGATCATCACAAGAAAGATGTATGAGCAGAGGGGATGGATAGTCTGGTTCAAGGAACAGTTCTGCCGCCTTCTGTCGCCGGTGCTGTAGCCTTTTGGCAGAGGGAGGCAGTAAAAGGAACGGCCGAGAAGATGAAATATCTGTGAAAAAGGTTTTAATATAAGCCTGAATATGATATACTCAACCGATGTGGAGAAAAAAATTATAACAATTTACGAAGATAAGAGGTGCATCATGAAAAAGAGAATTGTAATGCTGATGACAGGAATTATGTCTGCCGCAATGCTCCTGACCGCGTGTGAGGCAAGCAAGGGGCTGGAGACAGACAGGCTTAAAATTACGCAGTATAAAGGGGTAGAGGTCGAACAGGTAGAAAAACCGAAAGAGATATCGGACGAGGATGTAGAGAGCAGGATCCAGATGATGCTGGAGGGGCAGGCAGAGACGAAGGAAATTACAGACAGGGCCGTTCAGGGAGGAGACACCGTCAATATTGATTATGTCGGGAAGATAGGCGGAAAAGAGTTCGAGGGCGGTTCAGCCAAAGGCTATGATCTGGAAATCGGTTCAGGAAATTTTATCGAAGGATTTGAAGACAGCATCATCGGACATAAGATTGGGGAAACTTTCGACTGGAACGGCAAGTTCCCGGATAATTACGGCAACACCGAATACGCAGGGAAGGATGTGGTATTTACTATTACGGTAAACGGCATCACAGAGCGCAATGTTCCTGAACTGGACGACAAGATTGTGGCAAAATTGTCTGAAAACGCAAAGACAGTGAAAGAATACAAGGAAGAAGTGAAAAAGCAGATGGAGGATGCCGCAGAGCAAGAGTATGAAGATACCCTTGCAGGCGAGGTGTGGAATAAGGTGCTTGAAAATACAGAGGTAAAGAAAGTCTCTGACAAAGAACAGGAAAAAATGGAAGAACTGCTGAGAAAGCTTTATGAGTCAGAAGCAAAACAGTATGGCATGGAACTTGAAGACTATGTCAAGGCTCAGGGAATGACAGTGGAGGACTTCAACGAACAGGTGGTTAAAGCGTCAGCCGAGCAGAATATAAAGGCTAAGCTGGTCACAGAGGCAATTGCTGAAAAGGAAAACATAAGCCTCAGCGACGAGGCTTACGAGGAGCATCTGAAAAAGCTTGTTGAAAGCAGCGGCGAGGAAAACGTGGAAGAGATGAAAAAAATGTTGGGCGAAGAGGCATTTGAAGAAGAACTGAGAACCACCGCGCTTAACAATCTGGTGCTTGATAAGATTACTGAGTCATGCATCCAGAAAGCATCAGGGAAATAGAATAAGAAGTTGGTGCATACTGCACCTTGCCCCTGCATACATTGTAAAAACAATGAGTGCAGGGGTTTTGTATGAAAGATTATATTGAGGAGCGGGCAGTAGAAATCGCTTATTATATTATTGAGCATAAAGCGACGGTACGGCAGACGGCGAAGAAGTTCGGGGTAAGCAAAAGCACGATACATAAAGATGTAACCGAGCGCCTTATACAGATTAACCCGTCGCTTGCCTCTGAGGCACGGAAAATCTTAGACCTCAATAAGTCCGAACGTCATATACGCGGTGGACTTGCTACCCGCGAGAAGTACCTTCACCAAAATGTATAGGAATGCAGAGTATACTTATAAAAAGGCAGGCTGTAATAAAAATACGGCCTGCTTTTACAAATGAATTCAGGCTATTTAATTGAATTTACTGATATTGGCTGGTAAAACGCATATGAATATGGTAAACTTTTAAATAATAATTGGCAGTCAGACTCTAAGAAAATGCAGGATCATAATAGTATGAGCGAAAAGAATACGTTTGAAATAATATATGACATCATCCGCCAGATTCCTTACGGAAAGGTGGCGACCTATGGGCAGATTGCCGCTCTTGCGGGAAACAGGCGTTGGGCGAGGGTCGTAGGTTATGCTCTCCATGCCATACCTCAGGGCAGCGGCATCCCGTGGCACCGCGTGGTGAAAAAGAATGGAGAAGTATTTGGCGGCGCGGAAAGCGCCGGCGGGATATATCAGACAGAACTGCTCCAAAAAGAAGGAGTAGGGTTTACAGACGGATACGTGGACATGAAAAAATATCAGTGGAATAAAGTGTTATTCTGATGGGAGATGCCTATGCAATTGAAGGACAAGGGCGACGTTGTCGCATGGCTGAAAGAAGACTTGACCATAGACCGGTTGTGGGAGGTTATGGAGCTTTACGAGGATTTTCCTTTTTACACAATGCGAAATCTGGAATTTACCTATATAATCAAGGGGAATGAAATGTTTGTAGACCGCAAGGAGAAGAGCATCACAAAGGCGACTGTCGGGATGGCGCTTGGCAAGGCATTAGAACTTGGGGGAATTGTTTCCGGGCCAAAGAAACTTGGAACTTTCGGGGCAAGTTACCTGTATCCGATTTTTTTATATTATGAGATTATAAAAAAAGAATAAAAGAGACATGTCTATTTTTTGACATGTCTTTTTATTGCGTCAAAGCTCTCTTTGCTGATTACATGTTCGATTTTACAGGCATCCTCAGCGGCGATGTCAGGGGGTACGCCTAAAAAGGTGAGCCATGAGCTTAATAGCTGATGGCGTTCATAAATCATTTCAGCAATTTCCCGTCCAGATTCTGTGAGATAGATGAATCCGGCATCTGTCACGGTGATATGTTCCTTGTTTCGTAGGTTCTTCATAGCGACGCTGACGCTTGGCTTTTTAAAGCCAAGTTCGTTTGCAATATCCACTGACCTTACGACAGGCAGTTTTTTGCTTAAAAGCAATATTGTCTCAAGATAATTTTCGGCAGATTCATTTAATTCCTGCATTTTGCCTCTCCTTGTCCAATCTTTCAGTCAGATGACTAAATCTGTATTTCTTAAAAGTATACCACAATTGCATGAGAAACTCAAAAAATCTTTAAAAAAGCGGAATTACAATTTATTCTCCTAAAAAGTTGTTGACATCTAATTGAAGTTAGAGTATACTAACTATGAAATGAAAATGGTTATCAATAAAAGCAGCAGTTCGAGTGTATCAGGATTGGACGGCTGAATAGAGAAGGAGATGAAGTTATGCCATTGTCAATGGTAAGCGCCGGAGAACCGATGCGGATTAAAAGAGTCGGCGGGAAAGCGGAAGTAAAAAAGTTTCTGGAGAATCTGGGGTTTGTCGCAGGAGGGGTTGTAACTGTCGTGTCAGATATCGGTGGCAGCGTAATTGTGAATGTGAAGGATTCCCGTGTAGCCATAGGAAGGGATATGGCAAATAAGATCATGGTGTAGGTGGATGTAAACTGTAAGGAGATTTACAAAATATGAAAGAAGGGATAAAGGAAGATGAAAACATTAAAAGAAGTGCCTTGTAAAGAAACGGTAAGGGTGAAAAGGCTTACAGGCGAAGGGCCGGTGAAAAGAAGGATCATGGATATGGGAATCACGAAGGGCGTAGAAATATTTGTCCGGAAGGTGGCGCCCCTTGGCGATCCGTTGGAAGTGACAGTGAGAGGCTACGAGCTTTCCCTGCGGAAAGCAGACGCAGAGATGATAGTGGTAGAGTGATGGCAGTATTCTAATTATCAGTAAGAAGGAGGATGGTTATGTCTGTAAAAATAGCACTTGCGGGAAACCCAAACAGCGGCAAGACGACGCTGTTCAATGCCCTGACTGGTTCCAATCAGTTCGTGGGCAACTGGCCGGGGGTAACGGTAGAGAAGAAGGAAGGAAAATTAAGGGGGCAAAAGGATGTCATCATCATGGATCTTCCGGGCATCTATTCTCTGTCTCCCTACACATTGGAGGAAGTGGTGGCGAGGAATTATCTAATCGGTGACAGGCCGGATGCCATCATTAATATCGTAGACGGCACGAACATTGAGCGTAATCTTTATCTGTCCACGCAGCTTATGGAGCTTGGGATCCCGGTGATCATGGCGGTGAATATGATGGATATCGTACAAAAGAACGGCGATATGATCGACACGGGAAAGCTGGGTGAAAAGCTTGGCTGTGAGGTAACACGGATCTCTGCGCTTAAGGGAACGGGTGTTATGGAGACGGCGGATCGGGCGGTGCTCCTTGCGAAGTCCGGGAACGCGGCGAAGGCAGTCCATGAGTTTGGAGAAGAAGCAGAGAGTATTATAAAAAGAGTAGAAGAGCGGATTGTCGGAATCGTGCCTGCTGAACAGAAAAGATTTTTTGCGGTCAAGCTTTTGGAGAAAGATGACAAGATCAAGGAGCAGATGCCGTCCGTGCCGGACGTATCCGCAGACATAAAGGAGATGGAGGCGCAGTTTGACGATGATACGGAGAGTATCATCACGAATGAGAGGTATGTCTACATATCTTCGGTAATCGCGGAATGTGTGCAGAAAAACCGGACGCAGAAACTCACCATATCAGATAAGATAGACCGCTGGGTGACAAACCGATGGCTGGCGCTGCCTATATTTGCAATTGTCATGTGGCTGGTGTATTATGTATCTGTATCGACAGTGGGGGCATTTGTAACAGACTGGACAAATGATGTGCTGTTCGGCGAGATCGTTCCTCCGGCAGTCGAGGGCATTCTTGTGGCCGTAAACTGTGCAGACTGGCTTAAGGGGCTCATTCTTGACGGAATTGTGGCAGGAGTGGGCGCGGTACTTGGCTTTGTACCGCAGATGCTTGTGTTGTTTATCTTCCTTGCATTTCTGGAAGGTTGCGGATATATGGCGCGGGTGGCGTTTATCATGGACAGGATCTTCCGCAAGTTCGGTCTTTCAGGGAAATCCTTCATCCCGATGCTCATCGGTACGGGATGCGGCGTGCCGGGGATTATGGCATCCAGGACGATTGAAAATGACAGGGACCGCAAGATGACGATCATGACGACTACATTTATCCCCTGCGGAGCAAAATTGCCGATCATCGCACTGATTGCAGGAGCGCTCTTTGACGGGGCGGCATGGGTTGCGCCCAGCGCATACTTTGTAGGCATCGCAGCAGTCATCTGCTCCGGCATTATCTTAAAAAAGACGCGGATGTTCGCGGGAGACCCGGCGCCCTTCGTTATGGAGCTGCCGGCGTACCATATGCCGACAGCGGGGAATGTCCTTCGGAGCATGTGGGAGCGCGGGTATTCATTTATCAAAAAGGCAGGCACGATCATCCTTGTGTCAACGGTTCTTTTATGGTTCCTAATGAGCTTTGGCTGGGCGGACGGATCTTTTGGGATGCTTGAGGCAGAACAGCTTGACAGCAGCATCCTGGCGGCTTTCGGAAGTATCCTTGCACCGCTTTTTGCGCCTCTCGGCTGGGGCGACTGGAAGATGGCGGTGGCGGCAGTTACCGGACTCATCGCCAAAGAGAGTGTGGTAGGAACATTCGGCATCCTGTTCGGGTTCGGGGAAGTTGCAGAGGACGGAACGGAAATCTGGGGACAGCTTGCAGGCAGCATGACAGCGATAGCCGCGTACTCTTTCCTTGTGTTCAACCTCCTGTGCGCGCCCTGCTTTGCGGCGATGGGAGCCATCAGGCGAGAGATGAATAATATAAAATGGTTCTGGTTTGCAATCGGATACCAGACACTTTTCGCCTATGTCGTATCACTCTGCGTGTATCAGATTGGAAACGTGCTGACAGGCGGTGGTTTCGGCGTCGGGACAGTTGCGGCAATAGTCCTTGCCATTATGTTTATCTATCTGCTGGCGCGCCCCTATAAGGAAAGAGAGCCATTGAAGATGGGCATGAATGGGATGGCTGCGGCGAGATAAGGGCTGAAAAAATCATAAAAACGGAGGTTTTTTAATATGGGAACTTTTGCGGTAGGGTCAATTGTATGTTTCTTTGTAGGACTTGCGGTAAGGAGCATGGTTCGGGATAAGAAGAACGGGAAGTCCATACAATGCGGAGGCAATTGTAAAAACTGCGGCGGGCATTGCCGCTAGCCAGATAAAAGCATCTTAAAGAGGATCAGCAGATTCCTTTTTAAGATGCTTTTTTAAATGGAAATGCAGGGTGAAACATTAGGGAAAGAAATATTGCGTTTCCTGTATCAGCATGTCATAATAAAATATATAAATAAATTAACGGGGTGGGAAAGACGGAAAAATAAAGCCAGGTGACGGCAGGAGGAGAATGATGGGACTGACAGAAGAATTAAAGACATTGCTGTTTCAAAACGGAGCAGCGCTGGTGGGAATCGGAGATTTAAGAGGAGTCAGGGGATGTGATTATGATACGGGCATTTCTGTAGCGGCTTTGCTGCCGGAAAATGTTATCCGAGATTTGCAGCATGCGCCCACAAAAGAGTATTATGATCTGTACTACTCTCTGAATGATAGGCTGAATGAGATTGTGAAAGCCGGTGAAAGTCTTTTGCAGGAAAAAGGCTTTTCGGCTTACGCGCAGACTACAGACCGCGTGAAGGTTGATTCGGATAGATGCTCGAAACTTCCGCATAAGACGGTGGCTGTGAAAGCCGGCCTTGGATGGATCGGGAAAAATGGGCTTCTGGTTACAGAAAAGTTCGGTTCCGCAGTGAGGATATCCTCGTTGCTGACCAACGCTCCGCTGAAACATGATATTCCGGTTGAAAGCTCACAGTGCGGAGCCTGCACTCTCTGCGTGAAAAGCTGTCCGGCACAGGCGCTTAGCGGAACACTGTGGAAAGCGGGAACGGAAAGAGAAAAGATAGTCGATGTGGAAAAATGCTATGAAAAGCAGTCGGAAATTATGTATGGGGCAACAGGGATTAAGACAGACCTATGCGGCAAATGTTTTGCCGTATGCATGTATACACAAAGGTATCTGAATAAAAGCAGGAAATAAAATTTTAGGAGGCACTATTATGGGAATGTTAGCATGTTACATGGAGGCGGACCGTGAGTTGATTGAAAGGCTGAAAACGGAGTCCGGAGAAGAGATTTTTGAGGAAATTGAAGAGATAGATGAAGAAGGCGAGGCTGAGGTATATGACCTGGATAAGCTATGGGACGGACTTCACTTTATCTTGACAGGGGTTTCAGCAAATTCACCAAGGGAAAATTCTCTTCTGAGCGAGGCTATACAGGGAACAGAGATGTTTACAGATGACGATGATGACGAATTTATCGCTTATATATATCCGGAGCGTGCAGCAGAGATATCGGCAGCTTTGGATGAATTCGACATAGAGAAGGCTCTCGCAGGATTTAAGCCGCATGTACTGGCAGAAAACGATATCTATCCGGATATTTGGGAGGATGATGAGACGGATGAGCTGAGAGAAGAATTGTCAGAGTCGTTCTGCGGATTGAAAGAGTTTTATCAGTCCATAGCTGATGAGGGCAAGGGGGTCATCGTAAGCATTTATTAAAATATGCTGTCGCCGGCTATGTGCCGTTTTGGATTTTTCTGATTTTGGACCGGCGAAGAAATCGGAAAGGGAGGCGAAACGAATTGAAGAAATATATACCGTCGATATTATTGTTTTGCTTGTTTGAAATAATAGCGGTGTCTTTGACCCTGGCAAAGGGCAATCTGTTTTATTTTCTGAATTTTACTTATATTGGCGGATGCATTGCTGCGGGGCTTGCATTGTTTGCCAGAGGAAAAAGATATGCAAGGCGGTTTGTCCAATTTGCTGTTGGAACCTATATGCTGGTGTATCTTGGTTTTATATGCCGTGAAAATATGCAGATAGAGGGTTTCTGGTATTACCTGTTTCTCGGTGTTTTCGAGGCGGCGGTGATTCATTATGCGGTGGCGAAGATATTAGGGCCGCTGATTTTTGGCAGGGGCTGGTGCGGGTATGCTTGCTGGACGGCGATGGTTCTGGATTTTCTTCCTTATAAGAGGCCGGAAAGACATGGTCGGCGGCTTGGATTCATCCGGTATATTGCATTTGCACTGTCATTTGCATTGGTTGCTGGGCTGTTTCTGATGAAAGCCGCAGATTTGGAGAAGGTGATGTTCTGGCTGTTTATCGGAGGAAATCTGCTTTATTATACGGCAGGAATTGTCCTTGCATATGTGTTCAGAGATAACCGGGCATTTTGCAAATATGTCTGCCCGGTCACGGTTTTTCTTAAACCGATGAGCTATTATTCGATGCTGAGGGTACACTGCGATGAGGGGAAGTGCATCCGGTGCGGTAAGTGCCTAAATGCCTGCCCGATGGAAGTGGAAGTGAACCGGGAATCACGGAACCGGGAGAATGCTACGGAATGCATCCTGTGCTATGAGTGCGTGAAAGCCTGCCCGGTGAAGGCGCTGCGGTAACTGCTGTTGGGCAGGCTATGGCGGCGGCCCGGCAATGCCCGGCAGATTTCGCCCGGCGGAGGACTGGCAGGGAGATTTAATGCGTAAAAGTGCAATTGCAGAAGGAGAGAAAGATGGATTTAACGAAATTTTCATGGACAAGAGAGCCGCAGAGCTGCGAGATAATGGGGGATCGGATAGAGGTTGTCACAAAGCCCCATACAGATTTGTGGCAGAGGACTTATTATCATTTCCGAAATGACAATGCTCCGGTTTTTCAGATGGAGACAGAGGAAAAGTATTTCAGCTTTATTGTGAAGACCGAATTTGAGGGGAGCCATCACCGGTTTGACCAGTGCGGGATTGTCATGTATCTGGACAGCGAGAACTGGCTGAAGGGTTCTGTAGAGTATGAAAATGAGGAATTTCAACATCTGGGGAGCGTTGTCACCAATCAAGGGTATTCAGACTGGGCGACGACGGTGATAGATTCTTCAGTGAAAACTATGTGGTACAGGCTCAGCCGGAGGGAAGACGATTACAGTATCGAATGTGCAGCGGACGGAGATGAATTCCAGCAGATGCGTATCTGCCATATGCACGCCGGAAAAGGAAAGATACGGTTTGGCATCTATGCCTGTTCTCCGGAGGAATCGTCTTTTAAAGCAGTATTTTCCGGGCTGGAGCTGATGGAATGCCAGTGGAGGGCCCATGACGGGCAGCAGCCGGATGAGGTGGCCATGATTAGGAGAATGCAGAAAAAAGATACAGGCAAGGTGGCTGACATCTGGCTTTGCACCAACCTGGAGGCGCATGGATTCATCCCGGCCAAGTATTGGAAAGACAATTTCGAGACAGTCAAGGAAATGCTCGGGCAGGCGGAAGTGTACGTTTACGGAGAGGAAGAAGAGATACAGGGGTTTGTTGGGCTGGATGATGATTATATTGCAGGAATTTTTGTCAGGAGCGGGATGCGTTCCGGCGGCATCGGAAAAAGGCTTTTGGATTACGTGAAAGGTATAAAACCGCAGCTTTCCTTAAGCGTGTATCAGAAGAATGAGCGGGCGGTTCGGTTCTACCGGCGAGAAGGGTTCGTGATCCGGGGCGAGGGCATGGATGAAAATACGGGAGAGAAAGAATATTCCATGATGTGGAAGAATGAGTAAGAGTGAAAAAGAGCCGGGATTTGAAGGAGATTAAGATGAAATCGGTTTTACTTATTGGACAATCAAATATGGCAGGGCGCGGCTTTTTACATGAAGTCAAGCCAATCTGCAATGAAAATATTTTTATGTTAAGAAATGGAAGGTGGCAGATGATGGCAGAGCCGATTCATTTTGACAGAGCGGTCTCCGGCGTTGGGCCGGCGGCGTCATTTGCACAGGCATGGTGCAATGCAAACAAGAACGGGAAAATTGGGCTGATACCTTGTGCTGAAGGCGGCAGTTCCATTGATGAATGGAATGTGGAAGGGGCTTTATACCGCCATGCAATTAGCGAGGCAAGATTCGCGATGGAAAATAGCGAATTGGAGGCAATCTTGTGGCATCAGGGAGAAAGTGACAGCCATAGCGGGCAATATAAGGACTATTATCAAAAACTCGATGAAATAGTAAGCTCATTCAGAAAAGAATTAGGAGTTAAGGAAGTTCCTTTTATACTCGGAGGCCTGGGTGATTATTTGGGGAAATCCGCATTTGGAATGAGCTGCGTAGAATATGAAATGGTCAATCGGGAGTTGCTTAGATACGCGGAAAATAACGATAATTGCTACTTTGTAACCGGAGAAAAATTGTATTCAAACCCGGACGGCATACATATCAACGCAGAATCCCAGAGAAGGTTTGGCGTAAGGTATTTTGAGGCTTATCAGACAAAATCAAACGTGGACAGACCGCTGGATGATGAAACGGAAATCGTAAAGGAATATTGTGAAAAAGAACATACCGTTGCTGAAAAAAGATATATGGCATTAGAGCAATTTACTTTGGGGAAGTTGGCGTTAGAAGAAGTGATGGAATATTTGAGGTAGGCATGCAGCGGGCGAAAAGTAACAATATATTGGAGGAATGTGCGGATATGATTGATCTACAGGACAAGGGCGTCTGCCCGACGATTGAGGAGATCGGCGAATATGTCGGAAATCCTGTTTTCATGGATTTTTGTACGGAAATCAAGAACGTATATAATTGTAAGGAAAAAATAGAATACAGTTCATGCAGTTGGGAACGGGGCTGGAATATTAAATTTAAAAAGGCAGGGAAAGCATTGTGTACCATATATCCAAGGGAATGTTATATTACAGTTCTGGTTGTTGTAGGTACAAAGGAAAAGCCGTATGTTGAGGAAATACTGCCGGAATGTACGATTGAAATGCAAAATATATATAATCAGACACAGGAAGGAAACGGACAAAGGTGGCTGATGATTGATATAGAGGACAAAGAAGACTTGTATAATGATCTGCTCCGCTTGATTCAGATCCGCCGAAAGGCGGCAAGCCTTTCTTCCCGATGAAGGAGCAGCACGTTATTTTTCATAGAATTAACTGATAAGGAGAGGCGTCTGATGAACGATACAATGGAATTTGCAAACAGAGAAGAATTTAGAAAATGGCTGCAGGAGAATTGTCTGTCCGGCGACGGCATTTGGATTTTATTTGGAAAGGCTGGCGGGCCAAAGACAATAAAAGCTGGAGAGGCGCTTGAGGAAGCGCTCTGCTTTGGGTGGATTGACGGACAGATGAAAAGTATTGACGATAAAACATACAAAAAGTATTTTTCTATGCGTAGGGATAAGAGCAAGTGGTCAGAGAAAAATAAGGCGTTGACGGAAAAACTCGAAGAACAGGGGTTAATGACGGATTTCGGCAGAAAGAAGATAGAGGAGGCAAAAAAGAACGGCCAGTGGGACGCGCCAAAGCCCGGGGCAGTTACAGAGGAGCAGATTGCAAGCCTTTCTGTGCTGCTGGAAAAGTATGAACCGGCCTGCACGAATTTTCACGCAATGCCCCTGTCAGTAAAGAAAACCTACACGCGGGCGTATTTTGACGCAAAAACAGATGTCGGCCGGGAAAAGAGAATCGCCTGGATGGTGGACAGGCTTAATAAGAATTTAAAGCCTATGTAACGGTGTGGTTTTGAAGCGGTTGTCTGTGTGATTGTTGTTGGGACGCCGCAGATAGGCTTATATCTTTCAGGTACATAAATATGCAAATCAGCGTTAAAACCATTTCCACAACAGGCTGTGCGGCAATTACGCCATTCAATTTCCAAAAGTGGTTTAATATGATTACTCCCGGGATAAACAATGCTGCATTTCTTAGAACGGTGATAATCAGTGATTTTATTGCTTTTCCCAATGCCTGAAAATAACTTGTTATCATGTTGATTATGCCAAGCAAGGGAGCTGACAGACAAAGGATTTTCAGAAAATATCCCGTTTGTTCAATCAGAAGGTGGTTCTGCAGAAATATAGCGGCAAGCTGCTTTCCGCAAAGGACGAAAGAAAAAGTGAATACTGCGCCCAGCAAAGTTCCGTACAGTATGGAATATTTCATCATGTCAGTCATGCGTTTTCTCTCGTTTCTGCCGTAGCAATAGCCCACTAAAGGAGCAACGCCCTGCGATAATCCTACGGACAGCAAAATGGGAATCAGGTCAAGCTTATATGCAACACCGTAAGCGGCGACTGCGTCAGAACCGTATATGCCGATATAATTGTTAAGAACAATATTGGAGACGCTCATAAGCACAGTAATGAGGGCTCCTGGGATTCCAATGCTTACAACGCTGCGAACCATCTTTGCGTTTGGTGAAAATCGTCTGGGCGTCAGTGGCACCAACTGGTTTCCCTTGTGTCCTTCATGTATCATGCAGACAATGTAATATACGGTCGCGCATGCAAAACCTAAGGATGTTATTAGTCAAAAAGCTGGGGAAGGGGACATATAAACTGATGTAAACGTCAAATAAATGAATTGGAGGTCTTGATATGGAAGAACGTATGAAAAAACAAATGGCATTTGCCCTGGAGATTGATAAGGTGAAAAATATATTCCGGCAGACTCATTTATCTTTGCGTGGAAGGAATGAAAATGACGCGGAGCATTCCTGGCATATGGCAGTTATGGCGTATCTGCTAAAAGAATACGCAAATGAGGAAGTGGATATAGCGAAGGTAATGCTCATGTGCCTGATTCACGATATTGTCGAAATTGACGCAGGAGATACTTATGCTTATGACGAGGAGGGCTTGAAAACGCAGAAAGCCAGGGAAGACGCCGCCAAGGAACGGATATTTTCCATTCTTCCCGAGGAGCAAAAAGCAGAATTTACAGCGCTGTTTGATGAATTCGAGGCATATGAAACTGCCGAGTCAAGATTTGTGCACGCCATAGATAATCTGCAGCCGCTTATGTTAAACAACAGCAACGACGGCAGCGATTGGCGTGAGCATGAAGTTACCGCCGAGCAGGTCTACACACGGCAGAGAAAGACAAAATTAGGGTCGGAAAAGTTGTTTGAAATAACAGACGCCATCATTCAGGATAATATCCGGAAGGGAAACCTGAAATGATAAGATATAATACGAATGATATTGAGTTGGACGTACAGGAGTTTATTTCTTTTGTGAATAAAGTCTGGCAGGGGGATTATGATGAGGATAAGACAGAGGGCGCATTGGGGAAAACGATAAATATAACTGCCCGGGATGGCAGCAAACTTGTAGGCTGTCTGCGGATACTGTCGGATGGCTGCTATTTTGGAACGATTACAGAGCTGCTTGTTCTTCCGGAGTACCAGGGGCAGGGAATAGGCAGCAGGCTTTTGAGACTTGCTGCGGAAAACACCCAAACTATGCTGTATTTCGGCGCACAGCCGGGGCTGGAAGAGTTTTATGAGAAAAATGGCTGCAAAAAAAGTTTACAATCTTACATAATAGAAAAGGAGAGATAGGAACGTGCTGCCGCAAAATAATAATTTTAAGATTACCCTCGCGCGCAGGGAGGATCTGCCGCAGATTTTACAGATTTACGAGCATGCAAGAAAGTTTATGAGGGAGTCGGGAAATGCCAGCCAGTGGAAGGACGGTTTCCCCCCGGAAGACATGCTTGCGGAAGATATAGATGCCGGACAGCTATATGCAGTGCGGGATAGTAAGCGGGGCACAGTACATGGCGTGTTCGCGTTTATGACCGGGGAGGAGCCGACATATGCATATATTGAGCGGGGAAAATGGCTTTCTGACACGGAATACGGAACACTCCACCGCGTTGCCGGGGATGGGAAAGCACACGGCATTTTTGATGCGATTGCAAAGTTTTGTGAACAGAAAATCAGCCATCTTCGGATTGACACTCATGAAGACAATAAGGTGATGCAGCATTTGATTGAGAAAAACGGGTTCCAAAGGTGCGGCATTATCTACGTGGAGGACGGCTCGCCGCGGATTGCGTATGAGAAGATAAAAGAGGGGGAGAACAGAAAGGTTAAGGCAAAGGAATTATTGCCCTTTGCATATAAAGTCGTATGAATTCAATTGCTATATGTGAGGACGACAGCTTTACGCTGGAAAAATTAGAGGAGATGGCGCGGTGTTATGTCAGGAGCAAAGGTTTGCATGCCGCTATACGGACATTTGCATCGGGCGAGGAGCTGATGCAGGAGCCGGGGGAGTATGATGTGGTTTTGCTGGACTTGAAACTCCCGGGCATAGACGGTGTTGAGCTGGCGAAAAAGCTTGGCGGGAGGAGCCGGATTATCTTTGTGACGGCCTATAAGGAATACGCGCTGGATGCGTTTGATGTAGGAGCAGTTCATTATCTGGTAAAACCTGTCGCTAAAGAGCAGCTGTTCCTTGCCCTTGACAGGGTGCGGGAGCGGCTTGGGAAAACGGAGAAGGAGACCCTTGGGATCTTGAAAAATGGGGTATATGAAAGAATCCTGCTCCGTGATATTTTGTACTGTGAAGTTTTTGACCATCAGCTCTGCGTCCATACGCAGAACGGATGTTATGAATATTTTGGAACGCTTGATGTGCTGGAAGAAAAACTTGACGGGCGGTTCTTCCGCTGCCACAGAAGTTTTCTTGTAAATACAGAATATGTCGTCCGGCAGGAGAAGGGGGCGGCGGTTCTTATCAGCGGGGAGAAGGTGCCGGTGTCAAGGAGAAGGCAGAAGGAATTCAGGCAAAGTATGCTGGATTTTTTGAAGGATGAGATATTCTGAAAAATGGGGTGATAGGATGGGCGGGGCGGAAAGCTTTCATGCAGGATTGTTCTATGTGTGGTGGATGTTTATCAATGGCTTTCTTTCTTTTTTTGAGATGCGGTTTTTACAGGACATGGCAGGAGCCCGGAGACGGATTTCTGCGGCTGTCTGCCTTTTTGCGAGCTGCGCGCTTACATTTCTGACGATGTATCTGCAAAGCTCTGAGCTTTGCAGGATGCTCCTGCATACAGGGCTTATCTTCTGCTTTTCCGTATTTGCCATGAAATTTAAAGTGTTTGAGGCGGTTGCGCCTGCGGCAGTCATTTTGACTTTGTATTCCTTTATGGAAGGATTTCAGAATGTTTTGATGAGCCGTCTTGTGGAAAAGAGCATGAGCGAGCAGATGGGGATTGCGGTGCAGTTTGCGGTAACAGGCGTATTGGCGGTGCTGACGGCAGGGAGCCTTTGCTTTATCGCGAAGAAGTCTGCGAGTATGAGAAAGGAGCGGGAATCTTCTTATCGGCATGTGCTTGACGATCTGGACGAGGTGAAAAGGCGAAATGAAAGATATCTTGCATTTCAGCACGACATCGACAACCATCTTCTGGTTGTGCAAGGGCTTGTGCGGGAAAAGAGGTATGAGGAAGCAGAGGAGTATTACGGAAACTTAAAAGTCCGCTCAGACAGCCTGGCAGCGGGAATCCATACGGGAAATCTGGCGGCAGATGTGCTTTTGAAGGAGAAGGCAGGCCTTGCGGAGTCAAAGGGGATAAAGGTAAGCTGCGATGTCCATTTTTCAAGGAAGTTTTTTATCGAAGACGCCGACCTCTGTACGATTTTGGCAAATGGGATGGACAATGCCATTCAGGCATGTATGAAAGAAAGCCAGGAGAAACGTGAAATTACGGTCAAAGCGGGGATGAAACACCAATTCCTGATTCTCAATATGACAAATACGTATAATGCGCCTGAACTTAAGCCTTTGGCGGTGGGCGGCGCTGACGGCAGTGTTGGGGGGCTCCTGCAAGAGAGCGATTACGGTGTTGGCTTAAGAAATATAAAACGGACGGTTGAAAAGTATGGGGGAACGATGCGGGCGGAACGGAAACAGGGGAAGTTCTGCCTTAGGATGATGCTGTGCCTTGAGCCGTCTGCCAAAGGAGCAAGCCTGTCTGATAAAGAAAAGTGACCGCTTGCGAAGGGAGGGTGACCATCTGCGGAAAACGGCTTGTTGCGGGAGGCATATTTTCCGATATATCTGTATACCGGTATAGATGGTGTACGAAAAAGATATATAAGGAGATGTGAGGAAAATGATGAATGTATTAGGGACAGGGCATTTTAACCCTCAGGCGGTGCTGAGCCGCGGCAGCCAGATGAATCCTGTGAATACGGGGGCGGCAGAGGAAAGTGAGAAGAAACAAAGGACACTGGAGGAAGAGAAAAAAGCGATTCAGAATTCTCTGCTGCTTATGAAGACGACATCCGGCGACAGCGTGGGCTCGGAGGAGAGCATAGAGTTTCTGGAAAGGAAATTGGAGGAGATTGAAAACAGGATTAAGACCGGAGAAAAAGAAACGTCAAAAGTTCCGGCCAATAATTTTGATGTGTACTGTGGTACGGAATATTAAAATTTTACATTAAGATCAGGCTGCAGCAATTAAAATAATATTTTCAGGAAGGCATCTTATAGAAAATATCTATAAGATGCCTTGCTTTATACAAACTATCAATTATACAGAGTAAAGCCATGATGATATAATGACATGAAAGTGCATTAAAGATTGAGATAAGAGAGAATGTGATGAAAAATAAGAAACTGTGGATATTTATTGGCATCATTGCTGCGATTTTAGTTTTAGACCACATTTTTAAGTGGTCTTCTTGTATTGGAGATTTTGATAACCTGCGGTTTTTAAAAGATATCGTGAACGAGAATCTTTTTCTTGCAGTGTTGCTCTACATTGGCATCACAATTATAGGGTGCGTTGTGCTGGCGCTGCCGGGGGTTACTTTTGCCATTGCGGCAGGGCTCTTGTTTGGCCCGGTGCTTGGAACGCTCTGCTGCTCGGCAGCGACGACCATAGGTGCGATGTTAGCGTTTGCCGTGGGACGGTTTTTCCTGAAAGACAGTATAAAACCGATGGCAATGAAGAATAAATATATTAAAAAATGGCTTTTCGGAGAGAACGGCGGCAATGAGGTTTTTATCCTTATGATTACGAGGCTGGTTCCGGTCTTTCCGTATAATCTTCAGAATTTTGCCTACGGGGTGACGGATATTAGTTTCGGCACCTATTCTGTCTGCTCCCTGATCTTCATGCTGCCCGGAACTGCCATGTATACAGTTGGAACGGCGGGCCTTGCGGACAAGGAAAACCGGATTATGTATATCGGGATTGCTCTGATTTTGGCTGTAGTGGTGATGGGGCTTGGAGCATTTTTGAAGAAACGTTACATGAAAGAGGGGCAGGATGATGGAGGCACAGAGGGGTAGGACTACAGACACGTCGAAATGCGTGCATTGCCATATTTGCCGGAAGAACTGTGTGTTTTTGGAGAAATACGGGATCGATATCGGGGATGCGGCGAGGCTTAATGAGCTGGCGTACCACTGTTTTCTGTGCGGGCGGTGCAGCGAGGTCTGTCCGGTAGGGATCGACGGGCGGCAGGTGGTGGCGGATATGCGCCGCAGGCAGGTAAGCGAGGATGCAGGAGCGTATGTAAATAAAAAATATAAGCGGATGATTTCGGAAAAGAAGGATTATCTGTACCGGAACTACCGGCATATTACGGAAAAGAGCGTCCTGTTTCCGGGCTGCAATTTTCCGTCAGTGTATCCGAAGACAGCAAAGAGGCTTGCGAAGATATTGCTGGAGCGGGCGGGAATCGGAACGGTGTATGAGTGCTGCGGGAAACCCATTGCCGATATCGGTATGGCCGGACAGGAAGAAAAGATATTGCAGGAGATAGAGGGGCGGCTTTTCGGAGCAGGGGTGACAGAGATTATCACGGTCTGCCCCAACTGTGAGGATTATTTGTGCGGGCGCGTTTCTATGAGGGTCGTGAACATATATGAAAAATTAAAGGAACTGGGGATTGGCGGCAAGATATCCGGGGGATGCCGTATGTTCCGGCCTTGTCCGGACAGGGAGAAGGGCAGATGGCTTAAGGATATTGAGTTTTTCCTGGAGAGAGAATGCAGTGTCATCGAGGATGTCCAGTGTTGCGGGCTTGGTGGCAACGGCGGGGTGATGGAGCCGGAGCTTGCGAAAGGATTTGCAAAGAAGGTGAAGAAGTGCCCGGATACGGTCTATACTTACTGCGGCTCCTGCGCGGGCAACCTTACGAGAAACGGGTGCAAAAAGGTGCGCCATGTGCTGCCGGAGATTCTTGGAACAGGGGAACGGCCGGACACGGTCAAGTCGCTCATTAACCGCATGCGGACAAAAAATCTGTGATTTTGGAAATAATGCAGTCAGATAGGGAGAAGGCATCTGCGCCAAGATGCCGGAAAGGGATGCATGAGAAAAAAAGCGTTGATCATATTTACCCGAGTGCCGGTTCCGGGGAAGACGAAGACAAGGCTGATGCCTTATTTTACGCCTGAGCAGTGTGCAAAGCTGCATTGCTGCTTTTTAAAGGATATTGCAGCGACGTGCAAAGAAGGGCAGGCTGAGGCAGACTTGTATGTGTGTTACAGTGAACCCGCAGATGATGACGGGGAGGAATCATTTTTTGGAAGGACGGCGGGATATCAGGGCGGTTCTGGCAGGCTCGGAAAAATATTCGGGGAGTGTGCCGGATATTTCCCCCAGGAGGGAGAGAACCTGGGGCAGCGGATGTATCGTGCCATAGAGAAGGTGCTGGAAAGAGGTTATGAGTCCTGCCTGCTGATGGGAACGGATGTGCCGGAGGTACAGTGGGGGGATATCCGGCTGGCATATAAGATTCTTGAGCGGAAGGATGTGGTGCTTAGTCCTACCGCGGACGGCGGATATTATCTTGTGGGAATGAAGGCTGCCCGGAAAGAAGTTTTTGAAAAGCAGACTTACGGACACGGGAGCGTCCTTTATCATACGGTGTGTGGGCTAAAGTCAAAAGGTCTGTCTGCCGGGCTTGGAAAAGAGCGTTACGATATAGACACGAGAGAGGATATCGAAAGCTTTCGGGACAGGATGAGATCTTGCAAATCTCTGCAGAAAACGGAGACGGGAAAATACTTAATGAGGACAGGAAAGATTTCCGTGATTGTGCCTGTCTACAATGAAAAAAAGACGGTCGGGAGACTTCTTGAAGACCTGGAAAAGATAAAGGAGCGGTGCGAGATTATCTTTGTGGACGGGGGGAGTACGGACGGAACTCCGGAGGAGATAAGCCCTGATTTCAGACTTCTCTGTTCGAAAAAGGGAAGGGCGGCACAGATGAACCTGGGGGCGAAGGAGAGCTCGGGGGATATCCTGTTTTTCCTCCACTGCGACAGTGAGCTGCCGGAGAGGCCGCTGGAGCAGATTCGTTATGTGATGAAGGATTACCGGGTGGGATGCTTTGGGATTGCGTTTCATTCGAGGAATTTCTTTATGTATACATGCCGCGTCATCTCCAATCATAGGATTAAGGACAGGAACGTGGTGTTCGGCGACCAGGGAATCTTTATCGACCGGAGATTGTTTTTTGAGATGGGGATGTTCCCGGAGCTGCCCGTTATGGAGGACTATGAGTTTTCCCTGGGGCTTAAGGGGCGGGGGGAGAAGATTGGGATAGCGAAAAAGAGGATTTATACGTCTGACAGGAGGTTCCCGGCGGGAACGATACCGAAACTTAAAGAGATGTGGAAGATGAACCGGCTCAGGAAGAAGTATCGGGATGGGGCGGACATAAAGGAGATTGCAAGGCTGTATAAAGATGTGCGGTGAGAGAGGTGCTGGTTTGGACAGGATCAAGGGATTGAGGGAATATGTGAAAAGGGCTGAATTCCGGGAGGCGATGGGGCTGCCGGGGGTGGTTTGCGAGGAGTACCGGCTGTTGGCGCAGGGGGAGTATAATATGAATTATATTTTCACCCATCCGGTCAGCGGCAGGGAGTTTCTTTTGCGGGTGAACTGCGGGAGCCAGATGCATCTTGAAAATCAGATTGAGTATGAATATCATGCGTTGGAGCTTTTAAAGGATTCGGGAAGGACGCCGAAGGTGTTTTATGTGGACGGGAGCTTAAAAGAGTTAGGGCATGGGGTGCTGGTGATGGAATATCTTCCGGGGAAAAGTCTTGATTACCGGAAGGATATGGGGATTGCGGCGCAGTGTCTTGCGGATATACACAGCGTTCCGGTGTCGGCGGGCGACGGGCTTTTGTCTCCGGCGGACCCTCTGAGGGCGATCCTTAACGAGTGCGAGGAGATGGTGAAGGTCTATATGGACTCTCCCCTGGGAGACGGGGAGACGAAAAGAGCCGTCCGGGAGCTTTTGGACAGAGGATGGGAGAGGTCCCGGCAGACAGAGAGCCGGAAAGGTTACCGGTGCTGTATTAATACGGAGCTTAATTCTACGAATTTCCTTATCAACGGGGAGGGCAGGGAGAATTACCTGATTGACTGGGAAAAGCCGCTGTACGGGGAGCCGGCGCAGGATCTGGGGCATTTTCTTGCTCCTACGACTACGTTCTGGAAGACGGATGTAATACTTACGCCCCGGGAGACGGAGGATTTCCTGGAGAAATATATGGAGGCCGCAGACGGGAGGTTCCCGGTGGAGGGGCTTAAGGAGAGGGTCTGTATGTTTATCCCGGTTACCTGTCTGAGAGGGGTGACGTGGTGCGCTATGGCATGGGTTCAGTACCAGCAGCCGGATAAGCTTATTTTTAACGAGTCTACATACAAAAAGCTTGAGGCGTACCTTTCCCATGATTTCCTTAAGATGCTGTCACGGGATTATTTTTAGAGGATGAGTTTTTTGCATGAAAAATACAGGCGAGAGGTAAAAATTATGGACAAGAAAAAAAGGAACCAGATAGGGAGGGCGGCGGTGGTGCTTGCTGCGTTGGCGGCGTTTTTGATATACTGCTTTGTTCCGTCGGTGAACCGGACGATGCATACGGTGCTGGCGGCCTTTGCCAGCGGTGATTTTACGGTGGTGAGGGATTTTGTGGAGTCTTACGGGGCGTATGCGGCGGCAGTCTCATTTCTGCTGATGATCTTACAGTCGATCGCAGCTCCTTTGCCGGCGTTTCTTTTGACCTTTGCCAATGCGAATCTGTTTGGCTGGTGGAAAGGGGCGGTTCTTTCCTGGTCAAGCGCCATGGCGGGGGCGGCGGTGTGCTTTTACATCGCAAGGCTCCTGGGGCGGGACGTTGCGGAAAAGCTTACGAGCCGGGCGGGTCTTAAGCAGATCGATGTGTTTTTTGAGAGGCATGGGAGGATGAGTATTCTGATCGCCAGGCTTTTGCCGTTTATGTCTTTTGATATCGTGAGCTATGCGGCGGGGCTTACTTCCATGTCTTTTGGGAGTTTCTTTATTGCTACGGGCATCGGGCAGCTCCCGGCGACGATTATCTATTCTTATGTGGGCAGTATGCTGACGGGAGGGGCGAAACTGTTTGTGACAGGATTACTTCTTCTGTCTGCCATATCAGCTTTGATAGTTTTATTCAAGCAGCTGTATAATGAAAAACGAAAAAAGGAGGACAAGTAAATGAATACTTATTACAATCCGGAGGATCTGGCAAAATTTGGCACAATGGGCGAGGAGGCTCCGAAACTTTGGGAGAATTTCATGCAGTATTACGGCTCAGTATTTGCAGAGGGAGCGCTGACGGCCAGGGAGAAGTCTCTGATTGCGCTGGCGGTGGCAACTGCGGTCCAGTGCCCGTACTGCATCGACTCTTATACGCAGGACTGCCTGTCAAAGGGCGTTGACGAGGAGCAGATGACGGAGGCCGTCCATGTGGCGGCGGCGATTAAGGGCGGCGCGGCGCTGGTTCACGGAGTGCAGATGAAAAACATTGTGAAGAAACTGGAGCTTTAATTATGGACGCGAGAGAAGAATTTAAAAAATTGGCGCAGATTCCTGATTTCCGGGATTCTGTTGAGGATAAGGAACTGCTGATGACGGATAAGATGTCGGTGCTGCAGATTAATGTGGGGAGGCTGTGCAATCTTGCCTGCAAGCACTGCCATGTGGAGGCGGGGCCGAACCGCACAGAGGTGATGGGACGGGATGTTCTGGAGGACTGCCTTAAGCTTTATAAGGAGTGGGGGGTTCAGACCATTGACATCACAGGCGGCGCGCCGGAGATGAATCCGCATTTCCGCTGGTTTGTAGAAGAGGCGGTGAAGGTGTGCCCCGACGTGATGGTGCGGAGCAATCTCACTGTCATGTTAGAGGAAGGGTATGAGGATCTCCCGGAATTTTATGCAGCGAATAAGGTGACGGTCATCTGTTCCCTGCCCCACTACAAGGCGAAGAATTCCAATAAGCAGCGTGGGGAAGGTACCTTTGAGAAATCTATCCAGGTGCTGAAAAGGCTCAATGCCCTTGGCTATGGCAAAGACCCGGAGCTTACGCTGAATATGGTGTTCAATCCGGGGGGCGCATTTTTCCCGCCGGAGCAGTCGGCGATGGAAAAGGAATATAAGGAACATCTGGGAAGTGAGTATGGGATTGTGTTCAACCATCTCTTTACGATTACAAATAATCCAATTGGAAGGTTTGGGGCATTTCTTGCCCGGACGGGCAATATGGAAGGGTATCTCACAAAGCTTTATGATGCGTTCAACCCGGGAGCGGTGGCCGGCATGATGTGCAGGAGCCAGTTATCTGTGGGATGGGACGGAAGGGTGTATGACTGTGATTTCAACCAGGCGGTGAATCTGCCGATTGAGGGAGCGGATCATATTAAAGACCTGGTAGGAAAGCCATACGAGAAGAGAAGGATACGCCTTGACAAGCACTGTTATGCATGTACGGCGGGGCAGGGGTCAAGCTGCGGCGGATGTACGGCTTAAGAACATAACATTTTGGACAGAGGATATAAGGAGAGGAATATGGATACAAAGCAGATCGCAGAACAGTTTATGGAAGGGTACGACTGCTCTCAGGTAGTCCTCAGGCATTTTGCCAGGGAACTTGGCATCAGCGAGGATGAGGCCAACCGCGTGTCGGCGTGTTTTGGAGGCGGGATGCAGCTTGGCTCGGTGTGCGGGGCATATACAGGGGCGCTTATGGCAATCGGCTTAAAATACGGGCACAGCAGTTTAGAAGGGCTGATGCAGCAAAAGGAGATCATGATGTCAAAGACGGCTCAGCTCAAGGAGAAGTTTTTAGAGGAATTTGAGTCGTTAGAATGTAAATGCCTCATCGGTTATGACGTGTCTACGCCGGAAGGTCTTAATGGCGCCCTTGAGAGCGGAAAACTTCTTGAATATTGTCCGGGGCTTGTGGACAAAGTAATACAGATGACAGAAGAAGTGCTGAATGAAAGAAGAGCAGACAGATGAAGATGAGAGTGAAAAGAACAGGGGCGTTATTTATGGCGGCCTGCCTTCTGGCAGGGTGCCTTACGGGATGTAAGAGCAAAGGAGTGCCGGAAGAAGAGCTGGTATCCGACGCGGCATTTGAGGGAGCTTATCTTGTGACGGCAGACTATGTGAAGGAGCATGCGGGAGACGAGAATGTCCTTCTGGTGGACTGCCGGGGCGTGGACAAGGCGAAAAAAGAGACCCTTGAGGGGGCGATCGCTACCACCTGGCAGGAAATCGGGACTTGCGGGGAGAGCTACGGCAAGGAGGGAGACGAAGGCTGGGGGAAGATCCCGGAGCCTTCGGAGCTTTCCGAAAAGCTTGGCGGGCTTGGCATGAGTAAGGATAAGGAGATTATCCTGCTTGGGGAGACCCTTGGCGGATGGGGAGACGACGCGAGAGTTTTGTGGGAGCTTTCAGCGGCCGGGTACGACAATGTGAAGATGGTGGACGGCGGGTACAGCGCTGCGAAAGCTGCGGGAGCGCCGACCCAGAAGGGGGCGTCTGAGCCGGAGCCTTCGGAGGTATTGATTGACGCTATAGATAATACCCATGTGATGGGAACGGAGGAACTTCAGGCTCATTATGACGACTACAAGATACTGGATGTGCGGACGGAGGAAGAGTACGAAGGCGCGGTTAAGTACAATGAGGCGAAGGGAGGACACCTTCCGGGAGCCATTTTTATGCCTTATACGGATCTGTTCCGGGAGGGCGGCACATTGAGATCCCAGGCGGATATTGAGCAGATGATGACGGATGCGGGTATCTCGAAAGAGGATAAGATCGTGGCTTACTGTACGGGGGGGATCCGCTCGGCATATATGCAGCTTGTACTAGAGATGGCAGGCTATGAGAACACCTGGAACTATGACCAGTCTTTCTGGAGATGGGCGGTTGTGGGCGAAGTGGAAAAGTAGAAAGGAGATAAAGAAAATGAAAAGAAATGCAGTAATCATACTTATGTTTGCGGCTGTTTTAACGCTTGGCGGCTGCGGAAAGAGCGAGCAGAAAGCGCCGGAGGAGGAGACGAAGACAGAAGAGCCGGCAAAAGAGGAAACAGCGTCAGGAGAGGCATCTGAGGAGGATGTGCTGGCGTATATCAAGGACACCGATGAGAATACGGTTCTTGTGGATGCGAGAGTTGCGGACGCTTATCAGGGATGGGCGCTTGACGGAGCAGAGAAAGGCGGGCATTTTGAGAATGCGGTCAACATTTCCGCTCAGTGGATTGACTGTGAATATGAATCTAACGAAAAGGAAAATAAGACAAGAGAAGAATCAATTCAAAAAGAGCTGGATGCCAACAAGATGACGGCTGAGAAGTCCTATATCGTCTATGATACGAACGGGAAGGACGCTGCAGCGGTTAAGGGTTATCTGGAAGGGCTTGGCTACAAGAACGTTTCTACATTTAATGCGTCAGAGCTGATTAATTCCGGCTCAGAAAACCTTGTAAGCTATGAAAATTATAACCTGTATATGCCGGCGGATATCGTAAAGAATATTTCCGACCATGTGGTAAAGGGCACAGAGCTTGAGGCTCAGGCAGCAGATATCGTTAAGGATGCGAAAGTTGCGCTGCTTGACGTATCATGGGGAGACGAGACGAACAACGAAGAGACCGGCTCCGGCTATGAAGGCGGACATGTTCCGGGAAGCGTTCATGTTAATACTGACGAGTATGAGACTCCGAAGGTTTATGTGGAGGAGAAGGACGAGGACTTCAGAAGCGAGTGGAGGCTGATTCCCGATAAGGAGCTGATTGCGCTGGCTGAGGCTAAAGGTGTTACGAAGGATAGCTGCGTTGTAATCGTTGGCTACGAGCCGCTTGCAACAACACGTATGGCTGTCATCCTGAAATATTTAGGCTGTGAGAATGTCCATGTGATGAGCGAGGGCTTAGTGGGCTGGAACGCGAAGGGATATGAGATGGAGACTGGCATCAATAAGCCGGAAAAGGTAAGCTTTGGCGCAGACAAGCCGCAGAATCCTGATATGATTGACACGATTGATGAGGCGGCGGACAAGCTTAAGAACGACTCCAATTTCCAGCTGATCGACACACGTACCATTGAAGAATGGGAAGGCAAGGATACAGGATATGGCTACCATGACCTGGCAGGAAGGATTGACGGTACGATTCTTTCGGAGTCGGGAGTCGGATATTCCAGTTCCATGTACAATTACCGGAATCCTGACAAGTCTATGAGAAGTAAAGAGATCTTAGAGGCAATGTGGAAAGACCAGGGAATCGATACGGCAAAACACATGTCTTTCTTCTGCGGCAGCGGCTGGAGAGCGGCGGAGGAAGTATGGGATGCTATGGTTATTGGATATGAGGACGTGTCTCTCTACAGCGACGGATGGATCGGCTGGAGCAATGAAGGACATCCGTATATTGACAAAGACGGAAATACGGTTCATTATGATAAGGAGCAGAATAAAGTGGTTCCTGTAAAATAAACAGGCGAATGAAGTTTGTAAAGGAGAACGGGTTTTCCGCTCTCCTTTTTGGATTATAGACACTGGATGAAAGATTAAAGATGAGGGATGTTTCATGGAAGACAGAAGAAAAATGGCGGCTGGTAAAGAGATATGGGTGATAAAAGCGGGATTTCCAAATGAACCGGTGAAAAAGCTCTGGTCAGAGTACGCTTTTTCCAGTTCACTGAAGAAATATCTGGAGCGGCTGGGGTATTATGCTGTCGTAGAATCCTATGACGAATGGCATGAGGACGGCGAGGCGGATGTGGTCATAGTGCTGAGAGGGCATAAGGAGTATTTCCCAGCCAGGAAGGATAGAGACTGCGTCTATATCATGTGGAACTTAAGCCACCCTTCCACGATTACAGATGAAGAGTACAATGCCTATGACCTGGTATGCATCGGCTCTGAGATATATGCCGGGAAGATAGAAAAAAGACTCCATGTTCCGGTTAAAGTTCTTCCTATGTGTGCGGACACAGAACTTTTTTTCCCGGATGAAAGCGAAAGCACAGAGAGAGAGTATGACTGGGTATTTGTGGGAAATTCCCGGTTTGTAAAGAGAAAGAGCGTCGTCTGGTCCATCGTACATGGCATCCCTTTAAAAATATGGGGTGCGAACTGGGAGAAAGTGCTGCCTGAGTGGGCAGAATATGTGGTGGCGGAGAATATCCCTAATGACGAGCTGCCAAAGCTTTACAGGAATGCGAAGGTCACAGTTGACGACCACTATGAGGACATGGCGCTAAACGGATTTGTCAATACCCGGATCATAGAGGCCTTATCCTGCGGCCTTCCAGTGATTTCTGATTATTCAGACGCGCTGGATTCCATGTTTGGTGATGCGGTGCTCTGCTACCGCAATGAAAGTGAATTTGCGGCGCAGACAAAAAGAATTTTCGAGGATTATGACGAGGTAAAGAAAAAAGTAAGGAAACTTTGGCCCGTTATCCGGGAGAACTATTCTTTTGAGGCGCGGGCAGGGCAGCTGCAAAAATTCAGCGCAGAGATCAGAGAACACGGGAGGGTTTGCAGAGAACAGGTCAGGTCATATTTGGAGCGAGAGACGGATTACGGAGAAATGAAGGCAGTATGTGAAAGAAAATCCAAAGCCAGGCATAAGGTATCTGTCATCATACCGGTATACAATGCACAGAAATATCTCACAGAGTGCATAGACAGCGTTCTTGGGCAGACATTCAGAGAACTGGAAATAATCTGCATAGACGACGGATCTTCGGACGGCTCACTGGATATATTGAAAAACTATGCCGCGAGGGATGAACGGGTTTCTGTGTACAGCCAGAAAAAT
The DNA here is from genome assembly GCA_910578455.1 of uncultured Dorea sp. Taxonomy (GTDB): domain Bacteria; phylum Bacillota; class Clostridia; order Lachnospirales; family Lachnospiraceae; genus MD308. The sequence goes on from CAJTQA010000007.1 coordinate 88,465, forward strand.
GCGGGGCTTGCAGAGACGAGAAACAGAGGGCTGAAAAAAGCGCAAGGAGAATATATACAGTTTCTCGACAGTGACGACTGGCTGGAGGTCAATGCAATCGAAACGCTGTATCTGGCCAGCTGCGAAAGGCAGCTTGACGTCCTGCTCTTTAACGGGGATACCGTTTATGAGACAGAAAGAGACAGGGAGGAGAACCCGGAATTTAACAGTTATTATGAGAGAAAGGGCGACTATCCGAACCAGTGCGGCGGTTCAGAGATGATGGCGCGGATGCGGGGGTGCGGGGAGTACAGAACCAGCGCGGTGATGCAGTTTTTTAACCGCCGGTTTCTTGAGCGAAACGGCCTTTGCTTTCAGAGGGGAATCATCCATGAGGACAATGATTTTACATTTCGGGTCATGCTTTTGGCGGAAAACGCCGGATATATCCAGCAGCCGTTTTATAAAAGACGGGTTCACGATGATTCCATAATGACCAGGGATGCAGGGATAAAGCATGTCTATGGATATTTCAGGACATTTTTAAATATGATGTCCTTTATAGACGGGGAAGAACTTGACAGCGCGGGGTGGGATGCGGTAAGTGACATTCTACGCGGAGTGCTGTATAATATAAAGAAATATTTCAGAAACCTGGCCTGGCAGGAGCAGCGTGCATTTGACGTGCTGGGCGGGAAAGAGAGGATGCTTTTTGACTTGTTCGTGCAGCCTGCTATGGACGGATTGCCTGCGCTTGGAAAAGCTCAAAGGGAAAAAAGCGAGCTGGACCGGAAACTTCAGAAGACTTATGGGGAGAAGTCGGAACTCAACCGGAAACTTCAGATTACCTACGGGGAAAAGTATGACAGGGGCTTAGAGATAAAACGTCTGAAGAAAGAGCTGGAAACCGTTAAAAAATCCAGAAGCTACCGCCTGGCAAGGTTAATCGGACTTCCGGTTAGGGTATTTCGTAAAATGCGTAAAAAGATACGGCAGAAAATATGACAATTACAGGAGAATGCAGATGATAAAGGTATCAATTGTTATCCCGGTATATAACGTACAGGAATATCTTACAGAGTGCATGGAGAGCGTCATAGGGCAGACGCTGAAAGAGATAGAGATCATATGCGTAAATGACGGCTCCACAGACGGCTCGCCGGAGATATTGGAGAGGTTTGCGGCGCGTGACAAAAGGATTGTGGTGCTCCACAGGGAGAACGGCGGGTACGGATGCGCCGTGAACGAAGGAATGAAAAGGGCGGCAGGAGAGTATGTGGGAATCGTAGAGCCGGATGATTATGTTCCACCTGACATGTATCAGGATTTATACCGGACGGCAAAAGAATATGAGCTGGATTTTGTAAAGGCAGATTTTTACCGGTTTACGACAGGCGCAGACGGGGAGCGGGAATTTGTCTATAACCATCTGTCGCAGAAACCGGTGGACTATAACAGGGTGTTCACTCCTGCCAGATGTCCGGATGCCCTTCGCTTTGTCATGAATACATGGAGCGGCATCTACCGCCGGGAATTTCTGGAGGAGCATAATATCCGGCATCATGAGACGCCGGGGGCGTCATTTCAGGACAACGGATTCTGGATTCAGACATTTATCTATGGAGGGCGGGCAATGATAATAGACAGGCCCTATTATAGAAACCGCCGGGATAATCCGGCGTCTTCTGTCAACAGCCGGGAAAAGGTTTACTGCATTAATATAGAATATGACTATATCCGGGGCATTTTAACGAAGAACCCGGATATATGGGAACGGTTTAAATATATGTACTGGTTCAAAAAATACCACAACTACATGGGAACGCTTTGGAGAATCGGGGAGGAATACCGGAGAGAGTATGTCGTTAGATTCAGTGAAGAACTGAGACGGGGCATGGCGCTGGGAGAGATTAAAAGAGACGTGTTTTCCGATTTGGCCTGGAGTCATATTCAGGGCATGGCAGAAGACCCGGAGCGGTATTACGTCTGCCGGGTCTATGCAAAAGGTGCAGACGAGAGGTTGTTTGAGCGGATCAATGAGCTGGAGCTTAAGAATCAGAAACTGAAAGACGAGCTTGCGAAAGTACGCGGTTCAAAGTCTTTCAGGCTGGGGAGGCTGCTTTTGTATCTGCCTGGAAAATTTAAAAAACTGATTCGGGGAAAGATGTAAGAAGGTTCTGAAATGCCGGGAGAGGTTTCAGGATGCGGCGGAGGGATGAATGGGTAACAAAGATTTGAAAGTATCGGTAATCGTGCCGGTCTATAATGGGGAAAGGTATCTTGTCCGGTGCATGGACAGCATTGTGGGGCAGACACTAAAAGAGACGGAGATTATCTGCGTGGATGACGGTTCTTCGGACAGGTCGCCGGAGATACTGGATGAATATGTGCGGCTGGATAACAGGGTGCGCCTTATAAGCCAGAGAAACGCAGGTGCAGGCGCGGCCAGGAACAGGGGGTTTTCAGAGGCGAAAGGGGAATACCTGTCTTTTTTGGATGCGGATGATTTCTTCGAGCCGGATATGCTTGAGAGAGCTTACCGGAAAGCGAAGGAGCAGAAAGCGCAGATCCTCGTGTTCGGCTCCGACCAGTACAGGAGTGACTTAGAAGAATTTCACCATGTAGACTGGACGATCCGGAAACATGCCCTGCCGCCTTACCGCCCTATGAATTACCGGACATTCACGGAAAATGTGTTTAAGGTGTTCGTGGGCTGGACGTGGGATAAGCTGTTTGAGAGGGAGTTCGTCCTGAAACATGGGTTCAAATTTCAGGAGCAGAGGACTTCAAATGACTTGCTTTTTGTCTTTTCAGCGCTTGTGCTGGCGGAGAGGATAGAGGTAGAAGAGGCGGTGCTGGCGCATCAGCGCCGGGATAACCCGGAGTCGCTTTCTCATACGAGGGAAAAGTCCTGGCAGTGTTTTTACCATGCGCTGACAGCACTCAGGGAAAATCTGGTGAGATACGGGCTGTACTATGAACTGGAGCAGGACTTTATCAATTATGCACTGCATTTTTCTCTGTGGAATTATAAGACGATACAGGGAGGAAAAAAGAAAGAGCTGTATCGGATGCTGAAAAGAAAGTGGTTTCGGGAGCTTGGGATAGCGGGGCGCGGGAAGGAGTATTTTTATAATAAGGGGGAGTATGAAGAGTACAGGGAGATAATGAAACGACAAAATTTAGCTGAAAAATGAAGGGAAAAGAACATTTATGTAGCTGAAAAAATTATAGTATGTTATAATGTAGTCACTCTGATTTTGGAGGATAGATTCTATGGAATTGTTGAGAAACCAGATTAAACATCATTTTTTGAACCAGATTGTTTTCAGATTGGATTATGAGGGGCTGCTCGAAAAAGATGTTGAAGAATGCGTATTTAATCTGCGGCAGAAATTTTATGGCGCAGGTTTTACACATATGAACAGGCGTGCGGAAAATCAAGTTGATATTCAGGTAAAGATAGATTTGAATGTATCATCTGATAATGAGTATATGGTTAGTAACACCAACGAAGGATGGGTTTATATTTTTTCTTCTGACGGTAATGAAGTGATAGAACTGAGTAAAAATTTTTTCACGCTTACTATAGAGGTGGATAAGGAATATAAGACATTTGATAAATATATTTCTTTGCTTGCGGAGTCAATCGAATTTATTAAAAACTGTTCGCCGTACTTTCGTGCATTAAGGATGGGATTAAGAAAAATTAATGTCTGTTTTTTGAAAGAATTGAATTTGGCATCTTCTTTTTTCACAAAGGCAGCATTTAATGTTGAAGAAATAATGAATCAATTTTCAGGGTTTGAATGTACAGGTTCTAATATGGTGACACTGTTTGTAAAAGACGGATACTGTATTAATTATGTACGCAATATACAGAAAGGCGCAATGCAGCAGGAGGATGGCTCTCAGGAACCGGTTTATCAGATAGCTTTAGATATTGATGTCTACAGAGAGAGTGATAAAGAGATAAGACATCTCTTATCAGAAAATAAATCCATAGAAACAACTTTGAGAGAACAAAATAAAGTTGAGTTTGAGATGTTTATAAAATCACTGACTGATGCAATGATAAAAAAAATGACAGAAGATGATTTTGAATGTACGGAAATATTAGGAGTGAATTAAGATGAGTAAAGTTAAGTTTGTATCTACAGGGAAAAATCCTTATGTATTAAAGCACGTCAGTGAGGAAACGAAACCAGGAGAATTTATCTCAAGCTCAAAGATGGGGAAAACTCAGATGTTTAGAAACAATACTATGAACATAACAGGGAGAAAAGTGACATTTAAACATGTATAAACCTCATATTGATGGAATTGTAAATAATTCAAATAAATATAAAAATATTGTATTTTTTCAAAAGTCTCTGCTTGTTGAAACATATATCATTGGATATAAAACTGAGGGAGAGACGATTCTCTTTTTTATCCGAGCAGATGGAGGGGTAAGCTTTTCAGGATTAGTCGATTGTTACAGAAGTAAAGATATTGATATTGTAAGTTCTATTTTAAGGGAAAGTGGCGTTAATAAATTAAACTTTATTTGTTGGACGCATCCCGACTTGGATCATTCTAAAGGGCTCAAAGAAATGATTAAGCAATATAGCTCATCAGAAACCAATATCTGGATTCCGGAGGGTGTGGATGCAAAAGAAATAAGTTGCAGTGAAGAGGTGAAGAATCTGTTTGCTTATCTGAAACAATGTGCCCGATCAATGGAAACGGAATTGAATGTTTATTCAGTGTCTGATAAAAAGGACTTAACATATTATGACTCTTTGTGCTTTCAAAAGGGAATTGACGCTTTCCCTCTTAATTTAATTTCTTATACTCCTAATTCTAAAATCATGCGAAAGCAGAATTATCTTGATAAATTTATCAGAAATGATAGGTCAATCTTTTTTGTTTTATCTTTAGGGCAGGTTCGCATATGGCTTACAGGCGATATCGAAGATGCGACAATTGAGCAGATTCCCAAAGAATTTTTTGCAGAACATATACATATCCTTAAAATTCCGCACCATGGGTCAGGTACATCGACTAAAATCATGGAGCTTGGCTGGACAGACTGTGATGTGGCATGTTCAACAGTTTATCGGAAGGGACGCAGCCATTTGCCTGATGAGAAAGTAATGGCTCAATATAAGAAATTAGCTGAAAACTTATATTGTACTGGAAATGAGGATAGACATAAAGAGAAACAGGAATATGGCATGGTAAAAGTGGTGACGAATGTTTTGGATAATAGCTATACTACTGTAGTACAGGGAAATGCTGAGATTTGGAATTAACTTTGACGTTCCAACCAAATGGCATAATTCCGAAAACATAGCGGCAGACTGAAATAAAAAGCATGGAAATGCGATGTAAGAAAACATCACTTTTCCATGCTTTTTTGCGCCTTTATATAGAATATACACCACTTTACAACTTTTCCATAAAAAAAATGTCATACAGGACTTTCTGATGTATAATAAGTTTGCAAACAAAAAAATACGAAAGAAAGTGATCCTGTACGACAGACTTATTATACAACGAAAAAACTATAATTGGTAGACTTTATCATTATTTTTACATTTATTTTGAGGCTTGTTCCATTCCTACAGCCGAGACATTGGTCCTGCTCCTGCTGTCCATACTGACACTGGAGTCAGCGGATTCCATCCGTTTCCTTTACAGACATTTCCTGTCAAAGCTAACAGATAAATCCCTGAATGCCTTTTACTATGCCTGCTCCTATGCCAAAGTGGATTATTCCAGGTTTATGAATGCAACAGCATCCATGGCTTTGAAGCTGATCCCGGAAAACCTTAGGAC
>CAJTQA010000008.1 GCA_910578455.1 uncultured Dorea sp.
AGTCTATCACTACGGGGAAGCGGATGCTGTGGCATGACCGTTCGGAGTGGGTGGTTGTGGACGGGCAGCATGAGCCGCTGGTGTCGGAGGAATTGTTTGCCCTGGCGAATGAGAGGGCGAAGCCGAAGAAGAGGGACATGAGCGGCGTGGATATGAGCGGCTTTAAGCGGGAGGTGCTGTTTGTTTGCGGGTACTGCGGGCGGTCTATGGTGAAGAAGAACCATAAGTATTGCTGCCGTTACCGGACCTGCGGGACTGATACGGAGTGCAGGAGGGCGGTGGAGGATATGGAGAAGCTGGAAGGGAGTGTTATGGAGTATGTGCGGAAGACGGCGGAGGTGATGCTGGGCAATTCCAGGCGGAAAGATGTGGAAGCGGAGTGGGAGGTATTGGGGAGGAAGCTGGAGTCTCTGCGGAGGGAGAAGGAGCGGATTTCGGCGGAGAAGATGTTTTTGTATGATAAGTACCGGTCTGGGGGGATGTCGCGGGAGCAGTTTGTGGGGAGGACGGGGAGTATGGGTGTGAGGGTTGAGGAGATTGGGAAGGAGATGGGGGAGGCAGAGGATGGGATTGAGAGGCTGAAAGGGTGTGGCTCCCAGGAGGGGGAGGCTGCGCTGGAGGGGATTGCGGCTCTGCGGGAGTTTGATAAGGGGGTGCTGCGGAAGGGGATTGAGAGAATCAGGGTGTTTGGAGAAGGGCGGATTGAGGTTGTTTGGAAGGGCGGGGATATGTTCGGCGGGGGAGATTCGTAAAAATTTGTAGGAAGATTGACGGAGCCATGAGCGGGGTGCTTGTGGCTTTGGTGGTTTTGGGGTATAATGACAGATATAAAGAAATAAATTTTTAATGTTTGTATACATTCAGAACAAATAACAAAATATTATAGAATGCGAAAACGTTTGATTCAAGTGGAGTAACAGTCATAGGAGGAAAGATGGGAAAGTATATTGAATGTCTATATGCAAGGAATATAGGAAAATATAAAGAAGCCAAGGTTAAATTTAATGAAAAATTTAATTTTTTAGTTGGTGCCAATGGCTGTGGAAAAACAACATTGATTAAATATATGGCAATCATTTTAAATCCCGGAAGGGCAAATGTATTTCGATATGGGGATAATGCAACTGTTTGGGCTGATTATAATGATGATGGCAAGAGTATCAGGGTCGGATTAGGAGAAGGATGGGTTCGAGAAGGTTCAGATTATAGAAAAGCTAGTCATAATATGTGGGTAGCTCCCCAAATGGATGATAATATTTCCGTAACTTACGCTGTAAGCGATTTAGAGGAAAAAGGTATTAATTTTGCTCCATTGATTTTAGGAGCATATCGAAGGATTGAATACCAAGAAATTGAAGGGATGAAAAAAGAAGCATTACCAATTCAGAAGAGAAATTATTATAGGGAGCAGTCTATTAGTAGTGTTGAAGGAGGTTACTTACCTAATGTAAAACAATGGATGATTAATAGATATTTTGAAATTGAAAAAGAGTGGGCTTATAAATATAGAGAAAATTGGGATTGGATTATTGATAATTTAAGTGCAGTTTCTCCTTTTGGAAAGGATTTTTCGTTTAAAGAAATCAAAAAAGATTTAGAACCTATATTTATGCTTAAAGGAAAAGAATGCTATTTAGAAGAATTGTCCGCAGGTTTTCAAGCAGTTTTGTCACTTATTTTTGCCATTGTAGAGTGGATTGAATCAGTAAATGATGAGGAAAATTTGTCAATTCAAAGAGCTGCGGGAACCGTTTTTATAGATGAATTAGATGTTCATTTGCATCCAGAATGGCAACTGATTATCAGAGGTATGCTAGATAAAATATTTCCTAAGTTGCAATTCATAATTACGACACATTCACCTCATTTAATTGCAAGTGCATATGCAGGAGAGATAATAAAAATACCTAGTGGAGAAAATGTTATCGATATAGCTCCCAGTAATAAATGTTATTCTGGATGGAGTACAGACGAAATATTAGAAGATGTTATGGAAGTTAAAAATCTTGAAAATAAGAAGTATAATATTGTATTAAAAAAAGCTATGGAACACATTATGAATAAAGATATTAAAGGAATACAACGGAGTATAGAAGAACTGGATTTAATTGTGCATCCCAATAATACAATAGTAAATGAAATAAAAATAAAATTGGCAGAGTTACTTTTGGAGGACTGAAATGATACACATAAGCAAAGATAAAACTCCACCTCAAATTTTGTTAGACAATGCGGATAAATGGACTGATGAGTTAAAAAATAATATATGTAAATATGGAGGGTATGCAAAAATTCCAATTGAAATTAAAAATGCTATGTGGACACATTACAGACATGAAAGTATAAAAGATAAATTATTTGCTTCTAGTTTTAATAAATGTGCATTTTGTGAATCTAAACCGGCTGAAAGTGGAAATATTGAGGTTGAACATTTTAAACCTAAATCTTTGTATCCAGATTTGGCATTTAAGTGGGATAATTTTCTTCCAGTCTGTAGAAAATGTAATGATTCCAAGAGGGATCATGATACTGGGAATGAACCTATTGTTAATCCAAGTGTTGATAATCCAGAAGAAATATTTACATATTGTTTTCTGAATATAGTGCCAATTAAAGAGTCGGATACTGTAGCTGAAAAAACTATTGAAGTATGCGATTTGAACTCTGAACGATTATATGATGCTAGGTCGAAATTACTTCATTCGCTTTGTTCTTATGAGCATCAAGCCAAAGAGTGGATAAAAGAGATTGATACTTCTGATACACAACGGAAAAGGATTAATAGAATTAATAGGCTGCGCGATTCTGTAGAGATATTAGATAAATTAATGGATGCAGAACAAACTTACGCAGGTTTTTGCAGATATTTTTTGAATAATAGTAAAGTTTATAAAAGGGCAAAGCAATTATTGGAAGAAGAAAGTTGAAAAAATTTTTGTCCTTTACTTGACACAGGCAGAGCCAAAAGATTGCGAGATTCTGGACTTTGTCCTTAAACAAATCAGGAGAAATACCTGAAAGTGTTCCTGGATGACGGCGAAGTGCCGATGGACAACAACGCGGCGGAACAGTCGATCCGTGGTTCTGTATCGGAAGAACTGGGTCATGATTGATACTGTCGTCGGCGCAAAGTCCAGCGCGATCATCTACAGCATTGCGGAAACAGCAAAAGCAAACAACCTGAAACCATACGATTACTTTGAGTATCTGCTCACTGAGATACCGAAACATCTAGATGATACTGACCGGGGTTTTCTGGATGACCTGCTCCCCTGGTCACCGAATCTTCCTGCGAACTGCCGGAAGCCCGGTAAAGATGAAGTGAAATAAGACTGGAGCAAATCTGTTTCTATCATACAGGTTTGCTCCAGTTTTGTATAGGTACGCACTATCTACCGTTTACTAAAGATAACTTGACTTTTAAATCTTACTAATGTAATATTTATACAAGCGCAGCAGGAGGGATGATGAAATTTTTTTTGCCACAAAGTCTTACATACGTAATAAAAAGGAGGAATGTATAATGCAACATATCCACAAACAAGAAAATTTTTGCCCAAAAGTCTTACAAATGTAATATTATAAAGATGTTGCGTATATTGAAAATTAGGATATGACCATTTCTGCTATGGTCTCAATGGAGATATTCATCAAATTAGGAAGAGGAGGAAATGGATATGCAGTTAAGAAACATAGCCTGGTTCTGGAAGGTTGGTTTGGCAGCAATTAGTTTGGTGCTGATAGTTTGCATTTCGGGATGTAGCGATATACCTCCGGAAGAAGACACAGTATCGGAAACGATGATTGGTGCTCAGGATATCCCGGAAGAATTTCAGGAGGATGCAGATGAGATTATAAGCATCTGTGCTGATCTCTATGAGAAAGCGGAAGAAGAAAATAAGTTGGCTGATTTGGAAACGATTCGCAGTATTATAAATCGTTTTGGGGAAAATGGCTATCCGGCAGTTGACAGCAATAACCAGATTGATATGGTACAGGCAGAACAGGTAGAAGGGTTCTGTGAAATGGTGGATGCACAGAAAAGAGCGGAAATAACAATTATAGATATTGATTATTTGGGTGGCTTTGTAAAATATGATTTACAAGCAAAAGAAGGAAATGTAGATGTCATTAGAAGTTATTATGAATATAAGAATGGAGCGATGCAAAGAAATTTTATAGGAAGTTATCGGGCAGAGAATTGGAATTATACAGAAGAAGGGTATTTAATGTTCTCAGGAGCTTACTATTCGGAAGAATTGTATGCGCTTACTTTAAGTGAAATGGAAGAGCATACGGCATTGCGGGTGCAGCCTTTGGATGAGACATGCAGGGAGCTGACCCGGAAGTATCTCACGCCAATCGGCTTTGAACAGAATAACATGTTTATTGTGGATTGGAGCGAGGATGATTTTGGGGAACTGAATTTTTACGATATGTATGACATTCTCTATCAAAAAGAGAATGGAAAGCATGTTCCTTATGCAGCAGATGACAACTTAGGAGTCGGTGCGGTTTACCGGATTCCGGAGGATGAATTTGAAAATGTTATTATGGCATATTTCAATATCGACAGTAAAACGCTGCAATCCAAAACAGTCTATTATTCAGAGGATTCCGCCTATGAATATAAGCCGAGAGGCTTTGAAGAAACGGAGTACCCGGAATATCCATATTCAGAAGTGGTCGGGTTTACGGAGAACAGTGATGGGACAATTACGCTTACAGCTAATGTGGTATTTCCGTATTCAGGTAATTCTAATGTATATGCCCACCAGGTTGTGATCCGGCCTTTAGAGGATGGCGGAGTGCAGTACGTATCCAATAAAATACATCCTTCCTGGGATAATCGTGAGGAAATATGGCATATGCCTCGTTTGACAGCAGAGGAATGGGAAGAAGTGTATGGGGGCGAGTGATGGAAGATGTAAAATGGCTGTTGAAGAAATGGGGATTTCTGATTTTCATATTGCTGACTGCAGGAATAGCAGGAGCGGCCTGCTGGGGAAGGTCGCATACAGAAGAAAAGAAGGTGGCGGAGGAAGTATGGGAGCCTCCGGTGGAAGTTAAGGATGGTGAGATGATAACGGAAGAAGTCGAGGATGGTGAGATGATAACGGAAGAAGAAAGCGATATGGAATCTTCTGGAGATTCAGCATATTGGTTTCTTCCGCAATCCAGTGATTGCCTTATTTCGGAAGAGGAAAAAGAGCAACTGGAGAGTACAGCTTTGTCAGCAGCGGAATCGGTCAAAGAAATCTATAAGGATGTGATAATTGCAGATGCTGCGAATTACTCTTCTGGTGTTAGTGAATTTACAAGGGAGCAGCGGAGGGCGGTTGCGGAGCAATTAGGGGTGGCAGGTTTGGTAAGCGTTGAGGAAGATACCAATATGCAGAATCCTGAAAAGATAAAATCATTTTACGCAGATTATCTGAATGGGCAGGATTCGATGGTTACTGTATTCGAAGTACAGCGGGATGGACTGATTGGGGCAGTAACTTTTATTTATCGGGAAGAACGGCTGCAGACCTATTACATAGGAGTTCGGTGGAAACAAGGCGGCATGCCGGAAATACAGGGAACTTCGGTAAGCAATGTGGCTGAAATTAACCTTACGGAAAAAGGGTATTTTATCTATGCATATGAACATGTGATTGCACATGAAAGCTTGAGGCAGTATTGGAGAATTGAGCCGCTTTCAAAAGACTGCCGGGAACTGACGAGGAAATACATATCAGGTCTGAGCTATGTGAATTACAATGTGCTTGTCACAAACTGGAACAGCAGCAATGCAGAGGACATTCTGATGCCTTGCATGTATGAAGATATTTATCGGATTTATACTGGCGAAAATCTGAAAGTTGAGGACTGGAAGATTCCGGCAGAGGAATATGAAAGAATAATGACCACTTATTTTCCGGTATCTGTGGACCAGCTGAGGGAGCGCTGCGGCTATGATGAGGGCAGCAACAGCTATGAATATGAGATGATTTATGCCAGCCCATACCCGCCTTTTGGAGAGGTAGTTGACTATATAAAAAATGCAGATGGAACGATCACGCTTATCGTAGATGGAGTATGGCCGGATTATAATTCTGACCTTGCTTTTCGAAATAAGGTTGTGGTCCGGCCATTTGAAGACGGGACTTTCCGGTATCTTTCTAATTCTATAGAGGAAATAGAATTGGAACTGCCGGAGGCAGCAAGATCATAGTAAATGAAATCTTGAAGGAAAGGATGATCTGGCCTTTACCCCATTTTTTTAGTTCCAGATATTCATGTCAGATAAGATGGACATGGTTATTTCGGCTGCGTTGCCTCCGGCAGCGCCGCGATCTGCACCAATGTTGGTGGCAAAAAAGTACGTATTATCTGTAGTTTCTACAAAGCCGATAAACCATCCGTTCACATCCTGTCCATCTACACGGCCGGTTCCGGTCTTTCCGTAGAATGTTCCGGCATCGGAAGAGGAGAGGCAGATAGCATCCTTTACTGCATTGACGTTTTCAGAGGCGAAACCGAGACTGTTATTCTCTAGCTTAGTTAAAAGTTCGACCTGTTCGATTGGGGAAATCTTCAAGGAAGATTCCATCCAGTAGGTGGAGAAACCGCCGTTTATGTTCTCGTTTCCATATCCGATTTCTTGAATGTAGCTGTAAATGCCAGAGGCTCCAAGCTGTTCATCTACTGCCTGGAAGTACCAGTTGACGGAGGAGCTCATCGCAGAATTTAAGGTCTGGTCTGTATTCCATGCTTTAAATGGATAGTTTTCCCCATTCCATGCAATAAAGGAGTTTTCCGGCGTAATGACGCCTTCTTCTAATCCGAACAAGGCATCATATATTTTGTAGGTGGAGTTTGGTGCAACTCGCAGGGAGGCATGCTCCATGTCGTGTATGCTCCAAGCATCATTTCCCAAATCATATAAAACAAAACTTCCTTCATATTCTCCAAAGTACGCAGAAAGGTCTACAGTGGAAATGTTTTCTGAGGAGGAGTTCCACAGATAGCGACTTCCGTCTGCTGCATATGTAGAGATAAAAGGCGCAAGTCCTATAAGCAGAACGGCAGTCAGTATAAATGCAGCCGCGCCTTTTAGCCTTTTCATAAATGTTGGTTTCTCATAAGACGCAATATTCATGATTCTTTGTTTCATCTGTTTCATGTTTCCGCCAAGCCCGGCGGCAAAAGGAAAAGGAGTAAGAGAAACCTTTTCTGCAAAGTTGATCAGTGTATTGCCGTAATCCTCGTAATCATCTTCTTCAAGCATCTTTAAAACAGAGGTGTCACAGGCAATCTCTCTGTCATTACGCATTTCTTTCAAAGAGTGCCAGACAAAAGGATTGAACCAATATACCACTCCGGCGAGGTTCATTAAGAAATTTCCGATAGCATCACGGTGCTTATAATGCTGCAGCTCGTGCAGCAGCATATACCGCATATCGGACTCGTTACACCCATTGGGGTATCCTGTAATGCAGGCTCTTTCGGAGCGGGCGCTGCGTGATAAGGTATAATCAGAGATCAGATGAATCGGCAAATAAATACATGGTTTCAAAAGCCCCACAATAATCGGAGATTTCAAAAATGCAGTGCTGCAGACAGGAATCTTTCTATGAATCCCCATCTCTTCCAAGCAGCGGTCATATAGTCTGCGGACTTCCTTGTTCTGGAGAGGAAGTGCGGATTTTTTCAGACTGCGTAGACGGAGAGAAGATTTGATTACCAATATAGTCATTGCAAGAATACCTGCAAGCCATATCCCCAATAATATGTAGCCGGCAATGGATGGAGAATCGCTATTTGCCGAGAGGGCAAAGTCATTCATCCAGCCTGCATTTCCAACGGGGTCGATTCCCGCGATTTCGCCCATGGCTGCGTCGGTGCCGGGAGACAGAGAATGTCTTAAGCGTCCAAGCCATGAGAAGATTTGCGGAAATCCGATAAGGCGGAGCGGTATAAAGGGAACTGCCAATAACCCCAGCAGCAGGAACCACAGATTATACTGCATCCGGCTGGACAGGCTGTTTTTAAATATCCTCTTGGCTATCAAAAGAATTCCGATGATACCGCTGATAAACACATTGCATATGAAAAAGCGTATCATAAAACCAGCCATGTTAATTGCCCCCTTTTTTGCGTCTCTGTGAAAGAAGGAAACGCAAGTGTTCTATTTCTGTCTCGGACAGCCTGTCATTTTCTATATATGCAGACAGCATGGCGGAGATATCCCCGTCATAGTACCGTTTCAGAAAGGAGTTGCTCTCCTGGCCGATGTATTCGCTCTCTTTCACGGCTGGGGTGTAAACAAATACCCGGCTCTGTTTTTCATAAGTCAGGGCGCCTTTGGTCACAAGGCGTTTGATCAAAGTCTGTATTGTTTTCGGACTCCAGCTTGTAGTCTGCAATAATTTATCAGTTATTTCATTGGTATTTATGGGCGCATGTTTCCATACGATTTTCATAACTTCGAATTCAGCTTCAGAAATCTGTGGTAAATCGCTCATTTCAAATCCCTCCTTATATCTTACAATTGTAATAAAAATATTATAGACGCTATATACCTGATTGTCAATTTCAGAAAAAAGATGAATGTAAAAATGAAGAGGAGCAAGAGGCAAATCTTCGGATTGACGAATTCATAAATATATGCTATTATGAATTTACCTCAAAGGTAAATTCGAGAAAGAGGTGATGCATTGGATATTACGTACAAAAATAAGAAGATTGAAAAGGTTTGTACTGATGCCAAGATATCCGATAGAACATATGGAAATGAAATGTCAGAAAAGATCCAGATGCGTATAGGAGAAATTGAAGCTGCAGAAACTGTAGAAGAAATGATTAAATATCACATTGGCAGGTGCCATCCATTAACCAATAATCGGAAAGGGCAATATGCAGTTGACTTAGTGCATCCGTATAGATTGGTTTTTAAAAAATATGGAAATGAAATCCAAGTGGCACATATAATGGAAATAGTAGATTACCATTAGGACGAGGAAAGTGGATAGGAGGTAGCACTATGGTGAGAAGTCGCAGTTTTATTGCAACACCACCTGGAGCGACAATTAAGGAGCAGCTAAATGACAAAGGGATGAGTCAGAAAGAGTTTGCTGCAAGGATGGATATATCAGAAAAGCATATTAGTAAACTCATTAACGGTGAAGTTCAGCTGACTCCAGAGGTGGCTGTTAGATTAGAGGTAGTATTAGGAGTGCCGGCAAAGTTTTGGAATAATCTTGAGGCAGTTTATAGAGAGAAGCTGATTAAGGTTAAGGCTCAAAATGCAATGGATGCAGATGAAACCTTGGCAAAGCAACTTCCATATAATGAAATGGTTAAGTTTGGATGGATCCCGGAAGCAAGAGATTCAAAAGAAAAGGTAATCAATCTTAGAAAATATTTTGAAGTTGTTGAGTTAGTTCTGTTAGAGAATAAACGAATTACCAGAATAGCATGTAGAAGACTTGCGGTTACAGAAAAAAGTGATTTTGCATTATTGGCGTGGGTTCAAGAAGCAAAGATTAAAGCCCGTAATATTGAAACATCGCCAATAAATATTAAAGGGTTAATAAGTATTATTCCAGAGATTAGAACTATGACTGTTGTGCAGCCAAAGGAGTTCTGCCCCAAGATAAAAAGCATGTTGGCAGGGTGCGGAATAGCAATTGTATTCTTGCCGCACTTAAAAGGCTCCTTCCTTCAGGGAGCTTCATTTATGGATGGCAATAAGATAGTTGTAGGGCTTACGGCTAGAGGTAAGGATGCAGATAAGTTTTGGTTTAGTTTATTTCATGAATTGGCTCACATTATATTAGGCCATATTGGCCATATTGATGGAACAACTGATCAGGATGAAGAGGCCGCAGATGCTTGGGCAAGAGATGCTCTGATATCAGAAGAGGCATTTAGCGAGTTTGTAGAGAAATCAAGTTTTTCTTCGACAAGCATTCGAACATTTGCAAAAACACTGGGTATTGCGCCTGGAATTGTTGTTGGAAGATTGCAGAATGAAGGATGCATTAAGCATAATATGATGAATGGCTTAAAAGAGCATTATGAAATTGCAGTGTAAATGTAGTGATTTATGGAGGATCATGTTGAAAGACATGGTCCTTTCATTATAAAAAACAGGAAGGAGAGAATCCCGACGATTAGGAAGAAAGCTGAAATCTACAGTTGTTAAGAAAAGAGCGAATTGGCTGCAGCCGTCGCTGCTTATCTTTTATATGCAGATAATGAGATTTGAAAGATGTAAAAAGATGTGCAGCCTTATTCTCTGTTGAAAACTGTCACCGAATAGGGTACAATTCTTGTGGGGAAGCTTTGTTAAGAACAGACTGTAAATGTTCTCAGTGCCGTTTTTGAACGGCAGCAGAGCGATTTTGACAGGATGCGGCAAGGAGGAGCGCGAAATGGAGAAATACATAGAAATACGGGGCAGATATAATATTGCATGCTACAGAATAGATATTGATAGCGATATGAGGCAAACTGCGTTAAAATTTGCAAAAGATATCATCCTTTCTGGTAACCAATATTCCCGCCTGCTGCCTGAACAGGTGCGGAATTCCAATGACGTAAGCATGCAGAAGAAGATTGAGATTCAGAGAACTTATATCGGGAAACTGGGAGAACTTGTATTTGTGAAATTTTTGGAGGAGAGCGGCAAGGCAGTCAATACAGACGGTATGCTGGAGGTTTATGAAGGACAGGATAATGTTGACCCTTATGATTTTATGACTCTCCGGGGGCATTCTGTTGATGTTAAGACAGGTTTTCGGAATATACATACGAGGCTTCTTGTAAATGTGGAGCAATTTTATAATATTCCGAAGGATTACTATGCGGCAGTGAAGATAGAGGCTGCGGATACGGACTCCGGTCAAAAGCTTGTTGACTGGGAGAGTATCAATCAGGCATCAATCCTGGGATATGCGGAGCGAAACTACATGGAAGGGCATGCACAGGTCAGAGATTTTGGCGAAGGTGATGCCAAATGGCTGTTTTATAATAAGCTGTTGGGAATCGACAGCCTCTTAAATGAATTTTAGCTGGGAGATTTTATGAGTGAAATATTGCTAGATGCATTATCAGTTGTCAGAGGATACCTGATTCAAAATTACAATAAAGGTGAGCAGGATACCGTTTGGAATGAAATTTTTGAGGTAACAAGAAACAGGGCGGGAGATAGCATATATCCAAAGGGGGCTTATGAGCAGGACACATCAAAATACGGATATGAAAAGACGCAGGAAATTCTCTCTTGCCTGAACGAAAAGGAATCAATCCGTAAGACGAAAGGGGTATATTATACCCCTTCTGACATTGTAAGGTTTATTTTGCTGAACAGCGCAAGGCTTGCCTGTGAAAATCTGTCTCCTGAGACAATCAGAGCGGAAGATTATCAGGGGATCCTGCCGGAGAAGTTTTGTTTTGAGATGTCGGTATATGATCCTACATGCGGAACGGGGGTATTTCTGCTTGAAGCTCTTGCTCTAAAACTTGACATGCTTAAGAGTTTCCGGAAGGAGCCAAAAAGAGATGAAATCCGGAAAATAGTGTTGTCTGTGAAAGGCAATGATTTAAACAGAGATTCGGTTGCAATAGCGAAGATGAAACTGCTTTTATGCGTGCTGCATAAGTATGGGGTTTCAATGATAAAAGGGATGGCTAAGGTTCTGGCGTTATGCTTTACATGCCGCGACTTTATAAACGGGCAGCCTGGCAGCGCGGAGAGTGATAAGGCGCCATGCAGACATGATATCATACTTGGCAATCCTCCTTATGTGGAGGATTCTAGGAGCGAATCCATTCCTCAAAAAAAATATGGGAATATCTATGCCAACGTGCTGGAGAATGCGGCGTTTCGCCTGAAACCGGGCGGCGTATTGGGGTTTGTCATACCTCTTTCTTATGTGTCCACGCCCAGGATGAGGCAGATACGCCAAGAACTGTATAAGCATGTTCCGAAACAGTACATACTGAGCTATTCGGACAGGCCGGACTGCCTGTTTCGCTCTGTCCATCAAAAGCTGTGCATCTTTTTCGGAAAGAACACAGATGGGGGAAGGAGAATCTTTACGGGAAATTACAGGTACTGGTACCGGGAAGAGCGTGAAAACCTGTTTCGTACAGCGGAGATCATAGAAAATGAATTTGCGGCAGAAGAATATATCCCAAAGCTTGGCACAAAGACGGATGCGGATATTTACCGGAAACTGGCTGAGATGCCCGCGGCCTTAAGTGATGTGCTTAAAAGGCGGAAAACAGGGGAAGGTAAAGGAGCAAATATCTTTCTGAATATGAGGGCGGCATTTTGGATGAAAGCATTTTTGCATGAGCATGCAGGCTCCGAGTACAAAAGATTTTACTGTGAAGATAACAATCTTGCATGTCTTTGCATGTGCCTGTTAAATTCCTCGCTATTCTGGTGGTACTGGGTCTGCGTGTCTGACTGCTGGCATATTACGGGGAAGGAGCTGGATGGGTTTAGGATTCCTGACGTGCGGGGTGCAGGCGATTTTGCCGAGCTGGGCAGGCTTGCGCGTTTGCTGGAGGATAAGCTGGAAGAGACGAAACTGTATGTCGGTACGAAACAGACAGAATATGAGTATAAGCATAAAGACTGTGCCGAAGTCATCCATCAGGTGGACGGCTGTATTCACCGGCTGTATGGGCTGACAGAGGAGGAAGGCGATTACATAAAAAAATTTGCGTTCCGGTACAGGATCGGTGAGGGCGTGAAAAATCAGCAGGATTGACTTTCGTGTGAGAGCCCCTATAAGCTGGCGGAGGTATGAATAATGGACGCAATTGACCTGTTTTCCGGGTGCGGCGGCCTGTCTCTGGGATTTGCCAGAGCGGGGTTTGTGGTAAAAAAGGCCGTGGAATTTGATCCGGGCATTGCAGAGACTTACAAAAAAAACCACCCGGATACGGCTGTGGTGGTGGACGATATACGAAATATAGACCGTTCCGGCATCTTTAAGAAGGGAGATGCCGACGTGATTATCGGAGGCCCTCCCTGCCAGGGTTTTTCCATGGCGGGGGCGAGGATTCGGAACGGGTTTATCGACGATCCGAGAAATTATCTGTTCAAGCATTATTTTAATGTGGTGAGGGCGGTAAAGCCCAAAGTGTTTGTCATGGAGAATGTAAAAGGAATCATGACCATGCAGGGCGGAAAGATATTTGAGGAGATACTTAAGACCTTTTCCGACCCGGAGATGTTAGGAGGGGAGCCGTACCATCTGTACTATGAGGTGGTGAGGGCTGTCGATTTTGGCGTGCCGCAAAAGAGAGAGCGGGCAATCATCATTGGCACGTTAAAGGAAGAGGCGGATATCCCCGGGCTATGGATGGACGTGAAACAGGAGATTGCCGCAGAGCATCCGGGGTATTTTGACAAAGTTACGGTGAGGGATGCCATCGGGAACCTCCCGCCGACAACGGAGGACGGGATTATTTCCAATCCGGAGCCGGAGACGGAGTATCAGCGGTTCCTTTCGTGTAAAAAAAAGGAGATTACAAATCATAGCAGGACGAAACATTCGAAGACAGCGGTTGAACGAATGAGCAGAATTTCCGGGGGTGAGAACTTTACCGCTCTGGAGGAAAAGATCAACTCTGTCCACAGCGGCGCATACGGGCGGCTTTGCTGGGAGGAGGCTGCCCCTACCGTCACCACAAGGTTTGACACGCCTGCGGGAGGACGTTTCATCCATCCGGAAGAGAACCGGACGCTTTCGCCGAGGGAAGCGGCGCGTATTCAGAGCTTTCCTGATGGCTTTGTGTTTTACGGGAATAAGACTACTGTGTGTAAGCAGATCGGCAATGCCGTGCCTCCTAAGATTTCCTATTTTCTGGCGCGCCTTGCCGGGAAGATTTTGAAAAGCTGATATAATCAAGGACAAATGGCGGAAAAAATGCTATAATGAAAAGAACTAACCGGCGAAAAGGAGTTTTTGAGTGAGACGGATATCATTGGAGGAGCTTTTGCGCGCCCGTGCGGATGTTCCATACAGCGTACAGTGCGGCTATATTATGGAGCTCATGGAAAAGGGGGAGATAAAACCTTTAAGGGCATCGGGAACTAACGGGAAGAAACCGGCGATGTTCCGGGAATACTGGAAGATTGAGCCTGAAAAGGATTATGCTCCTCTGGCGGACGAGCTGAAGTACCGCTTGGATGCCAGGATTTGCATAGATTACTATCTGTCCCACCTGGACACATATGAGAAGGAACGGCGCTGGGTGCTGATGCTGAGTGAGTTTCTCGGAAAGCGGAAAGAGCAGCTTTCCCATGAGGAATCGGAAAATGAGCGCAGTTTTGAAATCTGGAATGAAGAAAAATTTTTATGCCAGGGGCGGGGAAGGACAGTTCTTAAGCATTGCGGACTTGAGGAAGATTTTTTTAACATCTACAGAACGTCAGAGCCATTAGCGTATTATTCCCATACACGCGAAACTCCGCAGAATATGGTAATCCTGGAAAACAAAGACACCTTTTACAGCATGAGGAAATTCCTGCTTGACGGAGGAGAGGAGATTTTGGGGATGCCTGTCGGAACTCTTATCTACGGAGCGGGGAAGAAGATCATACGGTCATTTCAGGACTTTTCGTTCTGTGCGGAGCCGTATATGGAAGTGCAGGGGAACAGAATCTTTTATTTCGGGGATCTGGACTATGAGGGAATCGGCATTTATGAGAAACTTGCCGGGGTGTTTCGGGAGGAGTGGGAGATTATTCCGTTTGCGGCAGCCTATGAGCGGATGCTTGAAAAGGCAGAGGCAGCCGGACTCGGGCGGATGCCGGATACGAAGAAAGGGCAGAACCGGAATATAAAGAACGAATTTTTTGCATATTTTCCGGAAAAGAGCGTGCTCAGGATGAAGGCGGTGCTGGAGGGCGGGAAATACATACCGCAGGAGATTCTGAACATTTCGGATTTTTACTGATTGTTACGGTTGATACGGACAGATGACGCAAGGGGAAAGACGAAAGATGCAGTATGATTTTTTGAAATATTTTCCAAAAAGGATGAAGAATGTGGGGCTGTATGCCCTGATCATCCAGAACAGCTCTCAGAAAGCCATATGGAAACAATATGGCTTTTTGAAGTTGGATGAACAGCTTAACGTAGTCTTTGCGGTGATGCTGTACATTATGGAACAGTCACTGAAGGAAGAAAACTGCGTGATGGACGATATCGGGGCTTACATTGACACGCTGAATTCCGGGCATTTTCATAAGGCAATGGCTTATGACGACTGCAGAAAACTGGGGGATTTTATCGTAAATATCGTGCTGTCCAATGAGGGGAAGGAGATGCATTTTGACGGCTTTGACTTTGAACAGAGCGCTTATCAGGAGATGCATATCAGTTACGTTGCCAACAGGATCATCTACATTGACCATGAGCTGAAGAGGACGTCTTATTATCTGACGGATGAAGGGTACAACCTGATGCTGGCCACTCTGGAGATCGAGGGCAATATGAAACTGACCATCCATGAGATGATTTTCCAGATGCATCTGGAAAAACAGAGCTACGAGAGGGCAGTGGACGACATTAAGAATGTGTTTAACCTGCTGCGGATTCAGATACAGAAGATTCAGGAGGCTATGGGAAAGATACGCCGGAATGCACTGAATTATTCGGTTAAGGATTATGAGGACATCCTGCAGGAGAATCTGGACACTATCGGGGAGACGAAACAGAAGTTCCAGAACTACCGGGAGCGGGTGAGGAGCCGTGTCCGGGAGCTGGAGGAGGAAAATATTGACGTCAGCCGCCTGAGCGAAAAAGATGAGGAGAAACTTAACAGCTTAAAAGTCATTGAATCCTACCTGAACCGGACGATTGACGAGCATCAGAAGATACTCAGCGGTCATTTTGACCTGAAGGCTCTCTACACGAAAGAGCTGGAAGAGCTGATCCAGATGTCTTATATCAAGCGGTTTTCCTTCCGGAGCGATATGTATGAGAAGGTGCTGGAAAATCCTGGGGCGCTTGAGCGGCTCGACTATTTCCTGCGCCCTCTGTTCGGAAGGGACATCGAAAAAATCTATAATCTGAACAAATCTTTCAGCCTGCAGAAACCTGTGCGGAGACAGAAGGAGAAGGACATAGAGGAAACCTTTGACTATGATGAGGAGAAGTGGCAGAAAGAACAGGATATGCTTCGGAAGAAAAAGCTTATGAAGTATGAGGAAAGCCTGGGATATCTTCTCAGGGAGACGAAGGGCAGGGGGGAGATCACCCTGCGTGAAGTGGGGATGCGCCTGGAGAGGTCTGCGAAAGAGAAAAGCCAGCTAATCCCGAATGTGGAGATATTTAAGGAGATCATGGTGGAGCTTATTAAAAACTGTGAGATTGATATCGAGGCGCTGAAAAAGGAGCGCAGTGAATATATCCAGGACCGTCCGGGAGAATTTCAGCTTAATGAGATGCTCCTTCACCTTGTGGAGGAATATCCGGAGAATTCGGACATTACCAGGGTGGAAGTTTACCGGGTAGAAGACGGGGGCGTAGTGACCTTTGACGGGATTCTGGATGAAAACGGAGTGAGGAAGAGCATTCGGTGCTCGGACGTGTCAATCAGGGTAAGGCGAAAGGAATAAATGATTATGGCTTATGAATTAGAGGATATCAGAACCAGTCAGGAAATATTTTACTATCTTCTGGAGAACCATGAACTCAGGGAGGAAGAGGAGATGCTGCTCTATAAGGCGTACGCCGAGCGGGAGGAAGTCCAGAGCCTGGTGAAATCTCAGGGGGAGGTGGCAGGAAGCACCATCGTGAGGTACGGGAATGTCATCTACCTCATCCCGAAAGAAGAAAATAATTTCCTGGGGTTTTCCAAGGCGCAGTTAAAGGCGGTGCTGTGCAGGTCAACCGCTACGGATAAGGACTATTATCTTTCCCAGTTTGTCATACTGACCCTCCTGGTAGAGTTTTTTGACGGCCAGGGGAGCAGCAGCAAATCCAGGGAATATATCCGGGTGGGCGAGCTGCAGAACCTGATATCGGAATATCTGAAGGCAGGGAAAAGGGAGCTTGACGAGGAGGAAGAGGAGCAGTCCGGCATTGCGTTTACTGATATGCTGCAGGCATATGAGGCGTTAAAGTCAGACGACAGGGGAGCGAGGACGAAGACGACGAAGGAAGGTTTCCTGCACCATATCCTGCTGTTTTTGCAGAAGCAGGGGCTGATTGAATATGTTGAGCGGGATGAGATGATAAAGACAACGAAGAAACTGGATAATTTTATGGACTGGAACCTGTTAAACCAGAATAATTACCAGAGGGTGCTGAAAGTGCTGGGGGTGGCGGAAAGTGAGTAAGATACAGACAGTCAGGCTGATTAACATAGGCTACAATAACAATGCAATACGCATCAGTGACGAGTGCTTTCATATGAACGGGGAAAGCACGCTCCTGTCTCTGCGGAACGGGGGAGGGAAGTCCGTGCTTGTCCAGATGATGACGGCTCCTTTCGTGCACAAGAGGTACCGGGATGTAAAAGACCGTCCGTTTGAGAGTTATTTTACCACTAACAAGCCGTCGTTTATTCTGGTTGAATGGGCTTTGGACCAGGGGGCGGGGTATGTGCTTACCGGGATGATGGTAAGGAGGAGCCAGGCCTCGGAAGAGGAGAGCAATGAAAACCTTGAGATTGTAAATATTGTCAGCGAGTACAGCTCGCCATGCCCTCAGGACATCCATAATCTTGCGGTGGTGAAAAAAGGTAAAAGGGAGATGACCCTCAAAAATTATTCGGACTGCCGGCAGATGTTCGAGGAGTACAAAAAGAACCGGGCGATGAAGTTCTTCTGCTATGACATGGGGAATCCGGCACAGTCACGGCAGTATTTTGAAAAGCTTTCGGAGTATCAGATTCATTACAAAGAATGGGAGACGATTATAAAAAAAGTGAATCTGAAAGAATCCGGGCTTTCGGAGCTGTTTGCGGATTGCAGGGATGAGAAGGGGCTTGTGGAGAAATGGTTTCTTGACGCTGTGGAGAGCAAGCTGAACAAAGAGAAAAACCGCATGAAGGAATTCCAGGATACACTGTCTAAATATGTGGGGCAGTATAAAGCCAATCAGGCAAGCATAAAGCGCCATGACACGATACAGCTCTTTAAAGAAGACGCGGCGCGCATCCGGGAAAAGGCAGAGCGCTATCGGGAGGCGGAGCGGGGGGAGCAGGCGCAGGAGAATCTGATTGCGAATTTTATCGCAGAGCTTGGCCGTCTGCATAAAGAGGCAGAGGAAGAAGAAAGAAATGCGGAAGAAGGCATAGAAGAGATTCTCGGCAGGATTGCGTATGTCGAGTATGAAAAAATATCCAGCGAGATTCACAAGCTGGATGAAAGGCGCGGGAAATATACGAGAGATCGGGATATGCTGGACAGCGAGCGGGAAGACCTTGAGAACCAGGCGGAGGCGATCGCAAGGACATACCATCTTTTGCTGTGCGCGAAACAGGATAAGATAACGAAGGAGGAGCAGGAGGAGCTTGAGCGCATCCGCCAGAAACTTGAGATATCGAAAAAGGCAGAGGAAGAGCTTGAGCCAGAGAGGCTGCGCCTCGGCTATGGGCTGAGAGTCCGGTATGAGAAACTTTTGGAGGACAGCCGGGAGAAATGCCGGGAGAATGAGAATGCGCGCCAGCAGGCAGAAAAAGAGAGTGAGGACTGGAAGAAAAAGCTGTCGGAAGTACTTCAGAAGATGATGGAAAATGCGGCAAAGGCCGGAACCTATGAAAGCCGGACAGAAAGCTACGGGGAACGCGAAGAGTCATTTAACAGGCGGTATAATGAAAGCCTGTCGCGCAATATCCTGGGCGAATACGATCCGGGAACGCTTGATATTAAAGCATCGGAATACGAGAAAGCGCTTGAAGGCAATGTAAGGCGGCGCCTTCGGATGCGCGAGGATCAGGAGAGGGCAAAGGAACAGAAAAAAAGCCTTGTGCGTTCTCTGGAGGATATGCGTGCAGAGCAGATTCGCGCAAGCGCACAGAAAGAGCAGCAGGAAAAGCTCAGAGAGGAATATGAGGAGGAGCTTGAAGACCGCAGAGTCATCCTCCGCTACTTAGATCTTGATGAAAAGCTCCTTTTCGAGAAAGACGAGATTTTGCATGCCTCAAAGAGAAAGCTTTTGGAGATTGACAGCATCAGGAGGAACCTGGAAAAGGAAGAGGACGGGCTGCAGAAAGAGTATAAGCGGCTGACAGAGGGGAAGTACCTGGAACTTTCAGAGGAGATGGAATCGGCGTTTGAGGAGATGGGCATCCATATTGTGTATGGAATGGAGTGGCTTAAGAAAAACGGGAGGACGAATAAGGAGAACGTGGAGCTGGTACGCAGGCACCCGTTTCTTCCGTATGCTCTGATGCTTTCGGAGGCAGAGATTGAAAAGCTGGCAAAAAATGACAAAGAGTTTTACACGTCGGCTCCGGTTCCGATCGTAATGCGTAACCGTCTGGAAGAGGCGGGAAACCTGGACGGGGGCGGGGTTGTCATGTTTCCGGATATAAGTTTCTATGTATATTTTAATGAGAGCCTGCTTGATGAAAAGAAGCTGGAAGAGATGACGGCAGAGAAAAGGCGTCAGATCGAAAAGAAACAGGACGCCATCGAGGTGCGCCGGAAAGAGTATGAAGAATATTTTAAAAGGCAGGAGCAGCTTGAAAACCAGAAGGTCAGCAAAGGGAAATGGGATGGAAACAGGAAAGCGCTGAGAGAGCTTGAAGGACAGGCGAAAGCATTGGAAAAAAGCATTCGGAATGCATCTGAGGAACTGGGGAAGATACAGTCTGAGGCGGATAAGAGGGAGCAGGAGATCCGAAATACAGAAAAAGAAATTGAATCCCTGAAACGACGGATTGAAGACTTTGAGCAGCTAAGCAGAGACTACGGGATATACGAAAAGAGCAGGAGAGAGCTTGAAAAATGCAGGGAGGAAGAGGAGAAACTTATAGGGCGGCAGAAACTTGCGAAAAATCAGGAGCAGAGGCTTAAGGATATCCTTAAGTCGAAAGAGACGGAGTGGGCGGCGCTTTTAAAAGAGCGGGAAGAGCTGAAAAAATCCGCCGGGAAATACAGCCTTTATGAAAAAATCCCCGAGAACTCCGAAGAGCATCAGGATTTTGCGGCAGGGATGAATATTAGGGAGATGGAGGCAAGGTATGACGCAGCCACTTCCGGGATAGCGCGGGAGCTGAATGAGCTTAAGGAGCAGGAGCAAAGGGCCGCTGGAAGATATGAGCGGGCCCGGGATGAGCTGAGCCATCTTGAGCGGAAATACGGATTCTCCGGAACGGAGTTTGGGGATGTCATATACAGCCGCCAGGAGGAACTTCACCA
The DNA here is from genome assembly GCA_910578455.1 of uncultured Dorea sp. Taxonomy (GTDB): domain Bacteria; phylum Bacillota; class Clostridia; order Lachnospirales; family Lachnospiraceae; genus MD308. The sequence goes on from CAJTQA010000008.1 coordinate 20,387, forward strand.
GGAGAACATGCTGGAAGGAAAAAGGCGGGAAGCAGAGATGAAAGAGAGGCTCTGGCACGAAAAAGAGAAAAAAATTGCCGAGATTGTCACAGAGCGGAAAGGAAAGATGAAAAGGCTCGAGGAAGAGTGCGGGGAGCAAACGCCTTTGGAGAAGGAAAAGATCAAGGATCAGGATTTCGACGCCAGAAAAAATAAGCTGCTATATGAGAAGGAAGAGCTGGAACGCCGGGGAAAGGGCATCAGGGAGAGGATGAGAAACTATGACGAGAACCTGACCGCCCTTGCCGAGTACAGCGTGTTCCAGTGCCGGGATGAAACGGAATGGAAAGAAGACTTTTCGAAGATGGAAGGAAAGAGGCTGCGAGAGTTCAAGGGAGAGCTGGTAAGGGATTATAACCACCTTGTAAAGAAACGGCAGAGCGCCAAAGATGACCTTACCGACGTGCTGAACCAGATTGCGCGCAGGAAGGAGTTTGAGGAAGATTTTTATAAGAAACCGATAGAATCCATGCTTGAGCTTACGCAGGATGCCTCGCAGGTGCTTTCCCAGCTCTCTACGACCATACAGTCCTATGACAGCCTGATTGAGAAACTGAAAGTGGATATTTCCATGGTTGAGAAGGAAAAAGAAAATATCGTAGGGCTTCTGGAAGACTATCTGAAGGAAGTCCATCAGAACCTGGGGAAGATTGACCACAACTCCACTATTTCCATCCGGAAACGGCCGGTGAAGATGCTGAAGATCCTGTTGCCGGAATGGGAGGAAAATGAAGGAGTGTACCGCATCCATCTTCAGGATATGATAGACGCGGTCACCCAGAAAGGACTGGAGCTTTTTGAGAAAAACGAAAACGCCCAGGAATATTTTGGAACGCAGATAACGACGAAAAATCTTTATGATGCCGTAGTGGGGATCGGGAACGTCCAGATTCGCCTGTACAAGATTGAGGCGCAGAGGGAATATCCCATCACCTGGGCGGAAGTGGCAAGAAACTCTGGCGGGGAAGGCTTTCTGTCAGCGTTTGTCATCCTGTCCAGCCTCCTGTACTATATGAGAAAGGACGATACGGATATTTTTGCGGACCGCAATGAGGGGAAAGTGCTGATCATGGACAACCCCTTTGCCCAGACCAATGCGTCGCATCTGTTAAAGCCGCTTATGGATGTAGCGAAAAAGACAAATACGCAGATGATCTGCCTCACCGGGCTAAGCGGAGAGTCTATCTACAACCGTTTTGACAATATTTATGTGCTGAATTTGATTGCAGCAAGTCTCCGCAACGGCATGCAGTATTTGAAGGCAGACCACCTGAGAGGGAATGACCCGGACGTGATGGTAGTATCCCAGATAGAAGTTGCCAGGCAGCAGGAGCTGGTATTTTAGACGTATATCGCCAGCTCTGCCTGCGGGCTGTTCAGCTTGACTCACTGGCTAAGTCAGCTCTGCAATCCTGGACACCCCGACATAGATTTCCGAGATTTTGTACCATGTGGGATAGTCGACGATTCCGGTCGCGGGGAGCCCGAATACGGACTGGAACTTCTTCACGGCAGCGGCAGTGGCGGGTCCGTAGATGCCGTCGGCGGCAATTTTGGGGATGGCGGGGTAAGCGCCGGAAATCACGGCCAGCTGCTCCTGCATCTGCCGTACTTTGCTGCCGGTAGAGCCCTGGGTCAAATTGTAGCCCGGCCAGGATGAAGGGATTCCGGAGATGGCTTCGGCAGTGTTGATGTACATGCTGTCGCCGTAGTAGTAACGCAGGATCTGGATGGGTGAGTAACCCTGGTCGCCGAGGGATTTGGAGCCCCACTGCGTCATCCAGTTCGGGCACTGCACCTGCCTGCCGTCGCAGTACTGGGTCAGGATCGGCTGACGGACATTCGGACGGGACAGGTAATTCGGGAAAAGTTCGTCTACGATTACAGAGATGGTATCATAGATGTTGCGCTCCGGTATCCATTTGTGGTCAAAGGCTGTGGATGACGTTATGGTGAAGTCATAGCCTTTGTTGCGATACCATTCCGTATAGACCCTGTTTAGCGTGAAGGACATGATTGCCAGTACGTTTGCCCGTATGGTATCGGCGGGCCAGGTGGCATAGATTTCGCTGGACGCTACATTTTTGATGTAATCTTTGTATTTTACATAGTAATCCCTGGCGGTGGAGTCACGGGGGCTCCCGTTATGGACAACGATATATTCAGGTATGACGACCCGGCTCAGCACGATTTCCCCGGTCTCGTTGACAGGCTTTATCTCGTCTTCAGGTATTTTTGGCGGGTATGTTCCGTATAATGTATGTGCAGGTATGACGAATACGTCTTCTGAAGATTCGTCCGGGGCGGCCGGGCGCATCTGGATGTTCTGCAGCGCTTTGATAGTGGGAAGGATTTCCGCGCCTGCAATGCTGACAGGCTCGTAGCCGGGGGCGGTGACGTTGAGGGTGTACTCGGAGTAGGGCTGGATTTCGTTGTCCGGGTTCAGGCTGTATTCCAGCGGAGGGGCGTCGAGCTCTATAGTCTCGGTCTGTCCGGAGGAATCGGTAGTAAGCTCTTCCAGCTGGCTTTCGGGAACGCCGGTGTAGGAGATGCTTACTTTTGCGTCCGCGATTGGCAGAGCGGTTATTTCAGACGTGATGTTTACTTGCAGCTCTCCTTTGTCCGGAGTGTCCGCAAGAGGAGTATTAGGTGTAGGCATAAGCAAACCTCGAAAAGACTCTGTTGGTATCAGGATATTCAGGGGAAAGCAAAGGTGTGCGAAAGATTTTAACCGAAAGGAATGGAACATGGAACAGAGAAGACGCAGAAAGAAAAAGAAGAGGGGATGCCTTTGGACGATATTCTGGCTCCTGTTTATTATATTGGCGGCAGAAATCGCGCTGGGGTTGGGAACGGGAACCATACCCCTTAAGAGCAGGCTCCAGGATAAAGCCATGGAATATCTCTCCCCGGAGATTCCTTATCAGGAGGTGAGCTTAGGGGAAGAGGAAATCGGAAAGAAATATTATTATGAGCTGCTCCCGGAGGAGGAAAAGACCGTCTACAGGGAAATCCTGGGAGGAATAAAGGAGTATTCGCCGGAAATCTACCTCCATTCTGCCGACGCAAAGCGCACCAATGAGATCTACAAGGATGTCCTGATGGACAATCCCGAGATTTTCTGGTGCGACGGTACGGGGAAAACCACTTCTTACGAGGGGAAAGAGAAGTATAATGTGCTGGAGCCGCAGTATACATGCACGGCGGAGGAAAAGGAGCAGAGACAGCAGGAGATAGAGGCGGCGGCAGGGGAATGCCTTGCGGGGATAAAGGCTGATGCGTCGGATTACGACAAGATCCTCTACGTTTTTGAATATATTGTAAATACAGTGGATTATGACCTGGGGGCTGAAGACAACCAGAACATCTACAGCGTGTTCGCCCATAGGCGCTCCGTCTGCGCGGGGTACTCAAAAGCAACCCAGTACCTTCTGGAGCGGCTGGGGGTGTTCTGCACCTATGTGCCGGGAGTGGCGAGGGGCGGTGAGAGCCATGCGTGGAACCTGGTTCTGTGCGAGGGGGATTATTATTATGTGGATACTACGTGGGGCGATCCGGTTTTCCTGAACTCGGAACAGGCAGAGGGAAATGACAATATCAGCTATGATTACATGCTGTGCAACGACGGGGAGCTTTTTAAGACGCACAGGCCGGACGCGGATATCAAACTGCCGGAATGCACGAAGATGGACTGGAATTATTACGTGGTAAACAACCTGTACTATAAAGAGTATGACAGTGACACGGCTCTGAAGGAGATGAACCGGACAATCACGGACAAAGGGGAGTGCACGGTTTTTAAGTATGCGGATCCTGACAGCTACGAGCAGGCGCATAAAGATATTTTCGGAAATCTTATCCAGCGGGCGGCGCAGAACCTGGCTTCTCTGTATGGGCTTAAAAATGTCAGGTATACATACATGGACGATCCAGACCTCAATAAGATCGTGATTTTCTGGCAGTATAAGTAATGCCAGATTGAAATTGTAACTGCGGAAGAGATATGGTATAATGGCTGACAGGATATTCTTAGGATAAAGGAGGAGCGTTTATGACGAAAATCGGCGAAAGGGAAATCGTGAAGGCAGAGCATGCCTACGGAGGAGAGGGATATATTACAAAAGAGATGCTGATCTCGAATGCAGAGCGGGGAGAGCACTGTAAGATGTACGCGAAAGTGACGGTGCCGGTAAACTGTGAGATCGGATACCATGTACATCAGGGCGACGAGGAAGGGTACTACATATTATCCGGCACAGGAATTTACAATGACAACGGAAAAGAGATGCCTCTTGAGCCTGGCGACTCATTCTTCTGCAGGGAGGGCGACGGGCACGGCATCAAGAATACAGGCGGCGAGGATATCGTATTTGTAGCGCTGATTCTGAAAAAATAGATGTTTTAGGACGGGGAAAGACGCTCCCCGTCCTTTTTATGAGCAGTTTATCATATAGACCGAAAGACTTTTAAGAGCCGTTCGTTGTCTTCCGGTTTCATGATGCAGAAACGAACGAATTCTCCGTTCAGGTTTTTAAAAAAAGAGGAGCAGTCGCGGATCATCATTTTCTGACGGATGGCTGCCTCAAATACCTGGAAGGATGTCACCCCATCTTTCAGGATGCGTAGGAGGATGAAATTGGCAGAAGGCGGATAGGCCTTGAAGGCGTCAAGCTTTGAGAGTTCCCGGCAAAGCCGCTCCCGCTCGGAACTGATGAGCTCTTTTGTCTTCTTGATGTAACCGCCGTCCTGGAGCATCAGCTCTCCGGCGAAAGCGCCGATGCTGTTAAGGCTCCAGGGATTTTGGTGGGTCAAGAGCATGGAGGTGAATTCCCGGTTGGAAGTGATGCCGTATCCGAAACGCAGCCCAGGCGCTGCAAAGAATTTGGATACCCCACGGATTACCATGAGGTTGTCAAACTTGTCCGTGAGGGGTACGGCAGTAACCTTTTGCATGTCGGGGGCAAATTCAATGTAAGTCTCATCAATCATGACAAAAATGTCTGCTGAACTGCAAAAAGCAAGGATTTTTTCGAGGCAGCTCCGGGTAATGGCAGAAGAGGTCGGGTTATTTGGGTTGCATATGATGAGAAGGTCGGTTCCTTTTGGGACGGAATCCAGAAAATCTTCTGTATCAAGTATAAAATCTTTCGACTCATCCAGATGATAATAGAGAATCTCCCCTCCTGACAGTGAAAGCTCTCTTTCGTATTCAGAGTAGGTGGGCCCTAAGACCAGCGCTTTTTTCGCGCCGCGCTGGCTGATAAGGAGCGATATAAGCTCTGTGGATCCGTTGCCGACTACGACATTGGCGGGACTGCACTGGCAGTACCTCCCGATTGTTTCTTTCAGGCTTGTGTAGCTGCGGTCAGGATAGCTGCTGATGATGTCGAAATTTGCCGCTATCTTCTCCTTCACAGTTTCCGGGAGGCCGAGGGGATTGACGTTTGCCCCGAACTGGATGATTTCCTCTTTTGGGATTCGGTAATATTCTTCGATTTTTTCAAGATCGCTTCCGTGAAATTCGATTTTTTTTGACATTTTTCTACTCCTTATTTATACTATACAATAGTAAATCCAAACTGCTGCATAAATTTTCAACATTTTGTGTTTCGGCATTGCCATAGAGCATAAAACAATGCTATAATTTATTATAGTGTGTTTTGAAAAAAAAGCAACGAAAGAAGCAGGTGTCAGACTTGAAAAATAAGATTCAGAAATTTTCCAAAGGAGACTTCCGTCAGATTCGGCCAGAAGTGGAGTTTGAGGAGACAAATCTGGTGCTGATTATCGGCGAAGGGGAAGTTTACCGGGGAGGATTGCAGATTAAGAGCAATAATGACTGCAAAATCAGGGGGCTCATATACCCCTCTTCTTTTCGTGTGCGCTTTAAAGAACAGGGTTTTGAAGGAAATCCTGCAAGAATAGAGTTTACCTATGACGGGAGAGGCCTGAAACCGGGGCATGTTGAGCAGGGGAAATTTACGGTTGTGTGCTCGGGGGGCGAGTATGAGCTGGCATTTACTGCGATTATCGAAAAGCCCTACATTATGACTGCCTACGGAAAAGTACAGAGCACAGATGATTTCAGAAAGCTTGCGATCAAGGATTACTCGGAGGCAGGCCGTCTTTTCCGCTCCAAATCTTTTTATGAAATTCTGAAGTATGAAAATGAGCGTATTTTCTACCTTTATGACAATATGCGTAAATGGTCCCTGGGGGAGCAGGCGATGGAAGAATTCCTGGTGGGCATTAAGCAGAAGGAGTGCATATTCCTGACGCTCGCCGGCGAGGGGATGCTGTTTGAGGACATCCATGAATCGACAAAGGGAATCATCTCTGTGATGAAAAATACATGGGGCTATATGCCGGTGCAGATCAAGGCTGAAGGAAAGTTTTTGAAAGTTCTGAAATCCGAGATCACGACAGAGGATTTTATAGGCAATACATTTGAGGTGGAATATCTGGTGCGCCCGGAGTTCCTGCACGGAGGGCGTAATTACGGCGTCATCCGTTTTATAACGCCGTATGAGGAGCTGTCTTATGAGGTGGAAGTGCTGCAGAGCGTGGAGTACCATGAAAATCATCATGTTCCGGAGCTTTTGTGCGCGCAGACGCTGAAGGAGTATATCAGCTATGTCGCGGGCAGGAAAGAGCTGAAAAGCTGGGTGGACAGCGCGGAGGAGCGGGTGGCGAATCTTCGGAAGATCGATCCTAACAGCGAGCTGTATCAGCTTCTTCAGGCTCATATCTACATTAAAGGGCGCAAGATGGAAGAGGCGAAATGGAATCTGGAGAACTTTAACTATAACCGTTTTGCCATAGGAAAAGACCCTATCATCAATTGCTACTATCTGTACCTGACGGCTCTTATCCGCGGGAAGGGGAGCCATACAGAGCGGGTGCTTGACGAGATAGGAAAGACATATATGCGTTACCAGGACAGCTGGATGCTTTTGCAGATGCTCATCCACTTAGACCGCAGATACAGGAATCCATATAAAAAACTGGAGGTATTGGAGCAGCAGTTCGACTTTAACTGCCATCAGGTCATGTTTTACCTGGAGGCGTACCAGTGCTATCAGGAGAAACCGATCCTTTTGAAAAAACTCGGGAAATTCGAGATACAGGTGTTGGAATTTGCCGCGAAGTATCGGCTGATGACAAAAGAGCTTGCGCTTTATGTGTCAAATTTTGCCAGCCAGCAGAAGAGTTTTTCGGAACCGCTGTTCCGGATTCTGGTGCGTATCTATGACATGTACGGTGAGAAGATGATCTTAAATACCATCTGTACGCTGCTGATTAAAGGAAATAAAAACCAGAGGAAATATTTTGTATGGTATCAGCGTTCCGTGGAGGCGGGGTTAAAGATTGCCCAGCTTTATGAGTACTATATGGAGACTCTTGACGTGGAGTCAGTGAGGGGGGCGCTTCCGAAATCTATATTCCTGTATTTCATGCATGGAAATTCTCTTGAATATAAAAAAGCCGCATTTTTATATGCGAATCTCCTGACTTATGAAGTCGGAGGGGAGGACATGTTTTTAAGCTATCGGGAGCAGATGGTCAATTTTACATGGGAACAGCTCCTGAAAAGGCATGTGACAGAGCATTTGAGGGTATTATATAAAAGATTCTGCACAAAAGAGGAGATGGACGATGTCCGTATGGCGGCAATGAGGGATATCTGTTATGCATACGGGGTGTCCACAAAGGTTACGGGCATGAATTATGTCCTTGTGATTGAAAAGGACGGGAAGGTGCACCAGAGGGTTCCGTATGAGCATAACGGGGATACGATTATCTGCCTTTACGACAAGGAGTCACGTATCGTATGGGAATCTGTCCTTGGGAGGTACTATACGGACTCGATCCCTTATGAGACGAAACGACTGTTCTATGAGCCCAGATTTCTGGAGATGTGCAAGAAATACGCAGAGGGCGAGAGCAAGAGGCAGGAGTTTGAGACTCAGGAAGAGATGACGCTTGACAATATACTGGACAAAGGAATCAGGGCATTTGACGAGGAGGAGGTATTCCGGTACTGCAGCCATCAGGTGAGGGATGCCAATTACAAAGAGGATGACCGCCTTACTTTCCTGAGTTTTGAATTATTCCGCCTTGGGCAGTACGACAAGGCAACGCTGACATATCTTGCAAACTGGTACTGCGGCGCCACGAAGGACATGAAACGGCTGTGGGCTGCGATAAAGGAATATGAGATTCCGGCATATAAGATCGGCGAGCGCATCATCACCCAGATGGTCTTTTCAGAGCATTTGTTTGATGAGGAGAAGATTTTTGAGGATTATTACTTGTCGGATAATGCGTATTTCCGGCTGAAACAGGCATATCTTGCGTATGTGTCCAAGGAGTACCTTGTCCGTGGACGTGATGTAAAACGTTGTGTGTTTGACATTATAGCGAACGAATGTGAGCAGGGGGAAGAGCTGTCGGATGTATGCAAGGTTGCTTTGCTGAAATATTTCTCGCAGTGTAAATATACAGCCGACTATGAGCCGGTGCTTCATCAGGTGCTGCGGGAGATGTGCGAGAAACAAGTTGTATTTCCGTTTTATATGAGCTATGAGGAGACTTGGCTGCGGGAACTGCAGCTTTATGATAAGGCGATGCTCTTTTACCAGGCGGAGCCGGGGAGCAGCGTGAAACTGTATTATAAGATGAAACGCGGCGGAAGGGAAGAGCTGGGCTATCGGACGGAAACTTTGCTTCCGGTGTTTGAAAACCTGTATGTCAAGCAGTATGTGCTTTATGAGGACGAGCATGTCAGCTATTATTTTCAGGAGACGAAAGGGAAAAAAGTTAAGACGACAGAAAAAGAGATTCTCGGCGGGCAGTGCGGCTCAAAAGTCGGAAAGTACGGAAGGCTTAACGCCATGATACGGATGTCTCCGAAAGAGAGGGGCAATGTCATGGCAGCTTTCGCAGAGGAAGAAGTGATGGCGGAAAAGATGTTTAAGAAATACTAGGAGGAAATGGGATGGATGGAGGAAGTATCCTGGGATATGACCTGAATGAGAAATATTGCCAGATCAGTTTTTATAATGACATCAGGCAGGAGCCAGAAACTTTGGAAGTATTTCCAGGCAGCTATCAGATTCCTCTTTTGCTTGGCAGGCTGGATGGGAAATGGATTTATGGAGAACAGGCAGAATGCCTGGAGGTAGCAGATGAAGAGTCGCTTGTGAAGAATCTGTTCGAGTCTGCGTCGAAGCGCAGGAAAGTGAAAGTGGCAGGAAAGGTTTATGATGCCGTATGGCTGCTCTCGAAGTTTATCCAGCTTACCCTGGATCGTTTTGAAAATATAAAATACCTGACTTTTTCGACCCCCCATATCAATGTCGATATGGCAAAGATGCTGAAAAGCATCGGCAGGCATCTTGGAGTTTCGGGTGAAAGGATATATGTCCAGGATTATAAGGAGAGTTTCTGCCAGTATATGTTTTATCAGCCGAAGGAGCTGTGGCAGTATGAGTCGGCTCTGATTTTCTGCAATGCAAAGAAGATAAAAGCGTATATGCTTAGAAAGCTTAATGTGATGAATAACCGTGAAAAGGATACGTTTGTGACGGTAGATGAGGTGGCCAACGTATACTTTAAGGAGCTTGAGATGATCCGGCTGCTTGGGGAAGACGAGGAGAGCGCGAAGAGCGCGGACGAGCGGTTTAAGAATTTTATTCAGAGCGTGTTTGAGAAAAAGGTGATTTCATCTGTCTATCTTACGGGAGAAGGCTTTGAAAATAACTGGTACCCCAATTCGCTGAAGGTGCTCTGTAACGGAAGGAGAGCATTTGTGGGGAACAATCTCCACAGCAAGGGGGCTTGCTACACTTCCTTCCGGATGAGCAGGGATGGCGGCGACGGCCCGATATATCTTGACGAGGCAAAGCTTCTCAAACAGATTTCCCTCCGGATGCGTACAAGAGGAAAAGAAGGGTGGTATCCGATCGTATCCTGGGGAACCCGGTGGTACGAGGCGGACGGAGAATGGGAAGTGCTGCTTGAGGATACAGGAGATCTTGAAATCCATATAGAATCCCTTACGGGAGAGGAGCTGCAGGTAGAGACTGTCTCCCTGGAAGGGCTTCCGGAAAGGACGGATTATTCGCTCCGCCTTAGGATAGAAGTCATGTTCCTGGGGGAAAGGGTTTGCAGGATGACGTTCCGGGATATTGGTTTTGGAGATTTTTTCCCGGCCAGCGATTTTTGCGTTACAAAGGACATACGGTTAGGAGGAATCAATGGGCAGTTTAATTCTATGTCATGATAAACGGGCAAAGCAGCCCTATGAAATCGGACGTGTTCATCTTCGGATCTATACGATAGAAGAATTGTGCTATTATGTGTGCAATAATCTTTACCTGATCGACCATACCATTATGAATCGCCAGCTGTGCGAGTGGATTGCGACGGAGCTTGGCCTTGGCAAACTTGCGGACAAGCTCAGGGATGAGCTTGCCAGGAGCTGCTCGGAGGAACAGTTTGTGCTTACGCTTTTGGGCGGTTCCTACATTTATGCACAGTCTGAGATTAATAAGATTCAGGGTATTTTGGAAAACCTGCAAAATCAGAGGGAAGTTGAGAAGATTAAGTTTAAGGGAGATACGCTGCTGGAAAGCGGGGAGTATTCTGCGGCTGTCCTGGTTTACCAGTCTCTCGTGAACGCTCCTCAGAGAGACGAATCGGCTGGGAAAGCTTTTTACGGACGCGTGTACGGCTGCCTTGGAAGCGCTTACGGAAGGTTGTTTTTGTATGAAGAGGCGGCGAATGCTTATAAAGAAGGATATTATCTCTGTGAGGAACCAGATATGCTTAAGGCGTATCTGTATTGCTGTTACCAGGCATACTCCCGGACGGAATACACAAAGATGCTGTCGGGGAATCCGCTGTTTCTCAGCATGGGTTCCGTGCTGAAGGAGGAGCTGAAGGAGACGCACGCACAGATGGACAGGGACATTCCGGATGAGATGCTGGAAGAATGGAAGAATGAATATCGAAAGGAAGGGGAATCATTATGACAACAGACAGATATCAAAGCCCGCTCTCAGAGCGTTATGCGAGTAAGGAGATGCAGTATATTTTTTCTCCGGACAAAAAGTTCCGGACATGGAGAAAACTGTGGATTGCGCTTGCTCAGACAGAGAAGGAATTAGGGCTTCCTATTACGGACGAGCAGATTGACGAGCTTAAAGCCCATGCAGAAGACATCAATTATGAGGTTGCGAAAGAGAGGGAAAAACAGGTGCGTCATGACGTGATGTCCCATGTGTACGCATACGGGCAGCAGTGCCCGAAGGCAAAGGGCATCATCCATCTGGGGGCGACATCCTGCTACGTGGGCGATAATACGGATGTGATCTTGATGGCGGAGGCGCTGGAGCTTGTGAGGAAAAAGCTTGTGAATGTCATTGCTGAGCTGGCGGAGTTTGCCGATGAATATAAGGAACTTCCAACCCTTGCCTTTACGCACTTCCAGCCGGCGCAGCCTACTACCGTGGGAAAGAGGGCGACGCTGTGGCTGCAGGAATTTGAGATGGATCTGGAAGATCTTGAGTATGTGAAGAAGAGCTTAAAGCTTCTCGGCTCCAAAGGAACAACCGGAACGCAGGCAAGCTTCCAGGAGCTCTTTGACGGAAATCAGGAGATTATTGATAAGATTGACCCGATGATAGCGGAGAAGATGGGCTTTGAGGCGTGTTATCCTGTGTCGGGGCAGACTTATTCCCGCAAGGTAGACACGAGGGTATTGAATGTGCTTGCCGGGATTGCCGCGAGCGCCCACAAGATGTCCAATGACATCCGTCTTTTGCAGCATCTGAAAGAGGTGGAGGAGCCTTTTGAAAAATCTCAGATTGGATCTTCGGCTATGGCTTATAAGAGAAATCCTATGAGGAGCGAGAGGATCGCATCGCTGTCGCGGTATGTGATGATTGACGCGCTTAATCCGGCGATTACGTCCGCGACCCAGTGGTTTGAGCGGACTCTTGACGATTCCGCCAATAAGAGACTGAGCGTGCCGGAAGGGTTCCTTGCCATAGACGGCATCCTTGACCTGTGCCTAAACGTTGTGGACGGACTGGTGGTTTACCCGAAAGTGATTGAAAAACGGCTGATGAGCGAGCTTCCGTTTATGGCGACTGAGAATATTATGATGGACGCTGTGAAAGCCGGAGGAGACAGGCAGGAGCTGCATGAGAAGATACGCACACTTTCCATGGAGGCGGGGCGTAATGTGAAAGAGAGAGGACTTGACAACAATCTTCTGGAACTTATCGCGTCAGACCCGGCCTTCGGCCTTACGCTTGAAGAGCTTAAGGACACAATGGAGCCGTCAAAATATACGGGACGCGCGTCTGTCCAGGTGGAAATCTATCTTTCCGAAGTTATCCGTCCGCTCCTTGCCAGGAATAAGGATGTGCTGGGTGTGAAAGCAGAGATTAATGTGTAGGTGTATGCGGCGAAAGTTTGACAAAAAATTGGCAAAATGCCGAAAATGAAAAAAACAGTAAATAAAAAATAAATTGCAAGGATAAAGAAACAGCGGGAAATATAGGTTTTCCCGCTGTTTTTATTATTGAAAAAAGTATTGACAAATTTATCCATTGGAAAAATTGACGAAAATTATTCTGCAAAATGCAAAAAAGTTGAAATAAAATCTTCATAATGTTAAGATGGTATCTATAAAACGATTAAATTATTAAAGATATCTATAGGAAAAGGGGGAATTATAATATGGAAACATTAAATAATATCGTTTTAACTATCCAGCACTATCTGGCAGATTATATCCTGATCGTTGCCCTCCTTGGAGGCGGCATCTGGTTTTCTGTGAAACTTGGTTTTATTCAGATCAGAGGTTTTGGCGAGGGTATGAGAAGAACTTTCGGCGGCCTGTTCTCCAAAAAAGGAGCGGCAGGAGCGGATGGAATGTCATCTTTCCAGGCGCTTGCCACAGCTATCGCAGCTCAGGTAGGTACAGGTAACATTGCCGGTGCGGCTACAGCTATCGCGATCGGCGGGCCGGGAGCTATCTTCTGGATGTGGATCGCAGCGTTTTTAGGAATGGCGACCATCTTCGGCGAGGCAGTTATGGCTCAGAAGTATAAGCAGATGGGCGAGGACGGAGAGATTACCGGAGGACCGGTATATTATATCCGCGCGGCATTTACAGGAACCTTTGGAAAAGTCCTGGCAGGGCTTTTTGCAGTTCTTCTGATTTTCGCATTAGGTTTCATGGGTAATGCGGTTCAGGCGAACTCTATCGCAGCAGCGTTCAACACCGCGTTTGGTGTTCCGCAGATTGCTATGGGCGCTATCCTTGCAGTTCTGGCGCTGTTCGTATTCATGGGCGGCATGCAGCGTATCGCAAAGGTTACAGAGACCATCGTTCCGGTTATGGCAGCTTTATACATCATTGGCGCGCTTATCGTTATCTTCTATAATTTTAAGGAGATACCGTATGCGTTCTATTCTATCGTAGTCGGCGCGTTTGCTCCTTCTTCAATCGTCGGCGGCGCTGCTGGTGCTACCATTAAGCTTGCATTGACAAAGGGTGTTGCAAGAGGTCTGTTCTCTAATGAGGCTGGTATGGGTTCTACACCTCACGCACATGCAGTTGCAAAGGTTGACCATCCGGTAGAGCAGGGCTTTGTTGCTATGATCGGTGTATTTATTGATACATTTGTTATCCTGAACCTGACCGCGCTTGTTATCATCACGACCGGATCAATCCCAAGCGGCAAGACCGGCGCGGAATTGAGCCAGTATGCATTCTCTACGCTTTACGGCAAGGGCGGCGACATCTTTATCGCGATCTGTATGTTCTTCTTCGCGTTCAGTACAATTCTTGGCTGGTATTTCTTCGGCCAGGCGAATGTGAAGTATCTGTTCGGCGCGAAAGCAGTCAAGGTTTATTCCGTCCTGGTTGCTGTGTGCGTTCTGCTTGGCTCTCTGGCGCAGGTAGACCTTGTATGGAACATGGCAGACTGCTTTAACTCCATGATGGTTATCCCGAATATCATCGCGCTGTTTGCTCTTAGCGGCACGATTAAAAAAGTGCACGACGAGTATTATGAGAGGCATAAAAAATAAAAGCCTGACAGGTGAATATATACAAAAAAATATACATATTTTTGTGCAGGATGACCAAATAATGAGATAACAAAATAAGTTGTTGAAAAACAATTTACAATGGGTTATTATAGAAACAGGCAATAGAACTAATCAGAGTTGTCTATAGAGTATAACCAAATAGTGGGTTGATGTTTTCTGAGAGAGACCCGGGAAACCGGGCGCCGAAGAGGCAAGCTTTTATGTGTTGGTGGCACATTGAAAGGTGAAACTTTCAGGCAAAAGGACCGGAAAACGTACCACATTCTGAATCTTGTGCTGTATGATAAGTGTTTAGCTAACTGATTATCGGGGCAAAAGACAGGAAGGGCGGTTTAGGGCACGGGAAGTGTTTTAAAGCGTCCTTTTTTACACTCATCCAATGCCGGAAAGGAGGAGCACATAATATGAACAGGGGAAAATATATTATCGTGACGAATAATCCGCTGGTTTTGGAAAAGCATGGGGACACGCATAAGGTAATATACCGGGAAGTCTCCTATGAAGATGTTTTGAGAGAGGTAAGAGACAGAATTCACGAAGGACACTCGATGCTGACGCATCCACTGTCGGGAAGCGTCAAGCCAAATGAAACACCGTATAAATCAATTATGATTTCAGCAGAGAGGAGGGCGATAGACGGGGAGTCGGTCGCATTGATCGAGAGTGCCATACATGCCTGCGGGAAGTTTGAATTTAAGTCAGACCGTTATAAACCCGAGGTGTATAAGGACTTTCAGATTATCGACTGCACCCTGATAGAAAGCGGGATGGCATCGGCGGATGCCCTGCGCTAGGCTGCGGAACAGCACACCCGTCAGGCCGGCGCGGAAGGGAAGTCGTGAGAGAGGTTATAAAACATTGCAGTTTTTAACAATAATATCTATAAAATTAAAGGAGGGAAACTAAAAGTGAGATTAGAATTGGGACACATTTACATCAAGGATATCCAGTTCGCAGCAGAGTCTAAGATTGAAGACGGTATCCTTTATGTATCAGAGGAGGCATTAAGGGCGGTTGCTCTTGAGGATGAGAAGATCAAGAGCGTATCATTTGACATTGCAAAACCGGGAGAGTCTGTAAGAATCACTCCGGTTAAGGATGTTATCGAGCCACGTGTGAAGGTGGAAGGAAGAGGAGGAATCTTCCCGGGAGTTATTGCAAAAGTAGATACCGTAGGAGAAGGCAAGACTTACGCTCTTAAGGGTATGGCTGTAGTTACGGCAGGAAAGATCGTTGGTTTCCAGGAAGGTATCATCGATATGACAGGCCCGGGAGCTGATTACACTCCATTTTCAAAGACACTCAACCTGGTTATGGTATGTGAGCCGGTTGACGATATTAAGCCGCATGATTATGAGGCGGCAGTAAGGTTCGCAGGATTCAGAGTAGCGACATATATTGGGGAATTGGCTCGCAACCTGACTCCGGACGAGACAAAGGTTTATGAGACATGCACCATCAAAGAAGGGCTGGAGAAATATCCGAACCTTCCAAGAGTTGCTTATGTGCAGATGCTTCAGAGCCAGGGACTTCTTCACGATACATATGTATACGGCGTAGACGCTAAGAAAATTGTTCCGACAATCATGAGCCCGACAGAGGTTATGGATGGGGCGATCGTATCCGGTAACTGCGTATCCGCATGCGATAAGAATCCTACCTATGTACATCTTAACAACCCGGTTGTTGAGGATATGTTCGAGCAGCATGGAAAGACAATCAACTTTGTCGGTCATATCATTACCAATGAGAACGTATATCTGGCAGACAAGCAGCGTTCTTCTGACTGGACAGCGAAACTCTGCAAGATGTTAGACCTTGACGGAGCTATCGTATCTCAGGAAGGATTCGGTAACCCGGATACAGACCTGATCATGAACTGCAAGAAGATTGAGGCTGAGGGCGTTAAGACAGTTATCATCACAGACGAGTATGCAGGACGCGACGGAAAGTCACAGTCACTGGCAGATGCAGATCCGGCTGCAGATGCAGTAGTAACCGGCGGTAATGCAAATCAGGTTATTATCCTGCCGAAACTTGATAAAGTAATTGGAACTTTGAATTATGTTACAAAGATTGCAGGCGCAAGCGAGGAGACGCTCCGCGAGGACGGCTCTCTTGAAGTAGAGCTTCAGGTGCTTACCGGTGCAACCAATGAGACTGGTTTCAACAAGCTGAGTGCAAGATAGGAAGGGAGGATAATACAATGGCTAAATTAAAAGTAGTTCATTACATCAATCAGTTCTTTGCACAGATTGGTGGAGAAGAAAAGGCAGATTATCCGGCAGAGATCCGTGTTGGCGAGGTTGTTGGACCGGGTATGGCATTGACACAGAAATTCGGCGATGACGCTGAGATTATTGCTACTATCGTATGTGGCGATTCATATTTTAACGAGAACTTAGAAAAAGCAAAAGTGGACATCCTTGCGATGGTTAAAGAGCAGGCTCCGGACGTATTCGTTGCAGGCCCGGCGTTCAATGCAGGACGTTACGGCGTTGCATGCGGAACGATCGCAGCAGCAGTTCAGGAAGAGCTTGGAATCCCGGCTGTAACCGGTATGTATGTAGAGAATCCGGGCGCTGACATGTTCAAGACCCAGGTTTACATTGTTTCTACAAAGAACAGTGCAGCGGGCATGAGAGATGCAGTGAATAAGCTGGCTCCATTAGCTGTTAAAATCGGAAAAGGCGAGGCGATCGGCGCATCTTCAGAGGAAGGCTACATTCCGAACGGTGTTCGTGTGAACTTCTTCGAGAAGGAGAGAGGCTCTAAGAGAGCGGTTAAGATGCTCCTTAAGAAACTGGCTGATAAGCCGTTTGAGACAGAATTCCCGATGCCTGATTTTGACAGAGTTGATCCGAATCCGGCAGTTAAGGATTTAGCTCACGCTAAGATCGCTCTTGTTACATCCGGCGGTATCGTGCCGAAGGGCAATCCGGACCATATCGAAAGCTCCAGTGCATCCCACTACGGTGAGTATGACATCGCAGGCGTTATGGATCTGACAGAAGAGACTTACGAGACCGCTCACGGCGGATATGACCCGGTATATGCAAACGAGGATTCTGACCGCGTGCTGCCGGTTGACGTTCTTCGCGATATGGAAAAGGAAGGAAAGATTGGGGAGCTCCATCACCTGTTCTACACAACGACAGGAAACGGAACTGCTGTTGCATCCTCTAAGGCATTTGCTGCAGAATTCTCTGCAAAGCTTAAAGCTGACGGTGTTGACGCAGTAATCCTCACCTCCACATGAGGTACCTGTACTCGTTGCGGTGCAACGATGGTTAAAGAAGTAGAGAGAGCAGGAATCCCTGTAGTACATATCTGTACAGTAACTCCTATTTCCATGACAGTAGGCGCTAACAGAATCGTGCCTGCTATCGCAATTCCTCATCCTCTCGGAAATCCGGCTCTGGATAAAGCAGAGGAAAAAGAACTCCGCCGCAAGATTGTAGAGAAAGCATTAGATGCACTCACAACCGAGGTGGATGGACAGACAATATTCGACTAAAGCACTTGGCGAGGTATTCCACGAGCCTAGTGCGTAGCGCATCTGGCCACTTAGCGAGGTATTTTCGAGCTTAGTGGAGCAGATGTTACCTTGAGTAGAGCACTTGAACAAAGTGTTGGCATGTTTTCACAATTTGAGTGAAACGGATGTCACAACAATAAGGAGAGTAACAGACAATGAGCAAAATTTATGATGTTATTGTTCTTGGTGCAGGTCCTGCTGGTTTGGCAGCAGGACTGTACGCAGGAAGAAGCCGTCTCTCTGTTCTGATTATTGAGAAGGGACAGGACGGCGGACAGATTGCAATTACAGACGAGATTGAGAACTACCCGGGACAGATTGTTGAGGGTGAGTCAGGACCGTCCCTGATTGCGAGAATGACTGAGCAGGCAGCAAAGTTCGGCGCTGAGAGAGTATCCGATACGATCAAGGAAGTATGCCTTGAGGGAGACGTTAAGGTATTAAAGAGCGAGAAGGCCGAGTATCAGGGCAAGAACGTAATCATTGCTACCGGCGCACATGCAAGACCGATCGGATGCAAGGGCGAGGCAGAGTATACCGGAAAGGGTGTTTCTTACTGTGCGACTTGTGACGCTAACTTCTTCGAGGACTTTGAAGTGTATGTTGTAGGCGGCGGCGATTCTGCTGTTGAGGAGGCAATGTACCTGACCAAGTTCGCAAGGAAGGTAACAATCATCCACAGAAGAAATGAGCTGCGTGCGGCTAAATCTATCCAGGAGAAAGCGTTCAAGAATCCGAAGATTGATTTCATGTGGGATTCAGTTGTAGAGGAAGTCGGCGGAGACGACATCTTGCAGTGGATGAAGGTCAAGAATGTTAAGACCGGCGAGGTTACCACGGTTGAGGCTGACGAGGATGACGGAATGTTCGGCGTATTCGGATTTATCGGAACGATTCCTAACAGTAAGCCGTTCGAGGGCATTATCGATATGGATGAGCGCGGATACATAAAGACGGATGACGATATGCATACCAACATCCCGGGCGTATACGCAGCAGGAGATGTCCGCATCAAGAGCCTCCGTCAGGTTGTAACTGCGGCGGCAGACGGCGCTATTGCAGCAGTTCAGGTAGAGCGGAGCATGTCTGACTACTTCTAGGCAGAGCTTGGCTTTACGCTCCGGCAGATGTGGAAGTGCCTTGCGCCTCTGCGTCAGGGCACATTCTATATATTTTACAAAGTAAGGAGGAGATTCCAATGTTAGATTTAGACAAGACCAATTTTGAGGCAGAAGTGCTTAAGGCAGAAGGATATGTATTCGTAGACTTTTATGGTGACGGATGCGTACCGTGTCAGGCTCTTATGCCGAAGGTACATGAATTTGCAGACACCTACGGTGACAAGCTGAAATTCACGTCCTTAAACACAACGAAGGCACGTCGTCTTGCTATCGCACAGAAGGTTCTTGGACTTCCGGTTATGGCTATCTATAAGGATGGAGAGAAAGTAGAAGAACTGGTAAAAGATGACTGCACACCAGAGACAATTGAGGCGATGATTAAGAAATATATCTAATCAGATAGTTTCTGTATCATAAATCAACTTTTTACAACAGTTCAGCCGTTCAGGATGTATGCATATGGTCTGTGCATGCTTGCATGGTAAAGACCATATGCATACATCCTGGGATGGGCAGAGCGCCCATTTAGCGAGAAACGCAGCAGCGGTAGCTGCGGAGGAGCTGCTGCAGGCAGCGGTTTGGAGCTTGGCTGAACAAAAAACTTCAAATGAAAGGAGAAGAATAATTATGGCTATATTAGAAGGAAAAAAAGCAATAATTATCGGTGACCGTGACGGAATACCAGGACCGGCTATCGCTGAATGTGTTCAGACAGCCGGCGCAGAAGTAGTATTCTCATCAACGGAATGTTTCGTCTGAACGAGCGCAGGCGCAATGGATCTGGAAAACCAGAAGAGAGTTAAGGAGTTTGCTGAGGAATACGGCGCAGAGAATTTAGTAGTAATTCTCGGTGCTGCAGAAGGCGAAGCTGCAGGCCTTGCAGCTGAGACTGTTACAGCAGGCGATCCGACTTTCGCAGGTCCGTTGACAGGGGTCCAGCTTGGACTCACGACATATCACGTTTGTGAACCAGAGATGAAAGAAGAGTTTGACGAGGCAGTTTATGACGAGCAGATCAGCATGATGGAGATGGTACTTGACGTTGATGACATCATCAGCGAGATGAGCGCCATCAGAGATGAGTTCTGTAAGTTTTTATAGGCTTTGAATAAATTGGCTTAGATTGGGGCAGACCCTATGGCGAGCGCCGGGGTCTGCCTTTTGTGTAGAGCGCTTGGCGAGGTCTTTTCGAGCTTAGCGCGAACCACATCTGGCCACTTGGCGAAACATTGAACACTTGGCGAGGTATTATCGAGCCTAGTGAGAAAGTTCACCCTTGCGGTGTGCTTTTCGAGCCTAGTGGAACAGATGTAACCTTATTATAAGAAAGGCGGAAGACCAATGAACAGTGTTATTAAAGGCGCAAGCTATGTATTGGCACATACCCCTCAGATGGTGGTATATAATGGAACAACCCAGACGACAGAGAGAATCGTTAATCCGGAGTCGGAATATTTGAAAGAGTTAGAAAGCCATCTGCGTTCTTATGAAGAGTGCGTGAATTACTGGCCGAATCAGGTATATATCGGTAATGCGACACCGGAGGATCTTGCGGGCGTAGAGTTCCCTTACTATGACAAAGTAAAAGAGGGTGCTGAAAGATACGGCAAATACGGCGAGATCATGCCGGAGGAGGAGTTTATTCTTCTTGTGCAGGCTTGCGACCAGTTTGAAGTTGTAAAAGTTGATAAAGAGTTTGTAAGTGCCCACAAGGCAGCGTTTGCAGCGGATCCTATCATCACAGAGGACATTGTTGCAAGAGTTGAGGAAGGTGTGGAGATTTCCGAGATCGAGGCGGCAGTGAATGACGAGCATGCAGAGGGAATCTATGTTGCAGGAAAGCTTGTGGCATGTGTAAAGAGAGCACACGACATCGATGTGAACTTATCTGCACATGTTATGCACGAGAACTTGATGAGCAAGGCATCAAGCGTCCTTGCTTTGTTATATGGTGTAAAAAATGCAGGAATCAGCAAGGACGATGTTGAATACGTAATCGACTGTGCAGAAGAGGCCTGCGGTGATATGAACCAGAGGGGCGGCGGCAACTTTGCAAAGGCAGCGGCAGAGATCGCGTGTCTTAACAATGCGACAGGCTCCGACTCCCGCGGTTTCTGTGCAGGACCGTCCCATGCACTGATCGAGGCGGCAGCGCTTGTAAAATCAGGCGCGTACAAATGCGTAGCTGTTACGGCAGGCGGATGTACGGCAAAGCTTGGTATGAATGGAAAAGACCATGTAAAGAAAGGACTTCCAATTTTAGAGGACTGTCTGGCAGGTTTCTGTGTGATTCTGTCTGAGAATGACGGCGTGAATCCGGAGATCAACCTTGACATCTTAGGACGCCATACCGTAGGAACCGGAAGCGCTCCGCAGAATGTTATCGGAAGCCTTGTTGCTGACCCGCTTGAGAGAGCAGGACTTAAGATTACTGATATTGATAAATTCTCTCCGGAGATGCAGAACCCAGATATCACAAAACCGGCAGGAGCAGGAGATGTTCCGCTTGCAAACTACAAGATGATCGCTGCTTTAGCTGTTAAGCGCGGCGAGTTAGACCGGAAAGAGCTGGCTGGTTTTACTGCCGGACACGGCCTTACCGGATGGGCGCCGACACAGGGACATATCCCGTCAGGCGTACCGTATATCGGATTTGCAAGAGAGGATATCCTTGCAGGCAAGATGAAGAATGCTATGATCATCGGAAAAGGAAGTCTGTTCCTTGGACGTATGACCAACCTGTTTGACGGTGTTTCCTTCGTTATCCAGGCAAATACAAAGGCGGAATCCGAGGCTGCGGCAGGTGTATCTGAGGAAGAAGTAAAAGGATTGATCGCAAAAGCTATGAAAGATTTCGCTGCGTCCCTGATGGCAGAGTAAGGGGGTGGCAATAGATGGCTAACAGTATTGAAAAGATGATTGCCGAGACCTTTATGCAGATGGCTGAAGGGTTGGAGACCGGAAGCTTTGGGAAGCGGCCGAAGGTTGCCCTTACTGGCATGGGCAGCGAGCATGGAGAAGAAAATTCTATAGCTGCGGCTGTGGAGGCTGCAAAAGACGGCATTGATGTATACTACATCGGAACCCTTGAGGCAGAGGGCGTGACTACGGTTAAGGTGGCAAACGACGAGGAAGGCCATGACCGCATGGAGGAGATGTTAAAGAACGGTGAGGTGGATGCTGCCGTGACTATGCATTTCCCATTCCCCATCGGCGTGTCTACAGTAGGACGCTGCGTGACCCCGGCTACCGCGAAAGAGATGTATATTGCAAATACTACAGGAACTTCAAGTACGGACCGTATCGAGGGTATGATTAAGAATGCAGTGTACGGAGTTATTGCTGCAAAGGCCTGCGGAAAGAAGAATCCTACAGTGGGAATCCTTAACGTAGACGGCGCGCGCCAGACAGAGAAGGCGTTAAAGCAGCTTAAGGACAACGGCTATGACATTACATTTGCAGAGTCCGGAAGGGCGGACGGCGGCTGTGTCATGAGAGGAAATGACGTGCTGCAGGCCTCGCCGGACATCATGGTAACGGATTCTCTCACCGGAAATATCCTGGTGAAGATGCTGTCCTCCTTTAACACAGGCGGCAGCTTTGAGGCTACAGGCTTTGGCTATGGGCCGGGAATCGGAGAAGGCTATGAGCAGTTAGTGATGATCGTGTCAAGAGCCAGCGGCGCTCCGGTTATCGCCAATGCAATCCGCTATGCGGCGCAGCTTGTAAGAGGAAAAGTCTTCGAGGTTGCAAAGGAAGAATTCGCGGCAGCTAAGAAAGCCGGATTCAAAGAGCTGCTTGACGCTCTTAAGGCATCTCAGAAACCTGCGGGAGAGCAGGAGGAAGTGAAGGAGCCGCCGAAGGAGATCGTGACGGCGCAGATTCCGGGCATTGAGGTCATGGATCTTGAGGATGCGGTGAAGGCGCTGTGGAAGATCAATATTTACGCAGAGAGCGGCATGGGCTGTACCGGACCGATCATCCGGGTGTCTGATGCGAATCTTGCGAAAGCAGAGGAAGAGCTTAAGAAGGCTGGATATGTGAGCTAGGATGTGCAATTTTCCTGACAGTTAACAAAAAAGAGACGTTTCGGAACATGGACGACGTGTTCCGGAACGTTTTCGCGTATATGGGTCTTTGCATCTTATAATAACAATAGGAAATGGAAAATTATGGAAGATGAGGTGCAAAAGATATGGAATTGATTTTAAGGCCGTTTTATGAAGGGAAGAAAAGCAGGGCTGAGTGGAGACAGATTGTAGGTGCGGTGATTCTGGCATTATCTACCGGATGGATGTATCATTATGTGTCTGTGCAGGCAGAATATATAGCAGAGAATAAAGGAGAAAGCTTGGCTCCTGCAGCATTTTATGCAGGGCTTGGCTCAGATGTAAAAATAAGGAAGGAAAGAGAATTTTTTAAAAGAATCCTTATGCCGGATAGTATTTCGGAAAATTTTAAGACACCGGTTTTGGAACTGGTAGAAGATACGGAAACCGATACAGAAATGTTCATAGAGAACAGGGCGGAGGATGCCGGACGAGCGGAAAAAGGTAAGGACACCAGAAGTAAAAAAGCAACGGCTGTAAAAAAGGATAAGGCAAGGAAACAGGCTGTTTTGCCGGAAAATCAGATGCCAGACGCTATAAATCCTGAAAAGAGAGGCGGGATTACAGAGATTCCTGACGGATCAGGAGCGAGCGAGAAAGATACCGTTAAAGCGGAGGAAATCATAAAGATACCGGAACCTGTGGTAGAAAAGGAGATTTCAGGTTTTGTCTGTAATGCCCAAGGGCACATTGTGGGGGTTGCACAACCTTCAAAATTTATGAAAGATTCTCTGGTGGTGCTGCCCAGGAACAGTGCGTGTACCGGGATTAAAAGATATAGTTTTAAAGGCCTGGAGGAAAAGATTTCTGAAATTTATATTCCGGCAAATATTGTTTATATTGAGCAGGGAGTATTTGACGATCTCCCAAACCTGATCTATATTGAGGCGCAGCAGGGAAACGCCGGATATTATTCTGTGAATGGGATTCTTTATTACAGAGACGGAAAAGTGGCAGCCTGCCCAAACAGACAGCGTAACCAGTGAAAAGCATATTCCAATTTTTATCTTCCTGTGTTATAATTTATCCAGTATTGGAGCACGATGCTAATAGAAACGAGGAGCGGTATTGCTTATGAAGAGAGTGTTATTGAAACTCAGCGGGGAAGCGCTGGCGGGGAATAAAAAGATGGGCTTTGACGAGGCGACCTGCCTGGGTGTGGCAAAACAGGTAAAGCAGCTTGTGGACGATGGGGTACAGGTTGCGATTGTGACCGGAGGCGGTAATTTCTGGAGAGGCAGGGACAGTGAGACTATCGACCGCGTGAAAGCGGATCAGATCGGGATGCTCGCAACGGTCATGAACTGCATGTATGTGTCTGACGTTTTTCGCTTTGCGGGGATGGAGACAGAGGTGTTTACGCCCTTTGTATGCGGGGCATTTACGACGCTGTTCTCAAAGGACGCGGCGGTTCATGCGCTGAATGGGGGAAAGGTGATCTTTTTTGCAGGAGGTACAGGACATCCGTATTTTTCTACGGACACAGGAGCTGTGCTGCATGCCATTGAGATTGAGGCGGATGCGATGCTTTTGGCGAAAGCTATCGACGGCATCTATGACAGCGATCCGAAAGTGAACCCGGAGGCAAAGAAGTATGACGAGATTTCCATTCAGGATGTTATAGATAAGAAACTTAAGGCAGTGGACCTTACGGCATCCATAATGTGCCTGGAAAATAAGATGCCCATGCTTGTGTTCGGGCTGAATGAGGAAAACAGCATTGTAAATACGATGTCGGGCAAATTTACAGGAACAAAGGTTACGGTTTGATCTGACACAAGAATACAGAAAAAGGGAGGAAAGATAACATGAATGAAAGACTGAAAGTATTTGACGAGAAGATGACAAAGACGATGGCGAACCTTGACGGGGAGCTTGCGACAATCCGTGCGGGGAGGGCGAACCCAAACGTTCTTAACCGGATTATGGTAGATTATTATGGAACACCAACCCCGATCCAGCAGGTTGCCAATGTATCTGTTCCGGAGCCCCGCATGATTCAGATCCAGCCGTGGGATAAGAGCATGATAAAGGCTGTGGTAAAGGCAATCCAGACATCTGAACTGGGAATCAACCCGAATAATGACGGTTCTGTGATACGCCTGGTGTTCCCGGAGCTTACAGAGGAGCGCAGAAAAGAACTTGTGAAGGACGTGAAGAAGAAAGGGGAGGCAGCAAAGGTTGCACTCCGCAATATCCGCCGAGACGGCAATGATTCTTTCAAAAAGCTTAAAGGAACAGAGGTTTCTGAAGACGAGATCAAGGATATGGAAGATGAGCTTCAGAAGATCACGGATAAATATGTGAAAGAAGTTGAAAAAGCAGTAGATGTCAAGTCAAAAGAGGTTATGACTGTTTAAAAGTTAAAGTTACGGACAATGATTTAAGAAAGCAACGTGCGGCGCTGCCGTGCGGTGGGGGCAGGCCCACTGGAAACAGGGTCTGTCCTTGTATGTGTTATAAGGGAGACTGATTATGAATGTTCCGCAGCATATTGCGATTATATTAGATGGAAACGGACGCTGGGCGAAGTCTAAGGGAATGCCCCGCAATTACGGCCACGCGCAGGGCAGCAAGAATGTGGAGAGGATATGCGAAGAGGCGTGGCGCATGGGTATTAAATACCTTACAGTGTATGCGTTTTCCACGGAAAACTGGAGCCGTCCAAAGGACGAGGTGGACGCGCTTATGAAACTCCTGCGTAATTATATGAAGACCTGTCTGAAGACGGCGAAGAAGAATGATATGAAAATCCGGGTCATTGGCGACATCCGCAGGCTTGACGAGGATATAAGGACCCGGATTGTGGAGCTTGAGGAGGCAACCAAGGATAACGGCGGGCTGAATTTCCAGATTGCCATCAACTATGGCAGCAGAGATGAGATTGTACGCGCGGTGAGAAAGATTGCGGCAGACTGCGCGGAAGGAAAGATTGGGAGCCAGGAGATTGACGAGAAGGTATTTGGACAGTATCTGGACACACATGACATTCCGGATCCCGACCTGCTGATCCGCACCAGCGGAGAGCAGCGTCTGTCTAACTACCTTCTCTGGCAGCTTGCCTATACGGAATTTTATTTTACAGATGTGCCGTGGCCCGACTTTTCAAAGGAGGAGCTGGTAAAGGCAATAGAGCAATATCAGGCGAGAGAGCGGCGGTACGGAGGTGTAAAGGAGGAGCAGGAAGATGTTTAAAACCAGGCTGTTAAGCGGAATCATACTTGTCATTGTGCTGGTTGCGACCGTTGGCTGCGGCGGCGCGGTGCTTTTTTCGGTTCTTGGGATTATCAGTTTAATTGGCTTGTGGGAATTATATAAAGTGGTTGGCGTGCATAATAAAGTATTAGGAGCTTGCGGCTATCTGGCTGCGGCAGGTTACTATGGGCTCCTTTTTGCCGGGCATATGGAGCATGTCATGATGCTTTCCATTGCATTTTTAGTGCTGGTAATGGCAGTTTATGTGTTTGCATTTCCGGCATTTCGCGCAGAGCAGGTTATGACTGTATATTTCGGGCTTTTTTATGTGGCGGTAATGCTGTCTTTTGTGTACCAGACGAGAATGCTCCCGGACGGAGGAACTGTCGTGTGGCTGATTTTTCTCAGTTCCTGGGGATGCGATACATGTGCGTATTGCGTGGGAGTGCTGTTCGGGAAACATAAGATGGCACCGAAACTCAGCCCGAAAAAATCCGTGGAGGGCGGAGTCGGCGGGATTGCCGGCGCAGCGCTTTTAGGGGCATTGTTTGCATTCCTGATGAACCGCTGGGGAGGAGCTCAGGCAAATCCTCTGCACTATGCGGTCATATGCGGGTCAGGCGGCGTGATTTCCCAGATCGGGGATCTGGCGGCATCTGCGATTAAGAGGAATCACGATATTAAGGATTACGGGAAACTGATTCCCGGGCATGGGGGCATCCTTGACAGGTTTGACAGTGTGATTTTTACCGCGCCGGTCATCTACTATCTGACGATGCTTCTGGCAGGAAATATCTGAATGGGAGAGTTTGATTTATGAAGAAAATATCCATATTGGGGTCTACAGGCTCCATTGGAACCCAGACATTGGAAGTTGTGCGGGAAAACGGAGACATCAGTGTGCTGGGGCTGGCGGCAGGGAGCAATATTGACCTTCTGGAAAAGCAGATTCGGGAATTTCATCCGGAAAAGGCGGCAGTCTGGTCGGAGGAAAGGGCGAAAGAACTGCGCCTTAGAATCGCCGACACGGATACAAAAGTGTATTCCGGCATGGAAGGACTGATAGAGATTGCAGTCATGGAGGGCGCGCAGATGGTCGTGACGGCCATTGTGGGGATGATCGGTATCCGCCCGACTATGGAGGCCATAAAGGCAGGGAAGGATATCGCCCTTGCCAACAAGGAAACGCTTGTGACGGCAGGGCATCTGATTATGCCGCTTGCGGAGAGGCGCGGCGTGTCCATCCTGCCGGTGGACAGCGAGCACAGCGCAATCTTCCAGTCTCTTCAGGGGAATGAGGCGAATCAGGTAAAAAAGATACTTTTAACAGCATCGGGAGGTCCTTTCAGAGGGAAGAAACAGGAAGAGCTTTTGGAAATCCGTGCACAGGATGCGCTGAAACATCCGAACTGGACTATGGGAGCGAAGATTACAATTGATTCTTCGACCATGGTAAATAAAGGCCTTGAAGTAATTGAGGCCAAATGGCTTTTCGGCTTGGGCGTGGAGGATGTGCAGGTAGTCGTACAGCCTCAGAGCGTCATCCATTCCATGGTGGAATATGCGGACGGGGCGGTGATGGCACAGCTTGGAACGCCGGATATGAAACTTCCGATCCAGTACGCGCTCTACTACCCTGAGAGAAGATACCTTCCGGGGGAGCGGCTTGACTTCTGGAAAATAGGGAAACTGGATTTTGAAAAGCCGGATATGGATACTTTTTACGCCCTTAAGCTTGCTTATGAGGCAGGGGAGAAGGGAGGCTCTCTCCCGACGGTCTTCAATGCCGCAAATGAGCTGGCTGTCAGCATGTTCCTGAAAGGTGACATTAAGTATCTGGAGATTGTAGAGATTATTGAGGACTGCATGAGCGTCCATAAAAATATAGAAATACCGTCCCTGGAGCAGATATTAGAGACTGAGGCTGCAGTATATGAACGGATCAACAGCAGGAGGTAATGGATAATTTGGGCATTATATTAGCGATATTAGTTTTCAGCTTTATTGTTTTTTTTCATGAGCTGGGGCATTTTTCCCTGGCGAAGCTTAATGGGATTGAGGTGGAAGAGTTTGCCATCGGCATGGGGCCAAATCTGGTGTCTAAAGAATATAAGGGAACCCGGTATTGCCTGAAAGCATTCCCAATCGGAGGGATGTGCGTGATGGGGGAGGATGAGGAGGCGACAGACTCGCCTTCCAATTTTAACAATAAGCCGGTGTGGGCAAGGATTTCCGTTATAGCGGCGGGACCGGTTTTTAACTTTATACTGGCATTTGTTTTTTCCGTAATCCTTACACTTATGATCGGGTATGACGCGCCTGTCGTCGGTGTCGTAGAAGAGGGATACCCGGCTTACGAGGCGGGACTGCAAAGTGGAGATACGATTCTTAGGATGAACGGGAAAAAGATACACATTTTCCGCGACATTACGTCATATAATCAGTTTAATCAGGGAAAAGAGACGGAAATCGTATATCTGCATGACGGAGAAGAGAAGTCTGCCAACATTATGCCGAAGATGGATGAAGAAAGCGGATATTACCGGTTCGGATTCAGCAGCTCCGGGTATTCGAAGGCTAATATAGCCACTGCGGCGCAGTACGGGATGTACGGGGTGAAGTTCTGGATCGATACGACGCTTGACAGCCTGCGGATGCTTGTTACAGGAAAAGTAGGCGCGGATCAGCTGTCCGGGCCTGTGGGGATTGTGAGTGTTGTGGACGATACTTATAAAGAGAGCCGTCAGTACGGCGTATTTAATGTGATAGCGCAGCTTCTCAATATTGCAATCCTTGTGTCGGCAAACCTTGGCGTCATGAACCTCCTGCCCCTTCCAGCGCTGGACGGGGGGCGGCTCGTGTTCCTTGCCCTGGAGGCAGTGCGCCGGAAAAGGATACCGCCGGAAAAGGAAGGCTATGTGCATCTGGTAGGCATCACGCTTCTTATGGTGCTGATGGTATTTGTAATGTACAATGATATCCGCAGGATTTTCTTTTAGAGAAGATTGTCTAAAATGTATAATAAATTTTTGCTAAACTGAATAAAGTGATATATATCACAAAAATACAAAGAAGTGCATTTTTATACAAATTTTGCTTGTCTATTGGACGTGTTTGTGATATTATTAACAAAGGTGGAATCTGAATAGTGGAAAGTAAGATTCCATTTTTTTGGAATTGAGTTGTTAAAATAATAACGAAAAGGAGAAGAAACCATGAGCAGCAAAATTACAATCATTGGAGCAGGAAGCGTAGGAGCTACGATTGCCTACACATTGTCCGGACAGGATATCGCGTCAGAGCTTGTTCTGATTGATATCAACAAGGCGAAGGTAGAAGGGGAGGTAATGGATATCGAGCAGGGAACCTGTTTCAGAGACCCCATCTCTATCAAGGCGGGAGAATATGCGGATGCAAAAGATTCTGACATCGTAATTATTACATCCGGTATTGCGCGTAAGCCGGGACAGACAAGAATTGAGCTTACCCAGACGAATGTAAATATCTTAAAAGAGATTACCCCAGAGATTGTAAAGGCGGCTCCTAAAGCCCTTTACATCATCGTAAGCAACCCAGTGGACATTATGACATATGTATTTACAAAGATTTCGGGACTTCCGGAGAATCAGATTATCGGTTCTGGTACAGTGCTCGATTCTGCGCGCCTTCGCTGCGGGCTTTCCGACCACTTCAAGGTTGCTCAGAGAAATATCCACGCGTATGTTTACGGCGAGCATGGAGATACTTCCTTTATCCCATGGTCTGCAGCGCGTATTGCCGGTGTCAATGTGGACGATTACTATGAGATGGCAGACCATATCGGCAAGCATTTTGAAAAACTGGATAAAGATGCGATGCTCACTTACGTACAGAAATCGGGCGGCCAGATCATCTCCAATAAGGGCGCAACTTTCTATGCGGTGACGAGAGGCGTGTGCAGGCTGTGCGGATTCCTTCTGTCGGCGTCTGAGACCGTGACTACTGTTTCTTCCATGATGCATGGAGAGTACGGCATCGAGGATGTGTGCCTGAGCACTCTGACATTAGTAGGGCCCAACGGAATCCAGGGCAAGATCCCGATGAAACTTACGGACGAGGAAGTTGCACTGCTTAAGAAGAGTGCGGACGCATTGAAGGATGTTATCGCTCAGATTGAACTGTAAGCAGACAAGGGTTTGAGAATATTAGGAAAGGAAAATGTGAAACTATGAAGTACAGCTATTATCCGGGATGCACTTTGCGGACGAAGGCGAAGGATTTGGACGACTACGCCAGAGCCAGCGCAAAGGCTTTAGGGTTTGAACTGGAAGAGATTGAAGACTGGCAGTGCTGCGGCGGCGTGTACCCTCTCGGCACAGACGAGATTGCTACGAAACTTTCCTGCGTGCGCGCGCTTAACGCGGCGAAGGAAAAGGAGCAGGAGCTTGTGACAGTCTGTTCCGCATGCCACCATGTCATGAAACGGGTGAACGACGACATGAAAAATGTGGAAGACATCTGCACCAGGGCGAACAATTACATGGAATTAGACGAGCCATATAAGGGTGAGACAAATGTCTTGCATTTCTTGGAAGTGCTCCGCGACAAGGTTGGTTTTGACGAGCTTAAGAAAAAAGTGGTAAATCCCCTTACGGGTAAGAAGATTGGCGCTTATTACGGCTGCCTCCTTCTCAGGCCGGGAAAAGTACTTAACTTCGACAATCCGGAAAATCCGAAGATCATGGAGGACTTTATCCGTGCCATCGGCGCAGAGCCGGTGATCTATCCGTACCGCAACGAGTGCTGCGGCGGATACATATCTTTGAAGGAAAAAGAGATGGCAGAAAATATGTGCGACAAGATCACAGAGAGCGCGGAAGGTTTTGGGGCAGACATGCTCATCACCGCCTGCCCACTGTGTATGTATAACTTGAACAAGAGCAGCAGGCGGGAGATTCCGGTAGTTTATTTTACGGAAATTTTAGCAGAGGCTCTTGGGGTGAAGGAGGTGCAGGCATAATGAGCGCGAAGAAAAAACAAGCTGAACTTATCGAAGAAATCAGCGGCGTAAATCCGTTAAAATGCATGAAGTGCGGCAAGTGCTCTGCCTCATGTCCTTCTTACAATGAGATGGACATCAAGCCTCACCAGTTTGTATCCTATGTGATCAACGAGGATGTTGAGAGCCTTGTAAATTCAGCGTCTCTCTGGAAATGCCTCTCCTGCTTTGCCTGCGTGGAGAGATGTCCGAGAGACGTAAAGCCAGGGAAACTTATTGACGCTGCAAGACAGATGGTGGTGCGCCAGAAAGAGCAGACTTACCTGTCGCCGGACGAGATACCGGAACTTCTCGACCCGGAGCTGCCGCAGCAGTTATTAGTCAGTGCTTTCAGAAGATACAGGAGGTGATAGAGCGTGCAGAGGATAGGAGTATTTGTCTGCCACTGCGGAAGTAATATCGCAGCAACGGTAGACGTAGCGAAAGTAGCAGAGATGGCGCTTATGGAGCCGGGAGTTGTCCACGCTGAGGATTACCAGTATATGTGTTCTGAGGCGGGACAGGCGAAGATTGCGGACGCCATCCATGAGAAAAAATTATCGGGCATTGTTGTATGTTCCTGCTCTCCGCGGATGCATGAGGCGACTTTCCGCAAGGCGGCGGAGCGTGCGGGATTAAATCCATACATGGTAGAGATTGCTAACATCCGTGAGCACTGTTCATGGATTCATAAAGATATGGAGGAGGCTACCAAGAAGGCGGTCATCCTGATGCGGGCGGCAGTTGCCAAAGTGAATTTGAACACGCCGCTGCAGCCGGGCGAGAGCCGGGTGACCAAGCGGGCGCTCATTATCGGCGGCGGTATCGCAGGCATCCAGACGGCCCTTGATATCGCGGACGCGGGCTATGAGGTGGACATCGTGGAGAAGACCCCCAGCATCGGCGGAAGGATGTCACAGCTTGACAAGACTTTCCCGACTCTTGACTGTTCCGCGTGTATTCTGACCCCGAAGATGGTGGAGGCATCCGCCCACGAGAAGATTAACATCTATACATACAGTGAAGTGGAGAATGTCAGCGGATTTGTGGGAGACTTTACGGTAGACATCCGCAAGAAGGCAAGAAGTGTAGATATGGATAAATGTACGGGCTGCGGCGTCTGCCAGGAGAAGTGCCCGTCTAAGAAAGCGCCCAGCGAGTTTAACCGCGGGCTCAATAACCGCAGCGCGATCTACACCCCGTTTGCACAGGCAATCCCCAACGTGCCGGTGATTGACCGTGAGGCATGCATCAAGTTCAAGACCGGAAAGTGCGGGATCTGCTCAAAGGTCTGTCAGGCAGGAGCCATCGACTACGAGCAGAAGGATGAGATCATTACCGAGAAGTACGGCGCGATCGTGGTTGCCACAGGGTTTGACACGATCAATCTTGAAAAGTACGACGAGTACGCTTACAGCCAGAGCAAGGATGTCATCACGTCCTTAGAGCTTGAGCGTGTCATGAATGCCGCAGGGCCGACCCACGGCCACTTAGAGCGTCTCTCCGACGGCAAAGCGCCCAAGGAGATGGTATTTATCCAGTGCGTAGGCAGCCGTTGTGCTGACGACAGAGGAAAGCCTTACTGCTCAAAGATCTGCTGCATGTACACCGCAAAGCATGCGATGCTCATCCGCGACAAATATCCGGATGTGAATGTGACGGTATTTTACATCGACGTGCGTACGCCGGGCAAGAACTTTGACGAGTTCTACCGGAGGGCTGTAGAGCAGTACGGCGTGAATTATATTAAAGGACAGGTTGGGAAGGTCATCCCGCAGCCGAATGGAAAGCTGTTAGTCCAGGGCTCAGACCTTCTTGACAACAGGCAGATTTTAAAAGAGGCGGATATGGTAGTGCTTGCCACAGCCATTGAGCCGAACCCGGATGTAAGAAAGATTGCGACGATGCTGACGGCAAGCATCGATACGAACAACTTCCTGACGGAGGCTCACGCAAAGCTGCGTCCGGTAGAGTCCCCCACCGCGGGTATCTTCCTCTCCGGCGTGTGCCAGGGGCCGAAAGATATTCCGGAGACGGTTGCACAGGCCGGTGCGGCTGCGGTTAAGGCCATCGGGCTTTTGGCGAAGGATAAGCTTTTGACCAATCCGTGTACGGCACATTCTGACGAACTTCTCTGTAACGGATGCTCTACCTGTGAGAACGTATGTCCTTACGGAGCCATCACCTACGAGGACAAAGAGGTCAATGACCACGGCATCCGCGAGGTACGCCGCCTGGCTGTTGTCAACAGCGCTCTCTGCCAGGGCTGCGGCGCTTGTACTGTTGCGTGTCCGTCAGGAGCTATGGACCTTCAAGGGTTCTCAAACAGACAGATAATCGCGGAGGTGGATGCAATATGTCGATAGAAAATAAAAATTTTAGACCGAAGATCGTAGCATTCTGCTGTAACTGGTGCAGTTACGCGGGAGCTGACCTTGCAGGCAGCAGCCGCCTTTCCTACCCGGCGGATGTAAAAGTAATCCGCGTTCCCTGTTCCTGCCGCGTGAACCCGATGTTCATCCTGCGGGCGTTTGAGAAGGGGGCGGACGGCGTGATCATGTGCGGCTGCCATCCGGGAGACTGCCATTACAGCACCGGAAATTACTATGCGAGAAGGCGTATGACGCTCCTTTTCTCCATGCTGGACTACATCGGCGTGGAAAACGGGCGCACGCGTGTAGAGTGGGTATCTGCCGCAGAGGGCGTGAAGTTCTCTGATACCATGAACAGCTTTGTGGAGAAGATTTACTCACTGGGCGAAAACGTAAGATTGGGGGATTTAAGATGCAGGAGTTAATCAACCGTGCGAAGGAGCTGCTAAACGACGGAACTGTGGCGCGGGTTCTTGGCTGGAAGGCCGGAGACCTGCCTTACAATCCAGAGCCGGCTTTCTTTGAGAGCGCAGAGTCGTTAAAAGATTTTGTGTACAACGGATTCTGCGGGGCGAATTTAAGCAAATACATGATTGAGGCGTCAAAGCTTGAGGGCAAGACTTTGGTGTGCCTGAAACCATGCGATACATACAGTTTTAACCAGCTTATAAAAGAGCACCGGGTAGACCGGGAGAAAGCCTACATTATCGGTGTAGGGTGCAAAGGCAAGCTGGATATCGAAAAGATCAGAAACCAGGGCGTTAAGGGCATCGAGAGCATCGAGGGCGCTGAGATCGGCGACGGGGCGGATGAGTTGAAGATTCAGACCATCTACGGAGAGAAAACCGTAGCTTACGCCGATGCTATGTTAGAGAGATGCCATGTGTGCAAGGGAAAAGAGCACAAGATTTATGACGAGGAGATTTTTGAGTCCAAGGAGACGAAGGACGGCGAGCGTTTCGACGAGGTTTCCCGGATCGAGAAGATGTCTCCGGCGGAGAAGTTCGCATTTTTCCAGAAGGAACTTAGCAAATGCATCCGCTGCAATGCCTGCCGCAATGTATGCCCGGCGTGCAGCTGCCGGAAATGCGTCTTTGACAGCAATAAGTTTGACAGCTCCCAGAAGGCCAACGTGGATTCCTTTGAGGAGAAGATGTTCCACATCATCCGCGCTTTCCATGTGGCGGGAAGATGTACGGACTGCGGCGAGTGCAGCCGCGTATGCCCCCAGGGGATTCCGCTCCATCTGTTCAACCGGAAGTTTATCAAGGATATTGACGAGCTGTACGGCGAGTATCAGGCAGGAGATGACACCGATTCAAAAGCACCGCTCACAAACTACACGTTTGAGGATGCGGAACCAAGTATAGTAGGAAAGAGGGGATAATGTATGTATAAGATAGCAAAAGAAAATCTTTCCGCATTATTCCGGTTAATCGCGGACAGTCAGGAATTGTACCTTCCGGTTAAGACGGCGGGGCAGGTGAATTTTGCGGCGTGGAGCGAGGAGGCGGACGTTGCCCTTGATGCGCTGAAAACTGTAAAATCACCGAAAGACGCATTTTTCCCTCAGAGCGAGGGCCTGTATACGGTAAGGCGGGAAGGCAAAAAGATGAAGGTAGAGCCGGAGAGCCTTAAAGAGGCGGACTTTGTCGTATTCGGCATGAAGGCCTGCGACGTGAAGGGCTTAGAGGTTTTGGACAATGTGTTCTTAACCGACCCTGTAGATACTTTCTATGCGGCAAGAAGGGAACACGGAACGGTGGTTGCCCTTGCCTGCCATGAGCCGGAGGAGTCCTGTTTCTGTAAAGTGTTCGGCGTGGACGCGGCAGACCCGGCGGCGGACGTAGCTGCATGGATGATCGGGGAGGATCTTTACTGGAAGGCGCTGACCGAGAAGGGCGAGGCTCTTACCGGGAAGGTGAAGGAGCTTTTCTCAGATGCGGACGAGGGGGAAGTTGAGGCGGAGAAAGAGGCGATTCATGCGATCGTAGAAAAGCTGCCCTATATGAACCTGTCCTTAGAGGGATGGAACGGCGACGCTCTTTCGGAAAAATTTGACGATAAATTATGGGAAGAATTATATAAGCCATGCCTGGCCTGCGGCACATGTACTTTCGTATGCCCGACCTGCCAGTGCTATGACATCAAGGATTACAATACGGGGAACAGTGTATCCCGCTACCGCTGCTGGGATTCCTGCATGTATTCTGACTTTACCATGATGGCCCACGGCAACAACCGTACAAGCCAGATGCAGAGATTCCGCCAGAGGTTCATGCACAAGCTGGTGTACTACCCGGCGAACAACGACGGGATGTACTCCTGCGTAGGGTGCGGGCGCTGCGTGGAAAAATGCCCGGCATCTTTAAATATCGTGAAAGTAATCAAAGCATTTCAGAAACAGGGAGGTGAAAAATAATGAGTGAATGTACCTGCCATAAAAATTATACGTTGGATACGCTGATCCCGCAGGTTGGCGTAATTACGGATATCCGCCAGGAGACGCCGGATGTGAAGACTTTCCGGGTAAATGCGCCGGAGGGCGGCAAGCTTTTTGAGCATATGCCGGGGCAGTGCGCCATGGTGTGCGCGCCGGGCGTCAGCGAGGGTATGTTTTCCATTACTTCTTCGCCGACGAATAAAGAATATCAGGAATTCAGCATCAAAAAATGCGGTGTCCTTACCGATTACCTCCACAGCCTTGAGGTGGGCGACGAGGTTACGGTGCGTGGGCCTTACGGCAATTCCTTCCCGGTGGAGACGGAGCTTAAGGGGAAAAATCTTTTGTTCATCGCCGGAGGTATCGGCCTTGCGCCTCTTCGTTCCGTGATCAATTATGTCATTGACAACCGGGAGAACTACGGGACCGTCGATATCGTGTACGGCTCCCGCTCGGCGGATGACCTTGTGCAGTTAAAAGAGATTCAGGAAGTGTGGATGAAGACCGAGGGCATCAATGTCTACCTCACCATCGACCGCGAGCAGGAAGGGTGGGACGGACATGTAGGATTCGTTCCTAATTATGTGAAGGAGCTTGGCTTTGACACAGACAAGACCGCTTTGGTGTGCGGGCCTCCGATCATGATCAAGTTCGTGCTGGCGGGCCTTAAGGAGCTTGGGTTTACCACCGAGCAGGTGTATACCACGCTGGAACTTCGGATGAAGTGCGGCGTAGGCAAGTGCGGGCGGTGCAATATCGGGTCGAAGTATGTGTGTAAAGATGGGCCGGTGTTCCGGTTTGATGAGATAGATGAGCTGCCTAACGAATATTAGTCAAATATGATGAAAGGATACGAAATAGCATGGAAAATATGGTAAATGTATATTTTAGCGGGAAGAGATACAGTGTTCCGGCAGACCTTACGATTATGACCGCTATGGAATATGCGGGTTATACTTGGAAGAGGGGCTGCGGGTGCCGCCATGGGTTCTGCGGAGCCTGTGCGACCGTATACAGGATTAAGGGTAAAAATGAGCTGAAGACCTGCCTTGCCTGCCAGACGCAGGTGGAAGAGGGCATGTATGTGGCAAGCATCCCGTTTTTCCCGACGGACAAGAGAACTTATGAGATTGAGGATATCAAGCCGACCCAGCAGATTATGATGGAGCTTTATCCGGAGATTTATAGCTGCATCGGCTGTAATGCCTGCACGAAGGCGTGTACCCAGGACCTTAATGTTATGCAGTATATCGCTTATGCACAGAGGGGCGAGTTTGAGAAGTGTGCGGAAGAGTCTTTTGACTGCATCGGCTGCGGCTGCTGTACGGTAAGGTGTCCGGCGGGCATTTCCCATCCGCATGTAGGCGTGCTGGCAAGGAGGCTGACAGGAAAATACATCGCACCTGAGACAGAGCATCTTAAGAACCGGGTTGAGGAGATCAATAAGGGCGAGTATGATGAGCTGATTGAGCAGATTATGCAAAAGCCGATCACCGAGATGCAGGAACTTTACAATACGAGAGAAATCGAGAAATAAGGAGGGCGTGATTATTATGTATACACCATATCCAGAGAATATGATGGAATCCATCAAAAAGGTAGAGGCGACAAGGGCCAAACGTATGTCGACAGAACCAAGGCGTCTGACTGCGGATGAAAAAGACGCTCTCCTTAAGAAATTCCACCCGGATTATGATCCGGACGCGTTTGCGGAGATTAAAGTTGGGCCGAATAAAGGGCAGAAGGCGCCCCTTGAGCTGGCTGAGATGCTCCACTCCACAAGCCGTATCGTAAATGAGAAGATTGACATTTCAAAAATCGACTATGACGTAGACGTGCTGGTCATCGGCGGCGGCGGCGCAGGGTCATCCTGTGCCATTGAGGCGCACAATGCCGGGGCAAATGTCATGATCGTAACGAAACTGCGTATCGGCGATGCCAACACTATGATGGCAGAGGGCGGCATCCAGGCGGCAGACAAGGAGAATGACTCTCCGGTGCAGCATTATCTTGACTGCTTTGGAGGCGGACATTTTGCCGCAAGGCCGGAGCTTGTAAAGCGTCTTGTGATGGAGGCCCCGGATGCCATCAAATGGCTGAATGAGCTGGGCGTTATGTTCGATAAGGATGAGGACGGGCGCATGGTGACTACCCACGGCGGCGGTACGTCCAGAAAGAGAATGCATGCGTGCAAGGACTACTCTGGCGCAGAGATTATGCGTACCGTGAGAGACGAGGTGTTAAACCTTGGCATTCCGGTGGTAGAGTTCACTTCTGCGGTAGAGCTTTTGAAAGACGATAAAGGGCAGGTGGCAGGAGCGATCCTGCTTAATATGGAAACGGGAGATTATTCCGTGGCAAGGGCTAAGACGGTTGTCATCGCTACAGGCGGCGCGGGAAGAATGCATTACCAGGGATTCCCCACATCCAACCACTACGGAGCTACGGCAGACGGCCTTGTACTTGGCTATCGGGCAGGGGTGCCGCTCCTTTACCAGGATTCTATCCAGTACCATCCTACAGGCGTGGCTCATCCGGTGCAGATTCAGGGCGCGCTTGTTACCGAGAAGGTGCGTTCCGTAGGCGCTCAGCTTGTCAACGCTGAGGGCGAGGCTTACATCCATCCGTTGGAGACCCGTGATGTCAACGCATCCGGCGTTATCCGCGAGTGTGAGGAAGGCCGGGGCGTAGAGGCGCCAAGCGGGCAGAAAGGCGTATGGCTTGATACGCCGATGATCGAAATCCTCGGCGGAGAGGGAACGATCGAGAAGAGAATCCCGGCCATGTTCCGTATGTATATGAAATACGGCATCGATATGAGAAAAGTGCCGATTCTTATTTACCCGACGCTGCACTATCAGAACGGCGGACTTGAGATTGACGGAGAAGGATTTACAAAGGCAATCCCGAACCTTTTGGCGGCGGGAGAGGTTGCAGGCGGAATCCACGGAAGAAACCGTCTCATGGGCAACTCCCTTCTTGACGTTATCGTATTCGGGCGCAACGCAGGGAAAAAGGCGGCGGCGAAGGCAAAAGAGGTAGAGCTTGGCAGCGTGAACCTTGACCATGTGGCAGGATATGACGAGGAGTTAAAGGGCGCTGACGTCCATACGGAAGAAGTATCGCCGAAACTCCTCCCGAAATATGCGCGCCACGAGAGATAGAATCAGGAGTAAAACAGGAAATTTAATAGGAGATTATAATTATGCGTGAAATCGAAGTCAGTAAACTTACGGATGTAATTGAAAAGCTTTGTATCGCAGCAAATGAGCATCTTCCGGAGGACGTAAAGTGCGCCATCAAAAATTGCCGCGCCTGCGAGGACGGAGAGATTGCGAAAGGAGTTCTCGATAACATTATCGAGAACTTCGAGATTGCGGATAACGAGTGCGTGCCAATCTGCCAGGATACCGGCATGGCATGTGTATTTTTGGAGATCGGGCAGGATGTGCACCTGACCGGCGGCGACCTTGCCGATG
Source organism: uncultured Dorea sp. (assembly GCA_910578455.1). GTDB lineage: Bacteria > Bacillota > Clostridia > Lachnospirales > Lachnospiraceae > MD308. The sequence goes on from CAJTQA010000008.1 coordinate 59,830, forward strand.
CAGTAAATGAAGGCGTCCGCCGCGGTTACGATAAAGGGTATCTTAGGAAATCTGTGGTGAAAGACCCGGTTCGCCGCGGAAATACCGGCGACAATACCCCGGCTATGCTCTACACGGAGATTGTTCCGGGCGAGCAGATCAAGGTAACGGTAGGCCCCAAGGGATTCGGCAGCGAGAATATGAGCCAGATCCGTATGTTCAAGCCGTCTCACGGCTTACAGGGAATCAAAGACTTTATCCTTGAAGTTGTGGAGACCGCAGGCCCGAATCCGTGTCCGCCTATGGTTGTGGGCGTTGGAATCGGCGGAACCTTTGACAAGGCGGCGCTCTTAGCGAAGAAAGCGCTGATGCGTCCGATCGATACCGAGAACCCGGATCCGTTCTACGCTGACCTGGAAAAAGAGATGCTTGAGAAGGTCAACGAGCTTGGCATCGGACCTCAGGGATTCGGCGGAAAGACGACGGCAATCGGACTGAATATCGAGACTCTGCCGACCCATATTGCAGGCATGCCATGTGCAGTCAACATCAACTGCCATGTGACGCGCCATAAAACGGAGGTGATTTAGATGGCAGCAAGAAAGATTACATTACCGCTCACCGAGGAGCTTGCAAAGACACTTCACGCCGGGGACAGCGTTCTCGTAACCGGCACGATCTATACCTCCCGTGACGCAGGCCACAAGCGTATGTGCGAGGCTTTGGAAAAAGGGGAGGAGATTCCTTTTGACCCGAAGGATGCAACCATCTATTATGTAGGGCCGACACCGGCAAAGCCGGGGGCTGTCATCGGCTCCGCAGGCCCGACTACAAGCGGGCGCATGGATGCTTACGCGCCGACGATGATGTCTGTAGGCGCAAGGGGAATGATCGGAAAAGGCGCACGCCTTCCGGAAGTCATCGACGCCATGAAGAAATACTCCGGCGTATACTTCGGAGCTATCGGCGGCGCAGGCGCGCTCCTTGCCAAATGCATCAAGAAGGCAGAGCTTATCGCGTATGAGGATTTGGGCGCGGAGGCTCTCAGAAAGCTTTACGTGGAGGATATGCCGCTTGTCGTCATCATCGACAGTGAGGGCAATAATCTGTACGAGAGCGGCCGGGCGGCTTATCTGGAGCAGAAAAAGGGATAGAACTTAGAAGGGAGAACGTAAGACATGGAATTATTTGGAGGAATATTGGCAGTTAAGTCTGTAGTGTTTCTTACTTTCTCGGTCTTTGCGATTGCGGCCATCGGCTATGCAGTCGGGAAAATAACTATTAAAGGAATCAACTTAGGAACGGCGGGCGTGTTTATCATTGCGCTGCTCTACGGATGCCTGCTCTACGGCAAGCTGTCAGGAAACCTTACGGTGGGGGAGGAGTCTTTTTCCACAGAGGCGCTGAAGATTGTGGAGAACATGGGGCTGATCTTTTTCGTGACCTCCGTCGGTTTCATTGCGGGGCCGAACTTTTTCGGCAACCTGAAACGGAATTTCAAGTCTTATGTTATGCTTGGGCTTGTGATTATCGCGGCGGCGGCGGGAACCTGTGTGGCATGTATTTTGATCGGCGCCGGCTTTACGAACCTTGACCATGAGGAATTCCGGGCAATCCTGGTGGGAATCCTCTCGGGAGCGCTCACGAGCACTCCGGCGTTCTCCGCGTCGAAGGCGGCGGTGGGTGCAGACCTTGAGGCTCTGGTGTCTGTGGGGTACGGGATTTCCTACTTGTTCGGCGTTGTGGGCGTGGTGCTGTTTGTGCAGATCATCCCGAAGGTTCTGAAGGCCAATATGAATGAAGAGGTGGAAAAGATTACCGCAAAAGACGGTGGGAGCAGCAGGAAGAAAAATCTGATTCTCACTGAGGTGGACGAATTCGGGTTCATGGCATTTTCCCTGGCATCTATCGTGGGAATCCTGATCGGAAGTATCAGCTATATGAATTTTTCGCTGACAACTACCGGCGGGTGCCTTCTGACGGCGCTTGTGTTCGGGCATTACGGGCATATTGGGAAGATATCCATCGTGCCGAAGAACTCGACGCTTAAGATGCTGAGAGAGTTGGGGCTTATGCTGTTCCTTATCGGGGCGGGCGTCTCCGGCGGGGCGAAGTTCGTGCAATACTTCGAGCCGGTGTATTTCCTCTACGGGGCGATCATGACCATCCTTCCGATGATCATCGGATTTGTGGTAGCAAAGAACGTGCTGAAACTGCCGCTGCTTAATAACCTGGGCTCCATCACCGGAGGTATGACAAGTACGCCGGCGCTGGGAACGCTTATTAATATGGCGGGAACGGAGGACATCGCGTCGGCCTACGCGGCGACATATCCAATCGCGCTGATTGCCGTAGTGCTGGCATCGCAGCTGATTATCATATTCTGCTAGTGCGGCAGGAAGTAAATAAAAGAGACATTTGGAGTGACTGAGATTCATGTGCTCCGGATGTCTCTTTTTATACCTTGACGGACGTAGTCCGCCTGTTCCGCAGGAACCTGAATTAAGGGATGCCCTGTGGGTATAGGATGCCCTGTGGGTATAGGATGCCCTATGGGTATATTTTTCTGGAAATCTATGTGTCTGAGAAAGAATTTTCCATTAATTTGTCATAGATGACATCGCAGTTGCTGCTGTCTTCACATTCTGATATGGCGGTGCAGATTCTTTCTATGACATGCAGCTCTTCTTCCAGCTCCTCTGCGATGACGGCTTTAGCTTTCCCTTTGGCTATTTTCTTGCATACCTGGCGGATTAAACGTATCTGCTCACCTTCGTTCCGACCTTCTTCGCGTTCGTAATATTTTTCTTCCCATGCCTGCATATATCTCACTCCAATCTCTTCATTAGCCCTTACCTTTCGGACGCGGTCGTGGATAGCCTTTACTTTTGCACTTTTTATATGGTCGGCCGCAGCGTCTGTTGAATTTTCTATGTAGTGTAGAAATTCGGCAAGTTCTTCTGAAATTTCATCGTCATTTTTACCCTTTGTGTTGAGGAAAATTCTTGTGGCGCCGTCTGCAAGGGCGCATTCCGGCACTTCCCGGCATCTTGGCTCAAAGGTGTAGACGTATTTTCCGAAACCAAACAAGTCAAAGGTTGTGATAATGATGATAAAGGACTGACTCAGCAGATTGTAATTGGGAATTCCGGGTTCCAGGAGACTGGTATCAATCATGGATTGATAATAGCGGCTGCGTTTTGCCAGATCTTTCTTTTTCTGATCCTGCATTTCCGTGTTGTACACGCTTTGCTCTTTATCCATGGCAAAAACATCCATGCGGACAGAGCGAATCAGAGGCGATATCCGAAATTCTTTTTCAGTCTGGGGTTTGTCCAGCAGGGAGATTTCTTTTCCAAAGATAATCTCCAGTGCATTCTGGTGCGTCTGGACATCCTCCATCACTTCGTCGAATAAAAACCGGTTTGAAAGGTTCAGATTTTTTAAGGGCACTATATTTTTTTTTGTTCATATGATTTCTCCTTAAGTTTAACATAATTATGTGTGGATTAACAGTTATACGATTTAAAATCAGAGGAAAATTTAAAGATTGGAGGCTGTCAAGGGCATCATTTCCTTTTTGTAATAATTGTGATAATTGTGAGATTTTGGCGAATTGCCCGTGAACTCGAATGTTTTTGAAATAAATATTTTTTTTAAGATGTAATGATGATAACACAGATAGGTGAAAGATGTAAAGAAAAATACTGTGATGTATTCTTAGATAGATTGATATTTTCTATAATATAAGGTCAAATATAATAATTATCGATTGGACTGGCTCATTTTGACATGATAGCATGAAAAGCGCTATGAAAGTGCAAAAGTGAGGAGGAACAATTGATGAAAGGAAAGATTTTGGCTATGCTGCTTACGGCAGCGCTGGTGGGAATGCTGGCGGCAGGGTGCAGTTCTGGCGGCTCTGAGGCCGCAGAGGAAGACAAGACGGAAACGCAGACGGAGGAACAAGAAGGAGCGACGGCGGAAAATCAGGAAGACGACGGGAAAGCTGATGAACCGGCAGAGCAAAAGAAGGTTTTTGTCACTCCGGAATGGGTGCAGAGCGTTATTGACGGCAAAGAGGTTGAGTCGGACAACTATATGATCCTGGAAGTATCCTGGGGGGCAGTTGAAGAAAGTCCTACTTACAAGGACGGCCATCTTCCGGGAGCAGTCCATGTAGATACGTCAAGTGTGGAGAGTGAGCCGTATTGGAATCTGTCTGAACCGGAAGTTGTGGAAAAAGGAATGCTTGATGTCGGGGTGACGAAGGATAAGACGGTTATCTTATACGGCATTGACGTGTCGGAAGTATGCCGCGTGGCCTATGCGTATCTCTGGGCGGGAGTGGAAGACGTGAAAGTCCTGAACGGAGGGCTTGACGCGTGGAAAAAGGCAGGATATAAGCTTGAAAAAGATATGGTAGAGCCAACTCCTGCTAAAGAGTTCGGAACGACAGTTCCGGCGCATCCGGAATACTGGCTGTCTATGGAGGACGCGAAAGAAAAGCTTGAAAAGGATGATAATTTTAAGCTTGTTAGTATCCGGAGCAGGGAGGAATTTGAAGGAAAGACAAGCGGATATAGCTATATTGACACGGCGGGAGAGCCAAAAGGGGCCGTCTGGGGCCATGCAGGGAGCGACCCGTATCATATGGAAGAGTATCTGCACGAGGACGGAACATACATTACCTACGATGAGATGATCAAGCTGTGGTCGGACTGCGATTTTACGGCGGACAATGAATTGTCCTTTTACTGTGGAACCGGCTGGAGGGCGACGATTCCGTGGCTTTTATGCTACGAAGGCGGCATGGAGGGCATGACGCTCTATGACGGCGGATGGTACCAGTGGCAGTTAGACGGGGGCAACCCGGTTCAGGTAGGAGATCCGGCAGGGGATTCCTGCGAGTATACGACAGTTGATAAACTCCCGAAAGATAAAGCGGCCAAATAATCATTTGGAAGACAATTATTCATAAAGACAAATAGGGTAGAAAAGAGCTCAATTCATTGGCATTACTGAATTGGGCTCTTTTGCTCTTTATAGTGCATTTTGGGTTTGCTGGTATATGTGTCTGGGCAGGCATTGTAAATAAATCTGTTTGGTTTTTGCAGAATATGTACTATAATATATGTATTGTATTTCGAAAAAGAGTAGAATTTATTATAGCAGTTTTAGAACGTGCTGAACCAGAGAAGGTGCCTGCTGCTCTGAAACAGATGTTTTTTACATCTTTGTTACAACTTACACGAATCTTTGATACTTTGCCGCTGTAAGATACTTACCATACAGAAAATGATAACAGAAGAGGAGAGGTAAGTATGTGTGGGATATGCGGCATTGTCGGAGAGGTGTCCGGCCGGGAAGAAACATTGGAAAGAATGATGCGTTCAATTGAACACAGAGGACCTGACGGAGGGGAGAGCTATGTGTCAAAGGAGGCGGCGCTGGGGTTTCGGAGACTTAGCATTATTGATCTTGATACGGGGATGCAGCCGATGTTCAATGAAGACGGGCGCAGGGCGCTTGTCTTTAACGGAGAGATATATAATTATCGTATACTGAGAGAAATGCTGGTGCAGAAAGGGCATGTGTTCAAGACTTTATCGGACTCAGAAGTTATACTGCACGGATATGAAGAGTTCGGAGCGGATATACTCTTTAAGCTTCGCGGGATGTTCGGGTTTGCTGTCTGGGACGAGGGGAAAAAAGAGCTGTTTGCAGCAAGGGATTTTTTTGGGATAAAGCCGTTTTACTATGCGGTTATTGGAAATAATCTGGTATTTGCCTCAGAAATAAAGAGCATCCTGGAATATCCGGAGTATAAACGGCGTATGAACGAGGAGGCGCTAGAGCAGTATCTGTCTTTTCAGTATTCTGTCCTGCCGGAAACATTTTTTAAGGGGATCTTTAAGCTGATGCCGGGGCATTATCTTACATATAAGAATTGTATATTAAAGGTGACGCGGTATTTTGAGCCTTCCCTCAGGCCGGAAAACCGAAAGAGTTTTGAGGAAGAGGTCATGGAAGTGCGGCACATCCTGAAACAGTCGGTTGCAAGACATCTGGTCAGTGATGTGGATGTGGGCAGTTTCTTGTCCGGCGGTGTAGACTCAGGACTTGTGGCAGCTATGTCAAAATGCAGACAGACCTTCACAGTAGGATTTGAGGGGGAGGGAGCGCTGTATGATGAAACCTCGTGTGCAAAAGGACTTTCAGACAGGCTGGGAACGGAAAATTACAGCAAGGTCATCAAAAAGGATGAGTTTGGGAAGGCTTTTCCGGAGGCTATGTACTACATGGATGAGCCGTCGGGGGATGCGTCTGCTGTCGCTTTGTATCTTTTGGCAAAGGAAGCCTCCCGGAAGGTTAAGGTAGTGCTTTCGGGAGAAGGCGCAGACGAGGTGTTCGGCGGGTATAACATCTATCTGGAACCGGGTATGCTCCGGTATGTGGGATGGATGCCCTTTGGGCTTAGGAAGGCGATTGCATTACTGGCTGAAAAGCTGCCAAGGGGAGTGAAAGGCAGAGGATATCTTATGCGTGCAGCGTGTCCGGTAAACGAACGATATATCGGAAATGCCTATGTCTTTCGGGAAGAGGAAAAATGCCGGCTGCTAAAGAGAAACGGTTTAGGAGATCCGGCAGAGCTTTTGAGAGAGGATTATGATGCGGCCGGATTTTTGAGTGAGCCGGAACAGATGCAGTTTGTTGATTTGAAACATTGGCTTCCGGGAGATATCCTGCAGAAAGCTGACAAGATGAGCATGGCTCACTCGCTGGAGCTTCGGGTTCCATTTCTTGACAGGGATGTGTTTGAGGTGGCGAGGCGTATTCCCCGGGAGATGAAAGTCAGGAGGCATACGACCAAATATATTCTGAGAGAGGCGGCTTTGGATAGCCTTCCCAAATCAGTATCCTCCAAAAAGAAATTGGGTTTTCCGATTCCTATAAGAAACTGGATCAGTGAGGAGGACTGGTATGATGAAATCAGGGATGTGTTTTTAGGCGAGGCAAGTTCCGAATATTTCCATACAGGATATCTTCTGGAATTGTTGGAGAGGCACAGGGCAGGAAAAGAAGACAACAGCAGAAAGATATGGACAGTCTATGCATTTCTTGTGTGGTACAGGATTTTTTTTGAGACAGAGGCACGCAGGGAGGCAGGACAGGCGGGAAAGGCGCAGCGGGGGATAAGGACAGATGGATGAGGAAAAGGTAAGAATACTCGTAATAGAAGATGAAAAGCCAATCGCAAAAATTCTTGAATATGACCTGAAGAAAGAAGGGTATGAAGTGCGGCTTGCCCACACCGGGGCGGATGGCATGAGGGAGGTGGATGCGTTTGAGCCTCATCTCATACTGCTGGACTGGATGCTGCCGGACTTAAGCGGGGCAGACATATTGAAAATACTGGCAGAACGTTATGATATGCCGGTCATTATGCTTACTGCCAGGGGAAATATTGATGACAAGGTGTATGGATTGTCCTGCGGGGCAGACGACTATATAACAAAGCCTTTTGAACTCCGGGAAGTTAATATCCGGATTCGGACGGTTCTGCGGAGATTCCGGAAAGCAGGAAACCCGTCTGAGGCAAAAGAGAAAAAAGAGGAGCTTTATATTAAGGATGCCGTCATATGCGCGCAGGAGCGGACAGTGCTCCAATGCGGAGAGCCGGTAGAGCTGACGCCAAAAGAATTTGACCTTTTGTGCTGGCTGGTGAGGCATCCCAGGTATGTATTTACCAGGGACAGGCTCTTAGATGAGATATGGGGCTATGACTTTGTGGGGGATACAAGGACTGTGGATATGCATATCCAGAGGCTGCGTAAAAAGCTGCATGCGGGGGAAACTATCATAACCGTATTTGGAGTGGGGTATAAATATGTGCCGGAAGAATAGATTTACAAGCAGCATATTATTTCGGATAAGTGCGTGGATATTGTTTTTCGGAGCCGCCAGTATCTTCTTTGTGACGGACTTTATGAAAACGCAGATGCGAAACAATATTGAAAAGCAAGTTACCGAGGAGATGCTCCGAGTCAGGGATAACAGTGAACTCTATGTGCGGCAGCTCCTGCTTCTAAACGACTGCCAGATTGACGGGGAGGGTTTTGAAGAGTGTGCTGAGGAGATAGAGGAGCAGTTAAAGAGTGCTGGTTATCATGACGTCGCTCTCTACAACCTTGAAGGCAGCCGGCTGACTGAGGGCGGATTGGGGATTTTTGACGGCGAGAAGAGGAAAGATTTTATGAGGGCGCTGGAAAATGAGAGCGCGTTTACACTCCGTTACGGGAAAAAGGGCAAATGTGAGGCATATTTTACAATGCCTGTTAATCTTATGGGAAAGCCTGTGGGTATTATCAGTTATTTTTTTGATTACCGGGAAGTGTATGAGAGAGAATGGGATACAGTCAGCGGCATAATACATGTCTCGGTGTCGGCATTTGCCATTATCTGCATTGTCATCTGGATGATCATATACCGTATGGTCTCGCCGATTCGGAAGCTTAGCCGGGCGACGGGAGACATCTCGGAGCATCTTGCAGACGGGCAGTTTGACAGCAGTATTATCGAGAACTTGAAATTTGACAGGCGTAAGGACGAGATAGGAGAGCTGTTCCAGAATTATATGCAGATGCTTAAAGTGGTGATGGAGCAGTTTGAAAAGATAAGGAAAGATAAGGAACACATTCTTAAACTGTGGAGCAGCCGTCAGGAGTTTTACAATAATGTCACCCATGAGCTAAAGACTCCGCTGACGACGATTTCCGGATATGCACAGCTAATAGAAGAGAATGTCCTCTCGGATGAGGATCTGTTTCGCGGAGGCATGGAACATATCCGAAAGGAGAGCATAAGGCTTTATGGGATGGTGGTGCAGCTTTTAGAGATGCAGGACAGGGCTGCTTTCCTGGAGACGGAGCGGCTTGATCTGGCGGAGCTTTTGAGAAATGTAGCAGGCTCGATGCAAATGAAGGCAAAGCGCTATGGGAGTGCTGTCGTGGCAGAGGGAGACGCGGAGCGCTATCCGATAAATGGGCATCCTGACAGAATACGCCAGGTTCTGATTAATTTGATAGACAATGCGATTAAATACGGTGAGACAGGAGAAGAAGTCCGGCTGCGGATTTACAGGCGGAACCAATCTGTTCAGATAGACGTTTGCAACAAGGGCAGGGGGATTGAGAAAGAGGAGCTTGATAATATATTCGAACCTTTTTACCGCGCAGGCGGAGAACAGTCGGCGGAGCTTGGCAGTTCCGGACTCGGGCTTGCGATTTCGAAAAAGATAATTGAGGAGCACGGGGGAGATATCAGGGCGGTGAGCCAGCCGGGAGGAGAGACAGTGTTTACAGTGCGTTTCCCGGAGGACGGAAAATAGAAAGAAGAGGTGTAGTGGCATGAAAGGGAGATTATGTGCGTATATCATGGTATGTGCTGCGGCAGTTCTGGGGTTTTGCGGTTGTGTTCCGCGGGACACAGAAAAGATGGTTGCTCTTCCGGAAAAGAAGACAGAAGAGGATGACGGCATACATATAAAGAACATACAGGAATACAGCTATAATGGACATTCTGAAGACGTCGTATATCTGTCCTGGGGAAAGGCAGGAACAAAGACTGCCTGTATGCTGAAACGGGGAGAAAACGGTTATGAATATCACATGATCGATGTGGAAAAAAAAGAAGTATTAAAAAGTACGTTTGTGGATGACCGGGATATAAGCGACGTTAAGATTGCTCCGGGGGGAAAGTATATCGTCTATGAGGCGGCCTCTGAAAAAGAAGTGCAGCTTGTCGTCTTTTTCGCAGAGGACGGAACACGTCAGGTGCTCGAAAAATGGGATGTCATGAATGATGCGTATACCTACGAGTGGAGTGACGACGGCACGAAATTTTTCGCATGGGAGATTGGGGATAACTATGCGAAAGATCCGTATGAGGACTGGTATATCACACGGTATGATGTGGCAGGTGCAAAGATGGGGGATGAAAAGGCTCCTGCGGTAAAAAAAAGTGAATTTCTGATGGAAGGAACCGGCCATGGATGGAGAAGCGTCCTGCCTAATGCGGATGGCTCGGAAGTCTATGTGAGGGAAGAGCATGAGGACTATGTGGTCGGAGGAGTGAAGGAGGAAGGATATATAGAAAATGAAGAAGACGTGAATAAGGAGAATATGAATAAAAGTGAAAAAAAACCTCCGGGCGGAAAGGGAGCAGAGAGCTGGATCCTTGCGCCGGATACAGGAGAAAAAAAGAAACTGGAAGAGTTTTCTTCTGATGCGGTATATCCTGTCAAATACACGAAAGCAGGATTATTTGCTAAAGATTTAGACGGAAATCTCCTGCTGGTTGAAAATGTCGGGAATGAGCCTGTCGTAAATAAGCTGTGCAAAACCTATGACGAGATCGTCAATATCTGCGAAAACGGTGACCATCTTTTTCGGCTGGAATGGATGGACAATAGCCTGACCCATTATCAGGTCAGCGGAGCCAGGATAGAAGACGGACAGCTGAAGACCCGGCAGGTTCTGTATAAAAGCCAGGACGGGGAAGGCGCTGATGGATGCCATATAGTGGATGACAGTATGGTTGCGATTTTGGATCGCAGGTATTTTGAAAGGGGAGACAGGCACACATTCAACATTACAGTACTTGAATACTGAGAGGGCATTGAGGAAAAAGAGAGGGCAAATAACCCTCTCTTCTCAAGTGCATATCTGAAATTAATGCCTGGCATAAGCCATGTTTTTGTCAGGTGTTAAAGAGGCTTGCCCGTCATTTGGGATATCTTCTGCCTCCCGGTTGCTGAGTGCGCCTGCCTCCATTGCGTCGGCAAAGCTGATAGGATGGTTTCTCATATGTACTTTTAACAGCTCGAACAGCCGGAGGGTTGGACGTTTGGACTCCAGAGCGTTTGACGCATCAATGTATCTGCACCCGGTCTGTTCCGCCAGCGCTTTAAGCTGCATGTTGATTTCCTGCGCGGCGGGCTTGTTGGAAACAATGGAAACAATATAGATGGCGGCCTGGGTCTTAGTATGGATCATGTACAGGAGCCACTCATATTTTGCAATAAACTCGCTTATATCTATAGTTTCGTCGAGAATATCCGTATCACCTAAGTTCACAAATATTTTGCGGGGATTTAGGTCGTAGAGGCATACTTTCAGATAGGTCTCGATCTGGTTGATCTTTATGTCTTTTACGCTGCGGTTGTAGATAGGTTCTGTAATCCGGAAGGCCTGGGTCAGTTCGCCTACCGGAAGCGCGGCGAATGTGTCAGAACCGAAAAGGACGACTCCGCCTGCCTCTGTAATGCTGTTTAACTCACGGTACTTAGCCATTTCATCATCTCCCTGACTGTTTATAGATGTATTTTTGCGTGGTTCCTGCTTTTCATCGGCAGCTCCTGAAAGATCTTTTATGGATGCCGCCTTTGCCTGCCTTGCCATCCTGTCGTAACGCCGGTTGACGAAATATACAATCAGGTTGGCAGATACGATGATAAGATTCAGCAGATATACTGCCAGTACATAGTTGAATTTGTGGTTATAGATTTTTGCGGAGATCCCAGCGATATATCCGGCGATGATAAGCAGGATAAACTGGAGGCTCATAGTTTTTGCTGATTTTGCCTTGATATTCTTGGCAAGATTCATAGGCCAGGAAAGGCCAAAGCAAACCAGCATGGTAGACTCAAGAAGTTCAGCCATTGATGATTCCTCGCTTTCAAAAAAAGATTTTCGGTGAATCTGTTTTTGCAGAATGTTTTCACCGAGTTACAGTGTAGCATTGACGTATGATTATGTCTAATATATAATATTTATGAAATTGATAATATTAATATTATATAAAATAAGAGGAGGAATGTTACGATGGAACTGACGCAGATCCGGTATTTTCTGGAAGCAGCAGAGAGCAGGCATATAACAAACAGCGCAAAAAACTTACGCATCACCCAGCCGGCGCTGACGCAGGCAATCCATCGGCTGGAGGAAGATTTGGGAGTTCCGCTTTTTGCTGCGAAAGGACGGAACATCACGCTGACCGAGTACGGAAAATATCTTCAGAAAAAACTGACTCCGCTGATGGAGCAGCTTGACCGGATTCCGGAGCAGCTGAGCATGATGGCAAAATTAGAGGGCGAGACCATACATATGAACGTGCTGGCTGCCTCCGGACTTGTCATGGAGGCAATCATTGAATATAAGAAACAACATGGGGAAATCAATTTTCAGCTGCAGCAGAATTCTGAAAGCGAGCTGTATGATATAGCGGTCACGACAAAATTGTTCTATCAGAGCCATAATGAGAAAAACAGCAGCTCCTATGCGGAGAAGATATTTCTGGCTGTTCCGAGAAATGGGAGATATAAAGAAAAGGATTCTGTCTGCCTTGGGGAGGTATCGGAGGAAGGATTCATAAGCCTCCAGGGTTCCAGGGAATTTCGGTATATCTGCGACAGATTCTGCCAGCATGCCGGATTCTCGCCGAAGATGATTTTTGAGAGCGACAATCCTGCTGCGGTAAAAAATATGATAGCAGCAAACATGGGAATTGGTTTCTGGCCGGAGTTTACATGGGGCGGCATTGAAAACGAGAATGTAAAGCTTTTGGAGATTGAAGAGCCTGTCTGCCAGAGGGATATTATCATTACTTATAATAAAAATAAGACAGACAGCAGGAACGTAACAGAGTTCTATGAATTTCTTACAGACTTTTTCAAAAAGAGAAAAGATGAGAGCTATATGGAAAAATCGTAATATAATTTACAGGGAACTCAAAATAGCTGCAAAAATTCTTTCGGAAATTTTGTGAAAGAGGTTGCAAAAAAAAGATGGACGAGTTATAATCACACTAGATATGGGTGTTTAACATCTATATAATACATATTTTGAGGATGATTAAAAAATGAGAAGATTTGGGATGAGGATTTTAGCTGCCGTAGTTGCAAGTTCTGTGGTTGTTATGCCAGTAAGCGCTGCGCCTGCGGTAGATGATTTAAAGAAAGAAAAAGAGTCGGCGCAGGGCGAGGTGAATTCGCTGAAAGCAGAGCTTGAGAAGATTATTGGGAAGATAGACAAGCTTGAGAGAAAGCTTATTAAAACCGGCGAAGAGATTGAGACCGTGACGGTAGAACTGGGCGATGCAAAAGAGCTTGAGAAAAAGCAGTATGAGGACATGAAACTCCGCATCAAATATATGTATGAGCAAGGCGATGCCAATGCGATAGAGGCGATTATTAACGCTAAGGACTTTACCGATTTTATGAATAAGGCGGAGTACATACAGAAAGTTCATTCTTACGACAGAGAAAAACTGGCTGAATACATAGCGACAAAAGAAAAAGTATCAAATCTTAAGACCAAGCTTGAGAATGACCAAAAAGAGCTGAAGGGCATGCAGACTGAGTATGAGAAACAGGAAGATGACCTTAGCGTGATGATTGAGACAAAGCGTGAAGAAGTAGCGGATTTGGATATTCAGCTGCAGGAAGCAGTTGCGGCGGCAGCTCGTAAGGCAGAGGAAGAGGAGCGCGCCCGCCAGGAGGCAGAGGCGAAAGCGGCTGCGGAAAAAGAAGGAACCAATCAGAACAACAGCGGAACATTCAAGGATGATGACGGCAATACCGGCACGACGAGCCAGGGCAGCGATAAAAAAGATGATGTCAATGATGGCGGAAAAGAAAAGGAAGAGACACCGTCAGAGAGCGCGGGCGGTGCGTCCGCAGCAAGTGCGATTGTCAGCGCAGCGTATGGTCAGATTGGCGTACCATACGTGTCCGGCGGATCATCATCATCAGGATTTGATTGTTCAGGCCTTGTAATGTATTGCCACCGTGCAGCAGGCATCAGCCTTCCGCACAGTTCAGGATCCCAGGGCAGCGGCGGAAAGAGCGTTTCAAGCCCGCAGCCAGGTGATGTAGTTTGCTATGCAGGGCATGTAGGCATCTATATCGGCGGAGGAAATATGATTCATGCTCCAAAACCAGGGGACAGTGTGAAGATTGCGAAAGTTTCCGCAGTGCGCGGCGGTGCGGCGTGGTATAGAAGATATTGGTAAGAGGATAGAAGACGGATGTGCCGGGCAGGTTTGTGCCCGGCATTTTAGGTGTTTCAGAGAGAGTAAGGACAAGAAATTTAAGGCGCATGTTTTGTAACAGAAATGTAAATTTTTGTAAAAGCATTGAAAAAAAACAGAAAATGTAGTATTCTTACTTTGAGTATGCGGGGGCGTATAACAAGTTGACAGGATAATTAATAGGATGGGTGAGAATTATGAAAAGACGTTTGCTTAGGACGCTCATCACATCTGCTGTGATGAGTTCTTTAATTGTGACACCTGTTCTGGCTACACCTCAGGATGATGCAGAATCACTTGAACGAAAGAAAAGTCAGGCAGAGACACAGGCAGAAACTCAGGTGGAAGAGCTTGAACAAAAGAAAAACGAGGCAGAGGCGCAGGCAGAAGCTCAGGTAAATGAGCTTGAACAAAAGAAAAACGAGGCAGAGGCGCAGGCAAAAAGCGTAAATAACGAGCTGGTTCAGCTTCTTGTGGATTATGATGCCTTGCAGAGCGACATGGAGACTCAGGAAAAGCGTATTGTTGAGGCAGAAGCAGACCTTAAGGATGCTGAGGCGAATGAAAAGAAACAGTATGACGATATGAAACTTCGTATCAAATATATGTACGAAGAAGGGGATTCCAGTTATGTTTCAACGCTATTCTCCGCTGAGTCTTATTCGGACTTGGTGAATAAGGCGGAATATATCAAAAAGGTACATGATTATGACCGTAAGATGCTGAATAAATATGTTGAAACGAAGAATGAGGTCGCCGAGCTGAAGGATAATCTGGAGGAAGGCCAGGCAGAGATGCAGGCATTGTCTGAGGAGATGGACATACAGAAGCAAAATCTTGAAGTCACGCTGACGCAGATGAGGAGCCAGATTGAAGACTTCGACAATCAGCTTACAGAGGCGAAGGAGGAGGCTGCAGAGGAGCTGAGGCGCATTCAGGAAGAGCAGCGCCTTGCGGAAGAGGCAGAGGCAAGAGCCCGTGAGGAGGCAGAGGCAGCTGCGAGAGCCGAGCAGGCGGCAAAAGATGCCGAGGAAGAAAGGAAAAACGATTCCCAGGACAGCCAGGATTCCCAAGATTCGTCCAAAGATGATAAAGATGAGGACAGAAAACCGGAAAGCGGAGCATCCGATAATGACAAGACGGATAAAGACGATGACAAGAAAGATGACCAGGATGATAAGAACGATGACGTTCCAGCAGCAAAGCCGGGTAATGCGGCTCTGGGGCAGCAGATTGCGGATATGGGCTGCAACTACATAGGAAACAAATATGTGTATGGCGGCACGAGCCTGACAGGCGGTATCGACTGCTCGGGATTCGTACAGCAGATACATAAGAAATTCGGAATCTCTACACCCAGGACGTCCGGGGCTATCCGGGGAGGAGGAAAATCTGTACGCTATGCGGACCGGATGCCGGGAGACGTAATCTGTTACAGCGGGCATGTGGCGATCTATATCGGCAACAACAAGATTGTACATGCATCTAACAGCGCGCCGTATCCGAAGGGCGGCATTAAGATTACATCGCCTGCCAACTATCGTACGGTTCTTGCAGTAAGAAGATACTGGTAATAGCACATTTATATCTACTATAGGAAAATATGAAAATTTTGGTGAAAGCAGGTCATGGATGGCCTGCTTTCTGTGCCTTATAATCTTTTGGCGGAAATAGCTTGCAATAAGTATAGCGCTGTGTTATCATAAATCTGTTACAAATAATCACGCATATGCTTGCCGGAGGCGGTGCTGGATCTTGGTTGGACTAGTTTCGAAGGCTTATGGATATGCGGAAGAAAAACCAAATGGAGGAAAGAAATATGAGCGTTATTTCAATGAAACAGCTTTTGGAGGCGGGTGTTCATTTTGGACATCAGACAAGGAGATGGAATCCTAAGATGGCTCCGTATATCTACACGGAGAGAAATGGCATCTACATCATCGACCTTCAGAAGTCTGTAGGAAAGGTAGACGAGGCCTATCAGGCAGTCGCTGATGTGGCGGCAGAGGGCGGCACAATCCTGTTCGTAGGAACAAAGAAACAGGCTCAGGACGCAATTAGGACAGAGGCT
Source organism: uncultured Dorea sp. (assembly GCA_910578455.1). Lineage (GTDB taxonomy): Bacteria > Bacillota > Clostridia > Lachnospirales > Lachnospiraceae > MD308. The sequence goes on from CAJTQA010000008.1 coordinate 75,971, forward strand.
GAGCGCTGTGGCATGTATTATGTAAATGAGAGATGGTTGGGCGGCATGCTGACCAACTTTAAGACAATTAAGAGCAGAATCGCACGTCTTAAAGATATTGAGAGAATGTCTGAGGACGGAACATTCGACGTTCTTCCGAAAAAAGAAGTTATCCAGCTTAAGAAAGAGTGGGAGAAACTTGAGAAGAACCTTGGCGGAATCAAAGACATGAAGAAGATTCCGGACGCTATTTTTGTAGTTGATCCTAAGAAGGAGAGAATCTGTGTGCAGGAGGCACATTCTCTTGGAATTACTCTTATCGGTATCGCTGATACCAACTGTGACCCGGAGGAGCTTGATTATGTAATCCCGGGCAATGATGATGCAATCCGTGCAGTTAAGCTTATTGTTTCCAAGATGGCTGATGCAGTCGTAGAGGCTAATCAGGGAATGACAGGGGACGACGAGGCGTATTATGAGGATGCAGCAGAGGAAACAGAGCCTGCAGATGAGTAAGAAACGATTTTAGGAGGAAAAAAAGATGGCAATTACAGCTAGTATGGTAAAAGAGTTAAGAGAGATGACAGGCGCAGGCATGATGGACTGCAAGAAGGCTCTTAACGAGACAAATGGCAATATGGACGAGGCCGTAGAGTTCTTAAGAAAGAACGGCGAGGCTAAGGCAGTTAAGAAAGCCGGAAGAATTGCAGCAGAAGGCATCGTTATGGCTGATGTTGCTGATGATAAGAAAGCAGCAATCGTAGAGGTTAATTCAGAGACGGATTTCGTGGCTAAGAATGATGAGTTTAAAGAGTTTGTGGCAAATGTTGTAAAGCAGGCGCTTGAGACATCTTCTGCAGACATGGATGCATTCCTTGCAGAAAGCTGGGTTGCAGACTCATCCCAGACAGTAAAGGATGCCCTTGTTGCAAAGATTGCAAGAATCGGCGAGAACTTAAACATCAGAAGATTCGAGAAACTTGAGTCTGATGGATGCATCGTATCTTATATCCATGGCGGCGGACGTATCGGCGTACTTGTAGATGCTGATACGGATGTTGTGAACGATGAGGTGAAGAAGTGCCTCAGAAACGTAGCGATGCAGATTGCGGCGATGACGCCGAAGTACGTGTCACGCGACGAAGTATCCCAAGATTATCTTGACAAGGAGAAAGAGATTCTTCTTGCTCAGGCAAAACAGGAAAATCCGAACAAGCCGGAAAACATCATCGAGAAGATGATCATCGGACGTCTGAATAAAGAGCTTAAGGAAGTATGCCTGTTAGATCAGGTATACGTTCAGGACGGCGACCTTACCGTAGGCAAGTATGTGGAGAAGGTTGCAAAAGAGAACGGCGCAAATCTTAGCATTAAGAGATTTATCCGCTTTGAGACAGGCGAAGGAATCGAGAAGAAGAAAGAAGATTTTGCGGCTGAGGTTGCGGCGCAGATGGCTGGAAACTAGGTGAATCAAGTCCGCAGGACGCAGATGAACCGTATGTTGGAAGCTATGAAGCGTTGCTTAGCGAACCGAGCCTGAAAGGCGAAGGTGAGGTTAGCAACAGTCGCATGAATCAGTAGGAATTTGTCGAAAACAGGCGAATAGAGATAGGAATGAGAACCCTTGCAAGTGGTATATATGTACCATTTGCAGGGGTTTTTGCCTTGTTGAATTTGTCAGACAATGTCTGACAAGTTTGAAAAGTGATTAGGAAAAATGTAATTGATGGGCTTACTATTTAATGGTATACTGTTAGCATAGAATAATTAATGAAGGAATAGTCAAAAATGAAATTTGAGTGGGACGAACATAAGAACTTTATAAATAAAGAGAAACATAAGATTTCTTTTGAAACAGCAGCATATGTGTTTGACGATCCTTATTATATTGAGATGTATGATTTTGAGCATAGTGTTGAAGAGGATAGATATATTGCGATAGGAAAAGTTGGAGATGTATTGTTTGTAGTATTTACAGAACGAAAAGAAACAATTCGATTAATTTCAGCCAGACTTGCAACGAATGCAGAAAAGGAGCTTTATTATGATCAGAACATTAATTATTGAGAGTGGACAAAAACCTACGGAAGAACAATTGAAAGAGGTTGAAGAGGCGAAAAAAAGTCCAATTAACTTCGATGAGGATTGTGAGGAATTGTCGCCAGCCATGATGAAGGCATTTAAGAGTGCGGTTGTACAACGAAACCGTAAGAAGAAAGCTTAAAAGCTGTCGAATTAAAATATGTAAAAAGTATAAACGAATATAACATTTTAATGTAGAAAATAGGAGCATCATAATTATGGTTAATGCTAATGGAATATTAAATCATTATATTGAAGCGAAAAAGATCATAGCTGAAGCAAGAAAGGATGGACAGTTGGTTATATTTGTTGGAGCTGGGGCTTCTATATCTTCTGGAATGCCGACATGGTCTCAGGCAATAAGAGCGATTGCCTCTCATTTACGTATTGATGATAGGGAACTTAATTTTTTGCGCATCCCACAATATTACTTTAATGCTAGAGGCAAAAAAGAATATACGCAATTAATGCGCAAGATATTTCGTTATGGAGATTTTCTTCAAAAACATGAGATTCACGATAGAATTATTGAGTTTAATACTCATACAATTATTACCACAAATTATGATAGTCTAATTGAGAAGGCAGCAGAGGATAACAGTGAGGTAATTTGTGTTGTTAGCAAAGATGCGGATCTTCCATACAGGAAAGGCGGAAAAGAACTTCTCAAAATTCATGGAGATTTTGAGAACGATAATTTTGTACTGAAAGAAGATGATTATCTCTCATATTCACGTAATTTTAGGCTTATTGAGAATTATGTGAAATCTCTTATTGGAACTAAGGTCGTTCTGTTTGTAGGGTACTCTTTTAATGATCCAGATATTAAACAAATATTTTCCTGGTCAAAAGATATTCTTCATGGAGATTTTCAGAGAGCATATTTGATTGAATCTGGTAAAGAGTACGATTCAAATGAAGCTGATTATTACGAAAATTTTGGAATTAATGTGCTTTATGCGTCTCTTCAGCTTAATGAGAATTTTAAAGAGAATGATTTGACATTAAATCTTCTTAATATGCTTAACTGGCTTTTGGAGGAAGAAAAACCTGCGAAATTAGATGAATTATATGATGATTTAAAATTATTCAAGTCTATGGGATTTGCTGGTGATCGATATTTGGAAACGGCTTTTAGAAAGGCTGGACTTAGAATTGAAATGGGCGTTTTAAGTGAGTTTACATCGATAAGAGAACATAAAGAATCCAGTAAAATTTTTAGAAGTCTTGCATATGAGCAATGTATAAGACTTAGTTTAGCAGAGAGCAATAAGATTGATAACGAGGATAACGAAGAGAGTAAGAATAACATAGAGAAAAAAGAACGCATCCATAAATTTTTAAAGGATTGGGAACCTGAAGAATATGATCAAGAAAAGATAAAGATAATTATTGACATTCTTGAGAAAAGCAGTGTCTGTTGTTTAGAATTGTATACTCCATCAGAAAATAATTTTGGGAGGCATCGTGATTTTTTAGAATTAATGAATCATGATATTCCAAATTGGGTTGAGGCTGTAAATACTTTTGATTATCGTGCATTAAAAAATATTGTAGATAAGAATATCCCATATCTTGCGGAAAGCAGACCGCAATTATATGCAGAACAAGGATATCTGTATTACATATTGAAGGAATATTTTTCTGCTTATAATTGTTTTAAGATGGCAACGAGTATTTATTATAGACAGCGAGAATATATCAAATATTTTATAGCTGAAACGAATCGATATTTAATTGGACGGATAGTTATTGATAGTAATGGCACCATTAGCGGTGTAGGTCAGAGCGATGCCAAGATAGTAAAAGAGGAAATCAATGCAATTGATTTAGATAGAACATATCGGAGTTTGCCAAATATGGGTGGCAATAATAAAGTATTAAAAGATATTTATACATTTAATATAGCTCATGCATTGTTTCAGGATGCATATTCTACGTCTGAAAAGGTAAAAGAACAGGCAGATTCAAATTATACATTTTTTAGTGGAATATCCGCTTTTTCTTCTATGAGAAGAAGCATGGAGGATTATTATAATTATATTGTGTTAAATCAATTGGCTGTAGATAGATATACAGAACATATAAAAATTTTTAGAATATATTTTCAAAGTATCATTGGATCAGTAACGGCAGCTAATATGGGAAATTATGATCCCTTTCACAAAGATAAAGTGGGAAATGTCCATGCAGATAAGCTAAATCGGTTTGATTTGATGGTAGCTTTAAAATATGAAGAATTTAAAAAGTTACAGAGATTACTGAAAAATATTTCTATCAATCTTCCTATGGAAGAGGATGCAATGGATTATCTAATGGTTGTGATAAGCAGATATGAAAAATGGCCAGTCAAAAGTATATTTTTAGCAGATAATTTTTTTTGGAAAGCAATTTTAATATTGGGATATTGTGAACTTAATGAGAAATTAGTAGAAATAACCCTTAATAAGATTAATGAGTGTATAAATATTCTTGATTATAGAGAATATGGAAATGTGATAATTCGTTTCTTGAAAAATGCGGAAACTCATGGCTTAATAAATAATTTTAATGTTGAATTGATTGAATTATTTTTAAAAACAGAGATGAAGCATTTATGTAATGACAAAACTGAATCAATAATGCATATTAGCCTTGTACTTCAAAGTGCTTGGCTGTGTCAGAAATATATGCATACATATGATGACAAGGAAACTATTTCACAACTACTTTCTGATGAAGGGAGGATGCTGTGTGTAAAAATATATCCTTATGTTGGTAATGCATGTAAAAATATAATATGTGAGACTTATAAGGATTGGAAGTTAAAGCGCGGTAATCAAGATTTTGATTTCTACTGTTCATTAGTAGAGTTAGGAATATTAGTGCCAGATAAAAACGCTGAACAAGAAATTTTTTCCTATTATAAAGAGCAAAGGAAAGAGGCTGAAATAGATAAGGAAACTATGTTTATATTGCCAACTCAAAGTGATAATGAATTAATCTTTCATCTTGTTGAATTATATTTAAAAGATTGTATTATTGATACAGAGAGTTTAATCAAAATTGCGAAAGAAAGGGATATTGAGTCTGCGTTATGGCTGATGGATTATGAAAACTTTGATTATGATTTGTTTGATATAAACTGGGTTAAATTATGTTCGTCACGTCTTTTAAAAGAGATGTCAAGTTCATTTTCTGTAAAACAAAACATTTCTAAAAAATTTGTTGATGCTTATAATATGGGCAAGATTGACCGTGATCTTTTAGATGTATATTTTCACTACTTTGCAGGGGCATTAGATGAAAGCAATAAAGATGCATAAATGCTAGGGAAATAGTAAAGTGGTTTTTATTTTTGTTAGACTACGATTTTTGGGGGAAGAACTTTACCCCCAAATTCCCCCCCCCCAATAGGAAATGGCTATCCCCCAAATTTGAAAAATCAGAAATTGGAAATTTTAGAAAGCAAAATGAATTTTCCCCCAAAATAAAATTTGGGGGATACGGTTGAAAAGCCGCTGGCTTAGAACAGTCAAAAATCACTGCAAAGCCAGTAAAATACATAGTTCCGGGGATATATGACCGGAACACGAAAACGGGAAAGTTCGCAAAACAGATGAATGCATAAGTGAACTTTACGGCGAACTTTTGAGAAAGAGAACCCTTGTAAGTGGTGTGGAAATGCCATTTACAGGGGTTTTTGGCATTTCCCATAGTAATAATGTAAACGGTAGATAGTGCGTACCTCGACTGTAAAGGGTAAGCGTCAAATAAGATAGTGGATAGAAAAATAACCACCAACCCTCTATGCTAAAAGGGCGTAAGCGTTAAATAAGAATGTGTAGTGAAATACCTGATATTTTCCTGTAAACTTTGGGTTAGAGTTTTTAGTATCCACTCTCAAAACTCTAAATCCAAGAAAAGGGAGCGATTCCATGGACATTTCATCATTAACTCCTGATAAGCAGGTGAAACTTCGGTACTGGCTGGATGTAATCCGACAATGCAGAGCCTCCGGCCTGACAAATCAGGCATGGTGCGAACAGAATAACGTCTCTTTAAAAAGTTATTATTACTGGATCGCAAAAATACGCAGGTTAGCTCTTGAAGATCTTCCTAGAAAAAATAACGGCATCCATTCACAGCCTGGTCCAAATACGATCCTTTTACCGGAAACATCCTCAGAGTTTACAGAAGTATCTCTGCATTCTGCGGAGCGCAGCGTCCACAGATGCGTTTTAGAGCGGCCGCCTTGCGGAGCAAAACGGCCACCCGTTTAATGCAGGTTATCTCCTGTTGATCATAACTGTGTAATGTTTGGTTGCTCTTTTAAGTATGGAGTTTGCCGATATCTCATCGTTCATGATCATTGGCTTCCAGTTCTCCGGCGCCCTCTGAGAACAGATGATGGTGCTTTTCTTTTTCTCCGATCTTCCTTCCAGCAGTGCAAACAGGATCTTGATTTCTGCTTCATCTACGATTGTGTGGAGAAG
>CAJTQA010000009.1 GCA_910578455.1 uncultured Dorea sp.
TAAGCACGAATTGCCTTGAAAAGGGAAATAATGCCTGTTAAGATAAAGTTATAATGAAACTGACATCAGATGGGATGTTAATAGAAACGAGTATGTTGCTTGAATGGAGGGTATGTTATGAAAGTTGCTTTGGAGAGATATCACGGTCTTGGAAATGATTATGTCGTATTCGACCCGAATAAAAACGAGCTTGAGCTGAAACCGGAGAATGTGCAGATGATCTGTGACCGCAACGCAGGTCTTGGATCTGACGGGGTGTTAGAGGGGCCGGTCATGAAAGAGGACGGCATGTATGTGAAGGTGTGGAATCCGGACGGCAGCGTGTCAGAGACAAGCGGAAACGGCGTGCGTATCTTTGCCAAATATTTAAAGGACGCGGGATATGTGCAGAAGAAGAACTTTAAGCTGTTTACGGAAAATGGGGCGGTAGAAGTGACGTTTTTAAACGAGGATGGCAGCAGGCTCAGGGTATCTATGGGAAAGCTCTCTTTCTGGAGCGACGACATTCCGGTGACGGGGGAGAGGAGAGAGGTTATCAACGAGGACATGGTGTTTGGAAGGACGCTCTATCCAGTGACATGCGTGACCATCGGAAATCCTCACTGCGTCATTCCCATGCGTGAGATATCAAAGCCTCTTGTGTGCAAGATCGGTGATTACGCCGAGATGGCAAGGTATTTTCCGAACCGCGTGAATACGCAGATTATGAAAGTGATGGATAAAGAGAATCTTGCCATTGAGATTTTCGAGCGGGGGGCAGGATATACGCTGGCATCCGGTACGGGAGCGTGCGCGGCGGCAGGCGTTGCCTATAAGCTCGGCATGACAAACAGCAAGGTCGTGGTGCATATGCCGGGCGGCGAGCTGCAGGTGGAGGTAGAGGACGACTGGACGGTATATATGACCGGGGATGTGTTCTATGTGGCAAAGATAACGCTCAGCAATGAATTCGCGGAGCGGCTTAGAAGTGTATAGCCATAGAGGGGAAGGGGCGTTTTCGCCCCTTTTTTTGCCATAATAAAACGAAGATTACAGGAAATATATCCGGAGAATGAATGGAAAACGAAACGGTAAATGGGAGGTTCTATGTCTTTAAAGTTTATATTCGGGCCGTCCGGCTCGGGGAAATCGCAGTTTTTATATAACCGCATTGTTGAAGAGTCTGAGGCGCATCCGGAGCGGCAGTTTATTGTCCTTGTGCCGGAGCAGTTTACGATGCAGACGCAGAAGGATCTTGTGGCGGCGCATCCGGCTCACGGGATTATGAATGTTGACGTTTTAAGCTTTGCCCGCCTTGCCTACCGGGTCTTTGAGGAGACGGGGGGCGGTCAACTCCCGGTTTTGGACGACGAGGGGAAGAACCTAGTTTTAAGGAAGATTGCCGGGGATTTTGAGGGAGAGCTTAAAGTCTTGCGGGGCAATATGAAGAAACCTGGCTATATCAGCGAGGTGAAGTCTGTGATCTCGGAGTTTACCCAGTATGACGTGGGGGAGGAGGAAATCTGCCGGGTGATGGAGACGGCGGGGGGGGATTCGAATCTTTCCTGCAAGCTTGAGGACATCCTTAAGCTGTACCTGGGGTTTTCGGAGTACCTGGATAAGAAGTATATTACGAAAGAGGAGCTTTTGGATGTCTTAAGCCGGGAGATTGGTAAGTCGGAGATTTTGAAGGACAGTACAGTGGCGCTGGATGGGTTCACCGGGTTCACTCCGGTGCAGAACCGTTTGCTCAGGGAGCTTATGCGGTGCTGCCGGGAAGTTGTTGTGACGGTGATAATGGACGAGAGGGAGAATCCTTTTTCCTACCGCAGCCCCTATCAGCTTTTTGCCCTTAGCAAGCACATGGTTTCATCGCTGTCGGATATTGCGAAGGAGGAGAAGATAGCTGTTGAGGAGCCGGAGTATCTTTATGGGAAACCTGTGCGGTTTGAGGGAAATGACGCGCTTTCTTTCCTGGAGAGGAATATCTTTCGCTGCGGGCGGGAGGCTTTCGGGCGGGAGCAGGAGGCGGTGAGCGTCCGCGGGGCAAGGAACCCCAGGGAGGAGGCGTTTGCGGCGGCGGGGGAGATCCGTGCGCTTGTCAGGGAAAGGAAGTACCGGTTCCGGGATATCGGCGTGATCGCCAGCGATATGGACGTTTATGGGGATTATCTGGAGGAGGCGTTTGCGGCTTACGATATCCCGGCATTTATGGATCATAAGAGGAGTATTCTTCTGAATTCTTTTGTGGAGTATGTCCGCAGCCTTCTTAATATGGCGGAGCAGGGCTTTACTTACGAGAGCGTGTTCCGGTTTTTGCGGACAGGGCTGTCAGGGATCGACTACGAAGATACGTGCGTCCTGGAGAATTATGTCATTGGTCTTGGCATCAAGGGCTACAAAAAGTGGCAGTGCCGGTGGGAAAGGCTTTTGAAAGGCATGGACGCGGAGGACCTTAGGAGGCTGAACCGCTTGAGGACGCAGTTTGTGGAGAAGGTAGACGGGTTTGTCTTTGTGCTGAAACAGCGGCAGAAGACGGTGAGGGATATCACGGAGGCGCTGTATGAGTTTATGGTGCGGGAGGAGCTGCAATTAAAGTTAAAGCGGCAGGAGGAAATGTTTTTGGCGGAGGGAGAGCTTGCTCTTGCGAAGGAGTATGCCCAGGTGTACCGGATTCTTATGGAGCTTTTGGATAAGTTTGTGGAGCTTTTGGGGGATGAGGCGGTGAGCCTTAAGGAGTACGGAAAGCTTTTGGACGCGGGGCTTTCTGAGGCCAGGGTGGGCGTCATACCGCCGAGCGTGGATCAGCTTGTGGCGGGAGACGTGCAGCGGACCAGGCTTAAGGATATTAAGGCGCTGATTTTTATAGGCGCCAATGATGCTTATCTTCCAGGGGCGCTCCTTCGGACAGGGCTTTTGTCCGAGCGGGACAGAGAGCGGTTCCAGAAGGAGAAGATAAGCCTTGCGCCGGGCGGGAAGGAGCAGGCGTACATCCAGAAGTTTTATCTCTATATGAACCTTACGAAACCGTCGGAGCGGCTGTCGGTTTATTTCAGCAAGGTATCCCCGGAGGGGAAGAGCATGCGCCCGTCCTATCTGATCCAGGAGATACGGAGGCTCTATCCGCTCCTGGCCGTGTCGGATGAGGAGGGGAGGCCTCTGCGCGACCGGGAGCTTACGGAGGATATGGGGATGGATCTTCTGATAAAGGGCTTTCAGGGGAGGGAGCTTACGGACCGGGGATGGCAGGAGCTGTATGCATGGTATCTGCGGGATCCCAGGCTTAAAGAGCGGGCAGAGCGGCTCCTCCTTGCAGGGTATTACAGCCGCCCGTCAGACGGGCTTACGAGAGAGGTCGCAGAGCGGCTTTACGGGAAGGATTTTGAGGACAGCATTACAAGGATTGAGCGTTTTTCTGCCTGTGCGTTTGCCCACTTTCTGACTTACGGGCTGAATCTTCGGGAGAGGGAGGAGTATGAGTTTCAGGCGGTGGATCTGGGTATCATATGCCACAGCGCGCTGGAAGCATTTTCAAAAAGGCTGCAGAGGGAAAATATAGGCTGGACGGAGCTTTCGGATGAGCTTAGGCGGCAGTATATTGATGAGAGCGTGGAGGAGGCGGCGGCAGATTACGGCAACCTGGTGCTTTCAAGCTCTGAGCGCAATGCGTACATGGTGGTGCGGATGAAACGGATGCTGGAGCGGACGGTGTGGGCTTTGGCAAAGCAGCTTTCGGCGGGGGATTTTGAGCCTGCCGCCTATGAGTTCCGCTTTAAAAACGGAAAAATCGACCGGATTGACACTTGTGAGGATGGGGATAAAGTCTATGTGAAGGTGATGGATTACAAGACGGGCAGCAGGGCGTTTGACGTGGTTGCGCTGTATCATGGACTGCAATTGCAGCTTATGGTCTATATGGACGCGGCGCTTGGCGAGCAGGAAAGGCGGCATCCAGGGATGGAGGCTGTTCCTGCCGGGGTATTTTATTACAGGCTGAGCGACCCTGTGGTGGACAAGGGGGAGGAAGATACTGAGGCGGCGGTTTTAAAGGAGCTTAAGCCGGACGGGCTTATTAACCTCCAGGATGAGGTTTTGGAGCATTTGGACCGGAGGCGGGAGGGAGAATCTTTGGCTGTTCCGATAAAATACAATAAGAACGGGAGCCTTTCAAAGACTTCTAAGGCAGTGCCGGAGGAAGAGTTCCGGCTGATGATGGGTCACGCGCTTAAGAAGATAGAGACGGCGCACCAGGAGATCTTAATGGGGGAGACGGTGGCCGCGCCTTACCGGAGAGGTACGGAGAGCGGGTGCGACTATTGCGGCTACCGCCATGTGTGCGGCTTTGACCTTAAGGTGCCGGGCTACCGTTACCGGGATATCGGGAAGATGAGCAAGGAAGAGGCAGTTGCCGCTATGAAAAAGGATGCGGGAGAGGAGGCGTAGCGTATGGGAGTGTCATGGACAAAAGAGCAGAAGAGGGTCATAGACCTTCGGGGGTGCAATATCTTAGTTTCGGCGGCTGCAGGCTCGGGAAAGACGGCTGTTCTGGTAGAGCGGATTATCACGATGCTGACGGCGAAGGAGCGTCCGGTGAGCGTGGACGAGCTTTTGATCGTGACGTTTACGGAGGCGGCTGCGGCGGAGATGAAGGAGCGCATCCGCAGGGCGATTGAGAAGGAGCTTTTGAGCCGCCCGGAGGATGAGCATCTTATGCGGCAGGCGACGCTCATCCACAATGCGCGGATTACGACGATACATAGTTTCTGCCTGTCGGTGATAAGGGATCATTTTCATGTGATAGATTTGGATCCGGGCTTTCGCATCGGCGAGGAGGGGGAGCTTAAGCTTTTGCGCCATGATGTGATGGGGGAGCTTTTGGAGGATTTTTACAGTTGGGGGGAACCGGAATTCCTTGATTTTGTCACGGCTTACGGAACCGGCCGGGATGACAGGAAGGTTGAGGAGCTGGTTCTTAAGATATATGAGTTTTCCAGGAGCTATCCTGATGCGGACGGGTGGCTTTCGTCCTGCGTGGATGCGTACCGCGCCTCCTCCCGGGAGGAGTTTGAGGAGAGTTTCCTTGCCGGGCTTATAAGGGAAAATGCACGGCGGTATCTTGAGGATGCGTATGCCCTTACGGAGCAGGGGCTTATGGTGTGCATGGAGCCGGACGGCCCGGCGGCTTATGAGGCGGCATTGCTTGACGACCAGCAGATGATCGGAAGGCTTTTGGCGGCTGAGACGTTCGGGGAGCTTTCGGAGAGGATGCGGGGCATTGCTTTTGCAAGGCTTGCGGCAAACCGGGATAAGACGGTGTCGGAGGAGAAGGTTTCTTTTGTCAAGGCAGTCCGGGATGAGGTAAAGGGGCTGGTGGGAGACGTATCTTCCCAGTATTTTTATGAGGATATGGATGGGATGTTGGAGGATCTTGCTCTCTGTGAGCCGAAGATGGAAGTGCTTGCAAAGCTTACGGCGGAGTTTGGGAAACGGTTTGAGGCGAAAAAGCGGGAGCGGGAGATCATCGACTTTTCGGATATGGAGCAGTACGCCCTTCGGATTCTTACAGAGAGGCGGGATGGGGGGCTTGTTCCCTCGGCTGTTGCCAGGGAGTACCAGCAGCAGTTCCTTGAGATTATGATTGACGAGTACCAGGACAGCAACTTTTTGCAGGAGGCTATACTTACAAGTATTTCCGGGGTGTCTCAGGAGAGATACAATATTTTCATGGTGGGCGACGTGAAACAGAGCATCTACCGTTTCCGGCTGTCCAGGCCGGAGCTTTTTATGGAGAAGTTCGATTCTTACAGTCTTGAAAGTGGAGAAAGGCAGAGGATTGACCTTCATAAGAATTTCCGCAGCCGGAGTGAGGTGTTAGAGAGCGCCAATTATATCTTCCGGCAGATTATGACGAAACCTCTCGGGGGGATTGCCTATGACGATGGGGCGGCGCTCTATGCGGGCGCGGATTACCCGGAGGCCGCGGCGGGATACGGCGGGGAATGTGAGGAGGCGGCGGATACTGCCAGCCCTGTGACGGAGGTTCTGGTGATAGACGGCGATACGGATGGTGAGACAAAGGGCGCGGCCACGGAGCGGGAGATTGAGGCCCGGGCAATCGCGGGGCGCATCCGGGAGCTTAAAAGGAGCCATCAGGTGGTGGACAAAGAGACCGGAAAGTTTCGCCCGGTCAGGTATTCTGACATTGTGATCCTTACCCGGAGCGTGAAAGGGTTTGCGGATGTTTTTACGGAAGTTTTGAACCGGGAGGGGATTCCGGCCTTCGCCGGCACCCGGGAGGGGTATTTTAAGACCCAGGAAATCGGCGTGCTGCTGGATTACCTTAGGGTGCTTGACAACGCATATCAGGATATCCCGCTGGCGGCGGTGCTGGCGTCGTCTTTCGGCGGCGTGACGGAGCTTGAGCTGGCGAGGGTGAAGAGCGCGAATAAAGAGATGCCTTTTTACCGTGCAGTCTTTGCTTACCGGGAAGAGGGGGAGGATGAGGGGCTGCGGGATAAGCTTGAAAGATGCCTGGGGCAGATGGAGAGGCTTAGGCTCAGGGTTCCCTATACGCCGGTGCCGGAGCTTTTGCGGAGGATTTTTGCCGATACCGGGTACGGGGAGTTTGTATCGTCCATGCCGGGCGGGCAGCAGAGGCAGGCAAACTTGGAGATGCTCCTTGAGAAAGCGAAGGCGTTTGAGAGTACCAGCTACAGGGGATTGTTTCATTTTGTCAGGTATATTGAACAGCTGCAGAAGTATGACGTGGATTACGGCGAGGCGGCTCTGGAGGATGAGCAGTCGGACACGGTGCGGGTGATGACGATTCATAAGAGCAAGGGGCTGGAGTTTCCGGTGGTGTTTGTCTCGGGGCTTGGGAAACGTTTTAACATGCAGGATGCAAGGAGCAGCGTGGTTCTCCACGCGGGGCTTGGGGTTGGGCTTGACGCGGTTGATACCGGGCGGCGCACGAAAAGCCCGAGCATCGTTAAGAAGGTCATTCAGAAGGAGGAGGCGCTGGACGCTTTAGGGGAGGAGCTGAGGGTGCTTTATGTGGCGCTTACCAGGGCGAAGGAAAAGCTGATTCTGACGGGAACTATATCCAACCTGGAGAAGAAGATGGAAAATTACGGGATGGTGAGAAACCAGGAGGCAGAGCAGCTTAGTTTCGGGAGGCTCAGCAAGGCATCCGCTTACTGGGACTGGCTCCTTCCGTCGCTTGCGCGGCTTACGCCTGAGATTCCTGTCCGGGTGCGGGTGCTTGGCTTTGAGGATATTGTAAAAGAGGAAGTGGAAGAGGAGACGGCAGGGCGGATTACGAGGGCGGCGCTTGAGCAGTGGGATGCGGACAGAGTTTATGACGGCGAGGTGAGGGAGCATTTAGAAACCCAGTTCGGCTACTGCTATCCCTATGCGGACAGCCGGGTTAAGAAGTTAAAGTTTACCGTGTCGGAGCTTAAGAAACGTGTGCATTTTCTTGAGACTTTCGGCGAGGGGGCGGATGAGGCCGGCGCATACGGCGAGGTCATGTATGAGGAGCCGGAGGTGGTGCCGCTGATTCCAAGGTTTTTGCAGGGGGAGGCAGAGCTTACCGGGGCGTCCAGAGGTACGGCGTACCACAGGCTCCTGGAGCTTTTGGATTTCCGGAAGGAATATACGGAGGAAGTGCTGAAAGAGGATATGGAACGTTTCCGGAAAGAGGGGAAGATATCCGGGGAGATGGCGGATGCGATAAGGCCGGCGGATATTATCGGATTTCTCTTCTGCCCTTCGGGGAGGCGCATGAAGGCGTGCGCGCTTAATGGAACGCTTAAGAAGGAACAGCCCTTTGTGCTTGGGGTGGATGCGAGGGAGATTTACCCGAAAGAGCAGGAGGGGGAGGAGATTCTTGTGCAGGGAATCATAGACGTGTACTTTGAGGAGCCGGACGGGCTGGTGGTGCTCGACTATAAGACGGACAGGGTGAGAGACGCCGGGGAGCTTAAGGAGAGATACCATGCCCAGCTTGATTATTATGCCAGGGCGCTTGAGCGGATGACAGGGCGGCGGGTGAAGGAGAAGATCATCTATTCTTTTGCCCTGAAAGAGGAGATTACACTGTAAATAAGGAAGAGACGGACAAGGGGGAAGCGACATGGATATGCGTGTGTGGTGGCTTGTATATTTGGCTGTGATGAACGTTGCGGCGTTTGCGGCATTTGGCTGGGATAAGATGAAGGCGAGATGGGGCGGATGGCGCATACCGGAGAGGACGCTTATGGCGCTGGCGCTTTTTGGGGGAAGCATCGGCGCGTGGGCGGGGATGAAGTATTTCCGGCATAAGACAAAGAAGGCGAAATTTAAGGTGGGGATACTGGTGATACTTACGGTGCAGTGCCTGGGGATGATGGCGGTGAAGTGGGTGCTGTGACGGAGCTGCCATGTGGGGAGGCAGAGGGCGGCGAATGCATGGTTAACATAAGAAAGGATTCAAAGGAGAAAAGCCATAGCCTCTGAAATCGGAGAATTATGGCTTTTCTTCTTTTCCCTCAATGAGATATTCGTAAGAGACATGAAAAATATCAGCAAGTGCCTTTAATTCTATATCAGTGACATATCGCTTATTTGTCTCGATTCTGGTGATTACATTCTTATCCATATCATATCCGTTCAGCTGTAGCTGGTAGGCTAATAGCCGCTGTGACATATTGTGCTGGCGGCGGAGTTCGATGAGCCTTTGGCTGATCAGGTTTTTCTCTCCGGCAGATGTTCTCGGTTTTGGCATATTTCTAATCCTCCTGCATGTAGTGTGAACAGATTTGTCTCATTTTTTGCATTTTTTCTGTTGATTTTACATGGGATTAGGAATACAATCGGTTGTAAAAGTGAGACGAAACGAAATGCCGCAAAGCGGGACAAGTGAATAAGGCAGCGAAAAACGGAGAAAATGAATAATGATGTTAAAAGAAATCCAATTTAGAGAAGTCCGGAAAAGAAGGCGTTGATATCTGTATGGAAGATTTTGGAGAGAGCAACCAGCTCAGAGACTTTGATGTTCATGCGGTTGGTTTCCAGCTTGGCATAGGTGCTTTTGGACATAGAAATGCCCATCAGGTTCAGTTTTGCGATGACCTGATCCTGGGTAAGCTGATTCTGATAACGGATTGTCTGGATATTTTTACCGATATCCATATCCGGCCTGATTTTCTGCATAACAAACTCCTTTCGTTCTCTGGATGTTTCGTAATAAAGAAACACTAAATTGATTTTACTGGTTTCACTTTTTATTATGTTTCGCAATAAGGAAATATTTGCAAGAAAGGCGATGAGTATGCACCAAAGGGATATGGAACGGTTTGCTTTCCTGTTTTTATGCGGAAAGCGTGACAGGGAGGTTCTGCTTGGAAAAGAAAAAATGACGTTTTCTGATTTGGAAAGGCTGACTTACCTCACAGATTTTCTGGGGCTGAAGTCCTATAACCTGGAGATCTGGAATGAATATGCAGGACAGTTCAGCGAGCAGTTCCGGCGGTTGGAGCGATTCTATGACGAACCCTTCAGTATCGAGCCATGGGCTCCGATAGAAACAGATGAGCATCTGTATGATAGCTGGATTCAGGAATTCTGCAAGAAGGTGCCGGACGGAAAGAGCAGGAAACAGCTGAGACAGATCATAAAGGAGAAGTGCCGGGAAAAGGGGATGGCAGTTTTCGGAGAGGCAGACATCGTATAGATGCCTGTCTTTTTGTATAATCAAATAAAATCAAATAAAATCTCATATTTTGTATTGACAAATAATATTATATATCATATAATATGAATATAAAAATAATATTATTTTGTAGAATATTATAAACCCAAGAAATTTAGAAAGAGGAGTGGGCATATGGTATTTAACACAGGAGCAGCGCTCTTGGATGCGATTGTGCTGGCAGTTGTGTCCAGAGACAAGGAAGGCACCTATGGATATAAGATCACGCAGGATGTGAGGAAAGCCATAGAAGTGTCGGAATCCACCCTGTACCCTGTGCTGCGGCGTCTTCAGAAGGACGACTGCCTGGAAGTATATGACAGGCAGTTTGACGGGCGGAACCGGAGATACTACAAGGTGACGGAGAAGGGAGCGGTACAGCTTAATCTTTACGAGACAGAGTGGAAGAACTATTCCAGCAGGATTAACGGATTATTTGAAGGAGGAGAGACTGCATGAACCGCATAGAATTTATGACTGAACTGGCTGCGCTTTTGCAGGATGTACCGGAGGAAGAAAGAAGAGACGCAATGCAGTTCTATAATGATTATTTTGACGATGCCGGCACAGACAAGGAAGGCGAGGTGATCTCGGAGCTGGAAAGCCCGGCAAAGGTGGCCGAGAAGATTAAGGCAGACCTTTTAGGACAACAGGGCGGAGGGGAATTTACTGAGAACGGTTACCAGGAGAGGAGCGTCAACCTTGCAAAAGAGGTTCCGGCTGCCAGAGAAGGGCAGGCGGCAGGGCAGGATCCCGGAAATGAAGGGTACAGATGCCGTGGGGATGAAGGCAGCGACGGATATGCTTATGAGGGCAGCGCCCAGGGCAATACGGCGTACAGCTATGACAAGAATCCGGAGGAGAAAAAGCCCTGGAGCAGCAATGTGCTGAAGATTTTACTGATCATAGGGATTGTCCTTGTGGGCGCCCCGATTGTCATACCGTGTGCCTTAGCCATTATCGTGGTGGCGGTCTCATGTATTGTAGGGCTGTTCTGCTTTTTCTTTGCGATTGTTATCGGATTTGCAGCGATTGCGATTATAGGGGTGGTGCTTGTCTGTACAGGGCTTATAGCGCTGATTCCAGAGATTGCGGTGGGGCTTGCGCTTATTGGCACGGGCCTTATCCTGGGTGTTATCGGAACGGTAGGCACATTGGCGGGAGTTAAGCTGTGCATCGTGATGATTCCGGGGATTATCCGGGGGATTGTGTGGCTGTGCCGGAAACCGTTTCAAAGAAAGGCGGTGGCTTAAGCATGAAAAGAGGGTGGAAAATTTTCTGGATTGTCTGTGCGGCGTGCCTGGCGGTCGGACTTGTATGCTGTGCGGCATCGTTTGCCATGGGAGTGACGGCAGAGGCTATTGCAGGCCGTTTCCCTAATGGGATTGGGTTTGGCATGGATCATGACAGATATTCCGATGACAATTATATAGGCGACGTGCCGATGGATGACGACTATGCCGATGACGGTTACGACAACGGCGATTATGACGACGGCGCCCATCATCCGGACGTTCACCATGATTTGGAGGATGGATATTATGAGACGGAGGAGCCGGGAAATGTGATAGAAGGCTCCAAGAGGCTGAATTTTCAGAATGTAAATGCTATTGACGCAGAAGTGTGGGCGGGCGAGATAGAAGTAGTGCCGGACGCGTCTCTTTCTCAAGAGATGATAATAGATACGACGAATATCAATAAAAAGCTTGGTCTTAGATGCTATATGGATGGAGATGAGCTGAAGATTGAATCCCGGAAAAAGCTGTTTGGAGTAAATGACGGGAAAGCAGGAAAGATAATGCTCCGCATACCGGAGGGAGCACGTTTCGAGGAGGTGTCCATGGCGCTTGCAGCAGGGTATCTCCATATTGCAGACATTGAGGCCAATGAGCTGTCAGTTGACGTGGGCGCGGGAGAAGGGGTAATTGACAATTTCCGGGCGCTTGAGGCAGAGCTTGACTGCGGGGCAGGTGCACTGACCGCTGCCGGGGCGGCAGAGACGGAGATAGGCATCGATTGCGGCGTGGGGGAGATCTCATATACGGCACATGGGAAAGAGTCAGATTATAACTATGAGATTGACTGCGGCATGGGCGAGATTGTGTGCGGCGAAAATACTTATGCAGGGCTGGGAAGGAATAAGACGATTGACCATCATGGCAGCAGAGAGATGGATATAAGCTGCGGGATTGGAACTGTAGCTGTTAATTTTACAGGACAATAAGGAGGATATGACATGGAACCGAAAAAACTATATCGTAGCAGGAGAGACCGAATGATCTGCGGAGTGTGCGGGGGAGTCGCCGAATATTTTAACATAGACCCTACGCTGATCCGGCTGGGGCTTGTGCTGCTGGCTTGCACAGGAAGCGGGCTTTTAGCGTATTTTATAGCGGCTATCATCATCCCGGACAGCCCGCGTATGTAAATGTATATAGGATATGGAACAAGAGAAGGGGCTTAAGGCTCCTTCTTTTTTTGGAATGCTCCTTTCAGGTATACTTTTGTGCAGAGTGTCAATACTCTATACCGTAAATCATTTTATCACTGCAGAAAGGAGAATGGCTGATGGCAGGAAAAAAGCAAAAAGAGATTAAACTTGATGAATTGACGGCGGAAGAAAAGATGAAGTACGAGATAGCAGAGGAGCTTGGGCTTTTGGACCGTGTGATGGCGGATGGGTGGCGTTCTCTCTCCTCGAAAGAGACCGGTCGGATCGGAGGGCTTCTGGCCAGGAAGAAGAAAGCGGCGGAGCAATCCTAACAAAAATATTACGAATGTTAATTACTATGAAAATTTTTTGACATCTGTTGAAAATAAAGATTCCTTTGGTTATAATCGAATAACTGATAAAGTATAGTAGTGGGTGAATATATGAGTGACAGGATTAATATATTGGATATAGATATTGACAATTTTACGGCCAAGGAATCTATGAAACGGTTTGTAAGCTCCATGCAGTCGGAACCGATAAGCGTTATTGAGATGGTGACGGCGGACAGCCTTATGCAGATGGATGAGGCGCCTGGGTTAAAGACATGTGTTTCTTATTTTGACCTTGTGCTGGCAGCAGACACGACCATATTGGAATCTGCGGATATTGCAGACGCGAAAAACCTCCGTGAGACACAGGAACGGGTCTTTTTGAAGATGCTTTTCCGGTATATTAACAGGCATCATAAAAGGGTGTACCTGCTTGTGGAGTCGGAGTCGGAGGGCGAGACACTTCTCAATTATCTTGAGCGGTACTGCAAAGGAGCGCAGATCGGGGGGCTTGCAAAGGTATCCGCACTTGACCGGGCGGACGACATGATCGTGAACGCGATCAACGGCGCGGATATTGACTGTGTTATTTCATCCATGTCATCCCCGCTGCAGGAAGATTTTGTGACAAAAAATAAAAGCACTTTGAATGCCAATGTCTGGCTCGGGCTTGGCAAGACGCTCCTTCCTCCCAGCGGGATGCAGGCTGCACAGAGCAGATTCGCCCAGTTCGTGGTAAAAAAGCTGTTCCGAAAAGAGATGGAGAGAAGGAAGAGGGAGACAGCCGGGACTATGCAGGCTGTAAAATAAGAAAACCAAAAAATAATAAAATAATAAGAAATACCTTTTGGTCACTATGTACATTGCAAATTTGATAAAAAAAACAAGAAAATTGAGGAAATCAACAAAAAAATGTGATTTCCTCTTTATTTTTTTGTAAATATATATTAATATAAACTCTAAAGATGTTATTTCCTCGGGAATGAAGTTTTTTTTTGTTGTGAAAAATGCATATTGAAATGAGTGGAGGAGATGGAATATGATATCTAATCAAATACTTCAAAATACAATTGAAGGATTGAAGGGGATTGCAAGAATTGATTTTTGCGTGATGGATACGGACGGGAAGTCTCTGGCAAGCACTTTTTCCGAGCAGGGTAATCATGAGGAAGAAGTTCTGTCTTTTGTCAATTCACCGGCGGACAGCCAGGTGGTGCAGGGGCATCAGTTTTTTAAGATCTTCGATGAGCACCAGCTGGAGTATGTCCTTCTTGCAAACGGCGGGGGCGACGATGTGTACATGGTCGGCAAGATTGCCGTATTCCAGATACAGAATCTCCTGATTGCATATAAAGAACGGTTTGACAAAGACAATTTTGTCAAAAACCTTCTTTTAGATAATCTGCTGCTTGTCGACATTTATAACAGAGCCAAAAAATTACATATTGACACGGAGGTGAGACGTGTTATCTTTATTATAGAGACCAAGCACGAAAAAGACAGCAATGCGCTTGATAACGTGCGGGGACTGCTCGGGAATAAGGTAAAAGATTTTGTGACGGCGGTAGATGAGAAAAATATCATCGTTGTCAAAGAGGTGGATGCCAATGACAGCTATGCGGAATTAGGGAAAGCAGCCCAGAATATTTATGATATACTGAGGGCTGACGGAGAGGAAGATATCCTGATAGCTTACGGCACGGTGGTAGGCGATATCAAGGAAGTATCAAAGTCCTACAAAGAGGCAAAGCTTGCCCTTGACGTGGGAAAGATATTTTTTGGCGAAAGGAACATTATTGCTTACAGTGCGCTGGGCATAGGGAGGCTTATATACCAGCTTCCGATTCCGCTGTGCAAGATGTTCATACGGGAGATTTTTGGAGGAAAGTCGCCGGATGATTTCGACGAGGAGACGCTGGCTACTATAAATAAGTTTTTCGAGAACAACCTGAATGTTTCCGAGACATCCCGGCAGCTTTATATCCACCGCAATACGCTGGTGTACCGGCTGGATAAGCTCCAGAAAAGCACAGGCCTCGACCTGCGCGTGTTTGAAGATGCCATTACTTTTAAAATTGCCCTTATGGTCGTAAAATATATGAAGTACATGGAATCATTGGAGTACTAATAATCTAGGAGGAAATTATGATTGAATTAAAGGACGTAAAGAAAGAGTATTCAAAAGGGGTTGCGGCCCTGAATGGAATCAACCTGAAAGTAGAGCAGGGTGAATTTGTGTTTATCGTGGGTGACAGCGGCTCGGGAAAGTCCACCCTGATCAAGCTGATCATGAAAGAACTGGATCCGACGTCAGGTTCAATTGTTGTGAACGGGCAGAATCTTAACAAGATGCGCCATCGGAAGATTCCGATGTACAGAAGGGCCATCGGGGTAGTGTTCCAGGATTTCCGTCTGCTGAAAGACCGGAATATCTATGAGAATATTGCTTTTGCCCAGAGGGTTACGGAGACTCCCAGCAGGATCATCAAGAAGAAAGTTCCGGCAGCGCTGTCGCTGGTAGGGCTGGCGCAGAAATACAAGTCCTTCCCCAAGGAGCTGTCCGGAGGGGAGCAGCAGAGAGTAGCCATTGCCCGGGCGATCGTAAATGAGCCTGCAATCCTTTTGGCGGATGAGCCGACCGGAAACCTTGACCCGACGAATTCATGGGAGATCATGAAACTTCTGGAAGAGGCGAACGACAGGGGAACAACGGTGCTGGTTGTCACACATAACCAGGAGATTGTAAACGAGATGAAAAAACGCGTAATTACGATGAAGAAGGGCGTCATCGTAAGCGACGAGAAAAAAGGTGGGTATAGGAAGAATGAGAATTAGTACATTTGGATATTCGATGAAACAAGGGGTAAAAAACATAGGCAGGAATAAGATGTTTTCTATCGCGTCCATCGCGACAATGGCGGCGTGCATCTTTCTGTTCGGCCTGTTTTATTCAATCGTCATCAACCTGAACTATATTGTGGAGAAAGCGGAAGAAGGGGTGGCGATCACGGTATTTTTCAACGATGACGCGACACAGGAGCAAAAGGACGAGATTGGCAGCCAGCTAGAGCAAAAAGACGGGGTTCTTGAGGTCAATTATATTAGTGCGGAAGATGCGTGGGATAAATTCCAGGATGATTATTTCGGGGAATCCAAGGATGCGGCGGAAGGCTTTAAAAACGACAACCCGCTGGCAAATTCAGACAGCTATGAAGTATATATGGCAGACGTAGAGAAACAGAAGGATGTCGTAGCTTTTGCAGAAGGCCTGGAGGGAGTCCGGAAAGTCAACAAATCAGATGTGGTGGCAAAGACGCTCACCAGCGTGAACCGGCTGATGTATTATGTGTCGGCCGCAATCATACTGATCCTCCTGGCGGTATCCGTATTCCTGATCAGCAATACGGTAACGATGGGTATCACCGTGCGGCGGGAGGAGATTGCAATCATGAAATATATCGGAGCGAAGGACGGGTTTGTCCGCGCGCCCTTTGTGATAGAAGGTCTTCTCATTGGTATCGTGGGAGCGATTATTCCGCTTATCATGCTCTTTTTCATGTATGACAAGGCGGTATCCTATGTTATGACGAAATTCAGCCTTCTGAACAACATCATCACATTCCTTCCGGTAACAACAGTCTACAGGACGCTCCTTCCAGTAGGTGTTGCACTTGGAGTTGGAATCGGATTTATAGGAAGTTTCTTTACGATTCATAAACATTTGCGGGTATAATACAATAATATTAGGGGGATATATAAATGCGGGGAAAGAAATTATTGTGTCTCCTGCTTGCAGGGGTTCTTTGCTTTGGGTCGTCATTTACATCCCAGGCTTCCAGTGCAAGCGAGGCAAAAAAGGAGGCCGAGGCTGCAAAAGAAAAAGCGGACGAGGCGAAAGAAAAAAGCGAGGAGCTGGCAGAGCAGAAACAACAGGCAGAAACAGAGAAGAAATCGCTTTCTATACAGTTAGACACACTTCTGACGGAGATGACTGAGCTTGAGGGGAAAATCAATGCGAAGGAAGAGGAGATCACTCTGAAGGAGGAAGAGCTGATTCAGGCAAGGGTAGACGAAAATGACCAGTACGAGAGCATGAAAAAAAGGATTAAGTACATGTATGAAAACGGAAATGGCCAGTTCGTTGAAATCCTGTTTGAGGCAAAAGACCTTAGCGACTTCCTTAACAAGACGGAGTACATTTCTACAATTTCCGACTATGATAGGGATATGCTCAAGAAATTCCAGAAGATTGTAAAGACGGTGGAGGAACAGGAAGCAGTCCTGCAGAAGGAACAGGAAGAGATGGAAGTGCTGCAGGATGACCTGATTGCGAAACAGGGAACCCTCCAGGCGCTGCTTGAAAGTAAGAACGACGAGATTATCGGTCTGAAAGAGGAGCTCAACGCCAACGCTGAAAAGGTAAAGCAGCTTGAGGCAGCGGCGAAAGCGGCAGCGGATGCTGCAAGAAAGAAGGCAGAGGCAGAGGCAGCCGCCAAGGAGGCGGCAGCGAGGGCAGCACAGGCAAAGCAGGATGCAGCCTCCGGAACGGGAGGCTCAGCGGGAGCGGCCGTGGTCAGCGGTAACGGGATGTTTACCCATCCATGCCCGGGATACAGGCGTATTTCCAGTACATTCGGATATCGGAAAGCGCCTCTTGCAGGAGCCAGCACGAACCATAAAGGCATGGATTTTGCGGCAGCTACAGGAACTCCGATCTATGCGGCGGCAGACGGAACCGTTACGTCTGCGCGTTACAGCGGAAATGCCGGAAATATGATCGTAATCAATCACGGCAACGGTTTGCAGACGTATTACATGCATTGCAGCAAGATATATGTGAGTGCGGGAACAAAGGTTTCCAAAGGACAGAATATCGGGGCGGTCGGGTCAACAGGAAATTCAACAGGGCCCCATCTGCATTTCCAGGTGATGTCCGGAGGAAGGCCGGTAAACCCAATGAATTATTTATAGTTGAGACAGGGTATATTAGATGAAAAACAGAAAAGATTTTTTGCGGGGGGCGTTTTGCGGCGCCCTCGCTATATTATTGGTGGCAGGGCTTGTCTCCTGCGGACTTTTGGAGAGCAGGATTAAAACGCCGGGGAAAGAGGCGGTATCGTCAGGAACAGAGAAGAAACTGGATATATTAAAGAGCCTGATTGACGAGGCATATCTGGGCGATGTAGATGAAAAGCAGTTGGAGCAGGGCATCTATGAAGGGTATGTGAGCGGACTTGACGACCCGTATTCTGCATACT
This sequence comes from uncultured Dorea sp., assembly GCA_910578455.1. Lineage (GTDB taxonomy): Bacteria > Bacillota > Clostridia > Lachnospirales > Lachnospiraceae > MD308. The sequence goes on from CAJTQA010000009.1 coordinate 17,731, forward strand.
ATGACGAGGAAGAGACAAAAGCTTTTATGGAGGCTACAGAAGGAGAATACGATGGTATCGGCGCGGTCCTCACCCAGAGCAGGGATACAGGGGTCATCACGCTGACGCATGTCTATGAGGATTCTCCGGCCATGAAAGCAGGGCTTAAAGACAATGACATCCTCTATAAGGTGGAAGAGCTGGAAGTGACAGGAGTGGACTTAAATGAAGTCGTCTCCCACATAAGGGGCGAGGGCGGAACGGATGTGAAATTGACTGTCCTGCGGGGGGAGAAAGGCGAGGAGATAACAGTGACTGCCGTGAGGGATAAGATAGAAGTCCAGACGGTGGAGGCGAAGATGCTTGAGGACGGCATCGGTTATCTTTCTGTCAGCGAGTTTGACTCCGTAACCTATAGCCAGTATATCAAAGGGCTTGACCAGCTTGCGGGGAAAGATATGAAGGGTCTGATCGTGGATCTGAGGGGAAATCCGGGAGGCAACCTGAACACAGTGTGCGATATGCTTGATGTGATGCTGCCCAGGGGTCTGATTGTGTATATGCAGGATAAAAACGGGCGGAAAGAGGAGATGACTTCCGACGATGAGAATCAGTTTACGCTGCCCATGGCGGTGCTTGTGAACGGCAACAGCGCCAGCGCTTCTGAGATTTACGCCGGAGCCATACAGGATTACGGGCTTGGAAAAATCATAGGAACCCAGACTTACGGCAAAGGGGTCGTGCAGAAAATTTTCGACCTCAAGGACGGCACATGTGTCAAACTTACTATTGCAGAGTATTATACGCCGAAAGGACGGAATATTAACGGAAAAGGGATAACGCCGGATGTAGAAGTGCCGTATGAGTACGATGAAAAGCATCCGGAGGCAGACAACCAGCTTGAGAGGGCTGTAGAAGAATTGAAGAAAGAGATGTAGGCTGCTTATGAGTATTTTGATAAAAAACGGACATGTGGCAGATCCCCTGACAGGGAGGAACGGAATTTATGATGTGCTGGTGGCGGACGGGCGCATTGAGAAAGTGGAGAAAGAGATAAGGGCGGATGCAGAGAAAGTGATTGATGCCGGCGGATGTTATGTAATGCCGGGTTTTATCGACCTTCACGTGCATCTGCGCGATCCGGGGCTTGAGTATAAGGAAACGCTTGAGACCGGGGGGAAAGCTGCCGCGAAGGGCGGCATCACTACAATCTGTGCCATGCCGAACACGAAACCGGTCATAGACACCGGCGGGAAGGTGGCAGAAGTCCACAGAAGGGCGATCCTTGAGTCTCCGGTAAATGTCATACAGATCGGCGCGGTCACGAAAGGCCAGGACGGCCAGGATCTGTCAGATATCAGGGGGATGGCGCAGGCAGGATGCCGCGCCATCAGCGAGGACGGTAAGTCCGTCATGGACGCAGCGCTTTACCGGAATGGCATGAAACTGGCAAAAGAATGCGGACTCTCTGTGTTTGCCCACTGCGAGGACATTAATCTGAGAGGAGACGGCGTGATGAACGCCGACGGAAACGCAGAGAGACTCGGCCTCTCAGGGATCAGCAATTCGGTGGAGGATGTGATCGCCGCAAGGGATATCCTCCTGGCAAAGGAGACGGGGGCGCGCCTCCACCTGTGCCACTGCTCTACGGCAGACAGCGTAAAGATGGTGGAGGAGGCAAAAAAAGAGGGACTTTCCGTAACCGGGGAGGTATGCCCCCACCATTTTATATTGACATCAGACGATATAAAAGAGGACGACGGGAACTATAAGATGAATCCGCCTCTCAGGAGCCGGGAGGATGTGGATGCGCTGAGGGAAGGGCTTAAGAAAGGGATTATGGATGTCATCTCGACAGATCATGCCCCCCATGCCGCAGATGAGAAGGAGAAGTCCATAGCCCAGGCTGCTTTTGGTATCGTTGGTCTGGAGACGAGCGCAGCCCTCACTTATTCGTATCTTGTAAAGACCGGGGTTCTGGACATTATGGGGATGGCAGAGAAGATGAGCTTAAACCCGGCAAGGATTTTAGGGCTTACAGAGAAAGGCTCCGTGGCGGAGGGAAAGACTGCGGATATCGTGATCTTCGACCCGGAAAAGACTTACAGGATTGACCGCCGGACATTTGTATCTAAGGGAAAGAACACTCCTTTTGACGGGTATGAGGTCAGCGGGGAAGTAAAATGTACGATTGCCGGAGGCAAGGTCGTATACGAAAGATAACAGGGAATCAGGAGGAAGAGGAAATGATCAACAAATTAATCTCGAATATTAAGAAGACAGACGCTCCTATCGTCGTGGGGCTGGATCCGATGTTAAGCTATATTCCAGAGTTTATGCAGAAAAAGGCTTTTGCGGAATACGGGGAGACGCTTGAGGGGGCTGCGGAGGCAATCTGGCAGTTCAATAAGGAGATTGTGGATAAGACCTGCGACCTGATTCCGGCGGTAAAGCCACAGATTGCCATGTATGAGCAGTTCGGGCTTCCGGGGCTTATGGCATTTAAGAAGACAGTTGATTACTGCAAGAGTAAGGATCTTGTCGTAATCGGGGATATTAAGAGAGGCGATATCGGCTCTACATCGGCTGCCTATGCTACAGGGCATATCGGAAGAGTGAAAGTTGGCGGCAAAGAGTACACGCCTTTTGACGAGGATTTCGTGACAGTGAATCCCTACCTTGGCTCAGACGGGGTGAATCCTTTTGTGAAAGTGTGCCAGGAGGAAAAGAAGGGGCTGTTCATCCTTGTGAAGACATCCAACCCGTCAAGCGGCGAGTTCCAGGATCAGCTTGTTGGCGGGCGCCCGCTCTATGAGCTTGTGGGAGAGAAGGTTGCCCAGTGGGGAGAGGACTGTATGGGAGATGGTTACAGCTATATCGGCGCTGTCGTGGGCGCTACCTATCCGGAGATGGGGAAGGCCCTGAGGAAGGTCATGCCGAAATCCTACATACTTGTGCCTGGATACGGGGCACAGGGAGGAAAAGGGGCAGACCTGGTACATTTCTTTAATGAGGACGGGCTGGGAGCTGTGGTGAATTCTTCCAGGGGAATTATCGCGGCATACAAACAGGAAAAATATGAAAGATTCGGTGCAGAAAACTTTGGAGAGGCATCTAGGGAGGCCGTAAAGGATATGGCGGCGGATATCAGGGAGGCGCTTGCAGGCCGGTAGCATGGCAGGACGCGGTACCAGTGAGGTTTATTTATACAGGAGAAAAGGTCGGGAGAAAGAGATGGCGGAGAGAGAAAAAGAGAGAGTGAAAGTGCTTTCCCAGGAGTGCATCGCAGACGGGATTTTCAGCATGTGGATTGAGACAAAAGCAGCCCTTTCGGCAAAGCCGGGTCAGTTTATATCCATGTACACACAGGATAAGAGCAAGCTGCTCCCAAGGCCCATCAGCATCTGCGAGGCAGATGCCGGGAGGGGGAGGCTGCGGGTTGTGTACCGTGTGACAGGCGAAAAGACCGGAACAGAGCAGTTTTCACGGCTGGCAGAAGGAGACGGCCTTGAGATCATCGGGCCGTTAGGGAACGGTTTCCCTCTGGAGAGAGGAGTCGGGAAACGGGTAATCTTAACAGGGGGAGGCATCGGAGTTCCGCCTGTCCTGGAGCTTGCAAAGCGGATGGACTGCCGGGAGAAACTGATTGTGGCAGGCTATCGGAACAGCCAGACATTTTTGAAAGATGAATTTGAGGCGAACGGGAAACTCTATATCTCTACAGAGGACGGAAGCGCGGGCGTGAAAGGCAATGTGCTGGACGCGATTCGGGAAAACGGCATAGAGGCGGATGTGATCTTTGCATGCGGCCCTTCGCCGATGCTGCGCGCGCTTAAGGCATATGCCGCTGAAAAGGATATTGAGTGCTACCTTTCCCTTGAGGAGCGGATGGCATGCGGAATCGGGGCATGCCTAGCATGCGTGTGCGGGTCAAAGGAGAAAGATTCCCATACAAATGTGATGAATAAGCGCATCTGTAAGGACGGACCGGTATTTTTATCGACGGAGGTGGAAATCTGATGGGCATTGAGGAAAAAGCAGGAACAGAGGCAGACCTCCGGGTAAGGATTGCCGGAGTGGAATGGAAAAATCCGGTGACGGTGGCTTCAGGAACCTTTGGTTCGGGAGCTGAATTTTCAGAATTTGTGGACTTGAGCCGCCTTGGTGCGGTTACGACAAAGGGCGTGGCAAATGTTCCGTGGGCGGGTAATCCAACGCCCAGGGTGGCGGAGACTTACGGGGGCATGATGAATGCGGTAGGGCTTCAGAATCCGGGGATTGAGATGCTCTGTGAGAGAGACATCCCGTTTCTTAAGAAGTACGACACAAAAATCATTGTGAATGTGTGCGGGAAGTCCGAGGAGGATTACTGCCGGGTGGTGGAAAGGCTGGCAGGCGAGCCGGCGGATATGCTGGAGATCAATATCTCATGCCCGAATGTGAAGGAGGGCGGCATCGCCTTTGGGCAGGACCCGAGGGCGGCAGAGCGGATTACAAAGGCAGTAAAACGGCATGCCAGGCAGCCGGTAATTATGAAACTTAGCCCCAATGTCACCAGCATCGCCGATATGGCGAAGGCGGTGGAATCAGGCGGAGCGGACGCTGTGTCGCTGATCAACACGCTTACGGGTATGAAGATAGACATCAACCGGCGGAAATTCGTGCTTGCCAATAAGACAGGCGGAGTGTCCGGCCCGGCGATCCATCCCATTGCGGTGCGTATGGTGTACGAGGCGGCTGGAGCCGTGAAGATTCCGGTCATCGGCATGGGCGGCATCCAGAGCGCGGAGGATGCAATCGAGATGATCCTGGCAGGAGCGGACGCTGTGTCAGTGGGAACCGCAAACTTTTATAATCCCGCAGTGACGATGGAGGTTGTGGAAGGGATTGAACGGTATATGAAAGAAAATGGATTTAAGACTGTGCCGGAGATGACAGGGCTTGTCCGATAGGCGGCATGGACGCTATACGAATACAGAGACAGGGGGGGGGCAGATAAAATCTGCCCCCCCCCTGTTTATGAAATGCTTTATTCTATGAACTTCTTTATTCATATCTCTCGTCAAAGACTCTTTTTGACTTCTTTTCGCTTCTCGGCAAAAGCCCAAGCTCTACGACTTTGACAAGCGGCGTGAACCCGATGCGGCTCTTGACCCTCTCGGCGATCCTGCGGGCCAGGTCTAAGAAATCAACCGTTCCGTTTGTCTCCACATAGATACGCATAGTATCACGCCCGTCCAGGTGGGAGATGCGGAGCTGATACTCGCTTGATACCTCTGAGAACTCATGGAGGATCTCTTCGATCTGGCTTGGGAATACATTGACTCCTTTGATTTTGATCATATCGTCCGTCCTGCCCATAATCGTGTCAAGGCGCGGGAACTTGCTGCCGCAGGGGCAGTCTCCGGGTACAATGCGGGACAGGTCGTGGGTGCGGTAGCGGATTAGGGGCGCCCCTTCTTTCACAAGGGTGGTGATAACGATTTCACCTAGTTCGCCGTCAGGAACGGGCTTTAACGTTACAGGGTCAATGATCTCTATGTAGATATAATCATCCCAGTAGTGCATCCCGGTGTCGTATTTGCAGTTGATGCCGATGCCGGGGCCGTAGATTTCCGTCAGCCCATAGATGTCATAAAGCTCAATTCCAAGTTCAGAGGAGATGCGGTTTCGCATCTTTTCTCCCCACCGCTCAGAACCGATGACGCCTTTTTTCAGGCATATCTTATCTTTGATGCCGCGCTTTTCGATTTCTTCTGCAAGGAGCAGGGCATAGGAGGAGGTGGCGCAGATTACGGTACTTTTCATGTCCGTCATCATCTGCAGCTGCTTGTCTGTGTTTCCCGGCCCCATGGGGATAACCATGGCTCCCAGCTTTTCCGCTCCGTTCTGGAACCCGATGCCGGCGGTCCAGAGGCCGTACCCGGGAGTGATCTGGATGCGGTCTGTATTGGTGATTCCGGCTGTCTCGTAGCACCGGGCGAACATGACAGCCCAGTCGTCAACGTCTTTTGCGGTGTAGGGGATGATGACCGGAAGCCCGGTGGTTCCGGAGGAAGAGTGAATCCTCACAATCTCCTCTTCGGGAGCGGTCATCAGCCCGAGGGGGTAAGCCTCCCGGAGGTCATTTTTTTCGGAAAACGGGAGCTTTTCAAAATCCTCCGGCGTTGAGATACCGGAGATGCCCGCATCTGAGAGCTTTTTCCCGTAAAAGCTGCCCGCATTTATAAGAGCCTGTATCTGGCTGTTTACCTGGCTGATCTGTAAATCTGTAATCTGCATAAATATAAATATCCTTTCCTGGTGAAATGTTAGTTATGGATGAAGGCGCATGTATTCAAGAGCTGCGAAATTCATCTTATGGAAACGTTCCGGCAGCCTTTCTGCTATCGCGTCTTTTATATCCTCCTCCGTAAATCCCAGCCTGCCGCTTGAGACGGCGGCTCCCAGAAGAAGGATGTTGAGTGCCTTTGGGGAACCCAGTTCCCCGCATGCTTTTTCGGAATCAACTACAAGGAGATTTTCCACATGTCTTTTCAGGTATGAGACCATGTCTTCACCGTTGTAGGAGGAGCCGGACAGGGAGGCTGTGACCGGGAGTATCGCCCGGCTGCTGGTGACAACCTGGCCGCCTTCTTTGAGGAAAGGCAGCATACGCACGGCCTCTCCAGGTTCAAACCCGACAATGAGGTCTGCGCTGCCTCTGGCAATCATCGGGGAACAGACATCCTCTCCGATGCGTACATGGCTGAATACGCTGCCGCCTCTCTGCGCCATGCCGATAGTTTCTGCGCTCATGACAGAAAGTCCTTTTTTCATGGCGGCTGCGGCGATTAGTTTTGAGGCGAGGACGGTCCCCTGGCCGCCCACGCCGCACAGTACGATATTTTTATTCATCACTGTCACCTCCGTTTCTTGAGATAGCTCCAGTGGGGCAGACCTGGCTGCACAAGGAGCATCCGGTGCAGAGGGATGCGTCGATGCAGACCTGGCTGTCTTTTAAGATCAGCGCCGGGCAGCCAAGCTCTCGGATGCATCTCTTGCAGCTAATGCATTTTTCAGGATTGACAGCAAGGCCCCCGGCCGGTTTTGTGACTGCAATACAGGGAGATCTGAAAATAATTGCTTTGACGCCGGGTTCGGCTGACACACGCTTTACACATTCTATGGATGCCTCGAGGTCTAACGGGTCTGCGGTTTCCACAACGGTAAGCCCGATGCCCCGCAGGACGGCCTCGATGCTGATTTTTGCCGTGACATCTCCCATCACGGTCCGCCCGGTGCCGGGATGAGGCTGATGTCCGGTCATGGCAGTGGTGGAATTGTCCAGCACGATAAGGGTCATCTCCGCTTGGTTATATACCGCGTTTATGACACCGGTGACAGCGGAGGCAAAAAATGTAGAATCCCCGACGAAAGCAAAACAGGAAGTGTCCGGGGAAATCCGCCCTGCCCCCTGGGCGATGCCAAGCCCCGCCCCCATGCACAGGCATGTGTCTACCATGTCGAGAGGCATGGCGTTCCCGAGGGTGTAGCATCCGATATCCCCGCAGAAAATGGTCTTCCTGCCTTTCATGGCAGTCTTTACCGCGTAAAATGAGGCGCGGTGCGGACAGCCTGCACAGAGCACCGGAGGGCGCACAGGCAGTGCTGGAAGAGCATCCTCTGGTGCATGTGCGCTGCCGGAAGGCATCTTATTCCCCAGGAAATCGCAGATGCATCCGTTTACGCTGTCGCGGGTATTCTCCCCGGCGTTTTGCACATGGCCGGTAAGTTTCCCGTATATTTTCACCGGAAGATGGTGTTTCCCGCAGATGTAAGTAAGCTCCCGCTCAATCACCGGGTCAAGCTCCTCGACGCACAGAACCTCGTCTAGGCCGTCGAGGAAACGAAGAGCCAGTTTTTCAGGAAACGGGTGGGGCGTCGCGACTTTAAAAAGCTTTGCCCCCACGCAGGATTTAAGCGTTTCCGAGACATATGTATAGCTTATGCCCCCGGCGGCAATCCCTTTGCGGGGCTCTCCTTCGCTAGGGAGATATACGCTGTTTTTGCTGTAATCTGAAAATTCCTCGGAAAGGCGCGCGTTGCGCTCTTCGATTTTTATATGGTTCTGATAGGAGAGCCGGGGGAAGATTACCCAGCGTTTCGAGTCTTTTATAAAACCTTCGGGATTGTGAAGGACGTATTCTTCTTTATCTTTTACGGTGACGGAGGCATAGGCGTGGCAGACTCTCGTAGTGGGCCTTAAGAAGACGGGAGTTTTGTATTTCTCCGAAAAGTAAAATGCCTCTTGGACCATCTCGTATGCCTCTTGAGCCGAGCACGGGTCGAAACAGGGAAGCTTTGAGAATGCGGCAAAATGCCTTGTGTCCTGCTCTGTCTGTGAGGATATAGGCCCAGGATCGTCTGCCACAAGGATTACCATTCCGCCTTTAACGCCTACATATTCAAGGCTCATGAGCGGGTCGGAGGCGACGTTTAAGCCGACCTGTTTCATCGTCACCAGGCATCTCGCTCCGGAATAAGCCGCTCCTGCCGCCGTTTCAAGAGCTGCTTTTTCATTGACGGACCACTCTACGTAAGTCCTGTCGGGGCGTCTCTTGGAGACGGTTTCCAGGACTTCCGTAGAGGGAGTGCCGGGATAGCCGGAGACAAAATTTACCCCGGCTGCAATCGCGCCCATGGCAATGGCCTCATTGCCCATTAAAAATTCTTTATGCATTATTTTCACCTCTTAAGCTATGCCCCGCTTGCGGGGCATGGATTCGATAAAGCCATTCTATCATAAGAAAGAGGATTCAAAAACATTTTTTATGGAAATTTGATAATTTTCAGTCCGCCGACGGAATGTCCGCCTCAGTCCGGGATGAGGAGGGAGGACAGGTTGAAGCCCGCTTGACCAGACGGACGTTGATGCAGATGTTTTTTGTGGCGTCCGCGTCCAGATCGGAAATTAAGGAATGGAGCAGCTCAACCGCCGTATATGCCATGGCCTTTCGGTTCACATGTACCGTGGTGAGCTGGGGGGATGCGATGATGCATTCCGGCACGTCGTCAAAGCCGATTACGGAGATGTCCTCAGGGGTACGCAGGCCAAGCTGCGCTAGGGCGCTGATAAGGCAGAGGGCATTGTAATCATTTTCGCAGAAGAAGGCAGTGGGCAGATCCCTGCATTTAGCAAGCTGCTGCCCCAGCAGCCGCACCCCGTCGGATATATAGCTGTTGCAATGGAAATAGGAATCCTGATACGGGGTAAGTTTTTGATCGGACAGGGCTTTGGTAAAGCCTTGATTTCGCTCTGTCAGGTTAGCAACGCTTGAGGAGGAGCTGACATATCCGATATGGCGGTGTCCCAGCTCAATGAGCGAGGAGACAGAAACATACGCCCCCATGTAGTTGTTGATCCCTACGGAATTAAGCTGGGAGAGCGTGCAGTTTCGGTCCAGCACTACCAGGGGGGTGGAAATGCCCGTCAGGGAATCAACCTCACTGCCGTCAAGATAAGTTCCTAACAATATGATGCCGTCAGAGGGCTGCTCTGCCTCGGAACTATTGATCGTGGCAATAAAATCATTGTGCGGGATTATGGAATAGAGCATGGAGTAATTAAACTGCGAGCATCGTTTCTGCACCCAATTGATGATATCGGCAAAAAAGGAAGTGCGGAAATTATGCACGTCGCTTGTGTTCGGTTTGGAAACTGCTATGAGCTTGATAATCTTCTTGTCCGGAGCAATCTCTCTTTTGCGTGAGATATAACCTTCCGAGGCGGCGATGTCAAGGATGCGCTGTCTTGTCACAGGGCTTACGCCGGGACGGTTATTTAACGCAAGGGAGACCGTTGCCGGGGAAGTCTGCGCTAATTTTGCCAATTCATTGATTGTCATAATAAGTACCATACCTTTCTAAAACTGCATAAAAATTGCTTTTTAATCGTATGTACAATTTTATAATACAATTTAAGAAAAAGCAATACTTAGATAGTTATTTATTAAAAGTGAAACTAAAATTTAATTAAAAAATGAGATATATTTTAAAAATATTTATTGACAAATATTAAAAAAGATGATAATTTAAAGAAAACAAGAGAGAAAATGATAGAAATATGTTAAAAAATGTCATATAAAACGATATATAATACAAAATACGATTTAAAGTATTTTAAATATTTTAAATAAACATTAAAATGCACATGCATAGAGAGGAGTGGAATCATGGTAGGAAATTTTAGAGATGAGCTGGGCAAAAGCTTTATTGCCGCCGGGGAAGAATTTCCGTCTCTTGCCGTTGTGACGGCGGATGTTTCCAAATCAACCCGCAGTATTGAGTTTAAGAAAAGGTGGCCGGAGCGTTTTTTTTCCGTCGGCATAGCGGAGGCCAATGCCGTGAGTATTGCGGCTGGAATCGCAAGCTTTGGGCACCCGGTGGTTTTTACGGCATACGGTGTGTTTGCTACAGAAAAACCTTTTGAGCAGATTCGCAATACCATCTGTTATCCGAACCTCAATGTTAAGATCATAGCGACCCATGGCGGCATAAGCGTTGGGGAGGACGGCGCTACGCATCAGGCGATAGAGGATATTGCCGTCATGCGTTCCCTCCCGAACATGAAAGTCATAGTGGCAGCTGACCCGGGCGAGGTTAAGGCGGCGGTGTTCGAGGCGATAAGGACACCAGGACCGGTCTATGTCCGGCTGGGGCGCAGCGTGGGAGGATGTATCCATGAGGTTCCTGACCATGTTGCCTATGAAATTGGGAAAGCGGAGAGGCTGCGCGCGGGCAATGATGTGACGGTCATTGCGGCAGGGATCATGGTGGAACAGAGCCTGTACGCGGCAGATTTACTGGAGAAACAGGGTGTATCAGCAGAGGTCATAAATGTGAGGAGCGTCAAGCCGATAGATACAGAGATGATCACAGGGTCGGCGGAAAAAACGGGAGCGATAGTCACGGCGGAGGATCACAATTGCTGCGGCGGGCTCTTTGGAGTAGTGGCGGAGGCTGCGGCGCTTTCTGTTCCGGTTCCGATAGAATACGTGGCGCTTCAGGATATGTTCGGGGAATCGGGAAACGGAAAAGAACTGCTGGATAAATACGGGCTGAATGCAAAAAATATATGCAAAAAAGCTCTGCGCGTCATAGAAAGAAAAAGAAAGGGGGATGCTAATTATGCTGTCAAATGAGAGTAAACAAGATTTGGCTGAAATAGCGACACAGCTCAGGCGCGATGTCATAGAGATGACGTACCATGCACAGAGCGGGCATCCGGGCGGCTCCTGCTCCCTGGCGGATATTATGGCATATCTGTATTTTTACCGTATGCAGTATGATACCCAGAAACCGAAGGATATGGGGCGCGACAGGCTTGTGCTGTCAAAAGGGCATGCGGCTCCTGTCTGGTATGCGGCGCTGGCAGAGGCGGGATTTTTTGAGCGGGAGGAGATGCTTTATCTGCGTAAGGCCGGACATCTCCTGCAGGGGCATCCATGCGTGCATATACCGGGCGTGGACGCGACTACCGGCTCGCTGGGGTTCGGGCTTTCCATAGCGGTGGGCATGGCATTAGCGGCAAAGATGGACAAGCTGGACGTAAAGGTGCATGCCATAGTCGGAGACGGCGAACAGGGAGAAGGCCAGATCTGGGAGGCGGCAATGGCGGCGCCGAACCTGCATCTGGATAACCTTACGGTCATCCTTGACCGGAACAGATATCAAAACGACGGGGAGACAGAGGAAATTATGCCCCTGGAACCGCTGGCGGATAAGTGGAGAGCATTTAACTGGAACGTGGCGGAGATAGACGGTCACGATTTTGACCAGATAGACAGAGCTTTTGCCCTGGCTGACGGCTGTAAAGGGAAACCGACTCTTATCTATGCAAATACCGTTAAGGGGAAGGGATGTTCCTATATGCTTAATAAGCCCCATCTGCACTACACCCCGCCGACACAGGAGCAGTACATGAGCGCGCTGTCTGAGCTGGAAGGGAGCGTATGGTTTTGAAAATTGCGGTTGGAAGCGAGCATGCCGGGGCATCTTACCGGCACAGGGTTGCAGAGGTGCTCTTAGAGCGGGGATGCGAGATAGATGAGATTGCAGAGGATGAACGTCTGTCAGGATATCCGTCCATTGCGGAAGAAACGGCACAGAGAGTCGTCCACGGGAAAGCGGATCTGGGGATACTTATCTGCGGCACTGGAATCGGCATGTGCATGGCGGCGGGAAAAATCCCAGGGATAAGGGCTGCTCTCTGTACAGATTCCTATATGGGAGCTATGGCGAAGAAACATAACAACGCCAATATGCTTGTGTTCGGTTCCCGCGTGGTAGGATTTGAGAATATGGTCCATATTCTGGAAACATTTTTTTCCGAGAGCTATGAAGGCGGGCGCCATGACGCAAGGCTTGACGGCCTTAAGGCTCTGGAAGAAAAATATACAAAATGATGAAAGCGGGGGATGAGATATGCCGGAGCATCTTTTGGAAATGCAGAAAATCGAAAAGCGTTTTTCTGGTGTCCATGCACTGAAACAGGTGGATTTTTGGCTTGACAGAGGAGAAGTGAGAGGCCTTATCGGGGAGAACGGCGCAGGCAAGTCTACGCTGATGAAGATATTAGGCGGTGATTATCATGCCGATAAAGGCGAGATCTTCCTGGACGGAAAGTCTGTGAAGATTAAGGACGCAACGGCTGCCGCAGAGTTTGGGATCTCATTTATCCATCAGGAGCTTTCTCTTTTCGCTGACTTGGATATTGCGACAAATATCTTTATCCAGAGGCTCCCCCAAAGCGGCCCGGTAGTCCTCAGAAAAAGGATGCACGAAAAGACGAAAGAGCTGCTGGAGACAGTAGGGCTGTCACATTACATGCCGGAACAGAGTGTAGGCTCGCTCCAGATAGGGGAGCAGCAGCTTGTGGAGATTGCGAGATGCCTTACGATGGATACGAAGATACTGGTCCTGGATGAGCCGACTTCATCTCTTACAAGCAAAGAAGTGAAAATTTTATTTGAGCTGATAAACAGGATGAGGAATAATGGGGTGTCGGTAATCTTTATATCCCACCGTCTGGACGAGCTGTTTGAAATCTGCGATAACATAACAGTCATGCGCGACGGGGAGATGATAGATACCGTATGCGCGGCGGAGGTGACGCAGAAAGAACTCATCTATATGATGATCGGCCGTGAGCTGAATGAAATGTATGCCGGGAACCGCCACGCCGGACGGGAGGAAAGGCTACGGGTGGAGCACCTGACCCATAAGAAACGTTTCCGGGATATTTCTTTTTCCGTATGCAGCGGAGAGATCGTGGGGCTTTACGGGCTCCTGGGCTCCGGCCGCTCTGAGATAGCAAGGAGCATATACGGGCTGGAGAACTTCATAAGCGGCGAGGTTTTTATAGACGGGGAAAAGGCAGACATCAAAAGCGCGGCAAAAGCGATCCGTCTGGGGATAGGTTTCGTGAGCGAGGATCGGCGGCGCGAGGGGCTTTGCCTGGAACACTCCGTGCTTGATAACTTATCCGTAGTATGTCTTGGGAAACTTAGAAAGCTGCTGGGGTATATTGACAAAAGGAAAGAGAATGAGATGTGCAGGAAAAACATATCGGATTTCCATATCGCGGCGGAACGGCCCCGCAAGGCAGTCAAGTATCTGTCAGGGGGGAACCAGCAGAAGGTGGTTATCGCAAAATGGCTGAACATAAATCCGAAAATACTGATCATGGACGAACCCACGCGGGGGGTAGACATAGGCGCGAAGAAAGAAATCTACGGCATACTCAGCAGCCTGACCGCGCTTGGGATTGCGGTAATCGTGATCTCCAGCGAGCTCAACGAGGTCATGAGCCTTTGCGACAGAGTGCTGGTGCTCAGGAAAGGAATGCTTGTAGACGAGATAAAAGCTGAAGAAATGAATAAAGAAAGGCTTCTTTCAGCATCGATGGGAGGCGGTGAAAAATGAATACAAAAATGATTGTCCGAAAAATATTGCAGAACGGCGCGTATATTCTGCTGTTTCTTACATGCATCGTACTTGCCTGCCTGGATTCGAACTTCCTGACAATGGGGAATCTTATCAATGTGGCGCTGCAGTCGTCCATCATCGGGATACTTGCGCTGGGGATGACCTTTGTCATCTGTACCGGGAATATTGACATATCGGTAGGAAACGGCATCGGCGTGTGCAGCGCCGTCGGGATTGCCCTTGTCATGTTCTATGGCTGCCCGTGGTGGCTGAGCATGCTGGCAATGATCGGAGTGGGATGCCTTTTGGGTGTCGTCAATGGGGTCTGTGTTGCCTATATGAAGATTCCGTCCATGCTGGTCACGCTTGCCACGCAGTGTATAGCGGCAGGATTGGTGCTGGTAATCTCTCAGGGGAAATCGTGGCTGGATCTGCCGAGACAGTTTACGGCGATATCAAAAAATAAGCTTTTGGGCATTCCGTGGCTTTTATGGATCGTACTCCTTTTATACGCAGTGTGCCATTTTATCCTGAGCTGTACGGTATACGGGCGGAAAGTGCTTGCAGTGGGCGGCAATCCGGACTCGGCAAAGGCATCCGGCATACATACGGAGCGGGTGGTGGCGGGAGCTTATATACTGTGCGGATGCGTAGTGGGAATCGCAGGGATTCTCCAGACAGGCCGCCTGGGGGCATTCTATGCGTCTATGGGGGCAGGCATGGAGATGAACGTCATCGCTGCTACGGTTATCGGCGGAACATGCATGACGGGCGGACGGGGTACGATTGTCGGCACCCTTGCGGGAGTCCTGCTGATGGGAGTGATCAACAATGCGCTGAACCTTCTGGGAGTCGACGCCAACTGGCAGAGCGTCGCCAGAGGCATCATTATCCTTATTGCGGTTATTATCGACGCGGTGCGCGTCCGGTATGAGCAGGAAAGCTAAAGGTAACAGAATTGGCAGCAAAGATACGAGATGCCTGTCTTTGCTGCTGATATAGAAAATGCAAATAAAATAAAGAAAAGGAGAAGAGAAGATGAAAAAATTTTTGGCTGTATTGATGACTGCTGTTTTGCTCCTGTGCATGGTGGGATGCTCGGAGAAAGGCAAGGCAGAAGAGAAAAGCGACGATGGGAACAAAGGCGGCGGGGGCGAAAAGATCGTCCTGGGAGTTACTCTTCATGATCTTTCATCAGACGGTTATTCTGCGAATCTTATCGGTATTAAGGAGATGGCGGATGAGCTGGGCAATGTTGAGATCCGCGCGGTGTCCGCGGAAGGCTCGGCAGAGGATCAGGTGAGCCAGGTTGAGGACTTTATAACGTCCGGCGTTGACGGGATTATCATTCTCCCGGTAGATTCCACGGCTCTTTCGGGGGCTGTTGGAAACGCGGCAGAGGCAAAGATCCCGGTCGTGTCTATGGACAGGACGGTTTCAGGAGATGTGGCATCGGCAACCATCGAATCAGACAATTATGAGCATGGAAAAGTAGCTGCGGACCTTATGCTGGCTGCGGCAAAGAAACAGGGCATGGATGCGGGAGACCTGAAAGTGCTGGAGCTTTTGGGGGCGCAGGCATCTTCCAGCGGCGTTGAAAGGCACGAGGGGTTCTCCGAGCGGTGCAAGGAACTCGGCATCACGATCGTATCCTCTCTCCCTACGGAATGGGAGGCGGACGAAGCTTACAACTCAGTTCTTGACGGATTTCAGGCGAACGCGGATATCAACGCTATCTTTGAGGCATCTGATATCGCGATGCACAGCGGTGTCAGCGCAGCGCTGGAGCAGCTTGGGAAATATGCCGCTGCCGGGAAGGACGGACATATCCTCATCACGTCTGTTGACGGTGGCCCTAACGGGATTGACGCTGTAAAAGAAGGGTATATCGACGCTATGGCTGAGCAGAGCCTTCTCGTAATGGGTTCAGAAGCACTTGAGACGGTGCTGAAAGCCATTGACGGCGAGGAAGTAGAAAAGCTCATCCAGCTCGCTCCGGTATCTGTAACATCTGAGAATGCAGACAGCGAAGAGCTGTGGCCCAACAAGATAAAAAAATAAGTGAAAATGTTGGAACAGGGGGGGACAAGACAGAGTTCCCCCGATGCCATTTATGAAGGCGGGTGAGGAGAATGGCAGGAGTATTTGTACTTGGGAGCCTGAATGTGGATACAAGCTATTATCTGCAAAAACTTCCAGAACCGGGCATGACAGTGCCAGCAGGAAAACGCGAAAAAGCGGCGGGAGGGAAAGGTCTGAACCAGGCGGCAGCGGCGTGCATTACAGGTGCAGCGGTAAGCCTTATCGGGGCGGTGGGAGGAGATGATAACGGGCGGTTTATTCTTGATGCAGTTCGGGAATATCCCATAAATACGGATTACCTTACAGAGACGGAAATGCCCACCGGAACAGCGGTGATCCTGGTGGATGAGGACGGAGCTAATATGATAGCCGTCCACGGCGGGGCAAACCGCCATGTGCCAGTGGAGGACGTATCTTTCAGAGAGGGAGACTGGCTGGCAACGCAGCTTGAAACGGACGCATGCACGGTGAGGAGCTATTTTGAAATGGCAAAAGAAAAGGGAGCGTATACGATGCTCAACCTCTCGCCCTATGAGGTTTTAGACAAGCGGATTCTGGAGCTTACAGACCTTCTGGTAGTGAATGAGCACGAGGCGTCGCAGTTTCTTGGCGTGCAGATACGCTGTGCAGACCAGGCGCGGCAAGCAGGCAGGGCAATGAGCCTCAGGGGAATTAAAAACGCGGTGATAACCCTTGGAAGTGACGGCGCAGTTGTGCTCGAAGGCGGGGAAAGCCGCCATATACAGGGCAGGAGGGTTAAGGCAGTTGACACGCAGGGGGCGGGAGACGCATTTGCAGGAATACTTGCAGGAGAGCTTGCACTGGGAAAGACACTGATGGAGTCTGCGGAATATGCGAACAATGCCGCAGCAGAATGTGTGAAGGTTTACGGGTCTACGCTGGTAAGCCTAAGGGAGCTTGAAAACAGAAAAGCGGCAGAGAGCTCCCGGGGCGGCAGGAATGGAGGATATAGATGAAAAAGAGAGAATTGCTTTGGCGGCTTGACGAGAACCGAATCCCGTATGCGATACTGAAGATTTCCGAAAACACGCGAATTGTTGCCGTGGAGCGCGGGGGAAGAGTGTTCGGGCCCTTTCGCGGGGAAGATGCAGAAGGACTATTCTGGGTTTCGGAGAAGCTTAAAGATGCAGGGCAGGCATCGGAGCTTTTCGGAGGCAGCGATTGGAACGTGGGCGGCGACAGGCTGTGGTTTGGGCCGGAAATCCGTTACAGCGTCTGTGACAGAAAGCGTTTCTGGGAAACGCTGCACACGCCGGAGGGGATTGACCCCGGGCATTATAAGCTAAATGCATATGAAACCCAGGCGAGGATTTGGCAGAGGCTTGAGCTGAAGAGAGCCGATGAAAAAGACGGAACGGCAAAGCTGGACGTGTCCAGAGATATTGCGGCGGCAGAAAATCCGCTGCGGGAACTTAAAGAGTACGGGAACCTGATGGAGAATGTAAGTTTTTGCGGATACAGGCAGCGCATATGCCTTGAAGGAGAGGGAGAGGCGGTGGAGGCGTGGAATCTTCTGCAAGTTAATGCAGGGGGAAATGTATACATTCCGATGTACCGCCCGGAGGCGGGAGCGGACTACTATGAGCCGGCAGCCGGATATGAGAAGGTTCTGGAAAAGGGTGTGTTATTAAGAGCCACAGGCCGCGACAGATATAAGACAGGCTATAGGGCCGCATCTGTAACAGGAAGGATCGGGTATGCCTGTGAGTGGGAGGGAACGCCGTGCCTGCTCATACGGAATTTCCCCAATGATCCGGCAGGGCTATATGAGGAAGAGCCGCCGCTTAAGCCGGGCGTGCACGGTTTTTCTGTCCATGTGTACAATGACGGCGGCAATTCTGGCGGTTTTGCAGAGATAGAGTGTACCCTTCCGGCAGTTTTGGGGAGCAGCGGGAGAGCTAAGAGCGACGATATAATATCTACCTGGATATTTGCCGGAGACATAGAGCCGCTGGGGCAGATAGCCCGGATTCTTCTGGGAAGCGATGAAATATTCGCAGGATTTCCGGGCAAGGCGGTTATTTCTGTTTCTCAGGCTTGATATTTGCGGCTCTGCCGTTTGGCGGCAGGAAATGGTATAGGTCTTCATAGGATTCAAGCTCTTCCGTAGATACCGGCTCCGAGGGAATGAGACCCGTGCAGTCCTGCATGGAGGCGGCATTGGAGAGATAGTCGTATGCGTCGATGATTTCCTGGTTTGTCTTTTCGGAGCCTTTTGTTTGTTTTTTCTGTTTCATGATGATCTGTACCTCTCTTGTTTTTTTGCGCCCGGGTAAGCCGGGCGCTTTCTAATGAATAGAATCTTCAAAATAAGCAAATATATACATGGCCGGCAAAATTATGCATGGACAGAAAAGAAAAAACAGGTTAGAATTATATGCTGTAAAAATTGTTTTTTGAGCTTAAAGAAAGAAGGATGACAGATGAAGATAGGGATAGATACCCACACACATACGCTGGTCAGCGGCCACGCTTATAATACGCTGAGGGAGATGGCGGCCATGGCTGCGGAGAAAGGTCTTGAAGGGCTGGCGGTCACGGACCATGCGCCTCAGATGCCGGGAAGCACCCATGTATATTATTTCCAGAACCTGAGAGTTGTTCCGAGGCAAATGTACGGAATCAGGCTGCTTATGGGGGTGGAGCTTAATATCATGGATGAGAATGGTACGGTTGACCTGCCGGATCATGTGATAGAGGAGCTTGACATATCCATCGCCAGCATCCACACGCCCTGCTATAAGGGAGAGGTTACGAAGGATGCGGTCACGGGGGCGTATGTAGGCGCGATGAAAAACCCCCGGGTGGATATCATCGGCCATTCGGACGACGGGAGGTTTCCGGCAGATTATGGCATCCTTGCGAGGGCGGCAAAAGAGACAGGAACGCTCCTGGAAGTAAACAATGCGTCGTTAAGCCCTAAAGGGTTTCGGAAAAATACAAGAGAAAACGCCATAAAGATGCTGAAAGAGTGTAAGAAATACGGAGCAATGGCTGTGCTTGGAACGGACTCCCACGTGGATGTATCCATTGCGGACTACACATATGCTTTCGAGGTGCTGAAAGCGGCTGATTTCCCAGAAGAGCTGGTGGCGAATACGTCTGTCGGGAAACTGGAAAGCGTCATGAAGAGGGGCAGGCGCCGGGATAGGGGGTAAAGAAAATTGAGAAAATTGAGAAACAGAAAAAGGTGTGGACTTTACGAATTTACTGTGCTAAAATGGAGACAAGGCGAATTTGTATCAGAAGGAGATTGCTAATATGAGTAAGAAGATCAGGACAGAGGCAGTTGACTATCTCTTTAGTGCGATATTAAGTCTTCAGGATAAAGAAGAGTGCTACACATTTTTTGAGGATATCTGTACGATCAATGAGCTGCTATCCCTCTCCCAGAGATTTGAGGTGGCAAAGATGCTGAGAGAGCGCAGGACATATCTTGAGATTGCGGAAAAGACGGGGGCATCCACGGCGACTATAAGCAGGGTGAATCGTTCCCTGAATTATGGGAATGACGGGTATGACATGGTATTTGAAAGGATTGATGGCGGCGGAACGGGCGCAGAACAGTAAGACATAGCAGAAGAGATAAGGCATGCCTTATCTCTTCTTTTTTTCGTTCTTGCCGTCCGCATCTCCAAATTCGTCAATTAACTTCTGCATCAGCAGTTTTTTTACATACACGTCAAAGCTCAGGCTGCATATAAATGCAAAGAGCTGCAGGTAATCCTGCTCTTCTTCCGGGGCGTCTTTAAAGCTCTCGCCAGCTCCGTTGAAAGACTTTACGATATCTTTTACGACGGAATCGATGCGGGAGTGCTCCAGATTCATAACTTCTGTATAGATGGCGGTCAGGTCCATCCCATCCTCATTTCCAAAGTGATGTCCGGTAACAGGCGATAAAAGCGTCTCAATGTCCTTGATTGACAGGATGTTTTTGAAATAGTAGATAAAGATCATCACCAGGACATGCTCTTTTGAATATTTTTTCTTTACGGGAGGGGGGAGAAGGTTATTCTTGGCATAATTGTTGATCATCGTCTTTGTCAGCACCTTGTCGTCTTCATAGCGCTTGCTGGACTGGAGATGGCTGTCCATGAATGTAGTGACCTGATCCATATACAGGTCAATGTTTGGAATATCCTCCGGCTTTACATAACTAATATCTGAAATATTTGCAAGAATGCTTTTCAGCAGATTCTTTGTGTCTATTGTCATATCATCATCACCTCAATGCAACTATTATATAGTAATGAAAACCAGATGACAACAGAAAAATGGCATTATGTGAAAAGAATATGAACAATTATGAACCAGGGTTGACATATAAAGGATGAAATTATAAAATATAGTTCGTCGTCGAATAGTTCGATTGAAAACAATTCGATATTAAACTGTTCTGGAATGGACAATTCGGGAACGGATAAATATTTGACAGAAAGAAGGTGCGGCCGTGAGAACCAAAAAAAGAGCCGTGGGTCAGGAGATACACAGGCTCCATCAGATCGTTTCAAAATATCTGGCACATAACGCCAAAAGGAGCGGTATTGACGAGATCACTATGATGCATGGATGGATTCTGCGTTACCTGTATGAGAACAGGGAAAAGGAAGTGTTTCAGAAAGACATTGAGAAGACATTTTCGATTGGCAGATCTACCGTTACCAACCTGATTCAGATCTTAGAGAAGAAAGAGTATATCCGGAGGGAAGCTGTAGAGCGTGATGCGAGGCTTAAGAGAGTGTTCCTGACAGAAAAAGGCATAAGGAATAATGAGATGCTAAGGCAGATGTTTGACCGGATGAATGAGGTTTTGGAAAAGGACATCAGCGGGGAGGAGCTGGAGATATTTTTCCGGGTGTGCGGCAAGATCCACGCGAACCTGGAAAGAGAGAACATCAGGTGCAAAGAAGGAGGGATAGAATGCTGCGAAGAATTTTGCAGGAAGTAAAAGAATATAAGGCGGCATCCATAGCGACGCCGGTCTATATGATACTGGAAGTGGCAATGGAGATGGTAATACCGTATCTCATGGCATCTATCATTGATGAGGGCGTGAATGCGGGGAACATGGCGCATATCTACAAAGTTGGGTCGGTCATGATCGCCGCGGCGCTCTTGGGCCTGCTTGCCGGGATGCTAGGCGGGCGGTACGGCGCAAAGGCATCCACCGGCCTGGCGAAAAACTTAAGGGAGGCAATGTTTAACAACATTCAGACCTACTCATTTGCCAATATTGACAAATTCAGCACGGCGGGGCTGGTTACCCGCCTGACGACAGATGTTACCAATGTACAGATGGCATACCAGATGACCCTTCGGATGTTTATGAGGGCTCCCGCAAGTCTTCTGTGCGCCATGGCCATAGCATTTACGATCAATGCCAGGCTTGCAAGTGTTTATCTTGCGGCAGTGCTTATATTGGGCGTGATCCTGTTTTTTATTATCCGCCATGCCACCAAATATTTTATGATGGCATTTCCTAAATACGACGAGCTGAATGCGTCCGTGCAGGAGAATGTATCGGCAATCCGGGTAGTGAAAGCGTATGTCCGTGAAGGGGAGGAGACAGACAAATTCAAAAAGGCGAGCCAGAATATCTACAATATCTTTGTAAAGGCAGAGTGCAATGTGATCGTGAACGCGCCGCTGATGCAGCTTACCGTATACTCATGCATCCTTCTTATCAGCTGGATCGGGGCAAAGATGATCGTGTCATCAGAGCTTACGACAGGTGAGATGATGAGCCTTCTTGCATACTGCATGAACATCTTGATGAGCCTTATGATGCTGTCTATGGTATTTGTCATGATATCCATGAGTACGGCCAGCGTCCGGCGTATCGGGGAAGTGTTGTGTGAGGAAAGCACGATTCAGAATCCTGAGCATCCGGTGACGGAAGTGAAGGACGGAAATGTAGAGTTCAGGAACGTATCGTTTTCCTATAAAAAGGACAGTGACGAGCCGGTGCTTAAGGAGATCAACCTGAAAGTGCGTTCCGGTGAGACGGTGGGGATCATCGGAGGGACCGGAAGCGCGAAAAGCAGCCTGGTGAGCCTCATAAGCCGCCTTTATGACGCGGAGTCCGGGGAGGTGCTGGTGGGAGGCGTAAATGTAAAGGATTATGATTTGGAAGTGCTGAGAAACCAGGTTGCTGTCGTACTGCAGAACAATGTGCTGTTCTCCGGAACGATTCTGGAAAATCTCCGGTGGGGTGATGAAAACGCCACAGACGAGGAGTGCGCGGCAGCGTGCAGGCTGGCATGTGCAGATGAATTCATCCGTAAATTCCCGGAAGGGTACAACACTTATATCGAGCAGGGAGGCAGCAACGTGTCAGGAGGGCAGAAACAGAGGCTGTGTATTGCGAGAGCGCTCCTTAAGAAACCGAAGGTGCTGATACTTGATGACAGCACCAGCGCGGTAGATACGGCGACAGATGCCAGGATACGCAGGGCGTTCCGGGAGGAGATACCGGATACGACGAAATTTATCATTGCCCAGAGGATCTCCAGCGTGCAGGATGCGGACCGCATTATTGTCATGGAGGAAGGGAAGGTGCACGGATTTGGGACTCATGAAGAGCTCCTTGAAAATAATGAGATCTACCGCGAGGTATACGAGTCGCAGACCCAGGGCGGCGGTGATTTTGATGAGAAGGCGGGTGAGTAGAAGATGGGAGAGAATAAAGGAAGGACAATGCCAAGAGGGCACATGCCCAGAGGAATGAAACCGAATGTGGAGAATCCGGGAAAGATATTGAAACGCCTGATGGGATATGTCTTTTCCCGCTATGGGATTCCGTATGTGATGGTGATCGTGCTTATCTTTGCCGGGGTGCTTGCCAATGTGCAGGGAACGCTGTTTATGCAGAAATTGATTGATGATTATATCACGCCGTTCCTCCTGACGGATCAGCCGGATTTTGGCCCCCTTGCACGCGCTATCGGAAGAGTGGCCATGTTTTATGGGGTCGGAGTGGTATCCGTCTACGCATATAACCGGATTATGGTAACGGTAACACAAGGAACCCAGAGGGCGCTCAGGAATGAGCTTTTTGAGCATATGCAGCGGCTTCCGGTGAAATATTTTGACACACATGCACATGGAGATATCATGTCGGTCTATACAAACGACATTGACACCTTAAGGCAGATGATAAGCCAGAGCATCCCGCAGATCATCAACAGCGGGGTGACGATTGTCAGCGTGTTTGTCAGCATGCTGATTTTAAATGTGCCGCTTACTGCCGTGACCCTTGTCATGGTGGGGATTATGGTGCTGTGCACGAAACAGGCGGCTTCCCGGAGCGGAAAATATTTTGTGGAGCAGCAGAAGAATCTGGGCGCCCTGAACGGGCACATCGAGGAGATGGTGAACGGGCAGAAGGTTGTAAAGGTATTCTGCCACGAGGAAGAAAGCAAGAAAGAATTCCGGGAACTGAATGACAGGCTTTTTGCCAGCGCAGACAAGGCGAATACTTATGTTAATTTTCTCGGGCCCATCAATACACAGCTGGGAAACGTAAGCTATGTAGTCTGCGCCATCGTGGGGGGAGCGCTTGCGCTTGGAAATGTAGGCGGCTTTACCCTGGGCGGGCTTGCAAGCTTTCTGACTTTCAATAAGAGTTTCAGCATGCCGATCAACCAGATCAGCCAGCAGCTAAATGCGGTGGTGATGGCAATGGCAGGCGCGGACCGAATCTTTAAGCTGTTGGACGAAGAGGCGGAGGCCGACAACGGATATGTGACGCTTGTAAATGTGCGGGAAGAAGGCGGGAAACTTATCGAGAGTGCAGAGCGCACCGGCCGCTGGGCGTGGAAACATGTCCATCAGGCGGACAGAAGCGTAGACTATGTGGAAGTAAAAGGAGACGTAGTTTTTGACGGGGTGGACTTTGGGTATAACGATGAAAAGATCGTCCTCCATGATGTGAAACTGTTTGCGGAGCCGGGGCAGAAGATTGCCTTTGTAGGCTCCACCGGGGCGGGAAAGACGACGATCACCAATCTGATCAACCGTTTTTACGATATACAGGACGGAAAGATCCGCTATGACGGAATCAACGTCAATAAGATTAAAAAGGCGGATCTGAGAAGGTCTCTGGGGATTGTCCTGCAGGACACCCACCTGTTTACCGGCACGGTGAAAGAAAATATCCGGTTCGGAAAGCTGGATGCTACGGACGGGGAAGTGGTGGCGGCGGCAAAACTTGCCAATGCGGACGGTTTTATACGGAGGCTCCCCAATGGGTATGACACGATGCTGACCGGGGACGGGGCAAACCTAAGCCAGGGCCAGAGGCAGCTCCTTGCCATTGCCCGGGCAGCAGTGGCAGACCCTCCGGTGCTCATCTTAGACGAGGCGACAAGCTCCATCGATACGAGGACAGAGCGTATCGTACAGGACGGCATGGATAAGCTGATGAAGGGCAGGACTACCTTTGTGATCGCCCACAGGCTGTCCACGGTACGCAACTCGGACTGCATCATGGTATTGGAACAGGGAAGGATCATCGAGAGGGGAACCCATGAACAGCTGATCGAGGAGAAAGGGAAATATTATCAGCTTTACACAGGGAACGCGGTCGGCGCATAGCGAGGATGACAGAAAGGATGATGAAAAAAGGCAATGTGCTGCGGCGGATTTTGTGGTACAATAGAAAAAGCCGGCAGTTAATGCCGAATGAATGAGAAAGGAAATGAGTGTTTTGAGTGTGTATGATGCTTTGAATGACAGGCAGAGGGAGGCGGTTTTCCACACGGAGGGGCCTCTCCTCATCCTGGCGGGGGCCGGTTCCGGGAAGACCAGGGTCCTGACCCACAGGATTGCGTACCTGATTGACGAGAAGGGGGTGAACCCCTGGAATATCCTTGCGATTACGTTTACAAACAAGGCCGCGGGGGAGATGCGGGAGCGGGTGGACAGGATGGTTGGATTTGGCGCGGAGAGCATCTGGGTCAGCACGTTCCATTCGATGTGCGTGCGGATTCTGAGGCGGCATATCGCGCTTTTGGGGTATGACACCAATTTTACGATCTATGATACGGACGACCAGAAGACGCTGATGAAGGACATCTGCAAACTCCTTCAGATCGATACGAAACAGTATCGGGAGCGTGCTCTTCTGGCGGCTATTTCCCACGCGAAGGAAGAGATGGTGACGCCGGAGGAGTTCCGGCTGAACGCGGGGGGAGATTTTGGCATGCTGAAGATTGCCGACGTATACGGCGAATATGAAAAGCAGCTGCGTGCCAATAATGCCCTTGACTTTGACGATCTCCTGCTCAGGACGGTTCAGCTTTTCCAGATCCACAGGGATGTGCTTGAAAACTATCAGGAGCGTTTCCGCTATATCATGGTAGATGAGTACCAGGATACGAATACGGTGCAGTTCGAGCTTGTGCGCCTGCTGGCGTCAAAGCTCAGGAATCTATGCGTGGTGGGGGATGATGACCAGTCCATCTATAAATTCCGTGGGGCGAATATTAAGAACATCCTGAATTTTGAACAGTTTTTCGATAATGCAAAGGTGATAAAGCTTGAGCAGAATTACCGCTCTACCAGCAACATTTTAAATGCCGCCAATGCGGTCATCAGCAACAATAAAGGGAGAAAGGATAAATCTCTCTGGACGGACAACGGAATCGGGGAAAAGCTTATGCTCCGGCAGTTTGACACCGGATATGACGAGGCAGAGTATGTGGTGTCCGATATCCGGGAAAACGTCCGGAAAGGGGAGCGCGCTTACAATGACCATGCGGTGCTGTACCGTACCAACGCCCAGTCGCGGATGTTTGAGGAGAAATTTGTGACGGCTAATATTCCTTATAAGATTGTGGGCGGCGTTAACTTTTATGCCAGAAGGGAGATTAAGGATCTGCTGTCTTATCTGAAGACGGTGGACAATGGGAAGGACGACTTGGCGGTCCGCAGGATCATGAACGTGCCGAAAAGGGGAATCGGGCTTACAAGCATCAACCGGGTGCAGGAGTATGCCGCATCCCGCGAAATCGGCATCTATGAGGCGTTGAGGAGCGTGGATCTGATTCCGGACATCGGAAGGGGGGCGGCAAAACTAGAATCGTTTGCGGCTCTCATCGAGCATTTCAAGGCGGATGCGGAGGATATGTGCCCTTCGGACCTGCTGAGGGAGATCATTGAGGAGACCGGGTACATAGAAAGCCTTGAGGCGGAGGACTCCGAGGAGGCGGCAGGGCGGATTGAGAATATCGACGAACTTATAAGCAAGCTGTCTGCATATGAGGAGACGTGCGAGGAGCATGACGAGCCGGCGACCTTAAGCGGATTTTTGGAAGAGGTGGCACTGGTGGCGGATATCGACAGCCTGGACGAGAGCACTGACTATGTGGTGCTGATGACCCTGCACAGCGCAAAGGGCCTGGAGTTTCCCCATGTATATCTGGCAGGGATGGAGGACGGGCTGTTTCCGAGCTATATGTCCATCACGGCGGACGATCCGGATGAGGTGGAAGAGGAAAGGCGGCTCTGCTATGTGGGGATTACAAGGGCACAGGAGAATCTTACGCTTACCTGCGCGAAGAGGCGCATGGTAAGGGGAGAGACGCAGTATAACCGGATGTCCAGGTTCCTGATGGAGATTCCGATGGAGCTTGTCACGACAGGGGAAATCTTTAAGAGAGAGGCGGAGCGCGAGGAAGAAAAACGCATGCGTCTGGAGGGGGCAGGGCAGACTGCCTACAGGCAGGCGAAAGAAACCTTTAAAGCACAGGCATTTTCGGCGGCAAAGCCGGTCAGGCAGTTTGGCAAAGCGTCCGGCGGGAGCCTTTCATATGGTGTCGGAGACAGGGTGCGTCATATAAAGTTCGGGGAGGGAACGGTAAAAAGCATTGTGGAAGGAGGCCGTGACTATGAAGTGGCGGTGGACTTCGACAAAGCCGGGATAAAGAAAATGTTTGCGGGATTTGCAAAGCTTGAGAGAATAGAACGATGACAATCTCTGCGTACAGGGAGGAATGAAAGGGCAAGGAAGAAAGAGGAGGGTTCGGAATGAGGAGATCAATAAAAGAAAAAAGGATCAGCAGCCTGATCGGATATCTGAAGAACGAGAACGACGGGTATGCGTCTCTGAGAGAGCCGGCGGATTGTTTTGAAAAGAAGATGCTCCTCAGAAGCCTTATGAACGTGCGGTGGCCGGGAGCCGCCCCGGAAGAGTATATAAAGGAGCAGGATGCCTTTCTGAAAGAAGAGCTTGCCGCAAAGGGAATCGTGGCTGTGCCGGACATCCCGGCAGCATCGGATGAATACCCGTGTACGGGGATTAAGAACGCAGACCGCATGTCTATCTGGCAGGGGGATATCACAAGGCTTGCCGCAGACGGCATAGTAAATGCGGCAAACAGCCAGATGCTGGGATGCTTTGTTCCCTGCCACGGATGTATTGACAATGCAATCCATTCGGCGGCGGGAATCCAGCTCAGAAATGAGTGCGCGGAGATCATGGAACGGCAGGGCCGTGAGGAGCCGGTGGGGAGGGCTAAGATTACAAAAGGGTACAACCTCCCGGCGAAATATGTCCTGCATACAGTGGGCCCTACTGTGGGATTGAATGTTACGGAAAAGCAGAAAGAAGAGTTAAGGTCCTGCTATATAAGCTGCCTGATCCTTGCGGAGAAAGAGGGGCTTAAGACTTTGGCTTTCTGCTGCATCTCCACAGGGGAGTTCCATTTTCCTAACAAGCTTGCGGCGCAGATTGCAGTAGATGCAGTAGACCGTTATCTTACCAGGTCAAAGCTTGAGAGGGTGATCTTTAATGTGTTTAAGGATGAAGATTTGAACCTGTATAGGAAACTGATGCAGTGACATGGTGCTGAAACAATGCGATGCCGCAGGGCGCAAAGGGATTTGCAGCCTTGCGGCATCTTTATGATTGGAAGAAAAAAATCATCTGCCGTCCATGCCGCAGCCTGTAGAGGTTTCAATCAGGCAGCGGTCATTTGTAACGGAGTCATAAAGGCGGAAACCGCCGGAAAAATTATAGCAGTCATAGCCGTTTCCGGACAAGATCCGGCAGGCGATGTAGCTGCGGAGCCCGCTCTGGCAGATGACATAGACAGGTTTCTCGATGTCAAGCTCCTGTAAGCGTTCCCTGAGGCTGTCGACCGGGATATTCACAAAGCCATCAATATGTCCGAGGGCATATTCATAGGGCGTACGGGAATCCAGCAGCGTAACGCTTCCGTCACGGGGGAGGCATTTTACATCTTCCGTGTGGAATTGTTTTAAAATGCCTTTCGAGATGTTGTCAATCATAAAGCCTGCCATATTGACAGGGTCTTTGGCAGAAGAATAAGGCGGGGCGTAGGCAAGGTCAAGCTCTTTGAGCGCCGTTGCCTTTAACCCGGCATGGATGGCGGCAGAAAGTACGTCGATACGCTTGTCAACGCCATCGTAGCCGATGATCTGCGCTCCCAGGAGGCGGAAAGTGCCTTTTTCAAAGATAACTTTCATCGTCATCAGTTTCCCTCCGGGATAATAGCCCGCATGGTTCATGGGGGAGAGGTATACTTTATCTGTTTCGAGGCCGGCTGCTTTTGCGTTCTTTTCATTTGTTCCGGTGACCGCCGCCGTGATGCCAAATATTTTAATGACGGAACTTCCCTGGGAGCCGTGATAATGGCTGGCATGACCGCAGATGTTGTCTGCGGCGATACGCCCCTGCTTGTTTGCCGGGCCTGCCAGTGAGATCAGTGCGTCCTGTCCGGTGACAGAATGCTTTACCTGTACGGCATCGCCTACGGCATAGATGCCGGGCGCGGAAGTCTCCATCTGGTCATTTACCAGGATGCTTCCCTTAATGCCGAGTTCCAGCCCGGCAGCCTTTGCAAGGCCGGTATCCGGAGTGACACCGATAGCCAGTACGACCATATCGGCGTGAAGAGGGGGCCTGTCTTTAAGCAATACGTTCACCCCGCCGTTTTCTTCCTCGAAACCTTCTACAGTATATCCGAGGGCCAGCTTTACGCCGTGCCTTTTTACCTCGCTGTGGATAAAGGAAGCCATATCGGGGTCAAAAGGATTCATTAGCTGTCTCGGACGTTGGACGATGGTGACGTCCATGCCCAGTTCCCTGAGATTTTCCGCAAGTTCAAGGCCGATAAATCCGCCGCCTGCCAGGATGGCGGATTTTGGATTTTTTTCGGAGATGTATTTCTTGATGCGGAAGGTGTCTTCCACAGTTCTCAATGTAAACATATTCTGAATGCCGACGCCGGGGAGACCTGGCTGGGTCGGCTTTGCCCCGGGAGAAAGAATGAGCCTGTCATAGCTCTCGCTGAAGGTTTCGCCGGTTTCCAGATTCCGGACAGAGACGCTTTTTCCCTCCGGATGGATGGCGGTGACTTCATGACGTACTTTCACATTTACCCGAAAACGAGAGAAAAAATTTTCAGGAGTCTGAAGGGTGAGCTCTTCCGGATCTTCTATGATGCCGCCAATATAATAAGGGAGGCCGCAGTTTGCATAGGAAATATATCCGGAACGTTCAAATATGATGATTTCTGCATGTTCATCCAACCGGCGGATTCTGGCTGCCGCAGTGGCTCCGCCTGCCACTCCGCCTATAATTACTATTTTCATGATGGTATTCTGCCTTTCCGAAATTTTTGTAAACTAAGGATAACAGGCTTGGGAAAGAAAGTCTGTGACAAAGTCACTTTTCAAATGAGTTGTTTTTTGCGGACAGAATGGGGTTTCCAAGTGGTTTTTGACTTGATTTTATTTCTCTGTTGTTTTAGAATATACTTTACGGAGATTTTGAAAATCTCAAGGAGCGAACAGGAGGCAGATGTATGCAGAAACGTATTTTAGTGGTAGATGACGACACGATGAACTTGATGAGAACTAAGATGATCCTGGAGAAGTATTATGAGATATCTCTCGCGGATTCAGGGGAGAAGGCATTGTATGTCCTTAGAAATGAGAAGATTGACCTGGTTCTTCTCGACATTGCGATGCCGAAGATGAATGGCATCGAGACATTTGAGCGCATGAAAGAGAGTTCTGTGGATATTCCGGTGATCTTCCTTACGGCATCGGGGCATGAGGATGACGTGATGAGCGCGATCAGGCTGGGGGCAGTTAATTATCTGAAAAAACCGTTCCAGCCGCAGGAGCTTTTAAAACGGGTTGCAAAGGAGTTTGAGGAGTAATGAGGACGGAGGGGCAGACGAGCAAATATCTGCTTTTGGCCAGCATTGTCAGCGTGTTCAGCGTGATGCTGGCTCTGATTACGGTGGCCATGTCGTGGGAGATATGGATGATTCCGCTGATTGTGTTTGCCGTGTTCGGCGTGTGGTGCCTTCACATCGGAAAGATCGGTTCTCAGTCGCATTATGAGAATCTGTGTGCCGGAGTGATAATGTTTGAGTTTTTCTTTTTCGGGGTGCATGCAGAGAGTTTCTTTGACCTTCCTGCCGTGGTCTGCATCATGATTCTTGTCTTTTCCATGCTGGACAGCAAGAGTCTGGTGTATATGACGGTGTCTTTGTATGCGCTTCAGCTTTTGTATCATATTTTTATCCTGCACACATTTACGGCCGATATAGGAATACAGGATGTGATACGGCTGATGATTGGATGCATGGTGGCAGTCGGCGCTGCGGCGATTGCCAGGTATCGGATCAACAGAAGGCTGGAGGCGCGGCAGAGATATGAAAAAGTTGCGGAGCAGCTTGAGATTGTAGGGCGGCAGAACGCAGATTTCCTGTCCAATGTGTCCCATGAACTGCGGACGCCTATCAATATGGTGATAGGCCTCAGCGAGGTGGCGTTTGAAAAAAGCATGTCCGCTGAAGTGAGGGAAGACATACATTCCATACAGATGGCAGGAAAGCGTCTTTCCAGCCAGATTAATAATATCCTTGATTACACGGAGATTGTGGAGGGGACCCTGACGCCGGCAAAAGAAGAATACATGATCACGTCGGTGCTGAATGATGTGATCACAATGTCGTCGGCACACAGCGGGAGGCAGCTTGAGATTGTGTTTGACATGGATCTTAAGATGCCTTCAACCCTTATCGGGGATGCGGAAAAGCTTTCCCATGTTTTTAAGATACTGCTGGAAAATTCCATTAAGTTTACGGAAGAAGGAGGCATCTATGTCTGCGTTGACTTCCGCCGGGAGAGCTACGGGGTCAATCTTGTAATAGATGTGTATGATACGGGCATTGGCATGACAGAATCCCAGATTACGCAGATTTATGATGAGTTTTACCAGGTGGAGACCGGGAGCACCCGTTTTTCCAGCGGCCTGGGGCTTGGGATTCCCATTGCCAGGGGCCTGCTCCATGCCATGGGCGGTTTCATCCATTTTGACAGTAATGGGCAGAGGGGGCTGCATGCCCATATAACACTGCCGCAGGGAGTGGCGGACGATGAGCCGTGCATGTCGGTGGTGAATGCGGAAAAGCTTTGCATTGCATGTTATTTCCGGCCGGATAAATACAATTGTGACGAGATAAAAGAGTATTATGACAGGCTGATCTTCCATCTGATGGAAGGACTGGGGCTTGAAGGATATCAGGCGCACAACTTTGAAGGGCTGCAGAAATTGCTCCGCAGCTACAAGCTGACCCACGTGTTCATCACCCAGGGAGAATATGAGGAGAACCGTACATATTATGAAGAGCTGGCAGAGACGCTGCGGGTTGTAGTAATTGCGGAGCGGGATTATATGCTGAGCAGGAACAGTAGGCTGCTTATGCTTCGCAAGCCGTTCTTTGCCCTTTCCGTTGTAAACCTTTTAAACGGCGAAGTGAAGGAAAACGTGTTCGAGGAGGCGCAGAATGCAGGGCGGAGACCGTTTTACTGCGCGGGCGTGCATGCCCTTGCCGTCGATGACGAAGAGATGAACCTTGTGGTGGCGAAAGGCGTCCTGGGGAGCTACGGCATAGAGGTGGATACATGCCTGAGCGGAAAAGAAGCGATTGAGATATGTACTAATACGCCGTATGACATCATCTTCCTTGATCATATGATGCCAGGGTTTGACGGCGTGGAGACGCTAAGGCGCATCCGGCAGATTCACGGCGGAGTGTATCAGGATCTGCCTGTGATTGCCCTGACGGCCAATACGATCAGCGGGGCCAGGGAGATGTTCAGGAACGAAGGATTTACGGAATTTATACCGAAACCGATAGAGAGGACGACTCTGGAGCGTGTTCTTAGGAGAGTCCTGCCGAGGGAATTCATGCGGTACGGCGAGGAGCCTGTAGCCGAGGATGTCGTGCCTGAGCCGGAGGAGCCGTTCAATCCTTTTGACGTTCTGTCAGAAGTGGGCATTAATTCTAAGATTGGCCTTGATTACTGTTGCGGGGACGAGGACTTTTACCTGGAGATGCTTAGGATGTTCTATGGCCAGAGCGTAGAAAAAAGGGAAGAGATCATCTCCCTTTATGAGGATGAGAATTGGGAGGATTATGCTGTGAAAGTCCATGCGCTCAAGAGTACGTCGCTGACCATAGGGGCGGAAGAGCTTTCTGAGCGCGCAAAGGCGCTGGAACAGGCGGGAAAGAAAGAAGATGTGGCATTTATCCGCGAAAACCATGCAGAGCTTGTGCGTATGCATGAGGAAGTCTGCAGAAGCATTGCCGGATTATAGGCTGCTTTGCATCTTGAGAGGAGGAGACATTGAGTGATTAAAAAATGGTTTGATACCATCTTTGACCATAAAACTAGTCTGCGGGAACGCTTGTATCGGATAGCGACGGCTGGCTGCATGATAGCGGCGGCATTTGCGCTGCCGATGGGGAGGAGCATCCTCAACTTTGTTGTGCTGGCGGCGAGCCTTGTCTTTATGGCGGCGATAGTGAAGTTCAGTATCGCAAAGAACTGTGCGGAATGCATCAATAAGGGAGCAACGGTGATTGCGGTGCTGATCCTCGTGCTCTTCCCGTTCAGCTTTTTTACTGCGGGAGGATTTTACAGCGGGGTGCCAGAATGGCTTGTTATTTATTTTATCTATATCAGCATTACCCTTGTGGGGAGGAGGAAAATCGTCTTTTTCACTTTCTGTACGGCGGAGACGCTGCTCTGTTATTATATTGCTTATGAGTTTCCGCAGTATGTTGCAAATAATACGGCTGAACATTCGTTTTTCGACTCGGCATTTTCTGTAATCCTGGTGGGGCTTTTGACCAGCGTGCTGCTGATATTCTTGAACAGGCTCTATGAAGAGGAGAATGAGCTTTCAAAGCGGCAGAAGAAGGAGATTGAGGAGCTTAACCGGGCGGAGAACCACTTTTTTTCCAGCATGAGCCATGAGATCCGCACGCCGATCAATACGATCATTGGGTTAAATGAGATCATACTGCGGGGGGATATCCCTGAGGATGTGGCGGAGAATGCAAGGAATATCCAGGGAGCCAGCAAGATGCTTTTGACGCTGATCAATGACATCCTGGACCTTTCCAAGATTAAATCTGGAAAGATGGAGATTGTGAAAGTCTCTTATGAGACAGGGGCGGTGTTTTCGGAAATTGTCAATATGATCTGGATCAAGGCAAGGGAGAAGGGGCTGGAGTTTAAGCTTATGGTAGACCCTTCGATCCCGAGCATGCTCTGCGGCGATGAAGTACGCATTAAGCAGGTTTTGATCAACCTCCTCAACAATGCGGTGAAATATACGAGCGAGGGTTCCGTCACCCTCTCTGTCCGGTGTGAGAGGCTTACGCTCAATAGAGTCCGCGTCTGGTATACGGTGGAAGATACGGGGCAGGGAGTGAAAAAGGAGAATATACCTTATATCTTTAATGCGTTCAGGCGGGTGGATGAAGAAAAGAACCGCCATATCGAAGGCACCGGGCTGGGGCTTAGCATTGTCCAGCAGCTTGTGGAGCTGATGGGGGGCAAGATCAGCGTTGATAGTGTCTATATGAAGGGGTCGAAATTTACTGTCATGCTGGAGCAGGATATTATAGACGACAGCAGCCTTGGAACGTTTACGCTGACTTCCCGGGCGAAAGTCCACGACGGGGAGCAGTATAAGCAGAGCTTTGAGGCGCCTGACGCACATATACTGGTGGTAGATGACAACGATATGAATCTGGTAGTGGTGCGGAAACTGCTTTCAGAGACGCAGATTCAGATAGACACGGCGTTAAGCGGAGAAGAGTGTCTCGAAAAGACTCTGATCCAGCACTATGACTGCATCCTGATGGATCACCTGATGCCGGAGATGGACGGAATCCAATGTTTCCATGAGGTGCGCCGGCAGCCGGGAGGCCTGTGTCAGGCTGTGCCTGTCATCGCCCTGACGGCGAATGCGGGGAGCGATAACCAGCAGCTTTACCGAAAAGAAGGGTTCGACGGATATCTGGCAAAACCTGTCAGCGGCGCGCTGCTTGAGGCGGCGGTGTTAAGCGTCCTTCCCAGAGAGATGGTGAAACTGAATGAGGAGGCGAACCAGGCTGAAGTCGGGAAAGATATCCTGATCTTTGAACAGGAGAAAAGGCGATCTATCATGGTGACGACGGACAGCGTATGCGACCTTCCGGCGGCTCTTAGGAAAGAGTTTAATATTTCTGTATGCCCTTACTATGTCTGTACGGAGCAGGGGCGGTTTTTAGATGAGCTGGAGCTTACGGCAGATGAGATGCTGTATCATGTGGCGGAGGGGGATGACGGGTTCTCCCAGGCGCCGGAGATAGAGGATTATGAGAGGTTCTTTGCAGAGAAATTAACCGAGGCGCAGAATGTAGTTCATGTCACGATGGCAAAACATGTAAGCGAAGGATATTACAATGCCCTTGAGGCGGCAAAGTCTTTTGAGAATGTTACAGTAGTGGACTCCGGGCATCTATCCAGCAGCCTGGGGCTGTCGGTATTATATGCGGCATCTCTGGCGGAGCGCTACGCATCGAAAGATGAGATTGTGGATACGGTGAAAAAACTCAGGAATTACATCTCTTCTGCTTTTGTCATTGACAATACGCACAGGATGTGCCAGGCAGGGAAGGTCTCCAGGAGGATACAGGTTTTATGCGACGCGCTGCTGCTGCATCCGGTGATTAATCTGAAAAGGAGCAGGATGACGGTGACTGGGATGACAGCAGGGGATTTCCAGCGGTCTGCGAAACAGTATGTACGGACAGCGCTGAGGGATGCAAGAAATATTGACCGCCGTGTTTTATTTATCACATATGCAGGGCTGGATGAGAATAAACTTCAGTATATTGAATATCTTGTGCGCCAGTACTGCCCGTTTGAGAGAGTTTACTTACAGAAAGCATCTTCTGCGATAGCAAGCAACTGCGGGCCCGGCACTTTTGGGCTGCTGTTTATGAAGAAAAATGAAATAGATATTTCATTTTCGCAGGCATCGAGGCCGGATGCATCGTATTAATCCTGTGAAAGAGGGCATATTGGTATGGAAAAGCCAGCATTGGAACAGTTTTTTAAAGAGATACTCCCTTTCTGGGAAAAGATACCGGATTCCGACAGAGAATATATCTGTCGGAATTCCGGCGTTAATGCCTATCGGAAAGGAGCGCATATTCACGACGGAAATGAGTGCTCGGGCGTAATCTTTGTGCGGTCGGGGAGCCTGAGGCTTTATATGATGTCCGAGGAGGGCAAGGATATTACCCTTTACCGGCTGCACCGGGGCGACATGTGCATGCTCTCTGCCTCCTGTGTGCTCTCCGCCGTCACTTTCGACGTGTTCGTGGACGCGGAGGAGGACAGCGAGTGCTGCGTAATCGGCGGGGCGGCGTTTGCCGCCGTCTCGGAGCGCAACCCATGTGTGAAGATCTTTGCGCTTGAGACTGCCGTCGGCCGCTTTTCGGATGTGATGTGGGTGATGCAGCAGATTCTTTTCATGAGCATGGACAGAAGGCTTGCGATTTTCCTGTCGGATGAATCGGCGAGAACCAGGTCTGACACGATCTCGCTGACCCACGGGCAGATTGCCCGCTATATGGGGTCTGCCCGCGAGGTGGTGTCGAGGGTGCTGAAATATTTTGCCGGGGAAGGGATCGTAGAAGTCTCCCGGGGCGGGATTAAGATCATCGATAAGAAACGTCTTCGGAAACTGACTTTGTAGGGGTGCTTTTTGCCTTGCATATAAGCTGCGTCATCGTTCCCATGGGGCAATATACGCACCAGGAGAGGGGCGGACGGTTCAGTGACAGGGTCACATATTTTATATAATTTTGAAAAAGGGCATTGGCAAAGAATAACCAGTGTCTTTTTTTGTTACGCTAATGTAAAATTGTTTCTGAATTTTCCCCATATTTCGGCAAGTTTTCCAATTTTTCACTTTACTGTGATAAAAATGTGATTGACAAATAAAAGCAATGGTGCTACTATGTAAAAAACACTAATAAAACGTTTTACTAAAGGAAAAGGAGTGATTTTTCATGAAGAAATGGAACAAGCTGACAATCTTTTTAATCCCTATCGGAATCGCAGTCAATGCAGTTGGCGGACAGTTGGCGCTGGCATTAAAGCTGCCGGTATTTTTGGACTGTATCGGCACATTTGTCACGGCGGCGCTGTGCGGAATCGGACCGGGGCTTGTGGTTGCCGTCGGGACCCAGCTGATCAACGCTATTACGACGCCGACAGTGCTTGCCTATATCGAGATCGGCATGCTGTTTGCTGTCATTTCTTACTTCTTTGCGAAGTGGGGAATCTTTAAGTCTCTCTGGAAATCCGCATTGTCCGGAATCGCCGTGGCGCTTGTTGCGGTGTGTCTGGCAGTTCCGACGACGGCATTTTTCCTCGGCGGGTTCGCGGGAACAGGAGCTACCACTATCGCGGCTGCGCTGATGGCATCCGGATGGGGAGTGCTGCCTGCAACTTTTGTGAGCGAGGCGGTGAGCGAGGGAACGGATAAGATCGTATGCCTGATTATCATTTTCTTTGTATTAAAGGCAATTCCGGACAGATTAAAAGTAAAATTGCCGAATGCGAGATTTTTTATTGATGAAGTGGAAGACTAAAGAAAACCTGTGCTGCCTTTTTTTAGGCAGCAGGAGGGAGAGTGTTATGGATAACAGAACATTTGCAAACCAGTTCCTTGAACCGAAACGGACGGGTAATTTTATTAAGGACTTAAATCCTCTGAGCAAGCTGAATATCTTTCTTGCCTTTGGCTTAAGCGCTCTCATCCTGGGGGATTACCGGTACGGGTTCGGCCTGGTGGTATTTATGCTGGTGGTGGCGGTGCTGGCGCAGTGCCTTAGTTCCTACCTTAAAGTGTACTGGAAGATATTGCTGTTTTTCGGCGTATTCTTGTTCGGGATGAAGGCGGCGTTCTCTCCGGGAGAGCAGATCATATGGCAGAAATGGGGGATCCACGTCTCGGTGGAAAGCCTTGATTCGGCGTTGGTGCTGACATCGGGGGTGCTTGCCTTTTGCGCGGCGGTCATTATGTTTGTACAGACGACAGAGTGGAGCGACCTTACCTATGCGCTTGAAAGGAAAGGCGTATCCCATGTGACATCTTTCGTGATCCTGTCGGCGTTCCAGTCCATCAGCGACCTGGGGGTGAATGCGAAGGTGATCATGGAATCCCAGAAAGCGAGAGGGATTGAGACAGAAGGGAATGTAATCCGAAGGGTCAAAGCCTACATCCCCGTGATGGGGCCGCTGGTGCTCAACGCCATCTCAAGCGTGGAGGAAAAGTCCATCGCTATGGATGCCAGGGCATTTTCTGCGGCAGGAACCCACACGTACCTGTCGGAGCTGCCGGAGGTGAAGGCGGGAGAAAAGGCGCTTGTAGTAATTGTGGATATTTTGCTTGTATTATCTGTTGTATGGAGGGCTGCGGGATGGCTTATATTGAATTAAAGGATGTGGACTATGTATATCCTCTGGCGAAGGAGCCAGCGCTTAAGAACGTCACGGCATCTTTTGAGAGAGGGAAGTTTTACGGGGTGATCGGGGAAAACGCAGGGGGGAAGACAACTCTCTGCAATCTGCTCCGGGGCCTTATCCCTCATTTCTACAAAGGGAAACTGACGGGGGAGGTGCTCATTGACGGAGAGGATATACGGACGCTTAATATGGATGTGCTCTCTACGCAGATGGGATATATTTTCCAGAATCCCTTTACCCAGATCAGCGGGGTGAAAAGCTCAGTTTTTGAAGAGATTGCCCTTGGCATGGAGAATCTCGGGGTGCCGAAGGAGGAGATGATAGAGAAGGTTTTTGCCATCGCAGAGCTTTTGAACATTGAGCATCTCTTGCAGAACAACCCCAATGCCCTCTCGGGCGGGCAGCGGCAGAAGGTGGCGTTTGCGTCGGTCATCGCCATGGACACCGATACTTTTGTGATCGACGAGCCGACTTCGCAGCTGGATCCCGACGGGACGGCAGGGATTTTTGAGATCATCCACAAGCTGAAGGAGCAGGGGAAGACCATTGTCCTTGTGGAGCATAAGATTGACCTTCTGGCGGAATATGCGGACGAGGTGCTTGTGCTGAAGAAAGGGGAGCTGCTTGCGAAGGGGCGGACTTCGGAGGTCCTTTCTGATTTTTCCCTGACGGAGCAGGGGGCAATGATTCCCCACACAGTTTCTTTCTATAAGGAATTTAAAGCCCGGGGGCATGAATTTTCGGAAGTGCCGATCACGAAAGAAAGCTGCGTCAGACAGCTTGCGGTCATGCTTGAGGAGAGGGGAGGAGAGGGGAGCGTATGAAACAGATTATCTTGGACCATGTAAGCTTTCGGTATCCCAACGGATTTCTTGCCAATGAGGACTTAAACCTCACGGTATCGCAGGAGGAGCAGGTGGCCATCGTAGGGCAGAACGGCGCGGGAAAGACGACGGCTGTAAAGCTGATGAACGGGTTAAATAAGCCCACGGAAGGCACGGTGTTCATCAACGATATGGACACGAAGAATTATACGACGGCGCAGATTGCCAAATTTGTGGGCTATGTGTTCCAGAACCCGGACGACCAGATATTCAACCAGACAGTGTATGACGAGATTGCATACATGCCGAAATACTATAAATATACGGAAAAAGAGACGAAGAGACGTGTGGATGAGGCGGCGGATGTCATGCAGATCCGGGAGTATTTAAAGAGCAATCCTTATGAGATCCCGTATACGATACGAAAGCTGGTCACCATCGCGGCCATCCTTGTGGTCCGCCCGGAGTACATTATCCTGGACGAGCCTACGGCGGGGCAGGACCTTCGGGGAATCCGGCTTTTGGAGGAGCTTTTGACGTACCTCAGGGAGCAGAAGATCGGAGTTGTGACGATTACCCACGATATGGAATTTGTGGCGGATAATTTCAGGAGAGTCGTCGCCATGGCGAACAAGCATATTATCGCGGACGGCAGCGCAAGAGAGATCTTCTCGAGGGATGAGGTTATAAAGGAGAGCAAGATAAAGCGTACGGAGATGGGAATGGTGGCAAAAGAGCTTGGGCTTGGGAACGATATCCTGAACCCGAAGGAACTTGCAGACGCGGCAGAACGCAGGTTAAGGAGCTGACAGGATGAAAAAATACAGTGAGATTATTGAAAAAACGATAGAACAGAACAGGCAGAAGTACATTGACTATCTGCTGAAACTTGTAAGCATCGACACTCATGACATCGGGCATGGGATTGACGGAGGCTTAGAGGGCGAGGGGCAGGAGTACCTTGCCGGAGTGTTTGAGGGGATGGGTGCGGACGAGGTGGTGAAAGACCCGCTGAGCGAGGAGGCCATCCTTAAGTGCAACGAGCTTTACAATGAGGGAAATAAAGGGCATAACTACGACAACCGTTTTAACGTGTACGCCACGTTTAAGGGAAAATCTGAAAAGTCCATTCTCTTTAACGGGCATATCGACCATATGCCGGCGGATAACCTGGAGAACTGGAAGATCGACCCGCTGAAACCGGAGGTTTTAGGAGACCGGATCACAGGGCTTGGGGTCGCCGATATGAAAGCCGGGCTGATGGCAGGGATCATGGCCGGCATGGTGCTAAAGGACGCGGGGATGGAACTGCCTGTCACGGTAAAGTATGCCTCTGTCTGTGACGAGGAGGGAGGCGGAAACGGCTCTCTGTGCGCTGCCATGAGCGGCGTGAAGGCGGACGCGGTAGTGGTGTGCGAGCCTACCAACTATGAAGTCATCGTGGCGCATATGGGATGGGTGTTCTTCCAGGTGGAAGTGCCGGGAATCGCGGTACATTCCGGCTTAAAGCTTGCGGGGGTCAACGCCATCGAAAAGGCGTATCTTTTGATGGACGCCATCAACCAGCTGGAGCATAAGTGGCTCCTTAAGTACAAGCACCCGCTCCTTCCGCCACCGTCCAGCAATGTGGGCGTCATTTACGGGGGAGAGGCAGGCTCTACCATACCGGATTACTGCTGCTTTAAGACTTGCGTCCATTATCTTCCGGGCGTTATGAGCA
This sequence comes from uncultured Dorea sp., assembly GCA_910578455.1. Taxonomy (GTDB): domain Bacteria; phylum Bacillota; class Clostridia; order Lachnospirales; family Lachnospiraceae; genus MD308. Next base: position 58,186 of record CAJTQA010000009.1, read on the forward strand.
GAGAGCAGGTAATCGAAGAGTACACCAGCGCGATCTATGAGCGGTGCAAGGGTGACGGATGGCTGAGCGGGCATCTTCCGAAAGTTACGACCTACCAGATGGGAAATCCTTTTGAGATGGAGCTTGACCATCCTTTTGTGGGAGCGTTTAAGGAGGCTTATAAGGATGCCAGGGGGCAGGAGGTAAGGCTTGTTGGCTCTCCGGCAGGATGTGATTCCAGGACGTGGCACAATATTGTGGGATGCCCGACCCTTCAGTACGGCCCGGGCTCTCTTGAGCAGTGCCATGCGGTCAATGAATTTGTCACAGTAGACCAATATCTGGACGCCATTAAGATCTACGCGAACCTGATCATGGAGTGGGGCGAGGCGCCGGAAGAACAGAAAGGGGCATAGGCCGGTGACAGAGATTTCGAAAGAGTATTTTGCCATGCAGGATCTGGGCCGGGAGACGATGGATTATGTGAGGAGCATCGTAAAGCCTGGCATGAATCTGAGGCAGCTGAGGGCAGAATGCGAGGAGTACATGTTAAGCCGCGGCGCGGATTCCTTCTGGTGGTGCGGCGTGGGGGCATTTATGTTTTCCGGGGATGAGACGGCGGTATCGGTCGTTCCGGAGTCCGGGTACGAGGCGGCGGATAAGCTCATTGGGAGCGACGATATCATCACCATAGACTTAAGCCCCCAGAGGCAGGGCGTATGGGGAGATTTTGCCAGGACGCTCATCCTTGAGGACGGAAAGCTTGTGCGGGATATAAAAGACATAAAGAACGAGGAGTGGAGAGGCGGGCTTTTCATGGAAGAGCTGCTCCATGAGACGCTTTTGGACATTGCCGGCGAGGATATGACATTTGAGGAGCTCCATAGGAGGATAGACGCGCTGGCAGAGGAAAAGGGATATCGGAACCTGGACTGCCTGGGGAATTTCGGACATTCCATTGAGAGGCGGGATGAGGACAGGATATACAGCGAGAAAGGCAATGCCCGCAAGCTGTCTTCCGTATCTATGTTTACTTTTGAGCCCCATATCAGTCTGCCGGGGTCAAAGTACGGATTTAAAAAAGAGGATATTTATTATTTCAAAGATGGCAGATTAAAAAGAATGTAAAACCGGAGGTTGCAGGATGAAGAAAATATTATTGGCAGGGGAGTCATGGATGAGTTATACCACGCATGTAAAGGGTGCGGACGCATTCTACACCTCTGTGTACGAGACAGGTGAGAAATGGCTTAAGGCGGCGCTTGAAAAAGGGGGGTACGAAGTTGACTTCCTCCCCAACCATTTAGCGGTGGAGGAGTTCCCTTTTACGATGGAAGAGCTGAAAGAATACAGCTGCGTGATTCTTTCCGACATCGGGGCAAATACCCTTCTGCTGCCCAGCGCTACATTTGCAAGGAGCGAAAAGAGGCCCAACCGGACAAAGCTCATACGGGATTATGTCAGGGAGGGGGGCGGCCTTATCATGGTGGGCGGCTACCTGACCTTCTCCGGCGTGGACGCCAAAGGGAAATGGCATGACACCCCAGTACAGGAGGTGCTGCCGGTGGAAGTCCTTACCGTGGACGACCGGATGGAGCACTGCGAAGGCGTGACGCCAAAGGCAGTAAAGCCTCATAAGATTCTGGAGGGAATCCCGGAGGAGTTCCCGGATGTGCTGGGCTACAACAAGACAATCGCAAGAGAAGGAGCTGAGGTGCTGGCAGAGGTGGAAGGCGACCCGTTTATCGCGGTCATGGAGTGCGAAAAAGGACGCTCCGCCGTAGTGACGACAGACTGCGCCCCCCACTGGGCCCCCGTAGAGTTCTGCGAATGGGAACACTATGGCCTGCTGTGGAAAAATATCGCGGACTGGGTGACGAAGAGCGAGTAAAGGCGCAGGTAAAAAGTTTTTCCTAGACAATTAAGCGGCGTACTGGTAAAATATTTTTATCATGTGCAGAGGTCGGGGAAAATAAAAAATGCGTGTTACAATGAAAGATATAGCGAAGTATGCAGGGTGTTCTGTGACGACAGTTTCACTTGTGCTGAACAATAAGGCAAGGTCTATTCCGGAACAGACCCAGAAAAGGGTGATGGAAGTTGTGAAGGAGCTTAAATACCGTCCGAACCAGCTGGCGGTAGGGCTGATAAAAAAGCAGACAAGAACCATCGGGCTTGTCATTTCGGATGTGAGCAACAGCTTTTTTGCTACGCTTACTAAGGGTGTGGAGGATGAGTGCCGCCGGGAGGGGTGGAATCTCATCCTCTGCAACACGAATGATTATCATAAACGGGAGATGGAATATATCCGCACGCTGGACGACAAGGGCGCGGACGGGATCATTCTGTGCTTTGCCAAGGAGGACGATACGTCGCAGCTAAGAGAGACCTTGGGACTTATCAGGGAGCTGGGGGTTCCCCATGTCATGGTGGACAGGTATGTGTCTGACGTGGAGCCCTATTTTGTGGCGACGGATCACGAGAAGGGCGGGTATCTGGCAGGAAAGCATCTGGCAAAGATGGGCCATAAGAGAATCGGATGCATTACAGGCCCGGACAATCTGGAAGACTCCCGCATGAGGACGGCGGGTTTTCGAAGAGCGCTTGAGGAATCGGGGATTTCTTTTGACCGGGAAAATGTGTACGTGGGAAATTACGATATGGAGAGCGGCGAGCGGGGGGCGCAGTACCTTATGGAGCGCGGCGTTACGGCGATCTTTGCCTACAACGAGCTGTCGGCCTACGGCGTATACCGCTGGGCCGGGAAAAATGGAAAGACAGTTCCGGAAGATATATCGGTGGTAGGGTATGACGATGTAGGATTTTCGGATATCTTTAACGCTCCGCTGACAAGTGTCAGGCAGCCGGTGTATGAGATGGGAAAAGAGGCGGTGCATCAGATGATTGTAGGCATCAAAGAGAAGAAACCGAAAAAGGAAAAGATTCAGTTTGAACCGGAGCTGATTATCCGAAAAAGTGTAAAGGTGTTGGATGATGTATAAAAATAAATTGAATTTCATGAGCGGGGACCTGGCACATGTTGCAAAAGACAAGGTGCAGGACCGGTATGCAGGCGTCTCCTTCGGGGGGCGTCTGATTTTAAAAGGGGGCCGTATTGTGGATCCCGGAAATGACAGAGATGAGATCGGGGACCTGGCGGTTCTTGACGGAACCGTGTACCAGGCAGGCGGGCTTATCATGCCGGAAACCGGAGACAGGGTCATCGACTGCGGGGGGCTTATTGTGATGCCGGGGCTTATAGACATGCACCTCCATCTGGGGGATCTGTTTGAGATTACTACGGATTCCGTATTCTGCGCGGCGGCAGACGGCGTGACGGCAGGGTTGTCTCCGGGAGCGGGGAATACGTTTATGGCCCCGGCGCTTTTGGGGGCTGAGGTTGACAGGGGACTGCCCCTTAATCTGGGGGTGTACTTAGGCGCGGCAAACGTGCTTGGAACCCGGATGACGGCAGAGGAGCTTACGGCGATGTTCCAGGGCAGGGCAGATGCGGCGGTCCTGTCCGAGAAGATGACAAGGAACGCCGTTACCAATACGACGGCCAATCTGGTCGTCGGCATCAAGGACCATATGGGGCATTTTATCATGCCGGATGAAAGCATTGAGAAGATTTACGAGATTACTTCGAAGGCGGGCCTTCTCTATATGTCTCACACTCAGGACCCGGAACACGCGGAGCGCATGGCGGGGCTGTCAAAGGGGAGGCCCCTTCACCTTGCCCATGCGACGGCGGCGGGCTGCAAAACCCACTGCGGCCCGGAGGAGGGGATGCAGAGAGTGCTAAAGCTCATAGACGGGGAACAGATTACGGGAGAGTTTGTCACGACCATGCTCCGCACAGGCCTTGGCAGCAGGGAGGGCCTTCAGATGACAAAGTCGTCACAGAGGCTGGCCTACGACGCGCTCTCGGAGGGCAGGGTGGATATTCTTGTCTCCGACGGGCAGAATCAGGGAACGATGAAAGGCTTTGGCGATACAAGGGATAATATCCCTGCTATTTTAGAGCTTTCCGAGATGGGCGTCCTGTCTCTTAGCAGGGCGGTGGCGGCCATGACCTGCAACCCGGCAAGGCTTTTGGCCGGGAGGACGAAAAATTCCTGGTGGAAGGAAAAAATGGGGCATCTTGGAGCCGGGGTGCTTGCCAATATCACGGTCGTCGACCCGGAGGATAAGCTCGCCGCGTACACGATAGTAAACGGCGAGATCGTATCCTTTGAAAACAGGATTGTGAGAAGGGGCCTTGGAGCCGGGGGGTGGCTGTGCAAGTTCGGCATGGTGAGAAAAACCGGGGTCGGAGACCTTTCTATGTATTCATATGTAAGATGAGGGAGGGAGCAGATGATGAGAGAGAAAATGCCGCAGGGCGGCAGCGGATTGCAGGATATATGGAAACCTTCTGAGAGCAGGTGCACACAGCTGCTAAGGGAGCTTGTGCAGACGGACACATGCCAGCCGGAGGGGAAGGAAGAAATGCTTGTGGATAAGATCATAAGCAGGCTGCCGGAGGGCATCGCATATACGAAACTTAGCCACGGGGAGGGGAGGGCATCCCTGATTGTCGAGATTGGGAGGAAACTGGAAAGTAAGGTTCATGCAGAGGACCAGGCCCGGCCAGGGGAAACGTCAGATGATGGCGCGCTTGCCTTTATAGGCCATCTGGACACGGTTTCATGCGGAAAGAAAGAAGAGTGGAAGTACCCGCCCCATGACGCCCATATGGAAGACGGGGTCATGTACGGGCGTGGAACGGCGGATATGAAAGGCGGCGCGGCGGCGATGATCCTTGCCATGGAAAAGATATGGGAGGAAAGGCATCTGCTGAAACGAGACGTTTATTTCTGCTTTACTGCCGACGAGGAATACAAAGGCCTTGGCATACAGGCCATTGCCGGAGGGGGATATCTGTCCGATGTGAAGGAAGTGATCATCTGCGAGCCGTCAAACGGGCAGGTCAGCATCTGCGAGAAAGGCGCTGTCTGGCTGTCGGTGCGGGTAAAGGGAGTGAGCGCCCACGCCTCAAGGCCGGAGCTTGGCGTCAACGCGGCGGAGATTGCGTATAAATTTGCCGGGAGGATGAAAGAGCGTGTGGAATCTGCGGGGGAACATCCGATCCTGGGAAAGGCCAGCGCGTCGGTGACAAAGATAGAGAGCGGCATTATGACGAACATGATCCCTCCGGAGGCGGAGCTTGTCTTAGATATCCGCACAGTGCCGGGAATTGGCTGCGGGGAAGTGGAGGAGCATGCCGTAAGGGTGGGAAAGGAGCTTAAGGAGGCGCATCCCGGGCTTGACATCTGCATAGAAACGCTCAACTGCCGTCCGGCGGTGGGAACAAAAGAAAGTGAAAGGATCGCGGCACGTATGCTAAGGCTGTCGGAGGCGATGGGGATGTCCGGCAAGCCGCGGGGAACGCACTTTTACACGGACGCCTCCCAGCTGATCCCGGTGCTGCCGGTGCCCTTTGTAATCGCGGGGCCGGGGGATGATAAGCAGGCGCACTGCACGGACGAGCATATAGAGCTGGGGAGCGTGATGCGGTTTGCGGAAATGTACTGGCGGTATGCTACTTTATCTTCAGCAGGATCGATGCTTTAAAAATATGGTTCTGATATTCAAACTTTGATATGCCGTTATATTCTTCAATTGTATTGAGGACGGAGGAGATGCCAATCCCCTTGCGTCCTTTTTTCTTGGAAGAAATGAAAGTATTGCCGGAGCGCTGAATCTCTCCCTCGTAGCTGTTTTCGACGATGATGACAAGGAGGGAGTTGGTTGTGGCTGATATTTTTACATTGATGAAACGGCGTTCACAACTCATCCGGGCGCAGGCATCGGCGGCATTTTCCAGAAGATTAGACACTACGGCGCACAGATCCACATCCGGAATGAGAGGTTCTTTCGGGAGGGATATAGATATATGGAAGGCAGAGCCTATGCCCTCTGACAGCTCTTTATAATAGCCGATGATGGAATTTAAAGAGAGGTTTTCACAGAAGGTTTCCGTGGGCGGAGTCAGGGAGGAGCGGTAATCTTTTATGTAGCCGTTAAGCCCTTGGATATCATTTGCCGCGATATAGGAGTCTATCACGAGGAGGTGATGGCGCATGTCGTGGCGCTGTCTGCTTGTCTGTTCAATCTGTGACTGGAGAATTTCCGTCTGTTTGCGCTGCGCCGCCGAGACAGTCTCGGAGATGTGCAGCTTTTCCTGGAGAGCGGCATTTTCCATGACTACGATGACCATCTTTACGATCAGTACATAGGTGGCAAAGGTCAGGCTCACCCAAAGGGGCGGGATGTAGCAGAAAAATCTGTCCGGCATGGAGCCGGGGGAAGAGATATTTATGGAGAATATCATATTATAGAGTAGATTGTTGCAGACGGGGATAATCCACACCTGGCTCCATATGGAGAAAGAGACGGCATAGTCCAGGGCCGGGCGCAGCGATTTCCGGAAAAAGCGGCAGATGAACGGGAAGGTGGCAGCAGTCAGGACGGCTCTTATCAAGGATGCGTCAAACGTGTCATAGAAAGGAAGACGGCCGTGAATGAGAAAATAGGCGTACATGGAAAGCAGCGTGACATGTTCTGCGTAGCATTTTGCGATGGCTACGATAAAGATGCCGTGTTCCAGCCGGTATCCGGTGGCCATGTCAAAGATGACGGCCCCCAGGATAATGGAGGACAGGCTGAGGATAATGTATTTTACCGGAAATGCCGCGTAGGCGGCATAGGTTCCGGAGCCGTAAAAAGCAATTACCAGATATAAAAGGATGGCTCCGGCAATATGCATAAGGACAGGTTTCCGCAGATGATCCTTAAAAGTAAGGAGAAGGAGCGCAAAACAGGGAAGTATAAAGCAGAATGTATTTATGATATGAGCCGGCGTCATGATTTCATACCTCCATTTACATAGTCAAAGATGTAGTTTGCATATGTCTGAATGATTGTCTTGCGCTGAGCCTTGAAAATGGGAAGACGCTCTCCGCTTTTGAGGATAAAGTCGCTGTCTTGCCAGGAATCAACGTAATCCATATTGACCATGCAATTCCGGTAGCACCATAAAAACTGCCTGTAGGGGGAGAGCATGGGAGAAAAATCCCCGAAGGGCATGTAGGAGCGGATAAGTCTTGGCGGCGTATGTACCTGGGTATAGTGGTTGTGGTAATCTACGTACATAATGTCTGAGATAAGAACCCTCGTCTGAAACCGCCCTTCCTTCAGTTCGATATAATGAGTGAATTTTGAGGCAGCATTTTCATAGCAGTCGAGGGCATCCTCCAGCCGTGCGTAGGTGTAGGGCTTTAACAGATAATCCAGGGCGTGAAGGCGGAATGCGCTGACGGCGTGCTCCTTGCTGGTAGTTGAAAAAATAATCTGGCATCTTGGATTCAGCTTTTTTATCGCTTTTGCAATCTGGATGCCGTCTAAGTCCTGCATGAAGATATCCAGAAAGACAAGGTCGTATTTTTCTGTCTTAAAAGCGCTGAGAAATTCCCTCTCCTTTGTAAATGTTTTGACTGATGCGTGTACCCGGCGCTCATTGCAGTACCGGCATATGTATTCGTATAAAAGTGAGATGTCCTTTGAAGAATCATCTATGATTGCGATTGTCATAACAGCCTCCGAAATATAGTTGGTAGAGCATCCTGAATGCTTTTCATGCAAACATATCAATATTAACATATTACGCGTCAGGACTGAGCTGTGTAAATAGTAAAAACATGTCAAATACAGTAAAATGGTAAAATTGCGGCAAATACAGTAAAAAGTTTTTTTTGAGGCCTGCCAGGGTGTATAAAGATATAGGCGCGCAGTTGGGATGTCCATTCTGTGTTGCAGTGTAAGTACATGATTTTACCTTTAGCGGGCGGAAGAGTGCATAATTCTCCGTCCGCTGAGGGTACAGTCAGAAATGTTCCGGTTATTTCTTGAATTTTGTGTCGAAAATTGATATGATAGAAAGACAAACTGTTTAGTCAGATTCATACATGTATTATCGGAAATAATATTTCGGGGTACATTCATGCACAAAAGGAGGGAGTATTTGTGATTAATGAATTAAACAGCACGAAAGACGAGGGCGCCGAACCTGCAGCTATGTCTGTCGGCATAGAACCTCAGGCAGCACCGGAGGAAACTTTAGCAGCGGCATCAGAGCCTTCGTCGGAGAGCAGGACAGCCGGGCAGGATGCCCGGAAGGCAGAGAGTGTTCCGGACACCGGGGAAAAGGCAGAGCCGGAACGTGAATGCCAGAGGCAGGCGCCCCCATTCAGGGAAGATTTTGGAGAGGCTCCAGGCATGGACAGTGAAAGGCGTTCCCAGAAACGTTTTTGGAGTTTCCGTTCCGGAAATGACGAGGAATCGAGGGATAAGCTGATTCTGTCGCGCATCCGGGATGAGGATCTTATGGAGTACCTGGCATTGGAGCAGCGTAGGGTGGAATTCCTCCAGCAGGCAAAAGAGGCGAAGGAAAAGCGTCTCCTGAATGCGTTTCAGCTAATTGTGACGCTGGCGGCAATCGTTGCGCTTACATATCTCTTGCGGGATAACCCTACGATACTGATCAGCATCCTTTATGTAGCCGGGATTGTAGCGGCGCTTAAAGTGTGGAGGAATCCTCAGGATAATTCCCGTGTGCGGTGAGGGCGGCATATGTGTGCATGCCCTAAGGGGCTTGACGGGAAACAGACAGTTCTAGCCCAGGGAGGGAACGGCTCATTGCAAGCCGCCCCCTCCCTGGGCTTTTTTATAAATATCAGATATGAAAAGCATCCGGACCGGATGCGGACAGGATCGAGGCAGAGATGCCTCTTTTTTTGATACCTTGACGGACAAAGTCCGCCTGTTCCGCAGGAACTTGTATTACGGAATGCCCTGTGGGTATGCCCTGAAATAGTGGAAAAAACCTTTAGTAAAAACAGAGAAATTTTAGAATAAAAAATAGAGGAAATATACAAAAATAAATTGAAAAATGAAAATGAATTGACATTTATATTTATGTATGATAGGCTGAAAAAGCAAAGCCGTGCACGGGCACAATAACACTTTTAATCAAATTCTGGACGAAAGGAGAACATTTATGAAAAAGGTTGTAAGCATTTTAATGTGTATCATGATGATGGCTGGAATATGCGCGTGTAGTACAGGGGGGAAAGGGGAAGGAACGGAAACAAAAGAAGCCGGCGGCAAGGAGAAAGGCCTGATCGGAATTACCACTTCCATGTACACCAATGAGGGCCTGACAATTATGTGCGACACAATCAAGGCAAAGGTAGAAGAAGAGGGCTATCAGGCAGTTATTAAAGATGCGAATCTGGATCAGGCTCAGCAGACAAAGGATGTTGAGGACTTTATAAGCCAGGGTGCGAAGCTGATTATTGTGGAGGCCTGTGATTCGGTGGGCGTAAAGTCTGCATTTGAGCTGTGCAACAAAGCAGGAATCCCGGTTTTAAGCGTAAATCAGATATTAGGCGAGGACCTTCTGAAACTGGTTACAGGTTCGGTCACAAGTGACAATTATACTGCAGGATATGAGGTCGGCAAGGAAGTCGCAAAGCAGCTTAACGGCAAGGGCAAGGTCTGCATCTTAACATATGATGTTGCGTTCGTCTGCAGGGAAAGAGGAGACGGATTTAAGGATGCCATGAAAGAGAACCCGGGAATTGAGGTTCTGGAAGTATTTGACGGCGTATGCACAGAAGATGAGGCGATGAAGAAAACAGAAGACTGGATGCAGCAGTATCCTGATGTTACGGCAATTTTCGGCAACAATTCCAACTGCGGCGTGGGGATTGCGGCAGCGGTGAGGTCAGCTGGAAAGACAGATGACATTCTGGTTGCGAATGTAGACGGCTTATCAGGAGATATCCGCAATATGGATGACGGAGCGCTGGATATTACTGCGGTGTATCCTATGAAGGAACTGGCGGCAGAGGCGGCAGACAGGGCAGTTGAGGTATTAAAGACAGGAGAATGCGGCGAAGATCCGCGCCTGAAATTCAGCTTATGCACAGTTGATGATATCGAAACATACAAGGAATACTGGGGAATTAAATAAAGAGAATGCTTTTTAAAAGCAGAGGAGATGTGGATTATGAATGAAGATTATATTCTGCAGATGAAAGGGATAAATAAAAGCTTTAGCGGAGTGCATGTATTGCATGATGTAAGCTTTGAGATGAGAGCCGGGGAGGTAAGGGCTCTTGCCGGGGAAAACGGTGCAGGAAAATCCACTCTGATGAAGATTCTGGGAGGTATTTATGACTGTGATTCAGGAGAGATACTGATACAGGGAGAGAAGATCGGCATAGGCTCCGTGCAGGATGCCAGCAGGCACGGCGTATCTATCATCCATCAGGAAATCGTACTTGTTCAGGACATGACAGTAGGTGAAAATATATTTCTGGGAAGGGAATTTAAAACCAGGTCAGGATTTGTTGATTTCCGCAGAATATATAAAGAGGCGTCAGAAATTTTAGGAAGGATCGGCCTTGGGGATCTAAGCCCGGATACGGTTGTCAGAGAACTGAGCCTGTCACAGCAGCAGATGGTGGAAATTGCGAAAGCACTTTCCGCCAATTCCAGAATTTTAGTGATGGATGAGCCCACCTCCTCACTGACAGACAGAGAGGTTGAGTTCCTTTTTGACCAGATAAGGGCTTTGAGTAAAAAAGGAGTGTCAATTATCTATATATCCCACAAAATGGATGAGATCAACCAGATAGCTGACAGCATTACGATCATGAGGGACGGACGGCATATACTGACAAGACCAATCTGCGGCATCAGCTATGAAGAGATCATACAAAATATGGTGGGGCATAAGATAGAGGACTACTATCCGGATTATAAGGTAAAGCCGGGGAAAGAAGTGCTGAGGGTAGAGCATATGACCACGGAGAAGGTGGAGGATATAAGCTTTACGCTGTCTGAAGGAGAAATACTGGGAATCACAGGACTGATGGGCGCAGGACGGACGGAGATGGTTAATGCGCTGTTTGGGCTGGAGCCTGTACTGTCAGGAGAAATCTATCTGGACGGACAGAAAAGCGTGATTCAATCGCCCCGGGAGGCAATGAAAAAGAAGATATCCCTTGTTCCGGAGGACCGGAAAGAAAAGGGGCTTTTTCTGGAAAACTCCATCTCATTTAATATGACAGTCACTGTAATGGATGAATTCATAAAAGGGATTGCCGTAGACTCAAAAAAGGAGCAGGAGATCTTAGATGAGTACGTAAATCAGCTCGACATCAAAATGGCAGACACAGAGCAGCTTGTTGTAGAATTGAGCGGGGGCAATCAGCAGAAGGTGGTGATATCAAAATGGCTTGCGTCAGCACCCAGGATACTGATTCTGGACGAGCCGACCAGAGGCGTAGATGTGGGCGCAAAATCGGATATCTATCATTTGATCTGCAAAATAGCAGAAAAGGGAGTTGCAATAATTCTGATTTCGTCAGAGTTGCCGGAGGTTATGAATATGAGTTCCAGAATTGGCGTGATGTGCGAAGGCCGGCTGGTCAAATTCTTTGAGCCAGACAAGGAGGAGATTACGCAGGAGAAGATCATGCATTATGCGACAGGAGGATATGAACATGAAACTTACAGTCAATAGCAGTATGGCGAAAAGCCTGCAGAAATTTTTGAAGCGTAACTTTATGATACTGGCCGCTTTGTTTCTGATCGTACTGGCGCTGTCTGTATTTACGGATACTTTTTTGACGGCAGACAATTTACTGTCCGTCATGAGGCAGATTAGTGTGGATGCAGTGCTTGCGTTCGGAATGGGCATGGTATTGATCATCGGATGTATTGATTTGTCGGTAGGGAGCGTGCTTGCCTTAAGCGGCTGCGTATGTGTTTCAATGATCGAATCAGGAGTTCCCACAGAGGCTGCCGTAATGATTACGCTGGCTTTCGGGGCATGCTGCGGAACAGTTAACGGCTTGCTCGCCACATTCACGACGATTCCGAGCTTTATCATAACCCTGGCTACACAGCAGTGTTTCCGGGGAGCGGCTTACCTGATGACAAACGGAAAATCCATTATGTGCTATGATGAAAAATTCAGCGCCATTGGAACCGGTTACGTAGGGCCGATACCTATTTTAGGGATTGTGATTGCTGTCTGCCTTATTTTCACCTGTGTCTTGCTCAACAAGACAAGGTTTGGAAGAGGAATGTACGCCATAGGAGGAAACAAGGCGGCGGCAGTATATGCGGGAATCCAGGTGAAGAAAATCACTACCTGTGTTTATATTTTTACAGGGATTATGAGCGCTATGGCAGGAATTATGCTGTCCTCCAGGGTATATTCCGCGCAGCCTACGTCGGGGGCGGGATATGAGTGCAACGCAATTGCGGCGGCCGTACTTGGAGGCGTCAGCTTTAACGGAGGCATCGGAACGGTAGGAGGCGTGATGATCGGTGTAATGATCATAGGCTTTATGAACAACGGGCTGAACATGCTCCATGTGACATCCTACTGGCAGATTATTGTAAAAGGTCTTCTCATTCTTATGGCGGTCTATCTTGACACTTTAAGAAATAACCGGAGGCTGCATAAAAAGAAAAGGGGGTAACTATGGTTACAGAGCTTAAATTTGTAAAACAGTATGAGAAATATTCTGTTTTAATAAAAGGACTTCATAATAACGAGACGGATAAAACGGAAATCTTTCTGGATTTTCCCGTTGTCATGCAGGACATTGCAGGAGCCGAAAAAAGGCTGCGGTATGACGGCTTTGAAAAGGCGGAGGAAGGGTACCGGGCATGGATAGAGGCGGAAGATTTATATGGAAACAATTACCGCATAGAAGATTTCTGGGAAAAGGGCGGGGGTTTCTATAAGCTGAGCAGGGAAGTGTCCTGTACAGAATGTCAAAAGGAGACAGGCATACGCCTGGCCTCTGAGCTGCGCTGCCGGGATTTTAAGGCGGAATCCCTTGATGATTATGGATTTATCATACCGGGCGCGCTGTATAATAAGAATGATACGGACGAGGACGGAACAGACGACTATCTGGGAACCTACAGCCAGGATTACAAGGATGACCGGAATCCGTCGTTGTCTGTTACAGCTTTTGGGCGTAAAGGCAAAAGTTTTGTATCTCTTATCAGGGGAGACCAGCCTGGGCAGGATGAGACAATAACGCGTGAACAGATAAAGAAACGCCATTTTATACACAGGACAGATATCGGCTCCCTTGGGGTAGCGCCGTCTATGTACTGCGTGCAGGAAGTTGTCTTAAGATGCGATTATCCGTTTTATGAAAGAAATTCCTTCTGCCTGAATGTGGATGGCTCGGAATGGGCTGCGTATAAGGAGATAGGAAAAGGCACCGCTTTTAAAATGACATACCTGATACTGGCAGGCGAGGCTGAGAATCTTACGGACGCATCCTGGAAGACTACATGTTTCCAGATGAAACGCATTTTAGATCCGGAGGTAAAACTGCCGTTTACGCTTGAAGAGGCGAGGCGTTGCCGGCGGGAAATGGTTCATGGCAGTTTCCGGGAATTTCCTGATAAAAAAGGAAGTCCTGCGGGGTATTTTATTCATTTTTCTCCCCGGAGCCATTATGGGGAGCAGAATCTGCTGGAATATGGTTTCTGCGGGGCGCAGACCCTTCTCAGCCTGGACATGCTGGTGGCGGCAAAAGAATACAAATCTGAAGAATACAGGGAAAGGGCGCTGAAAACTGTAGATTATTTTGTGGGGAACTGCATAGACGAGTCAGGGTTTCCAAATGGAATCTACAATGTAGATAAGGAAGAATATGTATATTGGTGGACCGGGATCTTATTCCCGTTTCAGTATTCGGATGACAGGGATGAACTGGAAGGATATCTGGGGAACCAGGTTGTAAGCTCTCTGATGGAGATTGCGGACGGACTTAGAGGAATAAAAGGAAATTACTGCAGGTCTATGGTGGACGCCATGCACTATCTGATGAAGTGCTACTTGTTTGAGAAGGAAAACGGGCAGGAGCATCCCGGATGGCTGGAGGCGGTTATCAGGTTCTGCGATAAGCTGTTGCTGATCCAGAATGAAAATGGTTCGTGGAACAGAGGATATACGATGGACGGGAAACCTTTGACAGCCCCGCCGCAATGGTTCGGTGCGACGGAGAAGGAACAGGGCTCGGGGGCAATCTTCCCGGCACAGCTTTTGACGGAGCTTTATAAATATACAAAAGAAGAAAAATATCTGGAGGCATCTAAAAGGGCAGCGGATTTTGTGTATAAAAATTATGTGGAAGATGTGGCATATATTGGCGGCTTGAATGATACGACCCATAGAAAGTCAGTGAAAATAGATGCGGTAGGCGTCATGTTTGCCATGCGTACCATGCTTTGCGTCTATGAGCAGACAAAGGAAGAAAGGCTGCTTTTTGGTGCTCGCGACGCGGCACGTATTCTTGGAAGCTGGACATACCTGTGGAATATTCCCTTTGATAAAGAGACACTGCTCGGAAAGCATGGGTTCAAGACAACGGGCTGGGCATGTTGTGATGTGATTCCAGCGGGCAGCTATGTGGATTGTGAGTTTGTTGAATTTATCCCGGAATTGCTGCGTATTGCAGAGTATTGCCAGGACGAAGAGCTGGCGGTGCTGGGAAGGATCGTGACCAGAGGGATGCAGCATGGGCTGTCCATGCCCCAGAATATGTATGGCTATTCCATGCCGGGAGTGCAGTGCGAAGGCTATATGACCTCCCTGTGGCTTGCGGATACAGAGTACAAAGGATTTTCCGGCGCAGCCGCTAAAAATAAGGGCGACGACAATGATACCTGCAATGGGCTTGTAAATGGCCAGGCGCTGCTTAATCTGGACTATTTGTCGCAAGCCTATGGAACGATGGATTTTGAGAAAATCATCCGTCAGATTATTTCAGCATAAAAAGGAGAGGCGTAATGACAGAAATGATTAAGAATCCGATTTTGCCGGGGTTTCACCCAGACCCATGCATTGTGAGGGCAGGAGACGATTACTATATAGCGACTTCGACGTTTCAGTGGTTTCCGGGAGTTGAGATCTATCACAGCAGAGATCTGGCGCACTGGCAATTTGTGGGGCGCCCATTGGATGAGAAACGATTGCTGGATATGACAGGAGTTCCTGATTCGGGGGGCGTTTGGGCCCCCTGCCTGACCTATGACGATGGAATGTTTTATCTTGTATATTCAAACATGAAGGCTTACCGGAATTATCATAAGGATGTGGATAATTTCCTGACGGTAAGCAAAAGCATACACGGACCATGGTCTGATCCTGTTTTTCTTAACAGCAGCGGTTTTGACCCTTCTATGTTTCATGACGACGACGGAAAAAAATATGTACTGAACCAGCTCTGGGACCACAGGGATAAAGAACACTCATTTGATGGAATCGTACTGCAGGAATATGATGCAGAGAACAGGTGCATGAAGGGCTCGCCGGTACAGATATTTAAAGGAAGTGAAATTGGCTTAACAGAAGGCCCCCATCTGTATAAAATAGACGGGAAGTATTATCTTTTTTGTGCAGAGGGCGGAACATTTTACAGCCATGCGGTGACTGTCGCACGGTCAGAGAAAATTGAAGGGCCTTATGAAATATCGCCTTACAACCCGCTGCTTACATCCTATGGGCATCCGGGGCTCAGGCTGCAGAAATGCGGGCACGGAAGCCTTGTAATGACACAGGAGAAGGAATGGTATCTTGTCCATCTGTGCGCTCGTCCGAACGGGAATGGCGGCCGGTGCATGCTTGGAAGGGAGACTGCTATCCAGAAACTGAGAATGACAGAGGATGGATGGTTTGTCATTGATCATGCATCCGGGCTTCCGCAGGAGGAGGTCGAGGCTCCGGCTCTTGAGGGGGATTATGCGGAGGAAAAGAAAGTCAGGTATGTATTTCCGGAAAGGCTGCCGGATAAGTTCCAGAATCTGCGGATTCCGCTGGGCAGGAACTATCTGGATTTTAATAAAAGCAAAAAGTCCGTTATCTTGTACGGCAAAGAATCAATGGAATCCTTACATACGCAGAGCCTGATAGGGATAAGAAGAGAGCATTTTGATTTTCTGGCGGAGACAAAGATTGACTTCCGGCCGGTAAATTACCAGCAGTCGGCAGGCATGGCGCTGTACTATGACACGACAAATTATTTCTATCTGAGCATTACGTGGGAAGAAGAAAAGGGGCGTATGCTTTCGCTGCAGGCCTGTGACCACGGGGTGATCCAAAACGCAGGGAAGATATATGGGCTGCCAAAAGAGCCCCATAGCATATGGATGAGGATGATTGTGAAAAACAGTAAAGCGCAGTTTTACTGGTCCGGAGACGGAGACAGCTTTTTCCCGGTTGGAGAGATTTTGGACGCCACGCAGCTGTCAGATGACTATTATGACGAGAAAAAGCATGGGCTGAGATTTACAGGCACTTTTATCGTTCTTTGCTGTCAGGATACTTCAGGGCAGCGCTGCCCGGCAGAATTTGAGTATCTGGTGTATGAGCCGGAGGTTGGTGCGCTATAACCTAAAGAAAGGAGAACAGATATGAGCATAAGCCTTAAATGGATAAGGCAGTATGAAAAATATTCTCTGGGAATCACAGTTAAAGGCCTGAAAGAAGAGGGAGGCTCCGAACTAAATGTGTTTCTAGACTTTCCGGTTGTGCTGACGGACATAGGGGGTGCAGGGAAAAAACTCCGTTATGATGCCTGCCAAAACTCCGGCGGGGAATATTGCGGCAAGGCGGAAACAGAAGATTTGCATGGGAACCGCTACAGTATAACGGATGTCTGGAAGATAAGAGAAAATTGCTGCACGTTAGAGAGAAGGGTGGAGTGTACCTGCTGTGTGAAGGAAACAGGAATCCGGCTGACTACAGAATTTAGATGCAGGGGAAAGAAGGAAAAGACATTCGATGACTACCAGTTTGTCATCCCGGGCGCTTTTTATAACAAAAACGATACAGACGGAGACGGGGCGGAGGACTATCAGGGCACATACAGGCAGGACTATAAGGATGACAGAAATCCATCCTTGTCGGTGACATCATATGCCAAGGCCAGCAGGCGCTTTTTATCTCTTATAAGGGCGGATTTGCCTCAGAGGGATAAAACAGTTACCCGCCAGCAGATAAATGCAAGGCGCTTTATTCACGATACGGATATCGGCTCTCTGGGAATGTCGCCGTCGGAATATCATGGGGGAGAATATATTCTGCGCTGTGATTATCCGTTTTTTGAAAGAAATTCGTTCTGCCTGAACGTTGACGGCTCGGGCTGGTCGGCATACCGAAAAGTAAAGCAGGGAAGCGTACTTTCAATGTCGTATATGCTGTATGGCGGGGAGGCGCAGAATCTTACAGAAGCGTCTTGGAATACAACTGCTTTTCAGACAGACAGGCTGCTATGTGAAGACGCAGGCCTTAAGTTCTCTCTGGAAGAGGCAAGAGAGCACCGGAGAAGGATGATCCTCCAAAGTTATAAGGAATTCCCGGAAAAGAAAGGGAATCCGGCGGGCTATTTTGTGCATTTTTCCCCGCGGCAGGGGTATGGCAGACAGAATATCCTGGAGTATGGATTTACCGGCGCACAGACATTGCTGGCGTACGATATGCTGTCAGCGTCGTGGGAAGAATCGGAAACCCGGCCAGAAATGGCCGGACAGTACAGAAAGACCGCATTAAAGACGCTGGAATATTTTGCGGGATACTGCATTGAAGACTCCGGGTTTCCCAAGGGGATATACCATGTAGATAAGGAGAAGACAGTATACTGGTGGACAGGAATTTTACTTCCCTTTCAATATTCTGGCGACAGGAAAGAGCTGGAAAAGTATTTGGGGAGCCAGATTGTAGATTCTCTCATGAATATAGCCGGAGAGCTTGGAATCATAAAAGGAAATTACTGCAGGTCCATGACGGATGCAATGTATTATCTCATGAAGTCATATCTGCTGGAGCAAAGGAACGGATATGACCATGCAGAATGGCTTCATGCAGTCGTGAACTTCTGCGACGCATTGCTTTCCGTGCAGAATGAAAACGGTTCATGGAACAGAGGATATACGATGGAAGGCAAAGCCTTAAGAAGCCCGGTGCAATGGTTCGGACACTCCGAAAAAGAGCAGGGGTCGGGCGTTATCTTTCCCATCCCCCTGCTGACAGAACTTTACAGGCACACAGGGCAGGAAAAGTATTTGGCGTCTGCAAGGAAGGCGGCAGGATTTATCCGGAAACATTATATTCAGGAGGGTGTTTATATAGGGGGCATTAATGATACTTCACACAAGAAATCTGTAAAGATAGATGCGGCTGCGGCAATGTTTGCCATGAGGAGCATGCTTTTTCTCTACGAACAGGACGGGGAGGAGCAATATCTTACGGACGCGTGCGATGCCGCCAGGATACTGGCAAGCTGGGTCTATCTGTGGGATATTCCTTTTGATGAGGGAACGCTGCTTGGAGGCCATGGTTTTAAGACGACAGGCTGGGCAGGGTGTGATGTGATCCCTGCGGGCAGCTATGTGGACTGCTCCTTTCAGGAGGTTGTGCCGGAGTTTTTAAGGATTGCCAAATACTGTGGAGACACCAGGCTTTTAAGGATTGCCAGGGCTGTTACCGAAGGGATGCAGCAAGGCCTGTCATCTCCTGAGGACATGTATGGCTATGCCATGCCGGGAGTGCAGTGCGAAGGCTATATGACCTCCCTGTGGCTGGCGGATACGGAGTACGGGGAGTTTTCCGGGGCTGCGGCAAAAAACAAGGGGGATGATAACGATACCTGCAATGGTTTTGTAAATGGAATGGCTTTGCTGAACCTGGATTATCTGAAGGGAAAATACGGAATGCTTGAAACCGAAAAGATTTTTTCGATTTAAGGTTAAGATTGCCCAAATACGTGATATAATAGAAAGCGGAAATAAATTGATCATACAGGCGGGGAATCATATATGGTTACAATTAAGAAGATAGCAGAAATAGCAGGCGTGTCAAGAGGAACGGTGGACAGGGTTTTAAATAACCGTCCGGGAGTAAATGCAAATACATACCAAAAGGTGAAGGAGATCGCGGACAGGCTTGGCTATGAGCCGAATATGGCAGGACAGATGCTGGCTGCCAGAAAGAAAAAGATCAGGCTCGGGTTTATTGTGTGCGACACGCCGGTGGATGTGTTTTTTTCAGATGTGTACCAGGCGGCAAGAAAAAAGGCGGAGGAACTGAAGACTTATGGCGTTACCGTGAAGTTTTACCTGATAAAGGAGCTGTCGGATCAATTCATTGAACCCCTGCTTGCCCAGACGGAGGAAGACGATCTGGATGGGATTGCGCTGCTGCCGCTTAAGATGAATTCGATTGAGGCATTTGTAAAACGGATGGAGGAAAAGAACGTTCCCATGGTTTTTTTCAATCTTGATATGGAGGGAACTTTGAGGCTATCCTATGTCGGCTGCGATTACTACGCGTCAGGCCGCGTCGCGGCAGGGCTGACAGCCTTGGCGGTCAGGGAGAGAGGGAAGATTGCCGTGTCAACCAATTTTGACCAGATATCCCCGTCGTTCCGGCAGAGGCTTGAGGGCTTTCTCGGAGAGCTGGACAGGGAATATCCGGACATTCAAATTGTGAACCGGGATTTTGATTTTGTATTTCAGCAGGGTGATTATGAGAACATCTTGGAGATTGTAAGGAAGAATCCGGACCTGGAGGCATTGTATGTTGTAAACCCGGGGGATTACAGCATATGTGAAAAGATATCTGAACTGGATAAAGAAAAAAAGATAAAGATAATCACAAACGACATTATCCAGAAACAGAAAAGCCTGATGGACAGGGGAATCATTGTGGCAACAATAGGGCAGCAGCCGGAAAAACAGGGAGCGCTGCCGCTGCAGATTCTGTATGACTATATTGGATTGGGAATCGTTCCGAAGGAGAAGTATTTGACAGAGCTTTCTATTCGCATTAAACAGAATATTTGAATCAATAACAGCCTATTCTTATATAAGGAAAAGCCTTATATCAAACCCCAGACCTATGAAAAATGGAAAAAGCGGAGCTTAAAAAAGGATATCAGCAAGCGGGAAAACAAAAGTAAAACTGGAGATTCTTTTGCTCAGCATGGGTTATAGTCTGAACAAACTATATGCCAAGATACAAAATGACCGAATGGGAAGTCATCTGTTTCCAGTAAAAAAACAGCTTAATAAAGTTCAAAACGAGGTTCTTTATTAAAGTACTCCAAAAATCAGGAGAATATCCACAAACAAAAGGATACGCTCCTGATTTCCCATCTGCTTTCTTTTCCATTTTTGCATCTCCATACTACCATAACCCTCCCGATTTTACAAGAACATGCATGAGCGCATTTATTCCTTTCCTATTTTCCCGATAGCACTATTCCCCAAGCCTCAGCGTAGCTCGCTACGCCTACGTTTGGGAAACAGCACTCTCAGAAAAATACTCTGCGGAGATTAGTTTCAAACCTTTCCTTAAAATATTTAAGAAACCGTTCTGCAATAGGGGTAAATACTTGGTATTTTTTCCAGATTAGATATATTTTTGTTTCGAGCATAGGTGTCAGTGGGCGGAATACAAGTCCGCTGCCAGGGCTGGTATCAATGAGATGCTGAAAAGTCAGAAGATATCCAAGCCCCTCCTTTACAAATAGGGAGCCGTTATAGGACAGGCGGAAAGAGCCTTCGAGATGCAGTTTATCTATTTTATTGCCGCACCATTTGGAGATATCGTGGTTCCAGCCTTGCTCTGAACAGAAGAGCGGGAGCCCGTACAGGTCATCCACGCAGACAGTCTGTTTTTTCGCAAGGAGACAGTCTGCCGGCATAACAATGCCCCATAAGTCGGCTTCAGGAAAGGGAAGGGAATGATATTTCACAGTATTTGGTTCTTCTGCCAGAACAGCAAAATCGATTACCCCTTTATCCAGTTTTTCCGTAACCTGCTCTGTATCGCCGCTTGTGATATGGTAATGCATATCAGAAAAGGTATTTTTAAATTGCCGGATAACAGAGGCAAGATGCCTGATCTGGTAAGACTCTGCCAGGCCGAAGTAAATGTCGCCGCCCAAAATATCATCTAAGGCAAGAAATTCCGTAGTGATCTTATCAGCCATTTTTATTAGATCTTCTGCTCGTTTCCGCAGCAAAATTCCTTCCTCAGTAAGCTGTATGCTGAAACTGTGACGGGTGAACAGCTTTTTACCAAGCTCATCTTCAAGCGATTTTAATTGCTTAGAGAGTGTAGGCTGGGTAACGTGAAGCAATTCTGCTGCGCGGGTCATATTTTCCTCTCTTGCCACTGCAAGGAAATATCTCATGGTTCTCAGTTCCATATAGTCTCTCCTTCTATGATATTCTAAAAACTTATATCATGATATAAATTATAGCAATTAGCGAAGTTAAAATCAAGAGGATATAATACAGACATAGCAGGAAGGGGGCGGTCATACGGATGATATGGTTCAGAATCTAAAGGATGCAGGCTGCGGCGCGCAAACTATTGAAACAGTCTGCAGGCTGTACCATAACGGTCAGGTTCGGGATGCGGTTAAAGCGCTGCGAAAGCATCGGTGCAGCCTGATGGACAGCCTGCATGAAAGCCAGGAAAGAGTCGATTGCCTTGATTTTTTAGTATGGCGTATGGAAAAAGAAAGAGAGGAATAAAGAAAATGGAGAATACTGTAAAACTGGAATTAACAAAGGAATGGGATAAGACTTTCCCGAAAAGTGAGAAGGTGGATCACCGCAAGGTGACATTTTTCAACCGTTATGGAATCACACTGGCGGCAGACCTTTATGAGCCGAAGGAGGCGGAAGGGAAGCTGGCTGCGATCGCGGTGTGCGGGCCTTTTGGCGCGGTAAAAGAGCAGGCGTCAGGATTGTACGCGCAGACCATGGCAGCGAAAGGCTTTCTTACAATAGCATTTGATCCTTCTTTTACAGGGGAAAGCGGTGGCGCGCCCCGTTACATGGCATCGCCGGATATCAACACAGAGGATTATCAGGCGGCAGTGGACTTTCTGTCTGTACAGGAGAATGTTGACCCTGAACGTATCGGTATTATCGGAATTTGCGGATGGGGCGGCCTGGCGCTTAACGTGGCGGCGCTGGATACCCGTATTAAAGCAACGGTTTCGTCTACTATGTATGACATGACCCGCGTCAACGCCAACGGATATTTTGACGCTGAAAATTCTGCAGATGCACGGTATGCGAAAAAAGAGGCCATGAACGCCCAAAGGATCGTAGATTATAAAGCTGGCAGCTATGCGTTGGGCGGCGGCGTTGTGGATCCGCTTCCGGAGGACGCTCCTTTCTTTGTGGCGGACTATCATGATTATTATAAAACAGACCGGGGCTACCATAAGCGTTCATTAAATTCCAACGGAGGCTGGAATATGACAGGCTGTATGTCCTTTATGAACCAACCGATCTTAAAGTACAGCAATGAAATCCGAAACGCGGTCCTTATCATGCATGGGGAGAAGGCGCACTCCTGCTATTTCAGCCGCGACGCTTATGCGGACATGGTAAAAGATAATCCTTATACAGACAATAAGGAACTGCTGATCATCCCGGATACTGTCCACACCGACTTGTATGACGGCGGCGGAAAGGACGCGATTCCTTTTGATAAGCTGGAACAGTTTTTTGAAGAAAATTTGAAATAGAGGAGGAAAAATATGTTAGGAAATTTTATGTATTGTAACCCTACGAAACTTAATTTTGGCGAGGATCCTCTTTCCTGTCTGAACGAGGAAATTCCCAAATATGGAAAAAATGTGCAGGATGATAATACCTCTGATTACCTGATGGAAGGCCTGCTGCGGTCTTTGATCCATTCCGGCAGGATCGCTGTGAAGAATCCGACAGATTATGAGGCGAGAAACAATATCATGTGGATTGCGACATGGCGCTGAATATTTTGGTGGCGAAGGGGAAATCCACAGACTGGATGGTGCATATGCTTGGACAGGCGGTTGGCGCCCACACGGATACAACCCATGGAATGACGCTGGCGGCGGTATCCATGGCCTATTACCGTTTCATCTGCCCGTTTGGACTGGCAAAGTTTAAGCGGTTTGCCATGAATGTATGGGATGTGGCTCCGGAAGGAAAGAGTGACAAGCAGATTGCGGCAGAAGGACTGGAGAGAATGGAGGCTTATATGAGAGAATTAGGCCTTACGATGAATCTGAGGGAGCTGGGCATAACATAGGATATGATCCCGGGAATTGCTGACAGTACACTGCTCATGGATGGTGGTTATAAGGTGCCGGACAAGGCTGAGACTACGGAAATCTTAAAGAACAGTTTATAAGAGCTGATGAACAGGGAATTGTTTTTATATATAAAAATAAAGGAGCAAATGGGATGGGCATGATAAAAGACAAGGTTATTGTAATTTTAGGGGCATCCAGTGGTATTGGCGAGACGACAGTCAGACTTTTGGCAAAAAAAGGGGCAAAACTCATAATTGCCTCACGCCGTGAAAAAAAGCTAAAGGAGCTGGCAGATTCCCTAACAGGATACACAGTTGCTTATAAGGCGGCGGATGTAGCCAGCTATGAAGAGGTAAAAGCTGTTATTGATATGGCGATGGAACTATATGGCCGGGTAGACGTGCTGTATAATAATGCGGGCATTATGCCTACGGCTTCATTGATCGAGGGCAGGAGAAACGATGTAAAGGCAGGAATCAATAA
>CAJTQA010000010.1:0-4845 GCA_910578455.1 uncultured Dorea sp.
TACATCAGAAAGTCCTGTATGACATTTTTTTTATGGAAAAGTTGTAAAGTGGTGTTATTTTAAAATATCTTTTTATAATGTGTCATATTAACCTATCTGCTTGAGAGCTGGCAAATGACAGAATAAGCGATGAAGAGTTAGAGATTCTGTCATCGTGGAATGAAAATGTCAAAGCTGAAATCGAACGACGTGCTGTGAATGAATCAGAATAATCATATGTGAATTGTTAAGTTGCTCCGGTTGCTGAAAAGTAACCAGGGACTTTTTCTGCCATGTCGGAAAATTAAGCGCTTACGAACAAGCAGAACGGGCAATTAAACACCCGGAACGTGCTTTTGAAATGAGCCGAGAGGAAAGAGAGGATATGGCAGACATGGAAAAGAAAGTTATGATACGGCTGTGTGATAAATCGTAGCAGAAACAGAACTTTACGAAACGGATAAAGAAGAGCAAAATCTGATAGATTGGGTATGCCTGTCGGAGCAGATAAAGGAGAACAATAATACAATCCGCAATCTGACCGGGGAATATAAGAAGATAGAGCCAGATTGCCGAGAGGGAGTGCGGGAACAGTTGGAACGCATGAAAGAACTGTGCAAAGAGCGAAATAATCTGTATGAGAAGCAGAATGACTTGAAAGGGCAGAAACAGCAGTTCGACACCTAACACAGTTTTGATATAGGTCGGGTTTTTGCTGTCCGGCTCTATCTTTTTCCAATGTGTCATCACCTTCTTCTCAACAATTGCTCATCATAATCATTGTCAGTTTGTTTGTAATGTCAAGAGGTATTATCTTTGAGCAGAAAATGAGAAATTTGTTATACAGTCCCGGAATGATTAAGCGTTTTCCTTTTATTATTTTAGGATAAGCTATTTTAACAACTTGTTCGGGTTTCATAACAGCAAATTTAAGAAGCAAGGTTTGTTCGATATTGGCTTTTCGTGCAAAATCGGTTTTCGTTGCTCCGGGACAGAGCAAAGTGATTTTTATTCCTGTATGTCTATATTCTCCATAAAGGGCATTTGAAAAAGATATAATTTTTCCATAATTGCCAAAATACGTTTTGTAAGTTGCGTAACAAAACGTACGTGCAAGTCGATCATTTTTATTTCCTTGCTAATATTTGTTTTGGTAAATAAGCCAAACATATGTTTTAAATTATCCTATAATTGCTTATTATGTGTCTGCATATACTCTGCCTTTACCTTGTCAATGGTTTTTCCGCCAATGCCGAAGTTTTTGTCAGACACTTCCTTTATGGTTGTTACAAAAAATTCCTGTGGTATTTTCATAATTTCAGAAGATATTTCTGTTAATCGTTTAATCAGTTCCTCCTTTTGCGTATCGGACAAAACACCGCTTTCTACTGTGATATAAGGCATTTTCCATTTCCTCCTATTTTATCTGTTTAATTTTCTCCGTGATTAAATAACTTCCATTCTTCGCGATAAGACATATTTTTAAAGGAAGAATGCTCTAAAAGTTTTTTGTAGAATAACAACTTTTTTTGCGTCAGATCAAATGCGTTCTGTAAATTAGTCATTTGCTTTTTAATATCCTCCATGTGATTTTGTACCATAGCAAAACGCTGTTCAAGGGTTTCCCCGCCCTGTAATAACAGTGCAACATATTCTTTAATGGAATGAATGGGGATATTTGCCATACGCATACACTGTATCATTTTGATCCATTCAATGTCCTCATCTGTATATTGCCTATATTTTTGGCCGTTTCTAGCTATTTGGGGCAGTAATTTTTCCTTTTCGTAATATCTCAAAGTTGCTGTTGACAATCCTGTCATTTTGGCTGTTTCCTTTGCTGAATACATATTGATCCGCCTTTCTTCTTAATCATAAACTATGAAGTGCACTTTAAGTCAACAAGAAAATTATATCATAACAGTAAAAAGTTATTAGGACTTGGTGGCGGGTTATATTATTTTTCTATTTTTAATGCTATGCCTCTTCCGTTTGGCTATAACTCCTTGACATTCATTTTCTTTTTTCATAACAAAGGGGAGAATGCCAAATTGGAACATTATAAAATGTGTTATTTTTTGGAATAAATACATTTTCTGTTTATAGTTATCCTATTTGTCACGAAGAGTCTTCTGGTAAAGTGCATATTTGGGCGAATATGTGATGATCAGACGCTGATGGAGTTTCTTTGTGGTATAAGGTTCTTCTTTATAGTAGAGCCCTTTGCCATCGTCAGGCAGTTGTGTGATATCCACAGGCACATCATCAGAAACCCTTTTGAAACCTTTGGGGGTGAAAGTCCATTCCTTTTCTCTTTTTTCGGTTTTTGATCGACTGGGTTACGAAATTTATATTTTACTTTCAATTTGCGGCAAACATTATGTATTTGTAGCTTGTTTTCCCGATCTTGTTGTACTTTAGGGTTTCAATCCTGGTTTCTTCTTTTGTCCAAGTCATCACATCATCGCGAGTGGGTCCATGTTCAGGCAGAAGATCTTTTAATGTTCCGAGTAGATGCTTTGAAACGCTGGAATTTATTTTTTTTCTGATATATAATAATCTTATGTTTATCTGTGGATTGTTAGCAGAAACTATTTTCATAAATGTTGCAGTATACACAAAATTTCATTCAGGGAGGTACTTATGACATTACAACAGCTAAAGTACATGATTGTGGTGGCAGAGAAAGGCTCTATTACAGAGGCAGCAAAAGAACTGTACCTTTCACAGCCAAGCCTTTCCGGTGCCATTAAAGATGTCGAAAGGGAGGCAAAGATTGCGATTTTTAACCGATGCCGGGCAGGCGTGGCATTGACGACTGAGGGCATGGAATTTTTAGGATATGCAAGGCAGGTTGTGCAGCAAATGGAACTTCTGGAATCAAAGTATATTCATAATGAAACAGCAAAGCAGAGATTTTGTGTGTCCTCCCAGCACTATACATTTGGAGCAAACGCCTTTGTAGAAGTGGTTCAGCAGTTTGGTCAAGAGCGGTATGAATTCATTCTGAATGAAACCCAGACACATCAGATTATTATGGATGTGCGAAACCGTTTCAGCGATTTGGGTATTCTATATCTAAGTAAAAGTAATGAGAGTGTGCTGAGAAAAGTTTTGGAGGAAAATAATCTGGAGTTTCATGAGTTGTTTGCAGCTGCCCCTCATGTGTTTTTAAGGCGGGAGCATCCGCTGGCAGGCAGAGAGAAACTCAGATTAGAGGATCTTAAGCCATATCCAAGGCTTAGTTTTGTGCAGGGAAATTATGAATCTTCTAATTTTTCGGAAGAATTATTCAGCAACGATATTGTAGAAAAGAGTATTAAAATCAGCGACAGGGCTGCGATCGTTAATTTTATGATTGGATTAGATGGATACACTGTTTCAAGTGGTATCTTTCCTAAATTTCTGCATGGAGATTCGATTATTTCCATTCCACTTGACGAAGATGAAGTTATGCGTATCGGATATATTCTGAACAAGGATGGGGAACTATCCGAATTGGGCAAAATTTATATCGAGGCTCTGAAACAGTATAAAGAGAAATAAGCTATAGGCTCATCCTATGCTTTAGCATAAATATTAAGTATTACCTATTTCATAACCTTCCATTGTATACTTCTACATGGAAGGAGGCGTTAGCATGCCGGGTTATGTAGTGGTAAATTTTTTTATTTATTCTGTCATCAATGCCTTTACACCGGGACCGGGTAATATTTTGGCATTAAACACAGTAACCAATTATGGATATAAAAAAGGGAGACCTCTTTTTGGGGGGATTTTTGCCGGATATTATGTTGTGCAAATGATATGTGCCATTTTCGTATTCGGGGTAAGTACCTTTTTGCCGGATGTGCTTGGTATTATGAAATACATAGGTGCTGCCTATATTCTGTGGCTGGCAGTCCATATTGCGATGAGCAGACCGGATGCGGATTCCGCAGAAAAATCCGCATCTTTTCTAAAAGGATTTCTGCTGCAGTTTGTCAATGTAAAGATTTATTTGTTTGGCATAACAGCACTGACGGGATATATTACGGATTTCAGTGCCTCGTTGTGGGTTTTGCTTTTGTTTGAGTTTATCATTGCGACGATTGGAACTGTTGCAACTCTCACATGGATTGGCATGGGGGTACTGATACAGAAGGTATATCAAAGGCATTACAGAGTGATTAATGTGATTCTTGCACTGACGTTATTGGAGTGTGTATATAGTATGTTAAAATAGCGAAGGAGTAAGTCTAATGCAAATAGTTTGATATATTGGTGTTGCTTAGTTTTAATCCGTGTCGCGTATTCACTTATGAGATGATTTCGGGCATTGTTTAGAATGAGGAATATAATGAATGCTTTCGCAAGGCTATAAACAACCATATCAGTAATCTTCATAAAAAATTGAAAACCGCACCGGAAAGACCGATGAGCGTAACCGTTTCTCCGTCACGGCCTATCTGCACTGACTGGTCTTCAAGCGCGGTAACTCCGGCCTCATCCAGTCCGGCCTTAAGCCGTCCATACTCTGGCAGGAGTGTTTCATTGCCTTTCCCAAATTCGGCATTGTGCAGGTCAGATACCTGTGCGATCCGGAACCCGGGAAACGCAGGCGGGATGCGGTGCTGGAAATGGTAAAGGCACCCGCCATCAAAGCCGTGTTCCCCACGCTGTCCATAGGAACAGAATTAATAGCAGTGCGGAAACCGTGCTGAATATGGCAGCCCGTTTCGGAGATGGTTTCTTTTTCATTCCTTGCCCCTTATCTGTTTTTATTCCTGTAAACAGGCGGCATCACATTAAATGCGTGTCGCTCCATTTCTTCATGTCTTTTAAGATTGGTATAAAACTTTTCCCCAGGTCAGTCAGGGAATACTC
>CAJTQA010000010.1:4976-5484 GCA_910578455.1 uncultured Dorea sp.
CTTCATATTCCGCGATGTACCATAATATCGTTATCTTCCATTTCCCGCTTAAGATGTTCTGTACCCTGACCATAGCCGCGCATTGGGGCAGCGGCCCTTTCATGTTGCTCATAGGTGTTCCTCCTTTTAACGGCATTATACTATATCCGTCTTATCTGTTCAAGGTACTATGTTTTTTAATACCGGTATTATTTTACGCACTATAAACAAAAAAAGACTGTACTTTTATTTTCCTTCACAAGTTGCTATCATGTGATTCAAGAAAGGAGGCGGGCTGGAAAAGTACATGGAGGAAAACGGTATCCGGTATTTAAAGGAGATCAGGGGTATCGTCAGTTAGATTTTTACAGACAGGAAGGAGAGATGTTTTATGCATTACACGGGAACGATATGGAGGCCGCCCTATGAGGCGGGGAGCGCACTGGTACAGGTGACGGCGGGCTGTACCCACCACAAATGCAAGTTCTGCACGCTCTATGAGGACGTGCCGTTTAAGTTCCGTATGTCG
>CAJTQA010000010.1:5490-80195 GCA_910578455.1 uncultured Dorea sp.
TCTGAGGTGGAGGCGGACTTGAAGGAGATCAGCCGTTACTACCGGAACGCAAAGAGGGTATTCTTCACCGGGGCGAACCCTTTTGTATTAAGTTTTGACAAGCTGAAAACGCTGGCGGAACTGGTACGGAAATATTACCCAAAAGTGCAGTCCATCGGCTGTTTCGCCCGCATCACGGACATCACGCCGAAGACCACGGAGCAGCTACGGGAACTGAGGGGGCTTGGGTACAACAGCCTTACCATCGGCGTGGAGGCGGGTGACGAGGAATCCCTGTCCTTCATGCATAAAGGGTTCGGCACGAAGGAGATCATAGAAGAATGCAAAAGGCTGGAGGAAGCAGGGATGGATTATAACTTCTTCTACCTTGCCGGGATATACGGCTCCGGGCATATGGAGGAAGGGGTGAAGAACACGGCGGAGGTGTTCAACCAGCTCCACCCGAAGGTCATTGTTTCCTCCATGCTGACGGTCTACCCGACCTCGGAACTGTACCAGGAAATCCAGGCTGGGAACTGGACGGAGGAAACGGAGATAGAAAAGCTGTATGAACTGAGGACGCTGGTCGGCAGCCTTGACATAGACACTTATTTTGCAACGATGGGCGCATCGAACTGCGTCAATGTGGAAGGGCATCTGCCGAAGGACAGGAAACGGATGGTAAAGTGGCTGGATGAGGTCATCGGCGCTGTGGATGAAAAGGAGCTGCGCAGATACCGTGAGAACCTGCGGCATCTGTAAGGAGCAAAAACAAGAGTAAGACAGATCATATATCTGTTTCAAAAGAATCTAAGTGACCGAGAGATTTCCAATGTTTCCGGCAGCTCCGTAAGATCGACAGGAGCATTATCAGACAACCTTTTAAAGCCCTGTGGATTTAAAGCTTTCTGACAGACTGGGTTACGATATAAGCCCGTTCTCCCATGTGGTTGTATTCCCGGATGGATTCAGAACCCAGTCCGGCATGGCTGCAATAAACAAATTTCTGGCATCCGAAATCCCCAAGAACTTTCTGCTCCAAGGGTTCCAGAGATGTCTGCTCGTTCACCTTTCCCGGAAAGAGTGAGAAAGCAAGGGGAATCCCGTTCCCGTCCGTGAACAGGCCCATTTGAATAATAGGATTTGGCCTGTGCTTTGTGCTCTTTGCTCTTTCCGTATTTTTTACAGCCGTCTTCCTGTTCAATTTCAAAATAATAATTTGAGCAGTCATAATAAAGGATCTTATCAATTAAGTGATTTTATTCATATTCAACTGTCAAACTCCCGCGTAACAGAAATAATTAGCAGCTATCTGCATAAAATTTTTTATGAAAGATTTATTTACTTTCCTCTTTGTGCTTGCTAGAATATAGGTACAAAGAAAGTTTGCCACTGTAAAAGTTTACCGTTGACCAATAAGCGGTATATAAGTGGTTGGGTTGAAAGTATAGTCCTTCGCTGTAAGGTGGGGACTTTTTCCATAATGAGGACAAGCGGATGAAGAAAACGGGGCTTTATATTGAAAAGGATAAGTTTTTTGAGATATGGCTGATCCGTACCTTAAAGGAAATAAGGCAGGGAATATACCATAGCTGGAAATCATTTGATGCTGACAAGTGAACATACCGCAAAAAAATTGAATAGAAAGCAAAAAGGGTCATAGGTATGCTGAAACATGGCATGAAATTTACTTCAACGCAATCTAATGTGATAGCCATATTAGAAAAGGTGAAAAAGGCAAATAGTTCTTCTTTTAGGTGCGTTATTATGTGGTGTTAGCATCATGTAGATTGGCAGTCAAGGAGAATATCTGCGATACCCGTATGATGCCTGTTTGATGTGAAATTGTAAATAAGGCGTAAAATATGGATAGTATGTCTATGAAAACCCTTAAAAAGCAATCAAATATTTAACGATTATGTTATGGTTATAGGGAGTCCGAGCGATGAAATATTTACATATATTATTTGACTTCGATAAAATAAATGTTGCCAGTAATCAATAGAACAAAACAATGATTTAAGTTAAAAAGAGCACAACTGGAATTGATAAGTAACGACAAATGCGTTACAATAAAATAAAGAGCCCAATCAAGAACGGATAATAGAAGACTTGGATTAGTTTTAATGCATGGATGGATTAACAGGATACTATTGAAAAATATTTTAACATTGAATATACGGAGTATAATAGCTGGTGGAATGGAGGTAATGCTAAATGAAGACAATTTGCGGAATTGATTGCAGCGGATGCGGCTTTAAAGGCAGCTGCAAAGGATGTACAGAAACAGACGGACACCCTTTTGGCGGTGATTGTATTGCCGCTGCATGCTATAAGGCAGGTGGTGAAGATTGCTTTATAGCATACAAGAAACGCTTGATCGAAGAGTTTAATTCTCTTGGAATCTCGGATATGCCTACGATAACAACTCTTAGCCAGCTGAGCGGTGCATATGTTAATTTGGAATATACTCTTCCCAACGGACAAAAAATGAAATTGCTTGATGATAAAAAAATATATCTCGGTTATCAAGTTGAAAAAGCAAACAGTGACAGGTGCTATGGACTTGTTGCGGATAACAGCCATTTACTTGTATGTGAATACGGATGCAATGGTGCAGAGCCTGAAATCATTATATACAAAAAGAGAGAATCGATATAAAGCTTATAGGATTTTTCTAGGGCCGGTGATATTATTTTCTATATTGCTTTTATCATCTTCAAAAAATCAGGCTATGTGGATATTGCGGGAAGAAATATTAACTCTGTGTTTGCTCTGATGGAAGAAATAATGCATTTGGTTTCCGCCCGCTGCATGTTTTTTTATTTTCAGTTCTGCTATTTTCAAAATAATTGCCGTCCGGCTCCGTATTTCGGCATTGTCGAATGTTGCGTAACAGCGGCAATGGCACAATAACATAATAAGCCAGACTGCTCCATAGTATTTTTTAACTCTAAAAGCGTATCACCATAAGATCTGTTCCCATAAGCAGAAATCAAGTTTGTCATGTACCTGTAATTTAGAAGGTGTGACAATGGTTTTAGTCAGAGATTCTAAAGCACAGCCCGGATATTCCTGCCAGAAAAACACTTCCTAAGCCCATCCCCCATTTTATTCCGCGGCAGTCGGTCACAATTCCCATAATCCACGGGCCGAACATACCCCCAAGACCTCCGCATGCAACATAGAATCACTGGATCCCGGCTCCCCTAAGAGGGCGGATATTGTGGAATCCTTCAGGCTGTCGAACAGTCCAAAGACAAACAGGCTTAAAACACTTCCGATCGTGAGCATATATTTCCCATTTGTTATTTTTATACCGCTGATTTTTATTTTCTCTGCCATCGTCTCAAATTCCCTGCCTTTCCTGTACTCTTTATGATATAATATCAGACGGACGGAAAGATTTTTTGCATTATTGATTCAATGAATAGGAAAATATGACCAAGAAGGAGAGACATGCTGTCATTTGGCGATACATTTATAAACACGCAAAAGTATGAAGTGCTGGAACATGGAACTGCTGAATTTCTGATTGCATGTTATTTCGACAATCTGAACCAGAAGTTCAATCCGTGGCATTGGCATGAAGAATTTGAGGTTGGCATTGTCCGGGAAAATCCTGTTATGATCAGCACTCCGGACAGGGAAGACATAACGCTGCAGGATATTGCTGACAGCGCATCCGTGAGAAAAAAGCTCGACTTCCTGGAAAATATCTTATATCTGCGACCAGTGCGGTTTCCATGAAATCAGCTATAAAGGATTTAATAACCGCGTACTTCAACTGCCGTGTAGGCATGGCTGTAATGATAGCCCAATTTTTGAGCCAGTGTGGCGGAGCCTTTGTTATGTGCATCCCAGCTTGGATATAAATTTTGCTTTAAGCACTCCAGTATCAGTTTTGCCCCGCATATATAGGCGAGCCCTCTGCGCCGGTAGTCTTTTCTGGTGTCAATTTCTATCTCTATGCCTTCCCTGTATCTGGAATAGGAGGATGCGCCGGATATGATCGCGCCTCCTTTACAGATTACCGCGCCTATTCCAAGTTTGCGGAAACTCTCATAATCCGGAAACTGTGATACGAGATCGGCGCACCATGTTTCTGTCCTACACTTTTCGTAAAGGCGTTCGTCGATCATGGACAGGGTGTATTGCTCCGGCAGGGAATCAGCCGCTTTTTCCAATTTCTTTTTGTCAAAGATGTGCGGTTCCTTTTTTGTTGCATATCGGGTAATGACGGCTGCCCTTTTTCCGTAAAAATCTGTAATCATATTTTTCCAGGATTCGTTTTGCGGCACCATGATGATGCAGCTGTCCGGCATACCGCAATGCGGGCTTTTGCGGGCGCAGTTTTTTGAAGGCGAGTTTGGCCTGTATGATATTAACTCTATATTCGGTTTTCCGGCAAAAAAGGCAAAGTCTCCAAGCATAGCCATTGCCGCTGCCGGGGCGCTCGGGTCGTCGGCGTAGATTTTCCCCATAACCCCCTGTAAGCAAGACCAGATAATCGTTTCCTCCCATTTGCCAAATAGCGGGGATACTCTGCTTGCGTCGGTAATCTCATATATCATTTGGCACCTCCTGTACCATGTGGTGGTTCAAAATTTTTGTGCGTTGGAATATTGTCTGCAAAGTGTATGCCTCGTTTCTTTTGTTTTTCACTAAATAATAGGATTAATTCTACCACATTGGGATGTGGTTGTAAATAAGAACTTGAGATTACTGTTCAAGGGGCAGTGGAAGTGGTATAATCATAGGAAAAACCGGAAACGGCATAAGGAGGCAAAACGATATGGCACAACAGTTGAAGAAAAGACCCATTGAGAAAGAGCTTAAATTCCTGGCTGATTTTGAAATATACGGCGTGTTGATGTTTGCAGCAATGTATTTTGCAGTAAAGTATATTGTTGATATGGATCTTGGGAAGAACGCATTCAAATTAAATTGGATTTCGTTTTATCCGTTGCTGGTATTTTCTGCCATAGTAATTGAGGGCAGTTTTTATTGGCGCAATAAGCTTAATGTGGTGAGAAGGCAAAAGGCGTTAAGTAATATTCAGATTGGCGGGATTTACAATAAGTTGAGATGGGTAAATGTAATTTTACTGACAGCCTATTTGCCGGTGATCGTCATGGCGGTTGTTGCAGAAAAAGATTTATCCGGGATAGTTGCCGGGATTTTTCTGTACTTTATGGCGATAATAGAACAAATTAATTATTTTCACATCAGGCTGTCTTATGAGACGGCAAATGGAAGACTTCTGGTTATCGAGCCTTTAAAAATGCTTTTTACGGGAACCGGGAGATGTTCGCAATTGCGGAAGGATATTGATGCTTATAAGAGGTGGGTTTCTGGTCTGGGAAAGAGATAAAAGTGTATGCGCTATTGGCGCTGCGTCTGATTTATGATAGGAAACAGAGGAAAGGTGATGAGTGATGCAGGAGATTAAATGCCCCAACTGCGGGGAAGTTTTTGCGGTGGACGAGTCGGGATACGCGCAGATTGCAAAACAGGTCAGGGATAAGGAGTTTGAAAAAGAGCTAAAACGGCGTGAGGATGATTTTGCACAGATGAAGGAGAATGCGCTGAAACTGGCGCAGATGGAGCAGAAAGAGGAATTTGCGAAAGAGATTTCCGTAAAAGAGGCAGAGCTTTCGGAGAAAGAAAAGCTTATCGGGGAGTTAAAGTCGCGGATTGCCGGGAATGAGACGGAGAGAAAGCTTGCTGTCAGCGAGGTCATAAACGAGAAAGAAAAGGCGGTTTCTGAGAAAGCGGCGGAGATTGCCGAGCTTAAGAGCAGGCTGTCCAATAAGGAGACGGAAAATGAGCTTAAGGAGCAGTCCTTGAAAAAACAGTATGAGGACAGGCTGAAACTCAAGGACGAGCAGATTGAATACTATAAGGATTTTAAGGCGAGGCAGTCTACGAAGATGATCGGGGAGAGCCTTGAGATGCACTGCATGAACCAGTTTAACGCACTTAGGATGA
The DNA here is from genome assembly GCA_910578455.1 of uncultured Dorea sp. Classification (GTDB taxonomy): domain Bacteria; phylum Bacillota; class Clostridia; order Lachnospirales; family Lachnospiraceae; genus MD308. The sequence goes on from CAJTQA010000010.1 coordinate 11,461, forward strand.
CGGCGTTTCCAAATGCGTATTTTGAGAAGGACAATGACGCGCGTACAGGCAGCAAGGGCGACTTTATCTTCCGGGAGGCGGTGGAGGGAGTCGAATTTATCTCTATCATGTTCGAGATGAAAAATGAGATGGACGAGACAGCCACCAAGCATAAGAATGAGGATTTCTTAAAGGAGCTTGACAAGGACAGGAGAGAAAAGAAGTGCGAGTACGCAGTGCTTGTCTCGCTCCTTGAGATTGACAACGAGCTTTATAACAACGGCATCGTGGATGTTTCTTATAAGTATGAAAAGATGTATGTGATACGTCCTCAGTTTTTTATTCCGATGATTACCCTCCTTCGGAATGCGGCGATGAATTCTTTGCAGTACCGGCGGGAGCTTGAGGCGGCAAAGCACCAGCAGGTGGACATCCTGCATTTTGAGGAGAATATGAATGCGTTTAAGGAAGGGTTTGCCCGCAATTACAGGATTGCAAGCACGAAGTTCCAGACGGCGATTGATGAGATTGATAAGACGATTACCCATTTGCAGAAGACGAAGGAGGCGCTGCTTTCGTCTGAGAATAACTTGAGGCTGGCCAATAATAAGGCGGAGGATCTGAGCATTAAGAGGCTGACGAAAAATGCGCCGGCCGTGAGGGAGATGTTTGAGGAGCTGGGGAAGAATTCTTGACGCGTGTCGGGTTATACGGGGGAAAAGAGTATGAAAAGGCAGAAAGATACCTGTGAAACGGGAGGAGGAAGTTATGCTTTTATTAAAAAAAAAGTTAGGAATCAGTGACCTGACAGAACTGTCTCATACGGAAGAGAAGATCAGCAAGTCAAAGGCACTCTTACTGTTTGAAAATGGTTTACTGGATGCCTTTGAAGTGGGTACTTTTAAAGGGCTTTCCCAGATTCATAAGTTTCTTTTCGAAGATATCTATGATTTTGCAGGAGAGATAAGGAACGAGAATCTTGCAAAAGGAGGATTTCGTTTTGCATCCGTTATGTATCTGAGAGAGGCTTTGAAAAATATTGAACGGATGCCGCAATCTGATTTTGATGAAATTATAGAGAAATATGTAGAGATGAATGTTGCTCACCCATTTCGTGAAGGTAATGGCAGGAGCATGAGAATATGGCTTGACGCGGTTTTGAAAAAAGAGATTGGGAGGGTCGTTGACTGGAGCAAGGTGGATAAAGAGGATTATCTTCTGGCGATGGAGCGCAGTCCGATAAGAGATGTGGAAATCAAAGCATTATTAAAAAACGCGCTGACAGATAAAATCGATGACCGGGATGTATATATGAAGGGAATTGATGCGAGTTATTACTACGAAGGATATAATGTTTACAAAACCGAAGAATTGAACAAAATAAAAATCGGAGGAACAGGCTTATGAAAAAATACAGCGAAAAAGTAAATAAGATTGTCTACGGCGGCGATTATAACCCAGAGCAGTGGCCGGAGGACATCTGGCGGGAGGACATGCGCCTTTTTAAGGAGGCAGGAATAGACATTGTGACCCTCAATGTGTTCAGCTGGGCGGCGATACAGCCTTCAGAGGAGGAGTATGACTTTTCAAAGCTTGATAAGATTATGGAGATGGTGAGGGAAAACGGACTGAAAGTATGCCTTGCCACATCCACAGGCGCGCATCCGGCGTGGATGGCAAAGCGCCACCCGGATATTCTGCGGGTGGATTTTGAGGGAAGAAAGCATAAGTTCGGCGCACGCCACAATTCCTGCCCCAATAGTCCGACCTATCAGAAGTATTCCGTTAAACTTGCGGAAAAGATTGCCGGGCGGTACAAAGGGTATGAAAATATTGTAGCATGGCATATTTCCAACGAATATGGCGGGGAGTGCTACTGCGAGAACTGCGAGCGGGCGTTCAGAGCGTGGCTTAGAGAGAAATATAAGACGCTCGAGGAAGTGAACCGGGCGTGGAATACATCATTTTGGGGGCATACCTTTTACGACTGGGATGAGATTGTGCTGCCTAACGCCCTGAGCGAGCATTTTGAGCCGGAACGAAGCATGTTCCAGGGGATTACGCTGGATTACAGGCGATTTAACTCGGACAGTATCCTGAACTGCTACCGGATGGAATATGATGCGGTGAAAAAGATAACGCCGGATATTCCGGTGACTACGAACCTGATGGGATTTTACCCGGCGCTTGATTACCAGAAATGGGGAAGGTACATGGACGTTGTCTCGTGGGATAACTATCCGGATGTGGATGCCTCTCCGGCGGAAATCGCCATGCAGCATGACCTGATGCGGGGCGTGGGCGGCGGAAATCCGTTCCTTTTGATGGAGCAGACACCGGGAGTTACCAACTGGCATACATATTGTGCGCTGAAACGTCCGGGCGTGATGAGGCTGTGGAGCTATCAGGCGGTTGCCCACGGCGCGGATTCTGTGATGTTCTTCCAGATGCGAAGGAGCATAGGGGCTTGCGAAAAGTATCACAGCGCGGTTATTGACCATGTGGGAAATGGCGAGACGAGAGTATTTAAGGAGACGGCTGCTCTTGGGAAGGAGCTTAAAAAGCTTGGCGGTGATCTGCTCGGCGCGGTGTCTGATGCGAAGGCTGCCATCTATTTTGACTGGGATAACTGGTGGGCGCTAAACTGTACTGCGGGCCCTACTATGGATCTTGAATATAAGGCTCAGGTGCTGGATTACTATAAAGCGCTGCATGGGCTGAATATCCCGGTGGATTTTGTGGGGGCTAATGATGGCCTGGACAAGTATAAGCTTTTGATCGCACCGGTGCTCTATATGACAAAGACTGGGTATGACGAAAAAGTGCGCCGGTTCGTGGAGCACGGAGGAACCTTTGTCACCACATTTTTCAGCGGGATCGTGGATGAGCATGATCTGGTAATTACCGGCGGATATCCGGGGAAACTTCGGGATATCCTGGGAATCTGGGCGGAGGAGATAGACGCGCTGCCAAGGGATAAGGAGAACAGCTTTGACTATAACGGGAGAACATACCCGGCACGGCTTTTGTGCGACCTCATCCATCCGGAGGGAGCGAAAGAGCTTGGCGCGTACCAGAAGGACTTTTATGCGGGGATGCCTGCGGTGACGGTAAACGAGTTTGGGAAAGGAAGAGCCTACTATGTGGCGACCCGCTCGGACGAGCATTTTTTCAGGGCGTTTCTTGAGGATGTGTGCAGGGAGTGCGGCATTAAGCCGCTTTTTGAGAGAGCGGACGGCATGGAAGCCACTGTGCGGGAGAATGAGAACGGGAGATTTTTATTCCTGCTGAACCATGGAGACCGTGTTTTGGAAGTAAGGGCAGAAGAAACTTGCGTGGATCTGCTGACGGAAGAAAGGGTAAGCGGGGGTGAAGAGATAAGGATAGAGCCTAAAGATGTGAAAATCATGAGGATAACTCAGTAAAAATACAGGGGTACCCTCAGTGGACAAAGGACAGTGTGTTCTTTTGCTCGCTGAGGGTACCCCTGTTTCTGCTAATACCTCATCATCGTTTGAAATATGACGGTTTCATCGTCTGCATTTTCATAGATATGGTCTTCATCGCCGTTAAATGTAATGGAATCTCCCGTTTCTAATTCGTATATCCTTTCTGCAATATGCAGCGTCAGTCTGCCGGAAGTTACAACGACGTATTCTTCCAGCGCATTTTTGTGTCCGGTAGAAGGATAGTTTGAGTGAGGATCAAGCTCGATATATAAGTAGTCAAACGAGGTAAAGGGATCGAAGGGGAAGAGGTTGTATACGCGGATATAATTTTCTTCATTTCTAACTTGCGCTACATCTTCAAGCTTATTGACCTTGTAGTCGGTGCTTTTGTGCTGCGACAGAAGGGTAGCGATGGGAATCTGCAGCCCGGAAGATATCTTCCAGACGGTTGATATGGTGGGACAGGATTCATTGCGCTCGATCTGAGCCAGCATTGCCTTGGAAACACCAGTTTTTTCCGAGGCCTCGCTCAATGACATATCCCTGAGCCTGCGTTGGTTCCGAATTACGTTTCCGATATCATAAGACGGTTCTTTCATTTGTATATTCAATCCTTTCCATATAGAGATGATGCCGGTAAGTCTTTTCTTCCTTGCATCATAAGAAAATTATATCACAAATTATGTAAAAATCTATAACTGAATAAAGGAAATATATACAGACAAATAATAATATTTGTTGAATTTTACAGAATAGTATGTTAATATGTTCAATATAACATACATGTGTATATTATAACGTGCGCGCAGAACGATTTTAACGTAAAGGAGGAACAAATTTAATGAGTGAAATGATCTATGAAATTAATGGGAAGATCAATGAATTAGTATGGGGTCCGTATATGATTTTCCTGCTTCTGGGCGTAGGCATCTTCCTGTCTGCCAGGCTTGGTTTTTTGCAGTTTAGAAAGTTCGGCTATATTATTAAAAACACGATTGGAAAGGCGTTTAAGAGTACGGAGGGCGACGGCTCGATCTCTTCCGGGAAGGCAGCGCTGACTTCTATCGCGGCTGTTGTGGGAACGGGGAATGTTGCCGGTGTGGCGACTGCAGTTGCGCTTGGAGGTCCGGGAGCGGTATTCTGGATGTGGGTTTCTGCGCTTTTTGGCATGGCTACGAAGTTTTCGGAGGTTACCCTTGGCATCCATTATCGGGAAAAGAAAGGAAACGGCGAATTTTCCGGAGGAGCGATGTATTATATATCTAAAGGTCTAAAGTCTAAAATCCTGGGAGGGTTCTTTGCGGTTATGGTTATTGTTGCGTACTTTGTAGTAGGAGCGATTGTGGATACCAATTCCATGTGCCATTCCATAGAGGCTCAGTTTGGCATCCCGCCTCTTGCTACCGGCATTGTCTTTTCTATTCTGGCGGGAGCGGTTATCCTTGGCGGAATCAGCAGGATTTCCAATGTATGCCAGTTTCTGACTCCTTTTATGTGCGGGCTTTATGTTGCGGCCGGTCTTGGGATTATCATACTTAATATCCAGCAAGTGCCGTCTGCTTTTGCGGAAATCGTCCGAAGCGCGTTTACTCCGGCGGGCGCTACCGGCGGGTTTGCAGGAACGACCTTTATGGTAATGCTGACAAAAGGCATGGCAAGGGGAATGTTTTCCAATGAGGCAGGGCTTGGCAGCTCTCCTATCATTCATGCAAGCGCGAAAGTGAGCCATCCGGTGGAACAGGGAATCTGGGGTGCGACAGAGGTCTTTGTAGATACGATTATCGTAGCGACGATCACAGGGCTTGCAATTGTGATTTCCGGCGAGTGGAAGAGCGGGCTTGACGGCGCCGCACTGACGATGAAATCCTTTGAGACGGCGCTGCCCGGCACGATAGGAAGTTACATTGTTATGTTCAGTATTGTGCTGTTTGGATTTTCCTGCCTTATTTCGGCAAATTATTACTGCGAGAAGGCGGCTGAGTATCTCTTTGGGGAGAAATCGGTCATGCCTCTTCGGATCTTGTGGTGTATCTTTATTGTGATCGGCTCTGTGGGCGGTCTTGGATTTGTATGGGACCTTGCGGATACGTGCAACGGCCTGATGGCAGTTCCCAACCTGATTGCGCTGGTTGCCCTGAGTCCGGTTGTAGTGAAACTGACGAGAGAATATTTTGCACAGATAAAAGAAGAAAAGAATAACGGCAATTCATAAGGAGGTTTAAAATCTATGGAAAATGTAAAAGTGATTCTCTGGGGCCTTGGGGCTATGGGCGGCGGCATCGGAAGGATGCTCGCGAAGAAAAAAGGCGTAGATATTGTAGGAGCTATTGATATCGGAGAAAAGCTTGGAAAGAGCATGTATGACGTGATTCCCGGCATTGTCAGGGGAGACAGGCAGGATGTGACGGTAGGCAGCCCGGAAGAGGTAATCAAACCGGGAGCGGCAGATATCGTAGTGGTCTGCACCAATTCTTTTACAAAGGATGTGTATGACAAGCTGGTATTTGTGATGGAGCGGGGGATGAATGTCATTACCTCTGCGGAAGAGATGGCGTATCCGAAAGCGAAGGAGCCGGAGCTTACGAAGAAACTTGACGAGTACGCGAAGAAAAACGGCGTTTCCGTCATGGGTACGGGGATTAATCCTGGGCTGATCATGGACTTGCTTGTAGTTTTATGGACAGCGGCATGTGAGGAAGTGAATCATATTACATCCAGGAGAGTGAATTCTTTATCGCCTTTTGGGCCTGCCGTTATGGAAGAGCAGGGAATCGGCATGCCAGTGGAAGAGTTTAACAGGAGGAAAGCAGACGGCACGATGGCAGGTCATGTGGGTTTTGCGGAGTCTACGATGATGATCTGCGATGCCCTTGGCTGGAAATGGGATAGTTTCGGCCAGGATATGGAGCCGATTGTCACAGACGTTGACAGAAAGTCGCCCTATGGATTTGCGGCAAAAGGCACTGTAGCAGGCGTGGCGATGAAAGGATGGGTGGACATTGACGGCGAGAGAAAGCTTGACATGGAACATCCTCAGCAGATTGAGCCGGAGCAGGTAGGCATTCACACAGGCGACTATGTGATCATGGATTCTGTTCCCCCGGTAAACATGGCAAATAGCCCGGAAATCGACGGGGGCATCGGAACGATGGCGATGATCATGAACTGCATCCCCCACTGCATCAATGCGGATCCGGGCGTCGTTACCATGCTCGATATTCCGGTACCCCATGCGATTATGGGTGATTTCAGGGATTTGATCAAGGCGGATAAGAAACTTGTATAAATAGCTGCCTGTGATATAATTTATGTAGGAAAGGAGTGTGGTGGTTGGTATGGATCCATTTGTAAAAAAGGGAGATTGGATACAGATTGAAGATGTTGTTCTTCCGGCCGGAAAGCGCGCCCCCCAGGTTCCGGAAGATACGCAGAAGTGCGACCTTAAAATGTGGGTAAAGGGGGAGGCCCTTTCGGATGCCGAAGAAGGGGAGCTGGTTAAGATAAGGACGACCACCGGAAGGATTGAAAAAGGGTGTCCGACAGCAGTAAATCCCGGTTACATACATGATTATGGGGAATTTCAGCCCGAACTTCTGAAAATAGAGCACCAACTGAAACAGATTTTATTTGGGGGTGAGAGCTGATGGCGAAAGATATGTCATACGAGGCAGTCAATGCGAGAAAGAATGACATCATGAGAGACGCCATGCGTTTAGATTATGATGATTTTGAGTATGAAGGCATCGGTTTTGATTACGAGCGGATGATGGAAGAGACAGGATACTCTATGGAAGAGATGCAGAAAATCCAGGCAGATAACGGAGTGGGGAACACCCCTCTTCTGGAGATGCGTAATCTGACCGCGCTGGCAAGGAAGTATGCGCCGGAAGGCAAGGGCGCGAGGATATTCATAAAGGACGAGGCATGCAACGCGTCGGGAAGTTTCAAGGCGAGGCGGGCGGCAATCTCTGTCCATCACGCAAAACGTCTCGGCTACAAGGGCGTTATCTCCGCCACCAGCGGAAACTATGGGGCAGCGGTGGCGGCGCAGGCTGCGATGAACGGCCTGAAATGTATCGTCGTGCAGGAGTGCTATGATGACGAGAAAAAGGGCCAGCCGGAGATTTTGGAAAAACAGCGGATATGCGAAGCTTATGGAGCGGAAGTGGTTCAGCTCACGGTAGGCCCTGAGCTTTTCACTACATTTCTTGGACTGCTGGAGGAAACCGGATATTTTAATGCCTCCCTGTATACGCCTTTTGGCATCGCAGGGGTGGAAACTCTCGGGTACGAGCTGGTGATGCAGTGCCGTGAGCGGCTCGGGCGGGAACCGGATGTAGTCGTATGTACCAATGCGGGAGGCGGCAATCTCACCGGAACTGCGAGGGGAATACAGAAAGCCGGGGCAAAAAATGTGGAGATTGTGGGGGCGAGCATCGACCTTAAGGGTCTCCATATGGCGTCGGACCATGATTTTAACAGAAAGTCCTGCACGACGGGGCACACGGGATTTGCAATACCGTTTATCACATGGCCGGACCGTTCGGACTGCCCAAGGAATGCGGCGAGGACATTGAGGTACATGGACCGCTATGTTACGGTAAAACAAGGCGAAGTGTTTTACATTACCCAGGCTCTGGCAATCCTGGAAGGATACGAGAGAGGGCCGGCGGGCAACACGTCTCTGACGGCGGCGTTTGCTCTGGCTCAGGAGATGGACCGGGATCAGGTCATCATCGTGCAGGAGACTGAATATACCGGGGCGGGCAAGCACACGATGCCTCAGCTCACCTTTGCAAAGCAGAACGGGATCAAAGTGTCCTTCGGCAATCCGGATGAGGAGGTTCCTGGGGAAACGCTTATATTCCCCGAGGAGCCGTCCATGATACGGGCGAGGGAATACGACCTGGCGAAAGCGAAACGCTCTTATATCCACAACTGTGTAAAGAACTATAAGATGAAAAATGCAGCAGAAGAAGATATTCGGTACATTATGGAAGAGATTCGGGAAGAGCGGGAGTTTGTCGCTTGCGAGCTGAAAAAATATGGCGTGAAAGTAGATTGATAGATAGACACTTTATATATGGACATTTATCTGTGGAACCGCCGCATGAATGATTGGATAGATCATTGGTGCGGCGGCATTCGCCCAAAAGAACAGATTTGTATGAACTTGCTATGATTACCGTTCTTTATTTGCAATATAAATGTAAGCATCTTCAAGCGTTGCCTGACAGGAACTGCATTCAATTTGAGGCGGCGTTTCGCTGATTAATTTCAAACTTAATTCGCCTCCTGCATACTGTTTCGATGAAACATGATACTTTTCCTCCAGCTCTCTTGCCGCTCCTTCATCCTTTACTTTGCAGATCCAGACATGGCCTTCGGCCTGTTCCAGCAGTTCCCTCATGTTTCCGGAATAAAGAAATTCCCCCTTTTTCATAACCGCAAGCTGACTGCAGGACGCTGCCAGGTCTTCCACTACATGGGTCGAGAACAAAACAGTACGTCCTTCTGAAAAATCAACCAGCAGATTCCGGATACGGATACGTTTCTTAGGGTCTAATCCAGTTGTGGGTTCATCGGCAATTAAAAATTCCGGTTCATTTAAAAGCGCCTGAATAAGTCCGACTCTCCGTTTCATGCCGCCTGATAATTGTCTCATCTTCTTTCTTCGGTGATCTGACAGGCCTGTCTTTTCAAGGTAATCGCTGATGCGTTCTTTGCAGGCATGCCGGGGGATGCCGGATAAGCTGCCCATATGTTCCAGACACTTCTGTACTGTAAGGCTCGGATAGAGGTCAATCTCCTGCGGCAGATAGCCTATTTTTTTACGTATTTTTTCAAAATTTCCCTCGCTGTAGAATATTCCGTCTAAAGTCACCGTTCCGCTGGTCGGTGATAACACAGTTGCAAGAACCCGCATAAGCGTTGTTTTCCCAGCTCCGTTTTCACCCAGCAGACCAAAGATTCCCTTTGGGATTTCCAAATCAGCATGATGGATTGCTGTTATTTTATTCTTAAATGTTACTGTTAAATTTTCTATCTTAATTCCCATCGTCTCAACCTCTTTTCTCAATGATTTCAGGCAGCGCCGCCGCTGTCAGGAACCCTATGAAGATACAAAGTAATTTTCCCCGCAGCCAATAAAAACCGCCGCCGTTTTCTAACTCCCTGAATGTATAGGAAAATAAATTCCATGCTCCGAAACATCTGTCGCCGATACTGGAATTTGTAATCATCCACAGCATCAGGCAGATGCCGATTCCAATCCACATATTCCGAAACAGGCAGGAAAGCAGATTTGATAAAAGGCCCCAGAATCCGAGCGTGACAGCGATAGCGGCAAAAAATACAAGGAACTGGCATATTTCACTTTCTGGATCGCTTTGCCCCATTCCGTTCATTTTTGGGTTTTGGAATAGAAAAAATAATCCATATGAGGCAGCTGCGACAGCTAATAAGAATATTTCCTGTACTACAATCCGTCTGTAAATAGAATTTGTTCTTTTTTTCATGGGGCGCAGCCGCCAGACTTCTGAGCGCCTGCTTACAATTTCCTGCGTATAGGTATCTGCGCAGAATGTCAGAGACAGTATCGCCATCGGCGGTTCTAAGGCAATCCCAATCTCGGCAGAGTAAGTTATCCCTCTGACAAGACTCAGAATTACGGCAAAAAATATTGCATAAGCCTGTTTTTGAAAGGTCAGGAAGATCTTCATTTCCTGCATCAATATACCCGCCTCCTAGTTGGTTCTTGATAGCTCCATTGTAAAAGAAAAATCACTATAGAAGGACAACCAAAAGAAAAATGCCGGATCACCTATGTAATCCGGCGGAATATTGCCGTTACCACAGCCCCTCCATGCTCATCATTTCCTAAAACTAATCTTCCCCCGTGCTTTTCGCAGTACAGTCTGCTGATATACATTCCAATTCCTGCATGCTTTAAGCTGTCTTTAACATTCTGCCTGTAGAAAGCTTCCGTAATTTTTCCCTCATCTTCCCGAAAGCCGTCGCCGTCATCCCGGACACAGATGCTTAATTCCGAATATCCTGCCGTCACCATGATTCCGATTTTCTTTTTCCCATAACGGAGGGCATTTGACAGGAGATTTTCCGCTACCTCCAAAATGATTGCTCTGTCGCCGTAAAAGACCTTCCCTGATTCCCGCGCCTGCAGTATGCATTGTTTTCCATATTCCTTTTCTAAAATCGCAAGCTCTGCCCGGATATCTTCCTCCAACTGTCTGGCGGATATTTCCTCCGAGGCCGGCTCCCGGCTTTCCAGGCTGCTCATCTTCCGCATGGTTTCCACAAAAGCATCCATACGCTCAATCTGGCGTCCGCTTTCTGACAGCATCTCCATCGCCTGTCCTATATCTGCATCCGTGCCTGACAGATGCTCCGTCAGCATTTCCTGATACCCCTTCAAGACGGACAGCGGAGAGCGTATGTCATGTGCGATAGCCGCCCGCAGCATTTTTTCTTCTTCAACCGCTCGCCATAATATCTGATTATTTCTGGCAAGAGCCTTTCGCATCTGTTCAAACTCCTTGCAAAGTACGCCCAGCTCATCCTGATTTTCATAAGCAATACTGAAATCCAAATGATTTGCGGCAATTTTTTTTGAGGCCAGTTCCAGCTCTTCAACCGGCCTTTTCAGCTTGTTCCGGTAAAAGAGGAAAACTGCTCCGCAGCTTAAAGCCATGGACAGGATCAATACAGTATAAGTCTGCAGAAAATCACAGAGCTCTGATATGAAATGGTCTGACGGTGTCATCTCATAAGAGCTTGGCCTTGGAATATCTGCCACATAATCAGAGCCTTCGCGTTCCACAGCTTTAAAATACGCCTCCTCATCTACATAATTCCACCAGACTTGCATCTGAGTCTGCTCTGCAATCCTGCCAATGGCGGCCGAGAGGAAAAAACCGAAAAATAAAGCAGCAGCCATATATAAAAAATTGTTTTTCTCACGGATAGATTTCTTATTTTATCCATCGGTAGCCCATCCCCCATACAGTTTCTATATATTCATTTTCCGTATATTGCCGGAACTTTTTCCTGATTCTGCGGATTAGCTCTGTAATTACCCTGCTGTCACCCTCTGCATCGTATCCGCAGACTTTCTCATAAATCCTGTCTTTATCAAAAACCATTCCCGGATTCATAGACAGAAATTCAATGATTCCGTATTCTGTTTTTGTCAGATCCAGATAATCTGTGCGAATCTGCACAGTTTTTGCTTTATAATCAATAGACAGCTCATCTTGAAAACAGCACCATGTCCTTTCTTTTCGCCGTGTCTCACGTTTCAGGTGCGCCTGAATCCTTGCGTCAAGCTCTTTCAGGCTGAATGGTTTTAAAAAAGGCCGTTTACAACATCCTGTTCGTCTACCCGGGCAGTCAAAAATAAAATAGGGCAGGTTACCTTATCCCGTATCCGCCGGCATACCTCTATCCCGTCAATTTCCGGCATATTTACATCCAGCAGTATGATATCCGGCTGTAGTTTTATTTTGCTTAATCCTTCCGCCCCATTTTCTGCCGCGATGATTTCATATTGTTTCATTGCAAAATATTTTCTCAGCATTTTGAGTAGTTCGGCGTCATCATCAATAATCAATATTTTGTAAGCCATTTTTGCTCCTTCTTCCTGACAGGACTGTTTCTTGATTTTTGTTTTGCCGTTATGCATATAAATATACTATACAAATCCCAACAAATAAACAACATAAATGCCACTCCATTTGATATTTGCGCCGAAATAGAGTATGATAAACAAAAATTGGAGGTACATAAAAAACGCAATGCAGATTATCATTTCACCGGCTAAGAAAATGAACACAGATACAGATATATTCCATTATAAGCAGCTCCCCGCGCTTTTGGGAGAGGCTGAGGAGCTGCTGTGCTGGATGCGGACGCTTTCCTTTGAAGAGCTTAAAGCTTTGTGGGGCTGCAATGAGAAGATCGCAGAGCTGAATTACCGCCGCGTCCGAGAGATGGACCTGCGGGGAGGCCTGACTCCTGCCCTCATATCCTACGAAGGGATTCAGTATCAGCATATGGCGCCGAAAGTCTTCACCCGGAGGGAGTGGGATTACGCGGAGGAACATCTTTGGATTCTGTCCGGATTCTACGGAGCGTTAAGGCCGCTTGACGGGGTAAGCCCCTACCGGCTGGAGATGCAGGCGAAAGCGAAGGCGGGAGGGGCGAAGGATCTCTACGATTACTGGGGAGGGCGTCTTTATGAGAAAGTAAAAGAAGGAGACGGAGTGCTCGTCAATCTCGCCTCAAAGGAATACTCAAAATGCATCGAGCGGTATCTGAAACCGGAGGATCGATTTCTTACATGCGTTTTTGGGGAATGGAAGGACGGAAAAGTCATCCAGAAAGGAACGCAGGCGAAGATGGCAAGGGGTGAGATGGTGCGGTTTATGGCGGAAAACGGGGTTGTCAGCCCGGAGGAGATAAAAAAATTCTCCCGCCTTGGATATTGCTTTTCGGAAAGGATGTCTTCAGAATGGGAATACGTATTTGTAAGGAATCCCTTGCCTGCATCCCTAAATACTACCGAAAATACATCCCGGGAAGTATGGAATTTATGACGCTGATTTGCTACAATGGCGTCAGCCAGATGAGGCAAAGATGAAAATGGAGGTATGAGTTATGTATATTGTTTCTGTTTTGGCAGTAATCGTCGTAAGCTGGTATTTGGCGGATGCACAGGGTATGGGGGATATAACGTGGATTGCGGATCCTGTGACGGTTATTGTGATGGCGCTGTTTGTTTTTACGATATTGCTGGGGGCAGGATTTTTAAAGGACTTTAATAATGCTTTCCGCTTAGGGTTATGGAAAGGACGGGGCGGCGAGTCGGTTAATGAGCTGAAACGTGCTATAGAGGCAGTGTGCCTAGTCAGAAAGATTCTTGTCGCGGCGGGGGCGTTTTTGCTGTTTTTTGAACTGACGCAGATTCTGGTAACTATGGATCTGTCAGCAAGTATAGGTTATATGCTGTCTACGGGGTTTAGGGCGCCTGCCTGTGCATCTGCGGTAATACTCATGCTGCTGCCGATGGAGAGTACGCTGAAGATGAAATTGTGGAACCTTCAGGAAGACCGGAAACTGCAAGTGGAATCTGAAAATCAGGAAAGCACGGATGCACAGAAGGAGTAACCGGTTATGAAAAAACAATGGCAAACAGGAGTATACCTTATTCTATATATCCTGATTCTTGTATTTATGGCCGACTTTAATGTAATGCTGCTGTTGGATCTGAAGAGTTTTTTCATACTTCTGGCAGGAACGTTTCTGCTTGCGCTGCCTTTTTACGAAAAGGGCATGGGAAAAGATGAATTTCTGTACATATACGGGAGCAAAGCGATCGAGGCCGGACTGATACAAGTATTTCTGTTAAGTTTTATCCGCCTTTCAGAAGATAAAGGGTATGAAAGCATCTTAAAGGATGTCGCCCTCTGTTTCCGCCCGATGCTGTATGCATTCTGCATCCGTCTGATTTTGACAAAGGAGGAGACATATTCGTATCTGGCCGGCAGGGCGGAAGATCAGGAGAAGAAAGAGACTTCGGAACATTATTCGGAGATTCCCTCCCATGAGACTTGCAGAGCGGCAGGCCTGACAAGGCGGGAGTCGGAGATTGCGGCGCTTATCTGCCGGGGGTGCTCGAACCGCGAGATTGCAGATGATTTGGTGATATCGGAGACGACGGTGAAAAAACATGTGTCGAACATATTTGAAAAGACAGAAATTAACAGGCGGGAAGATTTGTCAGTCGCTCTCAAAAAGAAAGAATGAAGAAAAAAGGCGTTTGCCGTGACAGAAGTTGCGGAAAACGCCTTTTTTGTGTGTTATTTGCGCTGGGTGGGAATATTTTTGGACATCCATTCTGATAAACTTAAGATGTAAGAAACGAGGGCATCAAAATTAGGTCAGGAGGGTGAGCAGATGAAAGGATATGTAGTAAGCGAGGGCTATATGGGCTATGTAGACGGTGAATACAGGCTGTTTGCAGACGAGGCGGATTATAGGGAGTATGTAGAAGATTAATGAGCAGGCAGATTTGAAGGCTTTTCAAAATGGATAAGGGGAGGACATATGCAGATGAGAGAATATAAGAAGATTATGCAGGAAGAAAAGACGGAATTTGAATTATCAGGACTGGATGCGGACGAACTGGGCTTTATGAGGGCGGACGAGCGGCGGGCAGCCATGGAGGCGGCAGGGCTAAATCCGGATGAATATGATTTTTAAGCAAATGCGTTGATGCGCTCTGCCCTTATCATGTATAATAAAGTACAGGCAGGGGTGAAAGGCGCAGAGCAATCTGTGCTGCCCTGAGTAAAATAATCCGTACAGGATAGGGAGCGGGTGCGCTATGGCAGTATCTTCAGTAAAACTGCGGACATTATATATTATGAGGATTCTGTTGGAAAAGACAGATGAGCGGCATGTCATGTCTGCGGCAGATGTAGGGAAAGCGTTAGAGGGATATGGGATGTCGGCTGACCGGAAAACAGTGTACAGCGACATAGAGACGCTGAACGAGTTTGGGATGGACATCGTGCAGGCAAAAGGCACCAACGGCGGCTACTATATAGGGAGCCGGGAGTTTGAGCTGCCGGAGCTTAAGCTGCTTGTAGACGCAGTGCAGGCATCAAAGTTCATCAGCAGAAAGAAATCAAAAGAACTGATCCAAAAGCTGGAGGGCCTGGCAAGCGAACATGATGCCAGGCAGCTCCAGCGAAATGTGTTTATATACAATCGGCCTAAGACGGGGAATGAGACGATCTATTACAATGTGGATCAGATACATGCCGCGATACTGGCAAACCGGCAGATCAGGTACCAGTACGCGGAGTGGACGATCGAGAAGACACTGAAACCAAGGAAAGGCGGCGCATTTTATACGGTCAGCCCCTGGGCGCTGACCTGGGATAATGAGAACTATTATCTGATTGCATATGATGATAATGCAGACAGCATCAGACACTACCGGGTGGATAAGATGCAGAAGGCAAGCTTGACGGACAGGGAGCGTACCGGGAAAGACAAATTCCGGGATTTTGACTTGGCGGAGCTTGCCAAGAAAACATTTTCCATGTACGGAGGGCGTGACGAGAAAGTGACGCTGCGATGCGGCAACGAGCTGATCGGCGTGGTTTTAGACCGGTTTGGCACGGATGTGATGATCGTGCCGGAGGAGGGCGGCTATTTCAAGGCGCACATCCTGGTGGCTGTAAGCCCGCAGTTTTTTGGGTGGCTGACTGGAATCGGGGATAAGATGCACATAGACGGGCCGGAGCATGTGAGGGAGGAATACAGAAAGCATATGGAACGCATTTTGAGCAAATATGACGGAAGAGATTGGAAAAAAGACGGCTGTGTGGTATAATATTGCCAATAGCGTTAGGCCAAAAAAGATAAAGAGAGGATAGGAAGATGGGAAACATATTTGACATTTTAGGTCCGGTCATGGTCGGACCGTCCAGCTCCCACACAGCAGGGGCGGCGCGGATTGGATTGATTTCCAGACAGCTTTTTGGAAGGCAGCCGGAAAAGGCAAGGGTTTATCTTCATGGTTCTTTTGCCGCTACAGGAAAGGGGCACGGAACGGACAAAGCGCTGATCGGCGGACTTTTGGGGATGAAACCGGACGATATGCGGATTCCGTACAGCTTTGACGTGGCAAAGGAAGAGGGCATGGATTTTACGATTGAAAGTAAAGATATCAAAGAGGCGCATCCGAATACGGCTCAGGTCTTTATGGAGGCAGAGGGCGTTCCGCCGATGTGGGTTCAGGCATATTCTATCGGCGGCGGGAGAATCAGAGTCTGCAAGCTTGACGGGATTGACGTGAACTTCAGCGGCGAGAGCAACACGCTTATCATCCGTAATGTGGATGAGCCGGGCAGGGTGAAGGACGTGTCGGTGGCTCTTAGCGACGCAGAGATCAATATTGCGACGATGCAGCTTTTCAGGGATAAGAAAGGCGGGGTCGCCGTTATGGTAGTTGAGACAGATGATGTCGTTCCGCAGGATGCGATTGACGGCCTTGCGAAGAAACGCGGGATTATCCGGGTGAAATTCCTGAGCGCAAACTAAGTATGGAGGATAAAGATTATGTCATATCAATCAATGGAAGAAGCTTACGGAAGATGTGAGAAAGACGGGATTGAATTTTGGAAGGCGGTGCAGCTTGAGGATGCTCATGAACGCGGAGTCAGCGAGGAGGATTCCTGGAGCCAGATGAAATATATGTGGCAGGCTATGTTGGACGGGCTTGATGCGTATGAGCCGGATCTGATATCGAGAAGCGGCCTTGTCGGAACGGAAGGGGCAAAGATGGATGAGTACCGGAAAACGGGAGAGCCTCTCTGCGGTACATTTCTTGCAAAAGTGATATCCAATGCGCTGAAGATGGGATGCAACAACGCCTGCATGAAACGGATCGTTGCGGCGCCGACGGCAGGGGCATGCGGTGTGCTGCCAGCGGTTTTGGTTACTTATTACCGTGAATATGAGGTGTCGGAAGAGAAGATGATAGAGGCGATGTATGTCGCGGCAGGAGTGGGGCAGATCATAGCGAACCGCGCATACCTTGCAGGGGCATCCGGCGGGTGTCAGGCAGAGATCGGCTCCGGCTCCGGCATGGCGGCTGCGGCAATCTGCCATGTGAGGGGCGGAGATGCACAGCAGCTTGGGCATGCCTGCGCCATGGCTCTTAAGAACCTGATGGGCCTGGTGTGCGACCCGGTTGCGGGCCTTGTGGAAGTACCGTGCGTGAAGAGGAATGTAGTGGGTGCTCTTAATGCGCTGTCAGCGGCGGATATGGCGCTGGCGGGCATTATCAGCCAGATTCCGGTAGACCAGGTGATAGACGCGATGAAAGACGTGGGAGATAAGATGGATGTAACGCTCCGGGAGACAGCTCTTGGCGGCGTTGCCATGAGCCCGAGAGGACAGGAAGTGTCAGAAAGACTGAACGGATAGTGAATTGCAAGAACGTAAAAAAGACCGCTCCTTTTGGCTGGAAGGGCTGAATGGGCGGCCTTTTTTACGTCAGCATGCTCTTGTGTGCAGTTCGCACAATTTTCCAGTTATATATGCCATATATTTTGATAATCAAAATACTTGACAAGCAAAATAATTAGAGATATACTTTGATGGTCAAAATGATTTAAAATCAAAATAAGTGCAGTAATAGGATGCAGGAACAAGAGGATTACATATGACAGGAATCATCTGCGGGACGGGTTCTTATGCCCCGTCCTATGTAATGGATAATAATGAGATTGCTACGATGGTAGATACCAATGACGAGTGGATCAGGGAGCGCACCGGAGTAGCTGCAAGGCATATTATCAGGGAAGAGACGACAGTTTCCATGGCGTGTGAGGCGGCAAAGAGGGCGCTTGAGGATGCCGGAACAGATGCGGGGGAAGTGGATCTGATCATTGTGTCAACCATATCTTCCAACGTGATATTGCCTTGTGCGGCATGCGAGGTGCAGAAACTTATCGGAGCGGAACATGCGACCTGCTATGATATGAGCGCGGCTTGCAGCGGCTTTGTGCTGGCGTATAATGCGGCGCAGGCGTATATAGCCGCGGGCATGTACCGGACGGTGTTGATTATAGGGAGCGAAAGCCTTTCTAATCTGACAAACTGGAAGGACAGGGGAACCTGTATCCTGTTCGGCGACGGGGCAGGGGCGGCAGTGATAAAGGCTTTTGAGGAGAGATTTTATCTGCCGGTGACACATTCCGAGGGGGCGAAGGGGGAGGCTTTGACATGCCTTAGCCGACATGCCCAGGCAGATGCGGCGCGCATGACGGATGCGGAGTATTTCATGCAGATGGATGGTCATGCGGTGTTTAAGTTTGCGGTGAAGAGAGTGCCGGAAGTTATCGGTGAAGTGCTTGAGAAGAACAAGGTAAAGCGCTCAGACGTGGCATGGTACTGCATGCACCAGGCAAACAGGCGGATTGTGGAGTCCGTGGCAAAGCGTCTTGACGAGCCGATTGAAAAATTCCCGATGAACCTTCAGGAATACGGGAACACATCGTCGGCGAGCATCGGCATATTGCTGGACGAGATGAACCGTGCCGGGCAGCTTGAAAAAGGGCAGAAGATTGTGCTGGCAGGCTTTGGCGCAGGGCTGACCTGGGGGGCGTGCATTGCCGAATGGATGAAGTAGGAAAGTAAACCGGAATCCCCCGGTTTATGCTTGCCGGACATTGCTCGCTCCTGGTGAGGAGGAAGAGAAACCGGTAAGGTATAGAAACTTATAATGAAAAAAAGGAGAGAATGAAAATGTTTGAAGAAATGAAAGAACTGATTGCAGAAGGGCTGAATATTGACGAGAGCAGGATTACAAAAGAGGCGTCTTTTAAAGATGACCTGGGAGCAGACTCCCTGGATCTGTTTGAGCTGGTTATGAGCCTTGAGGACAAATATGATGTGGAGATTCCTTCCGAGGAGCTTGAGAAGCTTTTGACAGTAGGGGATGTAATCAAGTATATCGAAGAACACAAATAAGAAAAGAGAGGTTTTAAAGATGCAGACAGAAGTGACGAGATTACTGGGGATTGAGTATCCGATTATTCAGGGCGGAATGGCATGGGTAGCCGAGCATCACCTTGCGGCAGCGGTATCGAATGCGGGAGGCCTGGGGCTTATAGGTGCGGCGAGCGCACCGGCGGACTGGGTAAGGGAACAGGTGAGGAAAGCAAAAGAGCTTACTGATAAGCCGTTCGGAGTAAACATTATGCTTATGAGCCCGTATGCGGACGAGGTGGCAGAAGTAATCGTGGAAGAAGGCGTTAAGGTTGTCACCACTGGGGCGGGAAATCCTGAAAAGTATATGAAGATGTGGAAAGAAGCAGGAGTTAAGGTCATTCCGGTCGTTGCTTCTGTCGCTCTTGCAAAACGTATGGAGAGAAGCGGCGCGGATGCATTGGTAGCCGAGGGCTGCGAGGCCGGAGGACATATCGGCGAGAGCACGACGATGGTGCTGGTTCCGCAAGTCGCAGATGCAGTAAGTATTCCGGTCATCGCGGCGGGAGGTATCGCGGACGGAAGAGGAATTGCGGCAGCATTTATGCTGGGCGCGAAAGGCGTGCAGATGGGAACCCATTTTGTCGTGACAGAGGAATCCCAGGTGCATGATAATTACAAAGAGAGGATCATCAAGGCGAGAGATATTGATTCCAGGGTGACAGGAAGGACTACAGGCCATCCTGTGAGGGCTCTACGCAACGAGATGACGAAACAGTACATTGAATTGGAAAACAAAGGTGCAGGCTTTGAAGAACTGGAAAAACTGACTCTCGGAGGCCTCCGGAAAGCCGTTGTGGACGGAGACGTAGTAAACGGAAGCGTCATGGCGGGGCAGATTGCCGGGATGGTAAAAGAGAGGCTTTCCTGTAAGGAGCTAATAGAAAAATTAGTCAAAGAAACAGACGGGATAATTGGAGGAAAAGGATTTTATGAGTAGAGTGGCATTTCTTTATCCGGGTCAGGGCGCGCAGAAGGCGGGCATGGGAAAAGATTTTTATGAAAACAGCCCTCTGGCAAGGGATATTTACGATAAAGCCTCCGAAACCCTTGGGCTTGATATGAAAGCGCTCTGTTTTGAGGAAAATGACAAGCTTGACCTGACAGAATATACACAGGCAGCACTTGTGGCGACCTGCCTTGCCATGACAGGAGTTGTAAAGGAGGCAGGGATTGAGCCGGATATTACGGCAGGCTTAAGCCTTGGGGAATATGCGGCAATTTCAGCGGCGGGCAGCATGGAGGAACTGGACGCTATCCGCCTGGTAAGGAAAAGAGGGATTCTCATGCAGAATACCGTTCCGGCTGGAGAAGGAGCTATGTGCGCGGTAATGGCAATGGAGGCAGATAGAATCGAGCAGGTCATTGCGGACATAAAGGGTGTTGGCATCGCAAACTACAACTGTCCGGGGCAGATTGTCATTACCGGAGAGACAAAAGCTGTAGAAGAGGCAGCTGACGCATTGAAAGAGGCGGGGGCAAAACGCACCGTGATGCTTAACGTAAGCGGGCCGTTCCACTCACCGATGCTTATTCCAGCAGGAAAAGAGCTTGAAAAAGAGCTTGAAAAGATCACTTTAACTCCGCTTTTAGTTCCTTATGTCACCAACGTGACAGCGGAGGAGGTAAGGGATATCAGCGAGACAAAGGCATTGCTGGCAAAGCAGGTAAGCTCTCCGGTGCGCTGGATGCAGAGCATGGAATATATGATTGAGCGGGGTGTGGACACATTCGTGGAGATTGGTCCGGGAAGGACGCTTGCAGGCTTTATGAAAAAGATTAACCGTGATGTGAAAGTTTACAATATCGGAGCTTGGGAGGATGTGGAGAAGACAGTCTCTGCCCTCGGAAAGGAAAGATAGATGTTAGAAGGAAAAATTGCAGTTGTGACCGGGGCCTCCAGAGGGATCGGAAGGGCGGTTGCCCTTAAGCTGGCAGAGGACGGCGCGCTGGTGATCGTAAATTATAATGGCTCTAAAGAGAAAGCTCTGGAAGTGAAAGAAGAGATTGGGAAGAAGGGCGGAAAGGCTGAGGCCTATCGGTGCGATGTCTCGGACTTCAGCGCGTGTGAGGCGTTTATTGCAGAGATTATCAAGGAGCATGGACGGCTTGATATACTTGTGAACAATGCGGGGATTACAAGAGACGGGCTTCTTATGAAGATGTCAGAGGAGGACTTTGACAAGGTGCTTGCAACGAACCTTAAAGGCGCGTTTAATACGCTCCGTTTCGCCAGCAGGCAGATGTTAAAGCAGCGAAACGGCCGTGTCATCAACATGGCGTCTGTCGTAGGAGTGGCAGGAAACGCAGGCCAGGCAAATTACGCGGCATCCAAGGCAGGAATCATAGGCCTTACGAAATCGGCGGCAAGGGAGATGGCATCAAGAGGTATTACGGTAAATGCTGTAGCGCCAGGATTTATAGAGACGGATATGACAGAAGTGCTTTCAGATAAGGTGAAGGAAACGAGCGTGTCTCAGATTCCCTTAGGAAGGTTTGGGAAAGCGGAGGATGTAGCGGCGGCCGTGTCATTTCTTGCATCAGAGGAGGCCGGGTATATCACCGGACAGGTTCTTCACGTAGACGGCGGGATGGCGATGTAAGCAGAATCAGGAGGAGATGCAAAATGAAGAGACGAGTAGCAGTAACCGGACTTGGAGCCGTAACGCCGATCGGGAATACGGTGCCGGAATTCTGGGAAGGAATCAAGGAAGGAAAAGTAGGAATTGGGGAGATTACCAGGTTCGACACATCGGACTATAAAGTAAAGCTGGCAGCAGAGGTGAAAGGATTTAACGCAAAAGAGCACATGGACGTTAAGGCGGCAAAGCGTATGGAGCCCTTTTCACAGTATGCGGTAGCGGCGGCTAAGGAAGCATTTCAGGATGCAGGGCTTGACATGGAGAAGGAGGACGCTTACCGGGCAGGCGTTATCGTCGGCTCGGGAATCGGCAGCCTTGAGACTGTGGAAAGGGAGTATACGAAGATTCAGACGAAGGGGCCGGGGAAAGTGCACCCGCTCATGGTTCCGCTGATGATCTCCAATATGGCGGCGGGCAATATCTCGATCCAGCTTGGCCTCAAAGGGAAATGCACAAATGTGGTGACGGCATGTGCGTCAGGAACGAACTCCATCGGGGATGCATTCCGCGCCATTCAGTATGGCGATGCGGACGTTATGCTTGCCGGGGGATGCGAGAGCTGTATCTGCCCTACAGGAGTCGCGGGCTTTACCGGGCTTACCGCGCTTTCAACGTCGGAGGATCCTATGCGCGCGTCAATTCCTTTTGACCGGGAGCGGAATGGATTCGTGCTGGGCGAGGGTGCAGGCGTGGTAGTCTTAGAAGAGCTGGAACATGCAAAGGCAAGAGGCGCAAAAATCTATGCGGAGCTTATAGGCTACGGCGCGACAGGAGACGCGTATCATATCACGTCCCCGGCAGAGGACGGCGCAGGCGCGGCCATGGCCATGAAACTTGCCATGGAAGAGGGCGGCGTATCGCCGGAGCAGGTAGATTATATCAACGCCCACGGAACAAGCACCCATCACAATGACCTTTTTGAGACACGCGCCATCCACATGGCATTCGGGGATGCGGCAGAGAATGTCATGATCAACTCTACAAAATCTATGATCGGGCATCTCTTGGGAGCGGCCGGAGGAGTAGAGTTTATCGTGTGCGCGAAATCTATTCAGGAAGGCTTTGTCCATCAGACAGTGGGCAGTAAAGAAGCCGACCCGGAGGAATGTGACCTTAACTATATGTTCCATAAGCCGGCAGAGAAGGAAATCCGGTACTGCCTGACCAATTCTCTTGGGTTCGGCGGACACAACGCAACGCTGCTCTTAAAGAAATATGAAGGGTAGTCAGAGGAGACAAGGAGATTGGAAGATGGAATTTGATAATCTTATAAAAATAATTGAAACAGTATCAAAGTCGGAGCTTACGACATTCCAGTATGAAGAAAAAGGAATGAAATTAAAGCTTAGCAAAGAAAAAGGGCAGATTCAGATCGCGGAATCCGTATCTTTGGCAGGAGTGCAGGCAGCGCAGGTATCTCCGGCAGCGCCTCTGGCGGGAAATGACGGCAGCTTATCAGGTGAAGAAACGTCTTTGGCAGAAACAGAAGGTACGAAAACAGTGAAGTCTCCTTTGGTCGGAACTTTTTATGCAGCGCCGTCCGAGACGGCAGATCCTTTTGTATCTGTAGGAGATACAGTAAAGAAGGGGCAGACGCTTGCCATTGTGGAGGCGATGAAACTCATGAATGAGATTGAGAGTGATTTTGACGGCATAGTTGAAGAAATATTGGTAGAGAACGGGCAGCCGGTGGAATACAACCAGCCGTTGTTCCGTTTGAAATAGGAAAAGGACAGGATTTTGGATATGAAACATTTGGGAATTAATGAAATTAAAGAGATTATTCCTCACAGGCACCCGTTTCTTCTGCTTGATTATATTGAGGACTATGAGCCGGGCCAGTATGCAGTAGGGTATAAATGCGTGACATACCGGGAGGACTTTTTTAACGGGCATTTCCCGGGGGAGCCGGTGATGCCGGGCGTACTGACGGTAGAGGCTTTGGCGCAGGCAGGGGCAGTGGCAATATTGAGCAGGGAAGAGAACCGGGGGAAAACAGCCTATTTCGGAGGCATTAATAAATGCAAATTTAAAGGGAAGGTCGTTCCTGGCGACAAGCTGCGCCTGGAGACAAGGATTATCCGGGAGAAAGGGCCTGTTGGGATCGGGGAGGCAGTTGCCTCCGTGGACGGAAAAGTAGTTGTCGCAGCAGAGCTTACATTTATGATTGGATAGGGGATGGCTATGATTAAGAAGATATTGATTGCCAACCGGGGAGAGATTGCAGTACGCATCATCCGGGCATGCCGGGAGATGGGGATTGAGACGGTTGCAGTATATTCGGAGGCAGACAGGGATGCGCTCCATACAAAGCTTGCGGACGAGGCGGTATGTATCGGCCCCGCAGCCTCATCGGAAAGCTACTTGAGCATGGACCGCATTATCAGCGCAACCATTGTCACAGGTGCGGATGCCATTCATCCTGGTTTCGGATTCCTTTCGGAAAACAGCAGATTCGCCGAGCTGTGCGAGCAGTGCAGCATTACCTTTATCGGCCCTGGCTCGGACGTTATCGCCCGGCTGGGCAACAAGCAGGAGGCAAGAAATACAATGATTGCCGCGGGAGTTCCGGTGATTCCAGGCAGCACGGAACCCATCTACGACGCGCAGGCGGGAGCAAGAGCCGCAGAGGAAATCGGCTATCCCGTGATTGTAAAGGCGGCTCTCGGCGGCGGCGGAAAAGGGATGCGGGTGGCCAATACGCCGGAGGAGTTTGAGCAGAGCTTTCAGACGGCACAGAAGGAGACTCAGATGGCGTTTGGCGATAACATGATGTATATCGAGCATTTCGTGCAGCATCCGAGGCACATTGAATTCCAGATTCTGGCGGATTCTTACGGAAATGTAATCCATCTTGGGGAGCGTGACTGCTCCATACAGCGCAACCACCAGAAAATGATCGAGGAATCCCCGTCCGCGGCTCTTAGCGATGAACTGCGGGAAAAGATGGGGGAGGCGGCAGTGAAGGCTGCGAAGGCTGCCGGATATGTCAACGCCGGAACGATAGAATTTTTGCTGGAGAAAAATAATAATTTTTACTTTATGGAGATGAACACGAGAATCCAGGTGGAGCATCCGGTGACCGAGTGGGTGACAGGGATTGACCTGGTAAAAGAGCAGATTCGGATTGCATCGGGAAAGAAACTTTCCTACAGGCAGGAGGATGTGCGCCTTTTAGGCCATGCTATCGAGTGCCGGATTAATGCGGAAAATCCTGAGAAAGGGTTCCGCCCGTCTCCGGGCACCATTACGGATATGTATCTTCCGGGAGGCAAGGGAATACGGATCGACTCCGCAATCTACAGCGGCTACACGATTCCGCCGTACTATGATTCCATGGTGGCAAAGCTTATCGTATGGGCAAAAAACCGGAAAGAGGCGATCGCAAAAATGCAGAGCGCCCTTGGCGAGGTCATCATCGAGGGGATTGACACGAATGTGGATTACCAGTATGAGATTGTGCACCATCCGGATTATCTTGCCGGAAATATTGACATAGAGTTTATCGAAAACATGGAATAACCAAAAGGGTGAAAATATATGAAGCTGGATAATATGTTCAAGAAAACAAGATATACCCCGCTTAAGCGGAGCGAGCGGAAAGCAGACACAGCCCGCCCGGAAGTTCCGGAAGGACTCCTCAAAAAGTGCAACAAGTGCGGGGCGGCAATTATCGCGGAAGACGTGAAAAGAGACGCATATATCTGCCCGAAGTGCGGAGGCTACTTCAGGATGCATGCATACCGCAGGATTGAGTTTGTGGCGGACGAGGGAACTTTTGAGGAGTGGGACCGGGAGCTGCCGGTCAGGAATCCCCTGGAATATAAAGGGTATATTGAAAAGGTGGAAGGGCTGAGAGAAAAAACCGGGCTTGATGAGGCGGTTATTACCGGAAAGGTAAAAATCGGCGGCACAGATACGGTAATCGGGGTCTGTGACGGAAGGTTCATGATGGCGAGCATGGGAGAGGCGGTAGGTGAAAAGATTGCCAGGGCGGTAGAGCGGGCAACGGAGGAGAAACTGCCGGTAGTCATATTTTCATGCTCCGGGGGAGCCAGGATGCAGGAGGGAATCGTCTCCCTTATGCAGATGGCAAAGACTTCGGCGGCTCTTAAGCGTCACAGCGATGCAGGGTTTCTCTATATCAGCGTGCTCACCGATCCTACGACAGGAGGAGTGACGGCAAGTTTTGCCATGCTGGGGGATATTATCCTGGCAGAACCAAAAGCCCTTATCGGGTTTGCGGGGCCAAGGGTCATAGAGCAGACAATAGGGCAGAAACTTCCCAAAGGCTTTCAGCGTTCGGAGTTTCTTTTGGAGCATGGATTTATCGACGGTATCATCGAAAGGTGCGCGATGAAGGAAACCCTGGCGGAGATTTTAAGGTTTCATGCAGGAACATCCCTGTCTGAGGGAAATGATGAAAGGGGCATTAGGATGCCTGGAATAGACAGGGATGGATCTGACGGGCAAGAGGGCGCAGATGGAAATGCCCCGGACATATCTGACTGGGAGCGGGTGCAGCGCTCGCGTATGCAGGAGCGTCCGGTGGGAAGCGATTACATTGAGCGGCTGTTTACGGATTTTATAGAATTCCACGGAGACAGGCTGTTCGGGGATGACCATGCGGTCATTGGAGGCATCGCCAGGTTTTACGGCATGCCTGTGACGGTAATCGCCCAGGCAAAAGGAACGAACACGAAAGAGAACATCGACAGGAACTTTGGCATGCCGTCACCGGAAGGCTACCGGAAAGCGCTGCGGCTTATGAAACAGGCGGAAAAATTCCATCGTCCTGTTATCTGTTTCGTAGATACCCCAGGCGCGTTCTGCGGGCTGGAAGCAGAGGAGAGAGGGCAGGGAGAGGCAATTGCGAGAAATATTTATGAGATGTCATCCCTGAAGGTTCCGGTGCTTTCCGTCATTATCGGAGAGGGCGGCAGCGGAGGCGCTCTTGCCATGGCGACTGCGGACGAGGTATGGATGCTGGAAAATTCCGTATATTCTATCCTGTCGCCGGAGGGCTTTGCGAGCATACTCTGGAAAGACAGCAGTAAGGCAGAAGAGGCAGCAAAAGTCATGCGGCTTACAGCAAAGGACTTATATGAGATGGGAATTGTAGAGAAGGTATTCTCGGAGCCTCAGGATTTTCGGACAGAGACGCTGGAGCCGGTAGCGTGTCCGATGGAGAGCGAGATAGGAAGATTCTTATCCGAGTATTGCCAGATGTCAGGCCAGGAGCTTGCGGAGCACAGATATAGGCGTTTCAGGAAAATGTAGATCAGCATTTCAGGCCGGGGAAAATGCGGCGGGAGAAAAGAAGATGGAAGGATTAAGAATAGGAAATAAAAAGACGCGGTTTCCTGTTATTCAGGGCGGCATGGGGATTGGAATAAGCCTTGGCCGCCTGGCGGGAACGGTTGCGAAAGAGGGCGGCGCGGGGGTAATCTCAGCCGCCCAGATTGGTTTTCAGGAGCCTGATTTTGAGGAGAATACGAAGGAGGCTAACCTGAGGGCGATCAGGAAAGAATATGAGAAGGCGAGGAAAATTTCACCGGACGGGCTTATCGGCTTTAATCTGATGGTTGCTATGCGTCATTATGAAGAATACGCGCGCGCGGCAGCAGAAACGGGGGCAGATTTTATTGTGTCCGGGGCAGGCCTTCCGACTGACCTTCCGGAAATTGTTAAAGGCTATGATGTAAAGCTGGCGCCGATTGTCTCTACGGAAAAGTCGGCCAAGGTAATCTTGAAATATTGGGATAAAAAGCATGGCAGGATTCCGGACTTTCTGGTCATTGAAGGGCCGGGGGCGGGCGGACATCTTGGGTTTGACGTGGAAAGCTTAAAAAAATATGAAATATCCTCTGTATACGCAGAAGAAGTAAAGCGCATCCTTGATATTGTGAAAGAATATGAGGAAAAATACGGGCAGAAGATTCCGACGGCGCTAGGCGGCGGCATTGATTCGCCGGATGCGGTAAGAGCCGCGCTCTCGCTGGGGGCGGATGCAGTTCAGGCCGCGACCTGTTTTGTGACGACAGAAGAATGCGATGCGGACATCCGCTATAAACAGGCTTACATTGATGCGGGAAAAGAGGATATCGTTATCGTAAAAAGCCCTGTGGGCATGCCGGGGCGCGCCATCAAAAACAAGATGATGGAGAGGGTTATGTGCGGCGGAAAGATACCCCACAGCCCATGCCATAGATGCCTGAGCAGATGCAATCCCGCGGAGATACCCTATTGCATCACGGATGCGCTGATCCATGCGGCAAAGGGGGAGACGGAGGATGCCCTTTTGTTCTGCGGGGCGGGCGCATATCGGGCGGAGCGCATAAAAACCGTGAGAGAAGTTATAAATGAGCTGTTCCTGTCGGATAATGGGTAAATTTGCTATGTACTTTTTCGGGAAAAAAGACTATGATAGTGGTAAGGGAAACAGCAAAAGGTAATGTTTTGAAATAAAATGAAAGGACAGCGGCATGGATAACGCGTATAAGAAGATTAATTTTATTCTGGTAAATCTGATTAATGAAATCTGGGATCTGGAAGGAAAGGCAATCATCACAGATGAGTTTAAGGATATTACGAATAATGATATGCATGTGATAGAGGCAATCGGGCTTGGCTCAGGACATAACATGTCATTTATAGCGAAGCGGCTGGGCATTACGGTTGGATCTCTGACCACTGCCATGAACAGCCTTGTCCGGAAAAAATACGCAGAACGTTACCGGAGCGAGGAAGACCGGAGGGTCGTGTATGTCAAGCTGACGGAAAAAGGAGAGCGGGCATACAATCATCATGCGGATTACCACCATAAGATGACAATGGCGATTAGGGAAAAGCTCGGCGAAGAGGAACTGCCGGTACTTTTTAAGATGCTGGACGCCCTGACAGAATTTTTTAAAGATTACAGCGAGCATGCCTGAATACAGGCAGCAGTCGGAAAGACAGCGTAAGGCAGATCAAGGTGAAAGACAGGAGGGTGATTGGCATGTATGAACAGGAAGTCGGGAAACTGCAGGAAATCATTGATGACAGCAGGAGGATTGTGTTTTTTGGGGGAGCCGGGGTCTCCACAGAGAGCAATATTCCGGACTTTCGGAGTGCGGACGGGCTGTATCAGCAAAAGTATAAGTATTCCCCGGAGCAGATTGTCAGCCACACATTTTTTGTGCACAGGACGGACAGCTTTTATGAGTTCTATAAAGAAAAGATGATGTTCCTTGACGCAAAGCCCAATGCCGCGCATCTGAAACTTGCTGAACTTGAAGACGCAGGGCAGCTTACTGCGGTAATCACACAGAACATAGACGGGCTCCATCAGGCGGCGGGAAGTAAGAACGTTCTGGAGCTGCACGGCAGCATCCACCGCAATTACTGCCAGAACTGCCGGAAATTTTACGACGCGGCGTATGTAAAAAGCAGCGAGGGAATTCCGAGATGCTCTTGCGGCGGTATGATAAAGCCGGATGTGGTACTCTATGAGGAAGGACTGGATTCTGATGTTATCAACAGGAGCATCCGGGCAATCAGTGAGGCAGATACGCTTATCATAGGGGGAACATCGCTTGTAGTGTATCCTGCGGCGGGATTTATCGACTATTTCAGGGGAAAGCATCTTGTAGTGATCAATAAAAGCGCCACGGCAAGGGAAGTAGGCGCAGAACTTACGATAGCCGCGCCAATCGGTGAGATCATGGGAAGGATAACGGTATGACGAAGGGAAAAAAGACGCTGAAAATCTATCACGGGATAATCCTGGCTTTGCTGACTGCGGGAGAGATCTTTATCTTTAGCAGATATCTCGGAAACTGGTTCGGATTTTACGGAACGCTTATCAGCGAGCTTATACTTCTCCTGCTTGCGGTCGGCACGGTGGCGGCGGCAGGGGGGGACTTCCGGAAAGTATTTCCCGCACGGAAACCAAAGGCATGCCAAGTGTTCGGAACGCTTGTCATGTGGCTGGGAACGTTTTTTGTTACGATGGTTGTGACAATGGTTCTGATGCTCTTATTTCCGAGGGAGATGACCGAGGTGAGCCAGGGCATCAGTGAATCAATACTCAGCGTACCGTTTTTTGCAGCATTTGTGATAGTCGTGATATCACCGGCAGTATGTGAGGAGGCAGTATTTCGGGGTGTTGTCTTCAACAGCCTTTTTAGAGCGCGGAGAAATAAGTGGGTTCCGATTGTTGTGACGGCGTTTGTATTCGGCGCGTTCCATGGCAGCATCTGGCGGTTTTTCCCGACTTTTTTCCTTGGGATTGCCATGGGCTACCTTCTGATGGAGACGGGGAATATCTTTTACAGTGTATTGTTCCATGGGGTCAATAATTTCGTGTCACTGTGCAGTTCTTACATTTTTCAGTTTTTTACAAAGTCATATGGAACGGAGGATCTGTCGGCAATCATCGAAGAGAGTAACAGTCTGCTTGAAATGCCGCTTTACACGGCGGGGCAGTATCTTGCGTTTTATGGGGGCAGCAGCATAGTGCTTTTATATATCGGAAACTACCTTATCCATAAGGGGCAGCCGGGATATAGAAATGGGCTGTTTCCAAGGGAAAAACAGCGGACACTGCTTGCAATAGTGGCTGGAGCGGTAAGCTGTGTTGTGGCAGGGATAATGCTTATGACAGCAGGGATAGCCCTAAATGGCATGGATTTCTTTTAGGGTGTGGCTGACTTTTTCAGCTGCTTGTGGCTGACGCCCAAAGATGCTGAGAAGCCGGCTGATGCCCGCACAAAAGCAGGAAGGGCGGAGAAGCATGAATAAGGTTTTGGTTATTGATGATGACAAAGAACTTTGTGCGCTTATGAAAAAATGCGTAGAGCAGGAAAGCCTTGTTGCGGTTGTTGCTAACGGCGGCATAGAAGGGCTGCGGATATTGGAAGAAAATAAGGATACCTGTTCACTTATTATTCTTGATATTATGATGCCTGATCTGGATGGTTTTCAAGTATTGCAGCAAATACGGCGGACAAGTAATGTTCCTGTCCTTATGCTGACCGCAAAAAGCGAAGAAGAAGACAAAGTGTCCGGCTTGCGGATGGGGGCGGACGATTACCTGACAAAGCCGTTTAGCATCAACGAGCTTATGGCACGGGTAAATTCCTTAATCCGGCGTTATACCCTGCTTAATCCTGTTTCCAGTTCTGAAACAGACTGCATGACGTTTCAGGGGATGACGATTGACAGCCTTAACCGCCTTGTTTTTCAAGGGAATGAACAGATTGAGCTTACGGGAAAAGAATTTGACCTGCTTTCTTTTCTGGCATCAAATAAGGGTAAAGTATTTACAAAAAAGCAGATTTATACGCAGGTTTGGGCGGAAGAATATGCTTTTGACGACAGTAATATCATGTCATTTATCAGCAAATTGAGGAAAAAAATTGAACCAGATCCGGAACATCCGTTTTACATTTTGACTGTCCGTGGCGTTGGCTACCGTTTTAACAGGGAGGCTTGACATGAGTATTAACCCATTTTTATTGATTATGTTTTGCATAGCTTTGTTGGTAATCCTATTTCTTTTCACAAAACTCAGGCGTGTACGGGGGCAGTTGTCTATTATTGAGGAAGCGCTTGAAGATATAAAATCTGGGAACTTAAACCGCCGTATGCTGACTAAGAAAAATGATATGACAAGAAAAATCTGCTATGGAATTAATGAGATTGCAATGAACAGCCAGACGCAGCTTATCAGACAAAAACAGGCTGAACAGGCATACAAGAGGTTAATGACCAGTATTTCCCACGATGTCAAAACTCCCCTTGCTTCTCTGGTCGGTTATTTGGAAGCAATAGAATGTAAGATAGTCGCAGGAGAAGAAAAAGACGAATACGTCCATGTCGCATTTGAGAAAGCCCATTACTTAAAGCATTTTGTAGAAAATCTCTTTGAGTGGGTGAAACTGGATTCCGGAGAACAGATTTTTCGTTTTGAGGTTTTAGACTTGAATGAAACATCCCGGAACATTATAGCTGATTGGATTTCAGTTTTAGAAAACAGTAATTTTGAATATGAGTTTGATATTCCGGAAATGGAATACCTTATGCACATAGATGTAAATGCTTATAGCCGTATCCTTAACAATCTGCTGCAGAACATGCTTATCCATAGTAAGGGAAATAAAGTGATATTCCGTATTTCAGAGAATGACAAGCAAGCCCGGATTACATTAGCGGATAATGGAAAAGGAATATCCCCCGATCATCTCCCGCATATTTTTGAAAGAATGTACCAATGTGACCAGTCACGGTCTGCAAAAGGAAATGGACTGGGCCTGTCCATCGTAAAAGAACTTGTGGCGGCACATAAAGGAACGATTGCCGCTGACAGCACTCCTGATAAGGGAACTATATTTACAATACTGTTTCCAAAATCCCTGTAACAATACGGGGATTTTTCAGTTTGTCAAAGTTCTGTTAGCTGTAAAAACATGAAAAAAGCAAGGTTACGGCAAGGTTTTGGCAAGGTTGGCGTGATAGAATAGCAAATATGAAAAAGGAGGTAAAATCCTCTGCTCCTGCAAGGGCAGTCGCATTTTGCTCCGCAAAACAAGGAGGATTGCAATGAGTAAATATGTAATCGAAACAAAAAATCTTACCAAACAATACGGAACACAGAAAAGCGTTGCAGATTTGAATATCCATGTAAGGCAAGGACGCATCTACGGTCTGCTAGGCAGGAACGGAGCTGGAAAGACAACGACAATGAAAATGCTGCTTGGGCTGACACAGCCCACTTACGGGAAAGTTACAATCTGGGGAAAGCCTTTACGGACAAATGAGAAGAAACTGTTGCCCCGGATTGGCAGTCTGATTGAATCCCCCGGATTTTACCCGAACCTGACTGCCACAGAAAACCTACGCATTTTTGCAACCCTGCGGGGAGTGACGAGCCGTAATGCAATTAAAAATGCGCTTGATTTAGTGGGACTTCCCTATAAAGACAAAAAGCTGTTTTCCCAATATTCCCTTGGTATGAAACAGCGATTGGCGATTGCCCTTGCTATTATGCATGACCCGGAGCTTTTGATTTTGGACGAACCGATTAACGGTCTTGACCCGATTGGAATTGCGGAAGTGCGCTCTTTTATCCGTAACCTCTGTACTGAACGAGGGAAAACAATATTGATTTCCAGCCATATTCTTTCCGAAATTGCATTGCTGGCTGATGATATAGGCATTATAGACCACGGCGCATTATTGGAGGAAGAAAGCCTTGCAGAGCTGGAAGCAAAGAGCAGCAAATATATCCGTTTTACCGTTTCCAGTACAACACAGGCGTCGAGGATTTTAGAACGTAGCTTCCATGAAACGCATTTTACCGTACAGGACGACTACAAGATGCGTCTGCATAATCTAGACGTTTCTGTTGGGAAAATTGTAACCGCCTTTGTCGAAAACGGCCTTACCGTATCAGAAGCCTATATCTGTGAAGAAAGCCTTGAAGATTATTTCAAGCGTGTAACAGGGGGTGAAGGAATTGCTTGACCTTGTAAAGTGTGAATTTGCAAAACTAAAACGTAAAAAATTTATATGGCTGGTTGTTCTTTCGGCGTTTCTATTTCCTTTACCGCTGACCGTATTGATGACAATGCCGCAGACGGCAGAACAATATGACAGTAAGATAGCGATTTTCAATGATTACTTTCAGTCGGTTATGGGCTATGGAGTAGAATTGCTTTTGCCGTGCGTGATCGGGGTGATTGCAGCCATGCTCTTTTTTATGGAGCGGGATAATGATACATTTAAAAATCTGCGTACAATTCCCATAACGAGCACACAGATGATTTTGGCAAAGATTATTATCCTGTTCTTTTTTGGAATTGTTTTTAGTCTGACATCGGCTATTATATCAATTCTGTGCGGCGGGCTGATTGCAGAAGTAAACAGTATTACTTACAGATTATTCTTTGCGCTGGAAATGGGGATTTTTATTACAGCGGGAACGCTGCCGTTAATCGTCCTTGTTGTTTTCTTTAGCAAGAACTATATATTTTCTGTTTTATTGTGTGTTTTTTACAGTGTTTTAAGTTTGACGGCCGAATCATCTTTTGGCGCACTGCCTAAAGTGATGTGCTGGCTAATGCCAATTCCGCTTACAACTCTGTGGAGCGCAGGAAATTTAATTGCACATGGCGCTATGGACGGTGTTGGGGTGTTGGAAAATTTAATTCCGACTACATTTCAGACAATCATTATTTTAGCCGTTATCGCTTTGCTTTCCGTTATAGTGATTGATTATATGTATAAAAAGAGAGGGGATGAATGATATGTTTCGCATGGCTAAGACCGAAATATGGAAATTAAAGCGGTATCATATGATATGGGCAGGTGTTTTCCTGATGCTGCTCTCTGTTGTATTAACGCTTTTTTCCACAACCGCATTGGACGGAACGGTTTGGACATTTTCTTTTTTTACAGAACAGGTAATCAAAAATAATGCCACAACGATTTTCCCCATGTGCATTGCCCTCATTGCCGGATATATCATAGCAAGGGAAGGGAAAGACAATACGCTGAAAAGTATTATGACTATTCCTGTTCCTTATAGCAGCCTGTTGTGGGGGAAACTGCTTGTATGTGCGCTGCTTTCTTTGTTTTTTGGGCTGGTAAGTGCGACATTCACGGTAATTGCCGTTTTTGTGATGGGATTTTCGGGAATGTCTGTAACATCAGTATTACAGACATTTATTCAGATTACTTTCAACTGTCTGTTTTTGTATATTGCAGTCATGCCTGTAATTGCATTCGCTGCCCGTATACCAAACGGACATATGCTTGGAACAATTATTGCTTTTGTTTATGGTTATGGCGGTATGTTTGCCTCTGGAAATGTTACGTTAGCAAATGTTTATCCTGTTACTGCAAGTTTAGGCTTAATCAGTTACAGAAGCTACGATCCGGCTGTACATTGGAATGTGTTAATCTGTCTGATTAGTATGATTGTCGTATTGATGCTTGCTGCTGTTTTCGTATTCACGGCAAAAGGAAATGTGCCAGTCAAGGCAGCAAAAAAGCACAAAAAAACAATAACAAAAAAAGGTTGGTAAGCGGAGGATATAGGAATGAAGAGAAAATTGACTAACGGGATTGCAGCAGTTGTAATACTTATTGTAGGTTTTATTGGTTTTTGTATGTGGTTCCTTTCGGGAACTGGCAGCACATACTATTATTCACAGATTGATAACAGTAAAATAGAACAGACCGAATCAAAAAGCGGCGTAATTAACTTTAGTGGAAGTATGGATTACTCATACACTTTATTTTCTTACGATGAGAATGGAAAAGGAAAAGACATTACATTCGGAACATCAAAGGAATTGAAAGAGGGAGCTTTTATCCGTTTAACGGTAATGCCGATCCGAGGTGTTCTTGAATGGAAAGAGGTGCAATATGATGAACTTCCTGCCGCTGTGCAAAATGACCTATCACCTGTTTCGTGGCAGTAATCCCGAAAACAGCAGTGAATTAAAAAAAGACTTCTGGCAGAGATTGTAGCGTTAAACGATGGGGAGATATTTGTGAACTGGCAGGATCAGGCTATTAAAGATAAAATAAAGAACTATGAAGATATTTATATTCCTTATGATGGAAACGAACTGTATGCTGCCCGCCGGTGGGAATTTTACCCTTACGCAAAACAGACGCAGTTTGATGTCCAGATGGAGGCGGGCGCAGTTTACCTGATTCTAATTTTCTTTATTGCCGTTATCGCATGCGTATCGGCAACGATGATAATGGGATTAAAAATTGCAGGAACGATAATGCAGGATACAGAAAGTTATAAGAAAGCGATGTATCTTGGGCTAAAAGAAAATGACCTGAAAAAGCTGATTCGGAAACAGATAGGGTTAATTTATTTTTTCCCTGTAATATGCGGCTGTGCCACAGCATCTTTTGTGATAAACCGCTTTATGGAGGCATCTTCTATCATACATGTCCGTGAGATTACGCTGGCTGCTATTGGAATATCGTTAATGGTAATCTTAATACAACTTATCATTTTCTTTTTCCTTCAGAAGAAACTGGTTGTTTCGACATCTGAGATAGTATATGAAAGCAGATGACGGGATCGGAATACACGATAATATGTGGTATTTGCGGAATAGAGGGTCTTGTTATAAACATTACTATCATAGATACCCAGATTTTGTTCCATGTAATTGGAGCAGTATTGCTTATTCTGATGGTCATAATGAGGGCTGCCAAGTTTTGGACAGCCCTAAAGGAATGATGCCTTCTAAGGTTTCGCGGAAAAAACCTCAAGGCTTCTCTTAAGTATTCCGTTCATATATGCGATTGCAGTTCCGTAATTCGTAATGGGAACGACTGCATCTTCGGCGCATTTCATTCGGTATTTCATTTCCCGTTCATTTAACGTGCATCCGCCGCAGTGGATGATAAGGCGGTATTTATCTAACTCCAGCGGAAATTCTGTTCCGCTGGTAAACTCAAAGTTCAAATCTTTTCCCGTAAAGTTTTTAAGCCAGGCAGGCAGCTTAACTGTGCCGATATCATCGCATTGGCGGTGATGGGTACAGCCCTCGGATATAAGGATGGTGTCGCCGTCCGTAAGGCTGTCAATAAATTCTGCGCCTTTCACCAGCATATTAAGATTTCCCTTATATCTTGCAAATAATATGGAAAATGAGGTCAGCAAAACATTGTCCGGAACAATCTTTGCCACTGTCGGAAAAGCCTGGCTGTCTGTGATAACAAGAGCCGGAGGGTTCCCGAGCTTTTTCAGCGTGTCTTCAAGTTCTGTCTCGCGCACCGTGACAGAAACCGCGCCTGCCTCCAAAAGATCCCGGATGGTCTGCTGCTGCGGAAGGATAAGCCTGCCTTTCGGTGCGGCTTTGTCGATTGGTACGACAAGTACAACAAAATCCATAGAAGAAACCAGGTCACGGACGATATGCCGTTTTGATTCGTCCGAGGGAACCAGGCGGGCGATGCGCTCTTTAAGCTCATGAATCTGAGATTTGTCAAAAGCGCTGACCCACAGGAAATCTTCACTGTTTTCAGTATTCGTTTTTCCATGTAAGGAATCTGCATGGTCGGGAAAAAGGTCAGACTTGTTAAGTACAACCAGATAAGGTATCTTTTTCTCCTTGATCCGATTCAGAATCTTTGCATCCTCTGTTGTCATCCCGGCAGAGCCGTCCACAACGAGAAGGGCAATGTCCGTCTTATTGAGCATCTGGTAAGCTTTCTGCACCCGCAGCTTACCAAGATCCCCTTCATCATCAAGCCCCGGAGTGTCAATCATCACGACAGGTCCCAGCGGAAGAAGTTCCATCGCCTTGAGAACCGGGTCGGTGGTCGTTCCCTTCCGGTCAGACACGATTGCCAGAGATTGTCCTGTCAGCGCGTTGACGAGGCTGGATTTCCCGGCATTTCGCCTCCCGAAAATCCCAATATGAACCCGTTCAGAAGATGGTATACTATTCAAACTCATATTAAAAACTCCTTATCATTCACAAAACACTTAAAAGCGGAAATCCCGTCTGTTATTTTCACGGATAAGTTTCAGATTTTCCAGTACAGTCTGTCTTGCCTTTTCGTTTGGAACATTCAGCACTTCTTTGTCAATCAGTTTGTCTCCCAGCGCTTTTGTTGCCGGAGACGCATAATCCATCAGGTATTCTTCCAGGGTCATCAGTGCGTTTGGATGGCAGCAGTTCTGAATCTGCCCTTTTTTGCACAGTGACATAAAGCGGTCGCCTGTTCGGCCTTCCCGGTAACATGCCGTACAGAAACTTGGGATATAATCCATCTCCATCAGCCAGTGTACAACTTCATCGAGGGTGCGCCCGTCGATAACGTCGAACTGCTCAGACTTTTCGTCCTCCGGCTCCGGCTCGCAGTAGCCGCCCACGCTGGTCTTAGAGCCTCCGCTGATCTGGGAGATGCCAAGGTGCAGCACCCGCTCCCTTGTCTTCTGGCTCTCTCTTGTAGAGATGATCATGCCGGTGTAAGGAACGGCGATTCGGATACAGGCAACGATTTTCGCAAAGGTGTCGTCGTCAATCCCGTTTGTAAATGAGCTTGCGTCGATGTCGTCCGCGTTTCTGAGCCTCGGGACGCTGATGGTGTGGGGGCCTACGCCGAAAGCAGCTTCTAAATGCTCCGCGTGCATAAGCAGCCCGGCAAATTCATAGCGGTACTTGTCAAGGCCGAAGAGAACGCCGATTCCCACGTCGTCAATGCCGCCCTCCATGGCGCGGTCCATGGCCTCGGTGTGATAGTCGTAATCATGTTTCGGCCCTGTGGGGTGGAGCGTCAGGTAGCTCTCCTTGTGGTAGGTCTCCTGGAACAGGATATAAGTGCCGATTTCCGCCTCCTTAAGCAGTCGGTAGTTGTCTGCGGTGGTGGCGGCGATATTGATGTTGACACGGCGGATGGCGCCGTTTTTATGCTTGATGTCATATACCGTTTTAATGCTGTCAAGATAATATTCCATGGTATTATGCACCGGGTCTTCCCCCGCCTCTAAAGCCAGCCGCTTATGCCCCATGTCCTGCAAAGCAATAACCTCCCGGCGTATGTCCTCCTGGGATAGCTGCTTTCGCGGGATATGCTTATTTGTTGCGTGGTACGGGCAGTAAGTGCAGCCGTTGATGCAGTAGTTGGAAAGGTATAACGGCGCAAAGAGAACGATGCGGTTTCCGTAGAAATCTTTTTTTATCTGCTCCGCCAGCCGGAAGATTTTTTCATTTAATTCCGGGCTGTCGCAGGCCAGCAGTACAGATGCCTCCCGATGGGTCAGCCCTTTGCGGTTTTCAGCCTTTTTTATGATGGATTCCACAAGCGTTAAATTATCTTTGTTCAAGTCCGCGTAGGCCAGGGTGTCCAGAATCTCCTCATGGTTGATAAAATCGTCAGCATGTTTTGAATTTACGTCGTACATGGTGTACCTCCTTATAAAATAATACGTATATTTATCTGTTGAAATATGTTTTGCCCCTATTTCGTCCTTAAAAAAGGAAGAGTTAGAGGTTCAGGGAATCCCCTCTGGCGGTTACTGTGCGGTAACCGATGGCATTTATTCTCTTTTCCAGGCAGTCACGGCACTGTGCCGACTCCTCTCCGGTACAGATTTTGTTGTCGTAGAGAAGATAATCTCCCCGCACGCTTTTTGGGGAAAGATTTGGCATTACGACATTGGCGCCTGCAAGAATTCCCAGCTCCCGCCCCTCCGGGTGGATGGTTCCTAAGGCTGTCGTGGCGGGAAGGAGAACTTTTGGCAGCATCAGGCGGATGCATCCCAGCAAAAACAAGGTCAGCTCAAGCGTTCCGGCAGGCTCATTTTTAAAGGGTGTATCCCGGTGGGGGATAAACGGGCCGATTCCTACCATCTGCGGGTTCAGCTCTTTTAAGAAAATCATGTCTTCGGCGAGAAGTTCCGGCGTCTGGTAAGGCGTGCCTATCATGAATCCGGTTCCCACCTGATACCCGATATCTTTCAGGTTCCAGAGGCACTGCCTGCGTTTTTTTGCACTTAGTGACGGGGGGTGGAGCATGGAATAGTGGCTGTCATTGCGGGTTTCATGGCGCAGAAGATATCGGTTGGCTCCCGCGTCAAAAAATGTCCTGTAGCTTGCCTTGCTCCACTCGCCTGCAGAAAGTGTGATGGCGCAGTCCGGGAAGTCCTTGCGAATCCTTCGGACAAGATTTGCAAGCCTTGCCTCGGTGAACGCGGCGTCTTCGCCGCTCTGGAGGACGAAGGTACGGAATCCAAGGCCGTATCCTTCGTGACAACAGGAAAGGATAGTGTCCTCGTCAAGACGGTAACGGCGGGCAGCCCGGTTGCTCCTGCGGATGCCGCAGTAGAGGCAGTCGTTCTTGCAATAGTTGGAGAACTCGATAAGCCCCCGCAGGAAGATGTCCTTGCCGTAGCAGCGTTCCTGTTCTTCTCTCGCCAGCGAAAACAGGTATTCCGAAAGCTTTGGCGACCGGTTTTTAATGAGGACGGCCCACTCTTTGGCGGAGAGAGCACGCTCTTTCTTTAGTTTGTCAATTAGTGTGATATATCTGTCCATAAGTCTCCTGCAGCCTGGCTGTATATATTGCGCGCGGCTTAACGGGCATAAAAAATCCTGACGCTTCGGGCGTCAGGTTCTAAACCGGAAATGCACATATAAGGGATAGGATTATCTGCTATATGTGTTTCCCGGCAAATATAAAATCTCGAATCTGTCCGCCTTTTCACGCAGGATTGCCCCCTTTGTGATTAGTACGTTTAAAAGGAGTATAGCATATGGGGGGAGAAGATACAAGGAAAAAGCTTTAACGGCTCATTAATAAAAATCTGTTTGAGGTAACTATTTGAAAATCAGCATTGTAATTTGTGTAATCAGCATCGTTGGTAATTAATATTGCATTGTGCTGCCGGGCAATTTCAACAAGAAGTGAATCATTAAAATCATATGAGAATCCATACAGAAAAATGTTTTGAGGATTCATTTGGCTAAAACCATCATCAATGAACGTAAAGTTATGTGATATATCCGTCTTGACGATATCTAGAATGGCATTCATCTTTTTATGATAGTCATCTGTGGAACGATAATCTTTTTTGAATTCTATTGAAGGGTTGTTGATTGCATTTTGATACAACTTAAATTGAATTCTAATACATCTATTTATAAATTCCGATACTTGAATTGAAGAAATCAGTAGATGCGATTTTTCCTTAATAAGATTATTAAATAGTGATTCGTATTTGTTGCTTGTTGATTCAAAATCTAAAGGATAAAATAAATCCAGTAAGATGTTAGTATCTAATAAAACTTTATCTGTCGGTTTGGGTCTAAAAGAATCTATAGGTATTTTATTATTTTTCATTGATTATTAATTACGTCCTCCACTGCTTTAGTAAAAGCATTCTTATTAAAATAATATTGTTTCGCGTTTGCTATAACCATTTGGAATTTGGAATTTGTTCCATCCGGTGGATTTTTGATTTCCAATTGTGTATTTAATTGGGAGCTGTTAAACGTTTCATATAATTTCCCAATAGATACATTTAAAAAAGGTGTTATTAGACTTTCGGTGTCCTGGAAATCTAATATTACTTTATTTCCGGAATTCAAATTTTGTATTATTTGCGTGTAAATTATTGAGCCTTGCTCCCGGGTAAGTGCAGAGGGACTCCCAATTAAGGACGCAATATTTAGAGTTACTGTATTCATTTCCCATACCTCCTAAAAAATTATTATATCATTATTGCTTTGATTTAAAAAATACAATTGAGTATCTTTCAAATTTATGGTGATTGTTATGATTTCTTTTTGCCATTGTATATTCCACGCAACAGCCAAGCACAGCCAGCAGATTAGCAGATAAAAAAGTTATATTTGAAAGGTCTAATATAACTCTTTGCTGGTCAAGTGAATTAAGGGTGTGGTATAGTTCAATGAGTTTGCAATATGTGTATTTGCTGTTATTCAAATTTTTTTCAAAGGAAAAAATAAGTTCTTGTTGTTCAATCATTAGTTTTGCCATGCTATTGAATATTTAACTCTTTGTGTAAGAAATTATATCAAATCCATAGAGACAAATCAATCAGCATGCCAAAAAAGATATTGACAATTCAGTATCTTGTGATACAATATAGCTAAGAACATTGCAATGCAAGGTAGAGAATAAGGAGGTGATGGGTATGGATAAAAGCCAGATGATGAAGGGTATCTTAGAGGGCTGCATCCTGAAGATTATAGATAAGTCAGAGACTTACGGATATGAGATTGTGGAACAGCTCCAAAGATACGGATTTGCAGATGTGAAGGAGGGAACCCTCTACCCGCTCCTTCTCAGGCTGGAAAAGAAAGGGCTTATCGCAGCTACATTTAAGCCCAGCCCATTAGGCCCCAAGAGGAAGTATTACAATCTGACGGAGCCGGGGAAGGAGTATGTTGCGGGATTTTATGAGGTATGGAACGAAGTGAGGCAGACAGTGGAAGAGATATTCAGCGAGGAGGAAGAAAGATGAGTTTATTTTATAATAATTACCAGCGGCTGGTTCAGGAAAATAATGATGCAATTGCAAAGATTTCTGGGGAGAGCTGGAGTACACTGTGTAAGATGTTTGAGTATATGCGGTTCTATAATATATCGCTTTTTGAGCTGGAAGTGTTAAAAAAGGATCTGCTCGGCGCGGCGCGGGAAGCAGATATGGAAGGAATTGACTTCAGGGATAAGCTGGGCATGCCGGAAAAAGAATTCTGCGACAGCCTGGTCAGAGATGGGATCGAGCATATCTGGCAGGAGCGCATAGTTTTAGCGGTGAGAAATGTGGTGCTGATAATTTTTGCATATTACACTTTTATGTGGCTCCTGGATGGCATACCTATGGATTATGGAATACGAACCGAAGCATTATTTTTTGGAACGGTGGGCGCCTTCTTGAATTACATTACAAACCATGGAATTCGGGGATTTGGAGCGTACCGTCTGTCGGACAAGGGAAAGCGGCGGGCATCGATAGGGGTTTTTATAGTCTGGGGGATAGCAATTACAGCTGTTATAATGAAAGCGGGATTTATTATAAGGGGGAATGGAGCAGTCATTTTTTTGATTTTATTCGTACTTTCTGCCGCAACATTTTTCGGGAATAACATTTACTGGAATAAGCGTTCTGAAAAGTATGATTGGAAATAAGGTGAATTATGGGAATCTTACGAACAGCCTTTTTCATCGTCCTGCTGACGGCATCGTATCAGGACATAAAGAAAATGGAGATAAAGGACGGCTGTCATGCAGCCATCGTGCTGCTGGCTGCAGCAGCAATGCTTTTAGACAGGAATACAGGAACTGCATCAAGGCTTTTGGGCGCACTGTGTGTCAGTGCGCCTATGCTTGCGTTATCACTTCTGATTCCCGGGGCGTTTGGAGGCGGGGATATCAAGCTGATGGCAGCGGCAGGGCTGTTCCTGGGGTGGAAGAGCACAGTTATCTCGGCTGTGCTTGCCGTCTTTGCCGCCGGGGCATATGGACTATATATCCGGATGATTAAGAAAGCAGGAAGAGGCCAGTGTTTTCCGTTCGGCCCGTTTTTATGCGCGGGGATGGCAGCGGCAGTATTGTGGGGAAAGGAGCTTTGGGAGTTTTGGCTGAAATTGTGAAATACATATTGCTGTCTATTTTAATCCCGTGATATACTTGTAATATTGCTATGCACAGTTTTGCTCATGGCTGTGCAGCTTGAAAAAGGAGGGAGCCGTATGACAAAAGTAGAGCGGAGACGGGAGATTATCCGCATCATCAGTGAGAGCAAAGAGCCGGTTCCGGCGAAAGAGCTGGCAAGGCTCTGCGACGTGAGCCGCCAGGTGATCGTGCAGGACATGGCGCTGATCCGCGAGGCGGGGATAGATATCATTGCCACGAACCGGGGATATATCGTGAATGCTCCTCATGCAGCGCAGAGAGTATTCAAGGTGAGCCATACGGATGAGCAGATGGAGGATGAGCTGTGCGCGGTCGTTGACCTTGGCGGGAAAA
Source organism: uncultured Dorea sp. (assembly GCA_910578455.1). Taxonomy (GTDB): domain Bacteria; phylum Bacillota; class Clostridia; order Lachnospirales; family Lachnospiraceae; genus MD308. The sequence continues at coordinate 54,638 of CAJTQA010000010.1, forward strand.
TGGTGAATGTCATGATAAACCACCGGGTCTACGGGCGGATGGAGGCGCGCCTTGGCATCAACTCCCGGAAAAAGGTGATGGAATTTATGGAAAATATCCGGCTTGGAAAGTCAAGCCCTCTTAAAAATATCACTTCCAATTATCACTATCACACAGTTGAGGCGGAGAATGAGGAGATATTAGACAGCGTTGAAGAGGTGCTGCGGGAGAAAGGGTATCTGGTGGAGGAGACGAAAAAGAGAGGATGAGCACGTACCCTCTGAAAATATGGGTTTTCAACTGTTATAGATATAATCAATAGATGATGTGTGATATTGTAATTAACAATTGGACAGGCAGGGCATGGTATGCTAATGTAGTGACTGATAAAATATCCATAATGTATGGGAGGTCATGTACATGAAGAAAAAAGTGATAGCAATGCTTTTGGCAGCTGCCATGACGGTTTCATTTGCAGTGGGATGCAGTGACGGCAAGGAGAATGGATCAGACAGCACAGGTGCGGACAGCAGCACTTCGCAGGATGACGCAGACGGCGGTTCGCAGGAGGCGAAAGAGGATGCAAAGACGGAGGAACAGCCGGAGGCCGGCCTGGAAAAGAGCGGAACGGTAACGTATGATATTGATTTGTCACAGTATGATAAAGGCAAGGTTGTCCGCGTATGGCTGCCGATTGCCCAGACGAATGACTATCAGACTGTTGAAGAGCCGGAGTTTGACGCGGGCGATGCGAAGACAGAGCTTACCGAGGATTCCCAGGGAAACAAGATGCTGTATATCGAGTGGGGAGCTGATGCAGATGCGGCAAACCGTAAGGCAAGCTGTTCTTTTAAAGTTTCCAGACAGGAAATTAAGAGTCCTGAACTGGTGGAAGAGGGAGAAATAGGTTCTGATATGGACGAATACCTGAAAGAGTCCAGCACGATTCCTCTTGACGGAGAGGTAAAAGCGACTGCGGAAGAGATTACAAAGGGCAAGGAGACGGTTCTTGACAAGGCAAGGGCAATCTATGACTGGGTTATCGCGAACATGAACCGTGATGAGAGCGTGACAGGATGCGGAACCGGCGACGTGTGCGCGCTGCTTGTTTCCAAGGGAGGAAAATGTACAGACATTAACTCCGTATTTGTCGGCCTGTGTCGTGCAGCCGGGATTCCTGCAAGAGAGATGTTTGGCATCCGCATCAATGATACAACAATTACCGGGAATCAGCACTGCTGGGCAGAGTTCTACCTTCCGGGAACCGGATGGGTTCTGGCAGACCCTGCAGATGTTTTGAAGGCAGTATTAAAGAATGAATGGGAGAAGGATTCGGCTGAGGCAAAAGAGATGCAGGAATTCTACTGGGGAAATTGTGAGAATGAAAGGCTTGAATTATCAAGAGGACGCGATATTGACTTGAGCCCGAAACAGGATGGCAAGGCTCTTAACAACTTCGGATATCCGTATGCAGAGGTGGACGGCGAGGCATTGGATTATTATACGCCGGACAAGTTTGTATATACGATTTCATTTGCAGAAGGTCAATAATTAGGTGAATGTTTAAGTTTTTGTGAAAGAGCTGCGCCTGCGGCTCTTTTTTCTGTTGATTAATATGCGTGATAAGATATAATAGTAGACAGGAGGGATTTGCGATGAAAAAAATGACAGTATTTTTTTTAACTTTTTTGCTTTGTTTTTGCACCTTTGGATGCAGCCAGAAGGAAGTCGGCGCCGGGGAGGAGAAGGAGATAATAGAGTCTGTGTTAGAGGAACCTGAGAACCCGGAGCCCCTGCCGGAGTTTTCTGTGAAAGACCTTGAAGGGAATACCGTCACGAACGACATTTTCTCAGAGGCGGATATTACAGTGATTAATTTCTGGGCGACTTATTGCAGCCCGTGTATCAATGAAATGCCGGAGCTGGCGGAATGGTCAGAGTCTATGCCGGAAAATGTCCGGATTATAGGTATTGTAACGGATGTGCCGTCGGAGGATTCCGACCAGTATGCCCTGGCGCGGCAGATTGTGGAAAAGACAGGCGTGAAATATGCAAACCTGGTGGCAGGAGAAGAATTTAACCCTGTCATCCGGGAGATTGTCGGGGTTCCGACTACATTTTTCGTGGACAAGGACGGTAAATTCATAGGCAGCCCGATCGTCGGCGCAGATGTGGCAGGCTATAAGAGTTTTGTGGAGGGGTATCTTGATGCGTTGGAGTAAAACCTTGAATCAGAAAAAACAGGCAGCCCGTGTACTTGTCTCTCTCGCCGCTGCCTGTCTGATGACGTGGGGAGTTTACAGAGGGGAAGTGCCCGTGGTATTCGGGAAGGCGGTCAATGTCTGCCTGGAATGTATTGGATTGGGGTAAGCTTATGAGAATCAGTCAGGAAATAAAAAGGAAAATCATTCAGATTGCCGCATTTGGCTATTCGAATACATATCTTCAAAATTTTGCCGGCGGTCAGCTCTATAAGGGTAAGTGGAAACAATTCTGCAACCCAGGGATGAATTGCTATTCCTGCCCGGCGGCGAGGCTGTCCTGCCCTATAGGAGCCATGCAGGCAGTGAGCGGCTCCATGAATTTCAGCGTAAGCTTTTATGTCACGGGGTTCGTGCTGGCAGCGGGCGTGTTGTTCGGAAGGGCAGTCTGCGGTTACATCTGCCCCTTTGGGCTGATACAGGAATTGCTGTATAAAATTCCGTCGCCGAAGAAAAAGCTCTGGAAGGGATTTACTTATGTGAAATATGCTCTTTTGGCATTTTTTGTCCTGCTGTTCCCGGTGGCGGTTACAAACGAGCTGGGGATGGGAGCGCCTGCGTACTGCGAGTATATCTGCCCGGTGGGAACGCTGGAGGGCGGACTGCCTCTTCTCGCCACCCATCCGGAGCTTAGAAGGACAATCGGCGCACTGTTTTCCGTAAAGGCATTTATCTTGGTATTGACGCTGGCCGGGTGCATCGTCATCTGCCGCTTTTTCTGCAAGGTAATGTGCCCGCTAGGTGCTATTTACGGCATCCTGAATAAAATCAGCATTTACCATATGGACGTGGATAAAGAAAAATGCATCTCCTGCGGGAAGTGCCATGCCGAGTGCCCTATGGACGTTGACCCTGTAAAAGCTCCAAACTCTGCGGAGTGCATCCGCTGCGGGAAATGTACGGTGTGCTGCCCGAAGGAGGCGCTGGCGCTTAGGTTTCGATTTAAGGATTTTGGATAAAATGTATATGTGAAATAAATGCCTGGAGGCGTTGTCTTGAGTCAAAATGTCAAAATATATAAAGAGAATTATGAAAATTTGCCCGGCAGATTCATTGAAAAAATAGAGCATGACATACGCTATCTGCTGGAGAGAGACATTGCAGGCCTGAAAAGGGTGTATCTTTTTGGGAGCTGCGCGCGGGGAAATGTCAGGAGCAGCAGTGACGTGGATCTTATGGTAGTTACGGAGCAGAAGATCAGCGACAGGGCGCTTGCCGCCGATATACGCTGGTCATTGGACGAGCCGATAAATGGGGTCAGAACAGATGTTGTCTATAAAAATGAGGCATCGGAAAGGATGCAGGGTGTTTTCGAGAATGTTGTGAACCGCGAAAAAAAGATGATTTTGGAGGTGCTCGGATGATAAAGAATACTTATTTGGATATTGCCGAGAATGATCTGCAGTATTTGGAATCCGTGATTGCCATGGGAAACACATTTTACAATCAGCTTGCAGTACAATGCCAGCAGATTGCTGAGAAATATTTAAAGGGATATCTTGATAAGATATTTGTTGATGAGGACGTAGTTGACCTGCTGCGGAAACACAATATGAAAAAGATTGCATCGAAACTAAATGAAGTGAAAGCAGGATTGGAGCTTGATACGATCGGGCTGGCCTATCTGACAGATTTTTACTATGATGCAAGATATCCGGGAGACGATTTTTATAATGTGACGAAGGATGATTTTGAAAAATGCCTGTCTATTATGTATGATACAGTAAATAAGCTGCGGAAAGGATTCGGCAATTAGGTTTCCCAAGTGGTGGGCATTATTTTTTGTCTTTATTATGCAATAACACAAACGATCTGATACCTCCCACCAGCCGCCACAGCTCCGCCGGAGCGTCCTCCCAACTCTTAAGACTTTCTGAAATAAGCGGAATTTCCTTGACAAATCGCTGCCATATGGCTATGATAGTCAATAGTTTAAAAACCATAAAGGCTGTGAAAAAGAGGAGTACGCATCCCTACGCTGACAGAGAGAGCGGCAAAGTGGCTGAGAGCCGTTTCAGAATGTAAGGTGCGGAAGGTAGCTTTTGAGCCGGACCGCTGAACTGCTGCGTGTGGAGCAGGACGCAGAAAATAGGCAGTCCCGGAGTCGTTCCCGTTATCGAATAAGATGAGATATAGAGAGTGTTTCTTCTATATAAATAAAGGTGGTACCGCGATGATAAATCGCCCTTTACAGCGTAGAGGGCGGTTTTTTACGTCCTCGTTTGTGAAAAGTTTGTGAAAATCATATGAACTAAGGAGAGAGACTATGGGTGAGAATCTGAACAAAACCTACAATCCGAAGGAGATTGAGGCAAAGCTTTACGAGAAGTGGTGTGAGAACAAGTATTTCCATGCAGAGGTGGACCGTGACAAAAAGCCGTTCACAACGGTGATGCCGCCTCCGAATATTACCGGCAAGCTGCACATGGGACATGCCCTGGACAACACGCTGCAGGACATCTTGATCCGCTACAAGAGGATGCAGGGGTACAATGCGCTGTGGGTACCGGGAACTGACCATGCGGCCATTTCCACTGAGGTCAAGGTGACAAACCAGCTTAAGGACGAAGGAATCGACAAGAAGGAGCTTGGCCGTGAGAAATTCCTTGAGCGCACCTGGCAGTGGAAGGAGGAGTACGCCGGAACGATCGAGGGGCAGCTTAAGAAACTCGGCGTTTCCTGCGACTGGAACAGAGAGCGTTTTACTATGGATGAGGGTTGCTCAAAAGCGGTTGAGGAAGTATTTATTAAGCTTTATGAGGAAGGATATATATACAAAGGCTCCCGGATCATCAACTGGTGCCCGGTATGTAAGACGTCCCTTTCGGACGCTGAGGTGGAGCATGAGGAACAGGACGGGCATTTCTGGCATATCAAGTACCCGCTTGTGGGAAGTGACGATTTCCTTGAGATTGCCACGACACGTCCGGAGACGATGCTTGGAGACACCGCTATCGCTGTTCACCCGGAGGACGAGAGATATAAAGATATCGTAGGTAAAAAGGCAATCCTGCCTTTAGTGGGAAAAGAGATACCGATTGTTGCGGATTCTTACGTTGATAAGGAATTTGGAACGGGCGCGGTTAAGATTACGCCTGCACATGACCCCAATGACTTTGAGGTGGGGAAACGCCACAATCTGCCGGAGATCAATGTGATGAACGATGATGCCACCATCAATGAAAACGGCGGGAAGTATGCGGGGATGGACCGCTACGCGGCGCGCGAGCTGATGGTGAAGGAGCTTGAGGAACAGGGGCTTTTGGTGAAAGTGGTTCCCCACAGCCACAACGTAGGAACCCATGACCGTTGCCACACCACGGTAGAGCCGCTGGTAAAACAGCAGTGGTTTGTCCGGATGGAGGAGCTGGCAAAGCCGGCGATTCAGGCGGTGAAGACAGGCGAGCTTAAGTTCGTGCCGGAGAGATTTGACAAGATTTACCTGCACTGGCTTGAAAATATCCGTGACTGGTGCATCTCCAGGCAAATTTGGTGGGGGCACAGGATTCCGGCGTATTACTGCGACGAGTGCGGCGAGATGGTCGTATCGAGGACAATGCCGGATGCTTGCCCGAAGTGCGGACACGCCCATATGACCCAGGACGAGGATACGCTTGATACGTGGTTTTCTTCCGCGCTGTGGCCGTTTTCCGTACTGGGATGGCCGGAAAAGACGGAAGATCTGGATTATTTTTATCCGACAGACGTGCTTGTCACCGGATATGACATTATTTTCTTCTGGGTAATCCGTATGGTATTTTCCGGATATGCACATACTGATAAATCACCGTTCCATACGGTGTTCATCCACGGGCTGGTGAGAGATTCCCTTGGGCGCAAGATGAGCAAATCTCTGGGAAATGGAATTGACCCGCTGGAAATCATTGACCAGTACGGCGCGGACGCCCTGCGTATGACGCTTGTGACGGGCAATGCGCCGGGTAACGATATGCGTTTTTACAACGAGAGGGTTGAGGCGAGCCGGAACTTTGCCAATAAAGTCTGGAATGCGTCGCGTTTCATCATGATGAACCTTGATGAGAAAGAGCTTACAGAGCCGGAGAAAGGTACGTTCCGCCCGGCTGACCAGTGGATTATGTCCAGATGCAACAGCCTGGTGAAAGATGTGACGGAAAATATGGATAAGTTCGAACTTGGTATTGCACTGTCCAAGTTATATGACTTTATCTGGGATGAGTTCTGCGACTGGTATATCGAGCTTGCGAAGTACAGGATTTACCATGCGGATGAGGACGCGCAGAGCGCTAACGACGCGCTTTGGACATTGCGCGAGGTGCTTAAGAAGGCGCTGAAACTTCTGCATCCGTATATGCCGTTTGTGACGGAAGAGATATACAGTAAGCTGATTCCGGGGGAGGATTCCCTTATGATGTCCGCGTGGCCGGAGTATGACGAGAGCTTTGATTTCCCGCAGGCGGAAAGAATCGTGGAGCACTATAAGGAGATCATCCGCGGCGTAAGAAATGTCCGGGCAGAGATGAATGTTCCCAATTCCAGGAAAGCCAAGGTATATATCGTGTGCCAGGACGAGGAGCTTTGCACAGGCCTTGCCTGCTTAAAGGATGCGGCGCAGATTATGGCGGCGGTGAGCGATCTGGCCATCCAGAGCGACAGGGAAGGAATTGCGGAAGACGCGGTGTCTATCGTGGTGCCGGATGCGTCGGTATACCTGCCTCTTGAGGATCTGATTGACTTTGAGCAGGAGATGGAGCGTCTTGAGAAAGAGGAAAAACGTCTCGCGAAGGAGATTGCCAGGGCGGATGGGATGCTGAAAAACGAGCGGTTCATGAGCAAAGCCCCACAGGCGAAGATAGAAGAAGAGCAGAAGAAACTTGAGACGTACCGCGAGATGATGGCGAAAGTTCAGGAAAGGCTTAAAGGATTGAAGGCAAGGCAAAGCTAGTTTCTGCCGGAATTGTTGGGAGATTAGATTGTAATATGAAAAGAATCCAATTAAAAAAGCCCGATGTAAAAGGGGCGTTTAAAAAGCTTAAAAATCTGAAAAAAGAAGATGTTGCGGATTACTGGAGGGCCAGGAAGGAACGGCGCCAGAGAATCCTTGAGGAGCGGAGGAACAGTGCGTTTGCCAGGAAGATGCAGCCGGTTTATCAGTGGATGAACCGGCTCTCGCTGCTGTTCCATGCTCTGCTTGCCTGCCTGATCAACTTTGCCATTGAGGCGATCTCAAGACATTCCGCGGTTAAGGCGTGGGAGTACATGACGGAGACGCCGTTGGTATTTTTATATAATTCGTTTATGATCTTTATGACATTTTCTGTCGTGTATCTCTTTAAAAGAAGGGTTTTTGTGCGGATTATCATAAGCGTCCTCTGGATGGTGCTTGGAGTCTGCAACGGCTATATGCTGATCAAGCGGGTGACGCCTTTTAACGCACAGGATCTTAAGGTTGCGACAGATGCGGTTTCTCTTATCAACAATTATTTTAACGGATTTGAGCTTGTCATGGTTGTGGTGGGCATCGGTGCGGTCACAGTATGGGTGATCTCCATGTGGCGGCGCGGCGGGCAGTATAACGGAAAAGTGCACCGCATCCGGGGGTTGGCAGGGATTGCGGCCTGCGCGGGGCTGTACGCGATTGCTACGGACGCGGCGATTGATGAGCGGGTAGTGTCTACCTATTTTGGAAATATTGCGTTTGCCTATGAGGATTATGGGCTGCCCTACTGCTTTATGGCCAGCGTGTTCAACACGGGCATCAACGAGCCGAACGAATATAATGAGGAATCCATCGCGGCGCTTTCGGATAACGGCAGCATTGTAAAGAGCGAGACAGGGCTTAAGGACAGTAAAAAGCCGAATATCATCTTTGTGCAGCTTGAGTCTTATTTTGACGTGGCAGAGTCGGAGTTTTTTACGACATCAAAGGATGCCAGCCCGAACCTAAGGAAGATGTATGAGAACTTTTCTTCCGGGTATTTTAAAGTGCCTTCCGTGGGAGCGGGAACGGCAAATACGGAGTTTGAGGTTCTCACGGGCATGAACCTGCGGTATTTCGGGCCGGGTGAGTATCCTTATAAGACGGTGCTTAAAGAACGTCAGAGCGAGAGCGCGGCGTCGGCTCTGAGCGCCCTTGGGTATGGAACCCATGCGCTCCATAATAACGGCGGAAATTTCTACAGCCGCGCCAAGGTGTTTGACCATATTGGATTTGATTCCTATACAAGCAAGGAATTTATGAACATCTTACAGTATACCGAGAACGGATGGGCGAAAGACGATATCCTGATCCAGCACATTATGGAATCTATGGACACCACTGAGCAGCAGGACTTTGTGTTCTGTGTAAGCCTTCAGGGACACGGAGATTACCCGGAGGAGAAGGTGATTGAGAATCCGGAGATCACGGTAGAGGGGATTGAGGACGAGGCGCTTAAAAACCGCTGGGAATACTACGTGAACCAGGTGTACGGCATGGATCAGTTCGCCGGGAATCTCGTGAAGGCTGTGGAGGAAAGGAACGAGCCTTCCGTGATCGTATTTTACGGGGATCACCTGCCGACGCTGGGGCTTAAGGCTGAGGATCTTAAAGGACGCTATCTCTACAATACGAATTATGTGATCTGGGATAACATCGGGCTTAAAAAGGAAGACCGGAATATCCCCGCCTATCAGATTATGGCGGATGTGTTTGAGCGGCTTGATATCCATGCGGGAACAGTGTTTAACTATCATCAGGGGCGCAGGAAGACAAAAGATTATCTGAAAGACCTGGAGCTTTTGCAGTATGATATCCTTTACGGCAGGCAGTTTGTCTATGGGGATGGGGAGATGCCTGTAAAGGAACCGCACATGATGATGGGAGTGCGGGATGTGACGCTCAGTGACGTGATAGAACACCTGAATAAAGGATGCAGCCTGTACGGAGAAAACTTTACAAAGTCCAGCAGGGTGTTTGTCAACGGAGAAAGGCACAAGAGCACCTTTTTGAATAATACGCGGATTGACCTGCCGGAGACGGATTTGAAGGAAGGCGATGTAATCTCTGTTGTACAGATGGGTTCCAGCAATACGACATTCCGTACGTCAGACAAATATATATACCAGGGCGGCAATCTTATAGTTCAGGCGGGCACCGGAACTGACATTACGAAGTCATGGCAGGAGCAGGAGACGGCAGAGGAATAATAATTTCAGGCAGCGCATGCCGGAGGAACGGAGGCTTATATATGTCAGATAAGTCAGATAAGATACCTTCAGATTACAGGGCGGCAGTAGAGTATATTGAAGAGCTCCCCAGATTCACAAAGAAACATTCACTGGAGCACACGAAACAATTTTTGGGATTCCTTGGAAACCCTGCGGCGGACAGAAAAGTAATCCATGTTGCGGGAACGAACGGGAAAGGGTCTGTCTGTGCTTATATACAGGCAATACTGGAATCGGAAGGGAAGAGGACGGGATTCTTTACGTCGCCGCATCTTCTGAAGATTAATGAGAGAATACAGATTGGCCGGAAACCTGTTGAAGACGATGATTTTTTCCGAGTATTCGTGAAGGCAATGAAAGCAGTGGAGAAAATGAGGGGGGCAGGGCTTGAGCATCCTTCTTATTTTGAGTTCCTTTTTGGGATGGGAATGCTTTGCTTTGCCGAGTCAGATGCAGAGTACATTATATTGGAGACAGGGCTTGGCGGCAGGCTGGATGCCACGAATGCGTACGACAGGCCGTACCTGACGGTGATCACGTCAATAAGCCTTGACCATACGGACATTTTGGGAGATACTATTGAACAGATAGCATATGAGAAAGCAGGAATTATAAAAAAAGGAATACCGGTATTTTTTGACGGGAGCTGTGAAAGGGCGGGAGACGTTATACGCCGGGAGGCTAAAAAAAAACAGGCTCCTTGTAGAGAAATCTCGAATCATGCGTTCGAAATTCAGGAAGCATGCCGCAATTATATTGCATTTTCGAGGAATAATGCGTATGATAAAGACAGGATGTGGCGCGTTCCGATTTGCGGCATTTACCAGGTGATGAATGCGGAGATTGCACTGCAGGCGGCGGAATATGCTTTAAAAGGCCAGGAGGCGCACCGGGACAGGTGGGCGGACGCGGTTGCTGCCATGAAATGGGAAGGGCGCATGGAGACGGCGGCTCCTCACCTGATGGTAGACGGAGCGCACAATCCCGGGGCGGTAGCAGCATTTGCGGAGAGTATGGGCCAGCTTGAGCCGGAGGGCGGGGAACTGCCTGTGGTCATATTTTCGGCAGTGTCGGATAAGAAGTACGAACAGATGATAGCCTGCCTGTGCAGGGAGGTAAAAGCGAAAGCATATATTGCAACAGAGGTTGACGACAGGAGAAAAGTCATGTGCGGGGAGCTGAAAGCAGTATTTGAAAGATATACTTCCCAGCCGGTTTATGAGAGGGCGTCGGCAGGTCAGGCGTTAAAAACTGCTTACGAGATAAGAGGAGAGGGTGAGATTTACTGTCTTGGCTCGCTCTATCTTGCAGGAGAGATAAAAAGGTGCATTCAGGAGGAATCAGACGATGTTAGATTTTGCAGAGGAATTAAAGAAATTTCAGCCAAGCCTTGAGGTGGAGGATATCGAGGGCGCGGTATATCAGGAAGATTTGACAGATATGACGGATATTTTGCGGGAAATGATAGAGCAGACGAAGTAGCGGGGATAAAAAGAGGTTATACAGTCTATGGAATATACAACAAAGCTGGCGTATCAGTCGAACTACTGGTACAATGACGGGCTGAAGAAGGCGAATATCCGCGATATGAGCGGGGCTGTCACATCTCTTCGGCGCAGTTTACAATACAACAGGTCGAATATTGCGGCGAGGAACCTTCTGGGCCTTGTCTATTATGGGCGAGGAGACGTAGTAGAGGCTCTTGTGGAATGGATTCTGAGCAAGAACTTTCAGGCGGAGGACAACATAGCCGATTACTATATCGGAAAGATACAGGAAGTTCCGGGAGAGCTTGAAAAAGTGAACCAGGCTGTAAAGATGTTCAACCAGGGACTTGAGCTTGCCGGGCAAAATGGAGAGGATCTGGCAATCATACAGCTGAAGAAGGCGATAGCGGCGCATCCGTCCTACGTGAAGGCGCATCAGCTCCTGGCGCTTTTATATATACAGACAGGGCAGTTTACGGCTGCCAGGAAAGAGCTCAGGACAGCGCACAAGCTGGACACTACGGATGAGACTACGCTCCGGTATATGCACGAGATTACCCAGATAAGGAAATCCAGGCCGGGGCGGGCGAGGGATCGTGGAAAAAGCGAGGGGCAGGAGCAGACGGTAACATACAATATAGGAAATGAGACGATCATTCAGCCGGCGACTTCTGTTTTCAAAGAGAACTCAGGGCTTCACACATTTGTGAATGTCATAATCGGAGTTCTGGTGGGGGCGGCTGTCATGTGGTTTCTCATCATGCCTGCGGTATCCGTGCAGAGGCAGAAGAAATTAAACGAACAGGTCGTTGATTTCAGCGATAAGATCGCGACGCAGGAAGCCCAGGTCAGCGCGCTCAAAAAAGAGCTGGAGGAGTACCGGGCGAACAGCGAGGAGAGCGAGGATTTAAAAGCTACTGCTGCGTCAACACAGGAAAGTTATGAGATTGTCCTTGAGATAGCAAAACATTTTTCCGCAGAAGATATGAGTGATGCCGCAATGCTTGAGCAGATGCTTAAGGTATCTCCGGATTCCCTGGGGAAAGCAGGAAAGGACAGATATAACGACATCACCGGGGAGCTGTACCCAAGGATGTGCGAAAAGCTCTTCGGCACTGCAAAAGATGAATTTGAGTCAGGGGATTATGACGGCGCTATCGAAAGCCTGGGAAAAGTTATCCAGATGGATAAAAGTTACCAGGATGGGAATGCGATGCTTTTGCTGGCACAGTCTTACGAAAAGAAGGGCGAGAAAGATAAGGCGAACATCCAGTACCAGAAGATTGTGGAAGAATTTAAAGACACTAACGCGGCGGGAACGGCGCAGAAAGCGCTGGACAGCCAGAAACCGGCGGAGAGCCAGGATGGAGACGGCCAGCAGGATGCAGCCGGGGATTCAGGCGGCAGCCAGGACACGGACGACGAACAAAGCTCGGATGATGAAGAGCAGGAATAGAGATACAAAAGAAAAAGGATATGCAGATAACGCATATCCTTTTTTCTGTGCCTGAACAGGCTTGCCATTAGGGCGTTAAGTAGGAAACAGTAGGAGGGAGTATATGAAATATCAAGTACAGGAAAACTGCCTGACAATCTTTCTTCCAAATGAGATTGACCATCATAATGCGGAAGAACTGAAGAGGGAATCAGACCATCTGATTGAGAGGAATCACATCCGCTATGTGATTTTTGACTTTCAGGATACCGACTTTATGGACAGTTCCGGGATCGGGGTCATCATGGGAAGGTATAAAAGGGTCTTTATGCTGGGAGGAGAGGTGTGTGCGGTACATGTAGGAGAAAGAATGAAAAAGATATTAACAATGTCCGGAGTGACAAAAATAATGCAGATATATGAGGAGGATCACTAGATGGAAAACACGAATGAAATGCAGGTAATCTTTGAGAGCCGCTCATCCAACGAATCTTTTGCCAGGGTGACGGTCGCAGCTTTTATGACATCTTTAAACCCTACGGTAGAGGAAGTTTCGGATGTAAAGACCGCAGTGTCCGAGGCGGTGACTAACGCTATCATACATGGATATGAAAATGAAGTGCATAATATCTACATACGGTGCAGGACAGAGGGGAAGACGCTGTTTTTGGAGATAAAGGATGAAGGAAAAGGAATTGAGGACATCAGCCAGGCGATGGAGCCGCTCTTTACAAGCAAGCCGGAGCTGGAGCGTTCCGGGATGGGTTTCTCTTTTATGGAAGCTTTTATGGATAAGCTTGAGGTAATCTCCGAACCGGGGCAGGGAACTGTTGTGAAAATGGAAAAAACAATCGGTAAAGGACGTAGAATATGGACCACACAATCGCTTTAATTCAGAAGTCTCACGACGGGGATGAAGAAGCGAGGGCACAGCTGGTGGAAGAAAATACGGGGTTGGTCTGGTGCATCGTGAAACGGTTTTACAACCGCGGGGTGGAGGCGGAAGACTTATTTCAGATTGGGAATATCGGTCTTTTGAAGGCAATAGACAAGTTTGACTTAAGCTATGACGTTAAGTTCTCGACCTATGCGGTGCCGATGATCTCTGGTGAGATTAAACGTTTCCTGAGAGACGACGGGATGATCAAGGTGAGCAGGCCGTTGAAAGAGCTGGCGTACAAGGCATACCAGTGCAAGGAAAAACTGCAGGAGACGTTTGGGCGGGAGCCTACAATCTCCGAGATTTCAGAAGAGCTTAAGGTATCGGTGGAGGAACTTACGATGGCGATGGAGGCGGGGAGCGATATAGAGTCCCTGCAAAAATCAATCTATCAGAAAGACGGCCAGGAGATACGGCTGATGGACAAGCTGCCCGGGAAAGACAGGGAGGAAGACCGGATACTGGACCATATGGTGCTGGGGAGCTTATTGAACTCTCTGGATCAGAAGGAAAGGCAGCTTATTTACCTGAGATATTTTGCAAACCGCACGCAGACCCAGGTGGGGAAGGAGCTTGGCATCTCGCAGGTGCAGGTTTCCCGGATGGAAAAGCGGATTCTGAAACAGATGCGGGAGCAGATTTGATTGTTAAAATGATGAATAAATTTTTATGAACTTACCATACTAAAGAAAAACGAAGGAGGATGTTGACGTGGAAGAGGCGAGGAAAAAACTCAGGCTCTGCCTGCTGCTTGTAGTTGCGGCGGCAGTGATCATAGGTGCCGTATATTATATCACCGATGTGAGGAACGGGCATGACATGAGCGGGGGAACGCTTGTCAGGGAAATGACGCACGGCGCTCATGGAGCCGAAATCATAGCCGGGAGGGTCTGCCATGGCATCACCTGTTAGCGATACAATTTATATCAAGGCAGATAAAAACACAGAGGTCACAAAGCCGGACGTGACCTTGGGCGATGTCCTTAAGATAGAATGTGCAAACCCTTCTGTGCTTTCCAGGGTGAAAACGCTGAAACTGCTGAAATTCCATCATAAGGACAACAAGAAACAGAACAGGACGGCAGTGTCTATCTTGAAGGTGATTGCCTGCATCCATGAGGTATATCCCAATGTGGAGGTTCAGAACGAAGGGGAGCAGGACTTTATCGTTACATTGGAGGAACAGAAGACGCCGGGAGGGTTCGTGCATTGGACGAAAGTGATTGTTGTCGTAGCAATCAGCTTTACCGGCGCTGCATTTTCAATCATGGCATTTAACAACGATGTTGATGTGACAAAACTGTTCGGCCAGGTGTATGAGCTTATGACAGGCAGTAAGTCGGACGGGTTTAGCATACTGGAGCTTACGTACTGCCTGGGGCTTATTATCGGCATACTTGTATTTTTCAACCATTTTGGAAAAAAGAAATTCACGGTGGACCCGACGCCGATGGAAGTTGAGATGCGCCTGTATGAGAATGACATCCAGACGACGCTTCTTGAGACTTATTCCCGGAAGGAGAAAGAGCTTGATGTGGGCAATGCAAATCGTTCTGGCAATTCTGGGACTTAGCGCGGGAATGGCGGCGGCAGCGGGATTATTTTCGTTTATTATCGGGTTAGGGGTTATCTCGGATTTTGCCGACCGCACGCATACAGGAGACCATGTGCTGCTTTATGAGACAAGCGTGGCGCTCGGGGGGATGCTGGGCAATATTTTCTGGGTCTACCAGATCGAATTGCCGAATTCGGCATGGCTTGTTCCGGTATTTGGCCTGCTTGCGGGAGTTTTTGTCGGCTGCTGGTCCATGGCGCTGGCGGAAATCCTGAATGTATTCCCAATCTTTATCAGGAGGGCAAGGGTCATTAAGTGCATCCCCTATATCATACTTGCAATAGCGGTGGGAAAAGGAATCGGCGCGCTTGTGTTCTTTTATAACGGATGGTAGATGGAAGGAGAGAGTAGAGTGGACAGGAAAAAACAGCAGGAAGCATATGAAAATTATGTAAAACAAAAGACGCCGGTTCATAACCTTCCGGCGAACATGACGAAAGCTTTTATTACAGGAGGGCTCATATGCATTATCGGGCAGGCAGTCTTAAATTATTGTGAGAAACTGGGACTTGACAAGGATATCAGCGGAGGCTGGACTTCGATGGTGCTTATACTTTTAAGCGTCGTCCTCACAGGGCTTAACATCTATCCGAGAATTGCAAAATGGGGAGGCGCGGGGGCGCTGGTTCCGATTACCGGGTTTGCAAACTCGGTGGCGGCTCCTGCCATTGAGTTTCAAAAAGAAGGACAGGTCATGGGAATCGGATGCAAGATATTCACCATTGCCGGACCGGTGATCTTATATGGGATATTTACAAGCTGGGTGCTGGGATTTCTGTATTGGATCGGAAAGATAGCCGGACTTATCGGTTAAGGATAATTGTTTTCAGAGAGAATCATGTAAAAGGCAGGTATAGTTTATGGTACAGGGATTACAGAGCATTGCATTTGAACAGTCGCCCTACATTGTGTCCAGTGCGTCCGTCGTAGGGAAAAAGGAGGGCGAAGGACCTCTGGGGAAGATGTTTGACATGGTTGAGACGGAAAACCTCTTTGGGGAAAAGACCTGGGAGGCTGCGGAGAGCACGATGCAAAAGGAAGCTTGCATATTGGCTATGGGAAAAGCGCATATTGAAAAGGAAGATGTGAGATTCCTCTTTGGAGGAGACCTGCTCCGGCAGGGAATCGCCACATCCCTTGGCGTGGAAGGCTTCAAGATACCTATGTTCGGGCTGTTCGGCGCCTGCTCCACCTCCGGCGAGGCGCTTGCTCTTGCGGCGATGAGCGTGGGGGCAGGATACGGAGATTACATGCTTGCCGTGACGTCCAGCCATTTCGGGAGCGCGGAAAAAGAGTTCCGTTTCCCCTTAAGCTACGCAAACCAGCGGCCTTTGTCAGCGCAGTGGACGGTAACTGCAAGCGGGGCATTTCTGGTGGGAAAGAAACGGAGCCATGTGCGTATTACCGGAATCACGGTAGGAAAGATTGTCGACTACGGGCTGAAGGACTCGCAGAATATGGGGGCATGTATGGCTCCGGCGGCGGCAGACACGATTGAGACCCATATGAAAGACTTTGGCAGGACTCCGGAAGACTATAGCCGGATCATAACCGGAGACCTGGGATATGTGGGGCAGAGCATTCTGTTCGATCTGATGAGGGGTAAAGAGATAGACATTAAGAAAAACCATATTGACTGCGGGATGATGATCTTCGACCAGAATAAGCAGGACACCCATGCGGGAGGCAGCGGCTGCGGCTGCGCGGCATCCGTTCTGTCGGCATACGTGCTGCCGAAACTTGAGCGGGGAGAGTGGAAAAAGGTACTGTTTGTTCCCACCGGGGCGCTTATGTCGACGGTTAGTTTCAACGAGGGAGCCAGCGTGCCGGGCATCGCCCACGGGATTGTACTGGAACATTGCTAGGTAAAAAAGGAGAGATATATGGATTATGTAAATGCATTTTGGGTAGGAGGGCTTATATGCGCCCTTGCACAGATTCTTTTAGACCGCACGAAACTGATGCCGGGGCGCGTCATGGTGCTTTTAGTATGCTCGGGGGCGGTTCTTGGGGCGCTGCACATCTATCAGCCCATACAGGATTTTGCCGGGGCAGGAGCAAGCGTTCCGCTAGCAGGATTTGGGAATCTTTTATGGAAAGGCGTGAAAGAGGCGGTTGACAAGGAAGGCTTTATCGGCATTTTCCTGGGCGGGTTCAAGGCGAGCGCCGTGGGCATATCGGCTGCGCTTGTATTTGGGTATCTTGCATCGCTGCTGTGCGAGCCGAAGATGAAAAAGTAAAAATTTTAAGTATTGTTTTCCGCGCCGTTCCATGATATTGTTAATCTTGGATGGTTATTAATTAGCTATTTGCGAGTATGAGGAGGAAAACAATGGAATATATGAATATTATCATCCCGTTTGCAGGGGGGTTAGGCATGTTCATCTATGGGATGCAGATTATGGCGCAGGGGCTCGAGAATGCGGCGGGAAATAAGATGAAGTCGCTCCTTGAAGTTCTGACAAGGAACAAGCTGACAGGCGTTATGCTCGGCGCGGCGATCACGGCGGTTATCCAGAGTTCGTCAGCAACGACGGTCATGGTAGTGGGATTTGTCAATGCCGGCCTTATGAACCTTGCACAGGCGATGGGAGTGATCATGGGAGCCAACATCGGTACCACCGTGACCGGATGGCTGGTATCATCCGTAGAATGGGCGGAATTTCTAAGTCCGTCCAAGATGGCCCCGGTAGCAGTGATTGCGGGTGTCATCGTGATGCTGACCGGAAAACGGCGCTCTACGAAAGATATCTCGGCTATCATCATCGGTTTCGGCCTTCTGTTCATCGGCATTACGACAATGTCAGATGCAGTAAAGCCTTTGCAGGAATATGAAGGATTCGTCAACCTTTTCGCCACGCTTGGAAAAAGCCCGGTCCTGGGTATTCTGACAGGCGCGGTTGTGACAGCGGTTATCCAAAGCTCGTCGGCATCAGTAGGTATTCTGCAGAGCCTTGCGGCAGCAGGGCTGGTGCCTTTCAGCGCGGCAATCTACATTATCATGGGGCAGAATATCGGAACATGCGTGACGGCGATCCTTTCCAGCCTTGGCGCGAAAAAGAACGCAAAGACAGCGGCGCTTATGCATCTTTTATTTAATGTTATCGGAACGGTCATCTTTAGCGCGGCTGCAATCATATACTACGAGATTTTGCAGCCCCAGGCAGGCGGAGGGGTTATCACCCAGACACAGATCAGTTTGGTTCACACGGCATTCAACATCGGAACGACTGTCCTGCTCTTTCCGGCATCCGGCCTGATCATAAAGCTTGCCAAAAAAATCGGCAATGTCAAAGAGGACGGACAGGAGAGAGGAAAGGTTCTTTTGGATGAACGTCTGCTGGAAACGCCGGGAATCGCCCTTCAATCCACCTTAAACGAAGCGGTCAGGATGGGAGAATTGGTTCAGGAAACGCTTGAGATTGCGAGAAACATTCTGTTCACGAAGTCTGAGGAGGACATCGAGAGGCTGAAAGAAGACGAGGATACCGTGGACAAGATGTGCGCGGGCATCACAGACTATGCGATTAAGCTGGGCACGATGCAGATCAGTGAAAGGGAGCATCAGACGGTTTCGCATCTTTTGCAGATCTTATCGGATATTGAGCGTGTCAGCGATTACTGCGAGAACATCTCTGAATATGCGGAAACGCTTATTGAAAAGAAAGTGTCTTTTTCTGACATTGCAAAAGAGCATATGGACGAGATGATGTCAGAGACGATCGACAGCTATCGGTATGCAATGGAAGCATTCAAAGAAGACAGCCAGGAGAAAGCCCTCAAGGTAATCGAAAAAGAGACTAAGATTGATGAGCTTGAAATCCGCCTGCGTACAAAGCATATCGGCCGTCTTGCTGAAAACAAGTGCAGCACGGAAGCGGGAATCGTTTTCCTGGATGCGCTGGTGGGTCTGGAGCGTATCTCGGACCATGCAAGAAATATAGCGGAAGAAGTGATGAAAGCGTGATTAACAGGAGCTGTCAATCCAGGCTACGGCATCACTTATCCCATCTTGGGTAAACGGGAACTCTTTCCAGGTCTTCTGGTCTTCCGGTGTTGCTTCAAAGCACCAGGGTTCCGGATAGACACAGGCTTTTATAAGCCCGTCTGCGGCAGCGAGATAATAGCGGGTTCCACAGTGGGAGCCGGTATAGCACTCTTTTTTTAAAAAATTTATAGATAAACCAGGTGTTTTTATCATCATATATCAATCCTTTCCTGACGGAGCATGGCATTTCATGACTGCCATGCTCCGTCCTATTTTACCATATAATTTGCCATGCAGTCACGAATCTTAAGAAAAACTTTCGTTTTTCCTATATAAGTATTTCATTTTCTGTGATAAGATAGGAGACATAACAGCGGTACCGTACAGCCGTATATGCGGCAATGTACCGGAGGGAAGGACAGAGGTGACGAAATGGAGGAAGTAATTCAGGTCAGGAACCTGTATAAGCTTTACAGAGTCGGGGATGAGACGGTTCGGGCGTTGGACGGCGTGGATTTCGATATTCACCAGGGTGAGTTCTGTGCGATTGTGGGAACTTCCGGCTCGGGAAAATCAACGCTCCTCAACATGCTGGCAGGACTTGAAAAACCCACCAAAGGCGCAATCGTTATCGGAGGACAGCATATTGAGCAGCTTAAAGAAGACGAGCTGGTTGCATTCCGAAGGCAGCATGTGGGATTTATATTTCAGTCTTTCCATCTTATGGCAACGATGAACGCGGTGGAGAATACGGCGCTGCCCTTGAGTTTCCGGGGAGAGGACCGAAAGCTGCGGCTGAAGAAAGCAAATCAGATGCTCGACCTTGTAGGGCTCAGGAAACATAAAAAGCACATGCCGAATCAGATGTCAGGCGGCCAGCAGCAGAGAGTCGGCGTTGCAAGGGCTCTCGTAGTAGACCCTAAGATTATATTCGCAGATGAGCCTACGGGCAATCTGGATTCACATACGTCGGAGGACGTGATGAAATTGATGCAGCAGGTAGTCAGGGAACAGAATAAAACGCTTGTCATGGTTACCCATGACAATCATCTGGCAACTTATGCGGACAGGATTTTTCACATCAGCGACGGAAAGATTATAAAGATTGAAGAACAGGACAGGAAAAGGAAGGAGAAGGAAGATGAGTAGACGGAGGATATTGGCGAGAGGAGCGGCAATAGCGCTGGCGGCAGTGCTGACAGCCGGGATAGGAGGGAGCCTGCCGGCGCGGGCGAGCGGAAGTACGCCACCCAAAAATACTATAGAAGTGTTGCCAGAAAGTGATACTCCACCGACATATATGCCAGGAGAAAAACAGTCGTTTCGGTTATTTATAAAAAATACTGCAGATGATGCTATTGAAGATTTTGAAATTAAACCTGATTTACAAAAAGATGATGCGTCTAAATGGCCCTTTAAAACGGAAAGCCAGAAATATAGCCGTAAAATTGAAAGAATTGAAGGAAAGGCCACGGCAGATAAGGATTCAGTAATTTATACTTTTACAGAACGGGATGATGTTCCGTCAAAGCGTTATACAATATATTTTGAATATACATATAAGAACGCTGCTGGTGAAGAAGTTGAAGGGAAATATTCTTTTTATGTATATACCACCGCAAAGTCGGAGGATAAGAAAGATAACACACAAAAAATCGAGATTATTGACAACAGAAACAAAGGTGATAATAATACAGCTAAACCAGAAGAGCCGGAAGAAGGCGGCGTAAGCAACGGCGAACCATCCTACTCTGGCGGCGGTGACGGCGGAGGAGGAGAAGGCGGCGACGGTTCGGTTCCGAGGGTTATCGTGACAGGATTTGACACGGAGCCAAAGGAAGTTAAGGCGGGCACAGACTTTGTCCTTAAGGTTCATCTGAAGAATACTTCCAGGAAGACAAGGGTAAAGAACATGTTGTTTGACCTCAACGCTCCGGAAGACGGGGGAGACGAGCAGACAACAGCTCCTGCATTCCTCCCGTCGTCAGGCAGCAGTTCCATCTATTTAGAGGGCATGAAAGCAAATGGAACGGCCGATATCGCCATTAAACTGAACGCAAAGTCAGATCTCCTGCAGAAACCTTACAGCGTGGAGCTGAGCATGAAGTATGAGGATTCAAGCGGCGGCGCGGTAGAGGCGGCATCAAGCCTTTCCATTCCGATCAAGCAGGATGCGAGATTTGAATTCAGTGATTTTGAGATCAATCCGGAAAGCTTTTCCGTGGATGATGAGGCAAATGTAATGTGCAACCTCTATAATCTGGGCAGGATCAAGCTGTATAACGTAAAAGCGACATTTGAGGGAAACTGTATCGAGAAAGAGGAAGTGTTTGTCGGAAATGTTGAGTCCGGGGCGACGGCATCCATAGATGCCATGCTGAAGGGCACGAAAGCATCCCAGGGTCCGGAGCCGGTGACAATGACGATGAGCTATGAAAATGAAGAGGGAGAGGTGACCTCGGAGACAAAGGAACTGATGCTTGAGGTTACAGAGGTGTCGGAGGCCGGAATGGAAGAGGGCATGATGCCGCTGGAGGAAGAAAAGTCTGGTGGTTTCCCACTTGTTCCGATTGTCATAGCGATTGGGCTTATTGCGGTTATCGCCGCGGTTGTCATTATTTTAAAAGAGCGTAAAAAAAGATTGAGAAAGAGCCAGGAGGAGGAATTTTTGTATGAACTTGATGGATCTTCTGAGGATGAGCAGTAGCAATCTGCGGAGAAGAAAGCTGCGTACGTTTCTTACCGTCCTTGGAGTCGTCATCGGCACGGCATCCATCGTAGTTATGATCTCGCTGGGACTTGGCATGAAACAGGCCATGTATCAGGAAATTGAGGAGTATGGAGGATTAAAAACCATCAATGTACGAGGGGCGGAAGGCGGAGACAGCATGTATTACGGTTCCGGCAGCGAGACGCAGGAGGAATCCGAAAAGCATGTTGACGATGCCTGCCTTTCTGACCTGAAGATGCTGGAGCATGTTGAAAGCGTAGAGCCGGTATACACGATGTCTCCGATGATGCTGAAAGGTTCCTATGAGGGCTATGTGGAGCTGATGGCGATGACCCCGGAGGGGCTTGCAGCCAGGAAGATAGAGCTGTCACAGGGTACTCTGCCGAAAAAGAACAGCGGGCAGCTGGAGCTTGTCTACGGGAATATGGTCTTTATGAACTTTTATGAGAGAGGCACCGGGAATTCTTACTGGGATACGGGAGAGGTGCCGGATATCGATTTTGCGAAAGACTCCCTGTTCCTTATCCTGGACGGAGATTCGTATAATGCCAGCAGGAATGAGGGCGCTATGGTCATGGGAGGAGAGATGGGCGCAGGCGGCGACGAGGGCGAGGAGGCTCCGAGAGCGGTGAAAAAACATGTTGTGCGCGCCTGCGGCATGGTGGCGGGCGGCGTAGATGACTACAACGCCAATGCCTACTACATATTCTGTGACCTGGAGACGCTCAAGAAAGTGCTGAAAAAAGAATTTGCCGGCAGGGTGATTCCGGGACAGCCGCAGACAAAAAACGGAAAGCCGCTAAAGGAATTCTGCTATTCTTACGCGCAGGTCATAGTGGATGACGCGGATAATGTGGCGGAAGTGTCAAACATGATTAAGGAAATGGGCTATAACACGGAGACTAATGCAGAGCTGATGGACAGCGTAGAGCGGCAGATGGGAATCATCCAGGCCGTGCTGGGAGGAATCGGGGCGGTATCGCTCTTCGTGGCGGCGATCGGCATTGCCAATACAATGATGATGTCCATATATGAGCGGACAAAAGAAATCGGCGTTATGAAAGTACTTGGGTGCAGCCTTAAGAATATCAAAGGGATGTTTCTTATGGAGGCCGGGTTTATCGGGATATTTGGAGGAATCGTCGGAAATATCTTAAGCCTTATGATGTCAGGAGCAATTAATTTTCTGGCAGGACAGTCGGACATGGTATCGACAGGCGGGGCAGATATCTCATATATCCCATTCTGGCTGATGCTGGCATCTATAGGATTTGCGATGCTGGTGGGAATCGTGGCAGGTTATTTCCCTGCAAAGAGGGCAATGAAACTAAGCCCGCTGGAAGCGATACGCAATGGATAGATATTAAGAATAAAAAAGGTGTTTCGGTTAGGCGGAGGCTCCCATAAGGTCCCATAAGGAAGTGTATGAAATTTCCGGCAAAACCGGCGTGGCGTAGGTCACGCCGGTTTTGCCGTGCCGCTGACTGGCTCTGGTTTGTGAAGTGGGATGCGGATTTTCTCACAATGCCGACGACTACGGAATACCTCTCATTCCCGTTTTATAACCTGTTTTTATCACCCCATTCACACATTCCGTCTAAAATAGGAATTAAAGATTTTCCACGCTCCGTTAAGCTATACTCTACCTTTGGCGGGATTTGTGGATATTCCTTTCTATGCACTAATTGGTCTGCTTCTAATTCTTTTAAAGTGGAGCTTAAAGTCTTATACGAAATTTCACTGATGTATTTTTTCATTTCGTTAAAACGAACGACTCCGAACTCCATTAAAGTATACAAAATAGTCATTTTATATTTGCCATTGATTAATGACAATGTGTAGCTGAAACCTGTCGTTTCAAGACATTCATTTGCAATACAGCGTTCATTCATTTTTACACTCTCCTTTAGGTAAGTATATAACTTGATTGTAAGTATCGCACTTATATGTGCGTACTTGATTTTATTTTAATTCTTGCTAAGATTATAATATCAAAAGCAAAGAAAGTCAATCTCACAGAATAAGGAGGACATATTTTTATGAGCAAAAAAATAGTTGTAATAACGGGCAGCCCCCGTAAAAACGGGAATAGCTTTGCCATGACAGACGCTTTCATCAAGACAGCCGAAGCAAAGGGGCACACAATCACACGGTTTGACGCTGCATTAAAAAAAGTGGGTGGCTGCCGGGCATGTGAAACCTGTTTTTCTACTGGAAAAGCCTGTACTTTTGATGATGATTTCAACACGATTGCACCGGCAATTCTTGAAGCGGACGTTATCGTATTTACCATGCCTGTCTACTGGTATTCTATCCCGGCGCAGATTAAAGGTGTCATTGACCGTATCTTTTCTATGGTTGTAGGCGGCAAGGATATTGCCGGAAAGGAATGTGCGCTGATTACCTGTTGTGAAGAAGATGATATGTCCGTCATGGACGGAGTTCGTATTCCTATTGAACGTATGGCGGCATTGAATAAATGGAAAATGGCAGGCGAGGTTTTAATTCCCGGCGTATTAAATGTTGGCGATATAGACAAAACCGTGGGCTGCAAAAAAGCGGCTGATTTAGCCAATGCAATTTAAGGAGGTAATTATGAGCAAAAAAATTATTATTCTCAATGGAAGTCCAAGAAAAGCCGGAAATACAGCGGCATTAACAGCAGAATTTAAGAAAGGCGCAGAGGAAGCCGGAAACACCGTGACAGAGTTTTTTCTTGACGGTATGAATATAAACGGTTGTAAAGGCTGTTTTGGCGGTGGTAAAAACCCGGACAGCCCTTGCGTCCAAAAAGACGATATGGATAAAATCTACCCTGTTTACAAGGAAGCGGACATAGTTGTTCTTGCAACACCGCTTTACTATTGGACTATCAGCGGTCAGTTAAAAACTGCCTTTGACCGCTTATTTGCTATTGCGGAATGTGACCCTAATTATCGAAACCCTAAAAAGGAAAGTGTTCTCATTATGGCAGCCGAGGGCTACGGTTTTGAAGAAACTCTTTATTGGTATGAACACCTTGAAAAACATTTAGGGTGGAAAAGCATTGGAAAAGTGCTTTGCGGCGGAGTAATGGCTATGGGGGATATTGCCGGAAAACCCGAATTACAGGAAACCTACAATTTAGGAAAATCAATTCAATAAAGAAAGGCATACGCACCATGAAGCCGGATGGGCGCAACATGGATAAGGCAGAGAGGTTTGGTATTAAACAAAAGATTTGTAATCGGTTAATTAAGGGGCAACTAAATATCCTGTGCAGAAATGTAAAGGATGAAAGAGTAATCCAATGGATAAAGAGATACCTGAAAAGTGGTGTCATGGAAAATGGTGTGGTCATGGAAACAGAAGAAGGTTCACCACAGGGTGGAAATATATCTCCATTACTGGCGAATATCTATTTGAACGAGTTTGACCAGGAGTATCAGAAACGCGGAGTTGCTTTCGCTCGTTATGCAGATGATATAGTACTACTGGCAAAGAGCGGAAGGGTCGCAAGGAGACTATTGGAAACAAGCACGAAATATCTTGAAGATACGCTAAAACTAAAAGTAAATCAAGAGAAAAGCCGTGTAGTCAGTGTGTTTGCAATTCGAAATTTTAAGTTTCTTGGCTTTACCTTGGGAAAGAACGGGAAGGGAATTTATATCCGGGTTCATGTGAAGTCATGGAAGAAAATGAAGTCAAAACTGAAAGAACTTAGTACCCGAAGGTCTTGTCAGAGCTGGGCTACTGTCTTTTCGGAGAACCTTTTTAGGTAGTGTAAAATAGTTTGTGTCTTTGGTTAAAAATGGCTCCTTTTTGGTAAGAATTAAGATATGACAATTCTTATTGAAAAGGAGTATTTTTATGGCAGTTGCAAAGGAGCAAATTCGACAAATTATTTCACAAAATAACATTAGCAGCGTGACAGATGTTTATTCTCTTCTCAAAG
>CAJTQA010000011.1 GCA_910578455.1 uncultured Dorea sp.
AGTCTGTGACTCTTTTTCGCTTTTGTATTTTTCGGTTTCGATGCGTGCCTGTTCCTTTGCCCATGCCATGACGCCATCCCGGTCAGTTCCTAACCGCTCTGAAAGTTCCTGAAGAGTTCCCAGCTTACGGACGACTTCCGACGTAGTGACACCTTTTGATTTAACATAGGAACGGGTGATATAAAAAGATTCTGCATTTTTGGACTTTGTAGTTGTAACGCGCATAAGAAAACACCTCTTAAAGCTTATTGTATCATACATTACCATGAATTACCAGTGTATTAAACAAAAAAATTGACAAAAAAATACAGGCTTTTCAAGGCCTGTAGCTATTTTTTTGATATTAGACTGTCAAACTCCCGTCAATACGAGTCTTTAATTTTTGCCACACTTTATCTTTCTGTCCGTCCGACAGTTCTTCCGTCTCAGAGCGCTGCACCCTCTCCTCTATCTCATCTGCCTCCCGGTACAGATTTTCCCTGATTATCTCTTCAAACTCGTCTCTTTTATTTGCCATCCTTCGCTCCCCTTAAAAACAAGTAATTGTATCATTTCTTTCTTGACCAAATCTCTTACAATCGTATAATATATATTATATAACGGAACGGGCGGACTTTGTCCGTTAATGTATTATTTATCCTGGGAGGTTTCTATGAAACGTATTATCTTAACAGGCGGCGGCACCGCCGGACACGTCACACCTAATATTGCCTTGCTGCCGCGTCTTAAGGAATTGCACTATGACGTCCACTACATCGGCTCTTATAATGGCATTGAAAAAGAATTGATTGACCAGTTTGCCATACCTTACCACGGAATCGCCACAGGCAAGCTGCGCCGCTATTTCAGCGTCCAGAACTTCACCGACCCTTTCCGTGTCCTCAAGGGCATGAATGAGGCCAAGAAACTGGTAAAGCTCCTAAAGCCCGACGTTATCTTTTCCAAGGGTGGATTCGTGTCGGTTCCCGTTGTGCTTGCCGGAAAAAGATGCCGTGTTCCTGTCATCATACACGAGTCGGATATGACTCCGGGCCTTGCCAATAAGCTGTCTATGTCCGCAGCCAAAAAGATATGCTGCAATTTCCCTGAGACACTGGACTATCTCCCTGCGGGAAAGGCTATCCTTACAGGCTCCCCCATCCGCCAGGAGCTTTTATCCGGCGATCCATACAAGGCAAGGGATTTTCTTGGATTTACCTCTGATAAGCCTGTCATACTCATCGTAGGCGGCAGCCTCGGCGCGGCCTCAGTCAACAGCGCCGTCCGAAAAGTCCTGCCGGAGCTTTTGAATTCCTACCAGGTCATCCATCTGTGCGGACGCGGCAAACTTGACAGCTCTCTGAACAGTACGCCAGGATACGCACAGTTCGAATATATCAAAGATGAGCTAAAAGACTTCTTTGCCCTTACAGACATCGTGATATCCCGTGCCGGAGCAAACGCAATCTGTGAGCTGCTTGCCCTGCACAAGCCAAACCTCCTCATACCGCTGTCGGCAAACGCAAGCCGCGGAGATCAGATCCTCAACGCACGTTCTTTTGAACGCCAGGGATTCAGTATGGTCTTAGAAGAAGAATCCGTAACGGATCAGTCTCTTCTGAATGCCGTCAACAGCCTGTATGAAAACCGCGAGCAGTACATCCGGGCGATGAAAGCGTCCTCTCAGCAAAGCTCTATCGACACGATCATCGAACTTATCGAATCTTTTACATAAACCTCACTGCCATCACAGCATACATAATATTTATTATAAATAAAAGGTGCCAAAAAGCACCTTCTATTTATGTATTCCTAAGACGGTCATACTCTTCTTTGTATCTTTCCTGTATCCATTTTCTCGCTCGGTATAACATGCCGTGCAGCTGTTCCAGCGACATCCCCATTATCTTTGCAACCTCTTTCTGAGGTTTCTCCAGAAGATATGCTATCGTAACTGCCTCATACCAGCGCACGCTCTTTTTGTATAAATCTTCGAAAACCGTTTCCATAAGAACATTGCATTCACTTTTTCTCAAAGCAGCAATAAAGTCATCTTCCAGGCTGTCCGATGCAAGAAGTTCGCTATTGTCATCAAAGGTCTCCAATACCGCGGTTTCATACCAGCTGTCTCTTTTATAGTTACGTGTCATATTTTTGGCTGTCGTGACCAACCACGCCCTGATTGCCTCTGTCTTAATATTTTCCCTGTTAATGTACAACTTCATGAATACTTCCTGCATAATCTCCTCTGCTACATTTCTGTCTTCAGAGTGATACAATATTATCCGATAAACTAAAGACGCATACTCTCCGTAAATCTCATCAAAATTCATGCCACTAACAGAATCCACTGCCTCTTTATCCTCTTCGTAAAAACTCATATCGCCAAAAACCACACATTTAAAGCCTACAGCTTTGACAGTATGTATTCCCTGTCCTCTTCCGTCAGCTCATTCAGTTTCCATCCCAGCCCTACGTCATCTCCTTTGTATCTCGGAATCATGTGCAGATGGTAATGGAATACTGTCTGCCCTGCACATTCCCCGTTGTTCTGCACTATGTTGTATCCATCACAGCCCAGTATGTCCGTTAATTTTGCAATCATCTTCTTGGCAAGGATCATCGCCTTCCCTGCCACGCTGTCATCCAGCTCATACAAGTCTGCATAGTGCTCCTTCGGGATTATGAGAGCATGTCCTTTCGATGCCGGATTTGCGTCCAGTATTACCCGGAAATCTTCGTCCTCATACAGAGTCGCCGTCGGGATATCACCGTTGGCCAGTTTGCAGAAAATACAGTCATTATCTTTCATATCCTACTCCCTTCCCAAAAAACTTTTAATTTTGAATTGATTATTTTAGCCGCCAATGCTACACTTTCTATGAAAGGCGGTAATTACTATGTTTTCAGAATCAGATTTCGACAGGTTACGCCAGATAATGGAAGAAAGTCCTGAAAAACAGGAGCTTTTACAGCGACTTCTTGATTCACACCAGATGACAATCAGTGCAATCAGCCACGAAATACGTAATCCGCTGACACTAATCTACAGCAATCTGCAGCTTATCTCCTCACAGCATCCGGACATTTCCGGATATAAGCAGTGGAATCAGCTTATGCAGGATGTAGAGTACACAAATTCTTTGCTGGAGGAGCTGTCTGCCTATAATAACAGCTGTCGGTTAAATCCCTCACCAATCGACGCATCTTCATTCTTCAGGGCAATAGCCCTCTCTTTCGCAGTATCGATATCTAATGCCGGGATAGAATTCACTTCCCGCATCACTCCAGGACTCCCTGAAGTGCACTGCGACACTGTAAAAATGAGGCAGGCTCTATTAAACCTACTGCAAAATGCCCGCGACGGGGCGCTGCAGCAAGATGCCCGAAAGGCCAAGATACGCCTGGAGGTCTTCGAATCCGGCCAGAGCAGCCATCTCCCGCCATCCATATACGTCAAAGTCATTGACAACGGATGCGGAATCCCTCCTGAGCACATGGAACATATCTTCCAGCCGTTTGTTACATATAAATCCGGCGGAACAGGACTCGGGCTTGCAATCACAGAACGCATTGCCCGCTCCCACGGAGGTTCCCTCTCGGCATCATCCGTTCCAGGCGAACTGACTGTGTTTACGCTTACGTTTCCGATACAAAACCACGGATAAGATAAATCCTGACAGCAGCCCGCCAACGTGGGCTGCATTGTCTACCCCGGCGCTTGTAAAACCATAGTACAGCATGAGCAGCACCATAAACGCCAGCCTCTTTCCCGCAGAGCTGCCTATCTCGTCACGGCTGCGGACCGCAACATAGAAAAGCGCGCCGATCAATGCAAAGACAGCTCCTGACGCGCCGGCGGACACAGCATAGTTCCCTGAATAGATGTCCCACAGGGCAGATGCTATGCTCCCGCACAGGCCGCCTGCAAGATAGACAAAAAGGTATTTTATCTTCCCAAGCTCTGTCTCCAGCCTGCTTCCGACGATTAAAAGCACCACCATATTATTCATCAAATGATCAAAACCAAAATGCAGGAACATGCTCGTGAACAGGCGGTAATATTCTCCCTGCTCCACAGCCCGCGGCACATACATCGCCCCGTGGGCAAGCATATATTCCGCATCTTCTGTCATTCCCCGCAAAGACAAAGCCAGAAATACAATAACGTTTGCCGCCGCAATCGCCGCCGTCACCTGATATGCTTTTTTTCTATTTCCGTATCCATCCTGAACTTTCATATATCAACATTTCCGCCGTTCCTGGCATGCTATTCTTCATCTTCCAGCGCCCTGAGCTGCCTGTTTCGCCGAATCAGCATCACAATAAATGCTGCAATAAGCCCTGCCAGCAAAACCGATGCTCCTGCCAGCAGCCATAAGTCTGTCCTGCTCTTTTCATCCAGACCCAGGGCTTTCCATATCTTCGATATCGCGGGAACGGATAAAAGGCCCTGTTTCTTCTCTTCCTCTGTCTTCCCGGGAAGTTCTTCCCTGTCTTCTTCCTGCTCCCCCTGGGAACTCTCAAGCTGCTCTTTTCTGTAGGACTCACTGAGTTTCACCCTGGCAGCGCCTACATAAGTTCCCTGATACGTATAAGTCAGGGTCGCAGTATCTGCCACCCCTCCGTCCATCGTGATCTCCTTGTCGAGGTCTGCGAACGTAATCCCTTGCGGGAGGACAACATAATTCTCTCCCTCCAGGAATTCTGCAATCTCTTCTGATTGTTCCGCCTCTTCCACGTTCACCTTGTAAAAGTTCTTAAAGGCATATTTTAAGAGATTCCTTGTATCGGGATACACATTCTTGCCGTATGTCCTGAGCACGACGCATACGACCTGCATATCTTTCTTCTGCCCCATCGTAATAAGGGTTGAGCGGGCGTCTGAGGTAAATCCTGTCTTCCCGCCAATTACGTTTTTATAATAGTTCTCGTTCTCCGGGCGCAGCATCTTATCTTTCTGCTGGAATACATGCTCCTCCACTGTCTTTGACTTCGGAATTTTGTACTCAAGCGTCTGCACAATCTCAAAAAATTCCGGATGCTTGAAAAGTTCACGCCCAATCAGCGCCATATCCCTGGCACATGTATAGTGATCTTTATGGTGGAGCCCATTCGTATTGACAAAGTTAGAGTTCACGCCTCCT
This sequence comes from uncultured Dorea sp., assembly GCA_910578455.1. Lineage (GTDB taxonomy): Bacteria > Bacillota > Clostridia > Lachnospirales > Lachnospiraceae > MD308. The sequence goes on from CAJTQA010000011.1 coordinate 5,127, forward strand.
AGTTCTCTTGCCCTTGTATTCATCTGGCTTATGAACCAGTTATAGTCATACCCTGCGTTCTTCCCCACGTTCTCCGCCACGGCATACGCCGCCTCGTTCGCAGAGGCCAGAAGCGTCGCATACAGCGCCTGCTCCAGCGTTATGACATTGCCTTCCTTAAGCCCTACCGAGGAATCCCCGGGCTGCAGAAACGACACGCTGTCATGGGAAAATGCCACTGTATCCGTAAATGCCCCGTTCTCAAGCGCAACCAGGGCGGTAAGCACTTTTGTAATACTGGCAGGGAATTGTTTTGCATCTATATTCTTGGCATAGAGGACAGCTCCCGTAGAAACTTCCATGACAATCGCAGACTCCCCATAGGTTCCCGGGCCTTCCGCCCATCCTTCCCATCCATTGGATTCTGTCGGAATCTTATAAGCTTTCTCAAGCTCCTCTTTTGCTTTTTTTTCTTCCTCTGTCAGTTCTTTCTCTTTTTCCGTCTTCTTTTTACTATCACCAGTTTGTGCGGCATCCGCCGCAACTGCTGTCGCTCCTAGATTTATGCATAGCATTAACACCAGCATAAATGCCAGTTTTCGACATCTTTTTATCAAACTTACAGCCTCCTAAATGCAGCTTTCGGTTAAAGTTCCCTAACCGCAGCTACCGTCTTCTCATATGCTTCTGTAATCTGAGCCATCAGCTCCTCCGAGCCTTCCATACTGCCGCCGCGCAGAATATCAGCAAGCATGCTGCCCGGCTCGTACAGTGTCACGAATCCCAGATTCTGTGCTACTCCTTTTAAAGTATGAGCGGCACGGAACGCCTCTTCAACGTTTCCTTCTGCCAGGTTATCCTTTAAGCTCTGATAGCTACCGTCTTCTAAAAATTTCTTGGCGAACTTCACGACCAGCGATTCTTTACGCATCATGCGTCCCAGCACTCCTTCATAGTCGCCGCCAATCATATCATAGCATTCCTTTGTCGTCATAATTCTATTCCTCCCCGTCTATTGAAGATATTGCCGACAATACTTCTTTCATCGAATCGTCGTAGAAGAAGTACTGTGCCCTCCCATTCTTCTTCGCATTGTAAAGAGCCCAGTCCGCACAGTTAAACAGCACTTCATACGCATGCCCTACTTCTTTGCTTCTTGCGATTCCCATGCTTATCGTAATGTCAAACCCTTCGTACGTGCCGGATAATGCATGGAAGATACGGTCAATGATTCCTTCTATGTCCTTGCGGTCCTCCATGAAGATCATGAACTCATCACCGCCTACTCTCGCCGTGATATCATATTTACGGGTACTGCTGAGAAGTCTTTCTGCAATATGCTTAAGAACCTTATCCCCAAACATATGGCCGCATCTGTCATTGGCATTTTTAAAATAATCAATATCAAAAATTACTATGATGTAATCCCTGTCTTTTTCTTCCAATAACTTCTCTCTTACGATCATCTCCGCATGGGAGTGGTTAAGAAGCCCTGTCAGTCCGTCATGGGATGCTTTGCGCTGCAGCTCTTCAAGTTTCGCATGCTCTTTGTGCATATCTATAATCTTTCCGATACAGCCAGTCATCACCGGAGTCTCCTCCGAACTCCACATGCTCCGGCAGATTACCCTGCTCCAGCACCATTCCCCGTTAATGAGAACTTCCCCGTCGCACTGCACAATCGGTTTTTCCGGCGTGGATTCATATATGAGCGCCTTAATCTCTTCCACCATCTTCTCGTTGGAAATCATGCTTACCCGCTTATCCTCCTGAGGATTTATGATTATCTCATCAAGCCCCAGCATCCTGGCTCCTATTTCAGACAAGGTGAACATAGGCGGCTCGCTCGTATATTCAAACTGAATATCCTGGGATAAAGATGCAAAAAACTGGTACTTTGTCCTCTCATGCTCCAGAAGTTTCAAAGTCCGTTCCGATGCCGATATCTCATCATATTCTAATAAACTCTCCGCGATATTCCTTGTATTGCGTTCGCTCTCCTGCTTAATAGAATTCTGCCGGAGCTGATCCCGGATTGTCTCGCTCTCCTCGGCAAGGCACTCCAAAAGCAGCGGATTAAACGTACCGCATTCTCCGTTCACAATCATCTCAAGCGCTTTCTCATGGGTGAACGCCGGCTTATATACGCGGACACTGGTCAGGGCATCATAGACATCCGCCAGCGCCACAATCTGTGCTGATATCGGTATCTCTTCCCCTTTAAGCCCGTCCGGATACCCCCTGCCGTCATATCTCTCATGATGCCAGCGGCAAATCTGATATGCCATCTTCGTCAAGGCTTCTTCCCTATAATAGGGAATCTGATCCAGCATCTCAGCACCCGCCAGGGTATGCGTCTTCATAATCTCAAACTCTTCTTTCGTGAGCTTTCCCGGTTTGTTAAGTATCTCTCCCGGAATCGCAATCTTCCCGACATCATGCAGTGCAGATGCCGTACTGATCAGAAAAACATCCGAACGTTTCAGGTTATATTTATCCGTCTTCTTCATAAGACGTCTCAGAAGAATCTCCGTCAGCATATTGATATGCAGGACATGAAGCCCGCTCTCCCCATTGCGGAATTCAACAATATGGCTCAGGATCGATATCATCAGGCTGTTGCTTTTTTCTTTCTCATATATCTGATCCGCGACAAGCTCCACGAGTTTTTTCTGTTTTGCATAAAGCATGATCGTATTGATCACCCTGCGGTGTACGACCATGCCGTCAAACGGCCTGTTGATAAAATCCGTCACGCCAAGCTCATACGCCCGCTCCACATAAGAATATGAATTCTCTGCCGATATCATGATTACAGGAATGTCCTGAATCCAGTCACGCTTGTTCATGACCTCAAGAACCTCAAATCCATCCATGTTCGGCATCACGATATCCAGTAGCATCAAGGAAATATCCGTGCTGTCTATATTCAGTCTCGCAACCGCCTCAGTACCGTCAACAGCTTCAATTATCTCATATTCCTCTCCCAGCATGTCTGCCAGGATTGAACGATTCATCTCCGAGTCATCAACAATCAAAATCTTCTGCTTTTCATTTCTAGTATCCATTGGGTATCCTTTTTAATATCCTTTCTACATAACTGGCGATTACACTGTTATTTTCAGTATACTAATATCATTTGGGGATGTCAAGCAATTAAATGCCAAAAACGGGTTTCATCCAGGGGCTGTGGCAGACGGGCCAATCAATAATAGCCATACTATACACAGGAGCAGCGATATACCCCGCTGCTCCCTTTTTGCCCTATGCCTGATTGTCCATCTTCACTGTATCGTCGGCGTACAGTTCGGATATCAGATCTTCGAGGTCTTGCTGCTCTCTTTTCATTTTGTGGTATTTCCATGCAAATGCCGCGATAACAGCAACCAGCACGATCAATGCAATAAGATCCCACCAGCAAAACCCCAATCTGGTATGCTCTAAAATATATGCCATAATGCATCCTCCTTCTTATTCTTATGCCTGCACAGACTCTACAGCTTCTTTGTTCATCTGCTCCAATTTTTTCTGCAGCTCCTCGTTGAAATCATCCTCCCGTTTTTTCTGGTTACGGCTGTGTACGATAAGTACGGCAGCCGTGACTATTGCTACCAGAAGCGCCGGCAGATCCCAGAGGTGCATGCCTAATGTATGATGTAAATATTCATATAAATTATACAGCATCTGTCTTTCCTCCTTTTTCCTGTAATCTGTTTTCGATTATCTGTCAAGCCCCAAACGCCTTCTGGGAGACTCCGTCTCAAATTCATCTCTCAGCTTTGCAACTCTTGCCTGCTGTCTCTTCATGCTCTTCGTATAGAATACATACACAAGCAATGCTAACATCATCAGCAGGAAGTGCATGATACAGCAGAGATGCCCGGCAAGCTCCCGGTTTGCCAGCGGAACTTCTTCATCCATTACCGGCACTACATCCACTCCGCCGTCACCTTCGGGAACAATAGCCGCTCCCGGTACCGGTGCTGCCGGTTCTAATGGTACTAAAGATACTGCCGGCACTGCCGTATAGACGACAGTAAACTCAACATCTCTTGCCGGCATTCCCTTCACGTCACTTCTTACAAATCTGTAATCCGGCGCGTAACCCTCAATCTCTGGAGAATTGAACGGTCCGAAGGCCTCTCCCGCCAGATACTGTCCCGTGACATCCGGCGCTGCTATGCCGCCTGCCGCGTATACATAGTGAATCATCAAGTTATAGATATTCTCTACATTTCTGCCTTCCGTTTCGTCTTCCTTCGGCTCCGGTTCCGGATCTTCCGGAGCAGGCGTCGTTCCGTTTGCTGCTGCCGCGTTTCTGATTGTTGCATTTGCGTCCGCTCTTTCTATCACATAGCTGCAGTTCAATGTCACAGCCTCTCCTACAGGAAGATTTTCAATCATTTACAAGCACTGCATGAACTTCCGCCCCGTCCGGCAATGCACCTTTTGGAGCACTCACGGTAATCTTTGCCCCGTCTGACGCAGTTTTTGTTAATTTCTGCGCCGATCTTTCTTCTACGGTTTCTCTCTCCGCCGGCTCCTCGCTTTCGGAGCTTTCTTCTCTTTCCGTTTCCTCTTCTTCCTCAGTCATTTCTTCAGCGTCAGGACCCTCTTCAGCTGCTTTTCCTTCTTCCCCTCTTCCCCCGCGCCGTCATCCTTGTTCTCGGCCGGCTCTTCCGTTTCTTCTGCCGCCTGCAGAAAACCATCCGATGAAAACAGGCATGTTGACGCTGCCAGTATGACTGCCAGCAGCAATGCTGCCCAACGCTTGATGTTCTTTTTCATAACTGCTCTCCTTTCGTACTTCCGCACATGGACTTTCCTCATTTTTATCTCATGTCCTTATCTTCTCAAACAATAAAATCTGAAATATTTCCACACTTCTGAAATTTTGCTTTCATTTTAAAAGAGAGTCTGAGACAGAAAAAAGGTCCACAAATCAGAAAAATTTTTATTTTTCACTCATAAATGCAAAAAATTTATCCTTATTCAGAAATCTATGTTATACTGTACCTGACTGTAAGATAATCGGGAGGATATTATCCATGAAAAAATTTGATATATTAAAGACCGTTCAATTGGTTCTTTTCATTGGTCTTGCATGCATCGGCCTGTTCAAGATACTGGCGGATGCAAGGCTTTACCATCTCGTCGCAACCGATCCGCAGATTCGTACCCTGTGCATACTGCTGTGGTCTGTGCTTGTCCTGTCCTTCCTGTTTATATTTTTGGACTTCAGTCATTTCTCTACTTTCAAGAGAGAATATAAGGAACTTGACTTTGCGGTATCTTCTGATCCGGTGTCCGGCATTGCCAACCGTTACAGCTGTGATACCCTGATAGAAAAATATCTTGACAAGCCTCTTCCTGACAACATCGGATGCATCACGCTTGATATTACGAATTTAAAGGAAATCAACAGATCTTACGGGCACCTTCGGGGAAATGACCTGATTCGTGAATTTTCCCTGATCTTGCAGACTGCATCTTCAGGTCTGTGCTTTGTAGGCCGCAATGGCGGAAATGAGTTTATTGCTCTTTTTGAAAATTGCAGCCGCGAGAAACTGAAAACCTTCCTCTCCGGTGTCAGCCAGCGGGTTTCCGAGCATAATGAGCACTCCGATGCCCTTCCTGTCTTTTTTCGTTACGGAGTTGCTTTTAACGAAGGCCATCCCAGTGGCTCTATCACTGAATTGATCGCCCTTTCCGGCAAACGTGCCCGGCGCAGGAAATAAACGCTCATCGGATACATAGAAAGGTGGTTGCGAAAGATGCCCACACTAGATTACAACTACATAGCAGACCTGGTATCCCGCGCTGGTCATCGCATGGCTGAATCAGATTAATTTTCGCGTATGCTAAAATTTGCGAAAAAAACAGCAGCGTTATAATAAGGAAATGAATGATTATGATGATATGTACTCAGACGGCTCCAGAATCTCCCTCTCTTTTTCTGCGACAAATCCGGAAGATGAGGCGGTACAAAGTGATTCCAAAGAGTACATAATGAACCAGGTCTTGAAACTCCCCTTTACGGAGGCACAGGTGATCATCCTGAAATATTACAGAGACATGAAACACGACGACATTGCCCGCCTGATGGATATGAGCAGAAGTTCGGTGAAACGGTATCTTATCAGCGGAAGGGCGCGTTTGGGGAAAATATTGCAGCAGTAAGGGGAATTAATATCTATGTTGCCATTTAGAAAAACAGAAGATCCTAAACTTAATATCAATGATGCCAGCGCCATACTGGAAAGGATATTTGAGGCAAACCATGTCGCACCAAATACAATTTCCCTGGAGGAGCTGGTTTCCTACAGCAATTACCGGAAAGAACGTTTTGCCTTGCAGCGGATGATCCTCGTCCTTGTGATGGTACTGTTTTTGCTGCTCCCGTTCCTGTTTATCGCACCGTTTTTCAGCATATCCCTAAAGCCAGACAGCGCCGTCAACAATCCCGTTTACAGTGTCGAAGTAGATACTTTCATGCCCGTAGAGCGTATAACTGCCGCAATTGAGGGCCGCAATATACCTGTATATGAGGTGGCATCCCATGTTTATTCAATTGAACCTACAGTAAACGGAAAGATGGAAGTAGCCGTCACCCTTGTAAACCGCCAGACCATAGTCCGGCATATTGATGTTATGAACGTTGATCTGGACACGCCCGACGTCCTTTCAAATTCCTTTGATGAGAAACACTTTTATCTGCGTGTATCAGACAGCGGCTCCGGTGTTAATTTTGAAAAGATCCGGGCTGTATCCTTAAGAGGAGAAGAAACCGCCCCTCTGTCCTGCGACGAGGCCTCCGGTCAGATCGTCTTCGCTTACCCGGAGGAGACCTTGAATGTCTATATTCCTGACAACGCAGATAATACGCTGCAGCTTGTTTTAACAGTTCCATAATCTTAACGAAAGGAGGCTGTAGAATGTATAAAAAGCCCTTTTGCATCTGTGTTTCATCTTTTGCGCTTATCTTTTCAGCCGCTTTTTTGTCCGGATGCTCCGGAGACACTTCCGAACCCGCAAGCGTCTCCGACCTGTTTGGTTCCTCGTCAGAAAGCGGGTCGGATGAAAACCATACCGATGAAAAGCGCGCTACCGTGCATGAATATCTCCTGCCGGAAGCAGCGGGAAAGGTCACTTACGGCAATAAGAATATTTCGATTGACGCATCCAACCTCTCGGAAGGTTATTTTATGGTTAAGTATGAAGGCGACGCCGACAAAGTAAAATTACAGCTGCATACCCCCGACGGAGAGACGTACACATATACTCTTGCTATAGGCTCTTATGAGGCATTTCCTTTATCAGCGGGAGATGGAGATTATCACCTTGAAGTATTGGAGCACGCTTACGATGATATGTACGCACTGGCGCATTCCGAAGATCTCAAGGTCACGCTCAATGACGAGTTCCGGCCGTTTCTCTACCCGAACCAGTATGTGTGGTTTACGCCCGAATACAAAGCCGTGTCTTACGCTGCAGAGCTCTCGGACAAAGCTTCCAATGACCTTGACTATGTGGGGCTTGTCTACCGTTATGTTACAGAAAACATCAAATATGACGAGGAGCTTGCCGCCAATGTCAAATCAGGATACCTACCGGACATCGACAATACTATGGATTCAGGCAAAGGCATCTGTTTTGACTATGCATCCCTGATGGCCGCCATGCTGCGTTCCCAGGGAATCCCCACAAAGCTGGTGGTAGGATATTCCGGCGACGCGTACCATGCATGGATAAGCGTCTATCTGAAAGAAGCCGGATGGGTTGATAAAGTCATACAGTTTGACGGGAAGAGCTGGTCCCTCGTGGATCCTACCCTGGCAGCCAATAACAGCGGCCCCTCCGTAAAAAAATATATCGGCGACGGCAGCAATTATACGGAAAAGTACACTTATTAATAGCAGATTCAAATAAAACAGATTTTTGGAGGAAGACTATGAAACAGACAAACGCATTTGGAAAATCATTTTCCAGCATTGAGCTGGCATCCTTTTGCGGACAGGTCGCTCTGATCTTAAAATCAGGCATCTCCGCCCTGGAAGGACTCAACATCATGCTGGAGGACACATTTTCTCCCGAGGAGGAACCTATCTTAAACGCCCTGATTGACAGCATGCAGGAGACGGGAAGCCTGTACCAGGCTCTTGACGAGACAAAACTGTTTCCTTCCTACATGATCCATATGGTGCAGATCGGCGAGGAAACCGGTACGCTCGATGAGGTTATGGCGGCGCTCCAGACCCATTATGAAAGAGAGGACGCAGTGAGCAAGAGCATCCGCAGCGCGGTGACCTACCCGATGATAATGACCGGCATGATGGTCGCGGTCATTATCGTGCTCCTGGTAAAAGTCATGCCCATCTTCAACCAGGTGTTCGTACAGCTCGGTTCGGAGATGACAGGATTCTCCCGGATGCTTATGAATATGGGTACAGCGATTAACCGCTACTCCATCGTGTTCATTGCCCTGCTTATCCTTGCAGCAGTTTTCATATTGTACGGAACCCGCACGCAGTCCGGGCGGAATATGTGCCGGAATCTGGGCTACAAATTCTCCTTTTCAAGGGCAGTGTATGAGGAACTTGCCTCCTGCCGTTTTGCAAGCGGCATGGCGCTTACGTTAAGCAGCGGATTAAATCCCGAACGGAGCATGGAGCTTGTAGATTCCCTGAATGACGACCCTCATTTCCAGAAAAAGCTGAATAACTGCCAGAGCCATATAAACGACGGAAAAGACCTTACAGATGCCCTGTTCGCGTCCGGCATCTTTACAGGGATGTACGCGCGCATGGCATCAATAGGCTCAAAGACCGGATCCATGGATCAGGTAATGGATACCATCGCCTCCCTCTATCAGGACAACATTGACAACCGCATGAATAATATCCTTGCCACGCTTGAGCCTACACTGGTCATTCTTTTATCCCTGATCGTAGGCGTTATCCTGCTGTCCGTCATGCTGCCGTTAATGGGAATCATGTCAAGCATCTAAAAGGAGTATTGCTATGAGCCGTTTTCAATATAAGAAACAATCAAATAAACCATCTGGTTTCCTCCTTTCTGTCTGTGTCTTCCTGGCAGTCATCCTCCTATTCATCGGGGGGCTTTCGTCTCTGTCGGACAGTACAATGAGACGGCAGAAAGAGAGTCTTGAAAATGCGATTACGCGCAGCGTGACTTACTGCTATACAGTTGAGGGGGTTTATCCGGAGAATCTTGACTATCTGAAGGATAATTATGGCCTCATCTACGACGAGGATGCCTTCTATGTCGATTACCGCATAATGGGAGCCAACATTCTGCCGGATATCACGATTATCGAAAAGGAGGATTGAGAGGATGCGTTTTCGGCTAAAACAGCGGCATATGATAGATTTCTTATTTCCTGTCGCGCTATTTTTCGTATTTGCGCTGTCAGCGCTCACTGTAATCCTGCTTGCCACGCAGATTTACCGATCCACAACTGAAAATTCTTCCCTGAATTATACGGCAAGGACTTCTCTTTCCTATATCTCGGAAAAAGTCCATCAGAATGATTCCAGGCAGAGCATATCCCTTGGAACCTTTGACGGATACGACTCCCTGGTGCTGAAACATCAGAAAGGCGGCGAGACGTATTACACCTACATTTACTCCTGCCAGGATGAATTAAAAGAACTTTTTTTAAAAGAAGGCGCCAAGGCCGGCGCGTCTGCCGGGCAAACCATCCTGAAAGTACAGGACTTTTCTATGGAGGAAGTTACTGACGGCCTGTTTTCTATCCGATGCACGGACGAGTCCGGACGGACAGCGTCCACTCTCGTGGGAGTGCACAGCAACTGACAAACACTAAACTATACAGAAAGGAAACCGTTTCTTATGATTCGAAGAAACAGAGCACAATCTTCCAGCCTGTTCCTGATGGAACTCATACTTGCAATCCTGTTTTTCTCGATTACAAGTGCTGTCTGCGTACAGTTTTTTGTGAAATCCCATCTCCTGAGCAAGGAATCTAAAACGCTGTCACAGGCAGTCAGCGAATGTTCCGGCATCGCGGAGATAATCAGCGTTTCAAACAGTGCCGATGCGGTGGCTTCCCTGCTTAGAGACAGGTATCCTGACAGCGATACAGGACAGGCTGCCGGTTCTCCTGCGGCCATATATTATGATGGCTCATTCTCTCCCTGCGGGGAAGGAGACGCCGTTTATACCCTTGAGGCAGTTCTGGCAGAGGAGGACGGCATGTTAAGTGCCAGGATGAAAGTAACCGGCCCCGATGATTCGCTCATCTACGAGCTGAGCACCAGCCACCATATCCCAAGGAGGACAGACTATGAAAAAAGATAAGAACCAATCGTCCTTTACGGCTATCGGCTCATCTTCGCTTTTAGTCGTATTCCTTGTATTGTGCCTGGCGACTTTTGCCATACTTTCCCTCTCCAGCGCGAAAAGCGACCACTCGTTTACCGAGCGGCTCTCAGCGCATAAAAGCCGTTACTACGAGGCATGCTCACAGGCCGAAACAATCCTCGGCAATATCGACCGGCTGCTAGAGCAGACTTACAGATCAGGCACGATGTCGCAAGAGGAATACTTAGATGCCCTCACCCTTGCATTAATGACCGCCAGCGAAACCCCATGCTCCTACAGCACAGAATCCGGAGAGCCGATCATATCCTACAATGTTCCGGTGGATGAAAAACAGACGCTCTTCGTGGAACTAAAAGTAACGGACCCTTCGCAAAGCCCGAATTACTATGAGATACAATCCTGGCATGTTGCGCCTTCCGGCACATGGGAAAACGACGGCTCCCTCGACCTTATGCCAGTTCAGCAGCCATAAGCATATTTATTTAATGGAGGTTTTCACTATGAATTTACGAACAATCCTGGAGCAGGCAATTGCGGAAAAAGCTTCCGATGTATTTATCGTATCCGGACTTCCCGTTTCCTTCCGAAAGGACGGCGTTATCGGCAGGATAAATGATGAAAAGCTGCTGCCGCCGGAAACAGAATCCCTCTTGACAGAGATTTACCAGCATGCCGGAAACAGAGATCTTAATATTTTATCCGATAACGGCGATGATGATTTTTCGTTTGCCATCCAGGGCCTCTCCCGTTTCCGCGTCAGCGCATATCTTCAGCGGGGGGCCATGTCAGCCGTGATACGTATCATCACTTTTAATCTTCCGGATTTTAAGACTCTTGGAATCCCCGAATATATCATACACCTTGGAGATGCCGGAAAAGGGATGGTTCTTGTCACCGGCCCCGCCGGCAGCGGAAAGTCAACCACCCTTGCCTGCATTATCGACCAGATTAATAAAAACCAGAAAAAGCATATCATTACGCTGGAAGACCCGCTGGAATATCTGCACAGACACGATAACAGCATCGTGAGCCAGCGCGAGATCAGCGTGGACACGGACAGCTATGTCACGGCATTGCGGGCGGCGCTGCGTCAGAGCCCGGATGTCATACTTCTTGGAGAGATGCGCGACTATGAGACAATAAACGTTGCCATGACCGCTGCCGAGACCGGGCATCTTCTCCTGTCCACCCTCCACACGATCGGCGCCGCCAACACCATTGACCGGATCATTGACGTATTCCCGGCAAGCCAGCAGAGGCAGATTGCGGTCCAGCTGTCTATGACATTAAGCGCAGTCGTATCACAGCAGCTTGTTCCCACCGTGGACGGCGGCGTAGCGCCCGCGCTGGAGATTATGACCGTAACGCCCGCCATCCGCAATATGATTCGGGACAACAAAGTACATCAGATTGATGGAATCATCTATTCCTCCATGAAAGAAGACATGATATCCATGGACGGCTCCCTCCTTAATCTGTGCAAGGCAGGAACCATCAGCCGTGATATAGCGCTAAAATACGCCTCCAATCCAGAAATGCTGGGGAAAAAGTTATAATGAAAAGACCAGCCGGTTCGGTAATCTCCGGGCCGGCTGGCCTTTTTAATCTGTTGTTCCGTTATTTCGTCTTCCGAATGTAAAACTTTCCTCCCTGCAGCAGTATCTTCCCTTTTATCTGGCGTTTACCGACTGCACCGAAAGTTCTGGAATCCATGGAGGCTTCCCTGTTATCCCCCATTACGAACAGCTGATCCTCCTCTAGCGTCAGCGGGTATCTCACTGCACCCTCCTGGACAAATGTCCTTCCCTGAATATAAGGCTCATCTAAAATTTCCTCATTCAAATAGACGTTCCCGTCCTTTATCTCTATAGTATCTCCTGCTGCCGCAATAACACGCTTTACATAATACTTTCCCTCCGGAACGCGCACAGATACCACATCTCCCGCCCTGTATCCAGCATTTATCCGAAAGTACATGACAACTTCGCCGCTCTTTAATGCCGGCTGCATCGAATCGCCCTTTATAAACGAAAATCCAACCACGAGACGGAAGACAAGAAAAACACCGGCAATTAATATGATAAATTTCCTGGCATCAATCAGCCACCCATATTTCAGACCGTCATATTTCCCGAGAATCCTTCTATTACTTTTTCTGCTCCTTCGGTTTCCGGCCACGCTTTCACCTTATCCTTCTTCCTTAAACATCCTGAGTATCATATCCACCGAGCCTTTGATCCCATAGCTGGCGCTGTTGATGCACAGATCGTAGTTCATCGCTTTCCCCCACTCAAGGCCGGTATAGAACTTAAAATACTTCACATGTTTCTTATCAAGCCTCTTAAGCATATCCCGGGCTTTTTTCTCCGACAGCCCTGGGTTTACCGACAGCACCCGCTGCAGCCTCTGCTCAAATGGCGCGGTAATGTAGATGCTGATATGAGGAATATTGTTGTTGGCAAGAATCACGTCGGCACACCGCCCCATGACTACAAAGTCTTCTTTTCTCGCCATGTCGCAGATAAGCTGGCTCTGGTTAAAAAATACCGCGTCTTTCTTCGGCAGCCCGTGATAGCGGCCAAAGTCTTTAAATCTCCTGCTGAGCGTCACTTTCTGCTCATCTGCGAATGCCGGGCGTGTATTCACATACCGGTCCTTATTCTCCTGGTCTAATATGTAAGGGAATCCCCCTTTGTCAAGCACATTATCCCGCTCAGCGTCAAGCCTTCTCAACACCTCACTGAAGATTTCCGCGTCATAATAATTAATCTTAAGCTTATCCGCAAGCGTAAAGCCGATCTCGCTGCCTCCGCTGCCAAAAGTACGGCCAATGCAGATGACAGTATGGTCATTCTCGGAAAAGCGGTTGTGCAGATTGGTCTTATTAAGCCTTGAGCGCTCCTCATTGAGCACATCCCCCTCGGCAAAGCTGGTAGGAAGGCTTGTAACCTCCGTAAGGATCCTGTCATATTCTCTCATCAGCTCTTTCTTTGTCTGATCGTCACGGACGGTACGCGCCATATTGCTGATAAGAGCCAGGTCGCTACGCACGATATGCCCCTGATTACGGGCCAGCAGCTCCCATACAAGTTCGTCCACGCACCGCTCCCTGTCTTTTGTAAACACCCGTCCAAGGGAAGATCCGAGGCACTGATACACTTTCGTATCAAGGTCATAAATCTGCTCCGCCAACACGCGGAGCTCCTTTTCATCATACTTTGACGATCGTAGTTCCTCCTGAGTGCAAACCATCACACATACCTCCTATAAGAAAAATACAAGCGTATCCAGCAAAAATACCGGAACCAGTATACACAGCGACCACAGGATATATCCGAAAAACGACGGCATGTGGATACCATTTTCATCGGAGATCGCCTTTACCATAAAGTTCGGCGCATTTCCAATATATGTATTGGCTCCCATAAATACCGCGCCGCAAGATATGGCCGTCAGCATTCCCACCGGAATCTTCCCAAGCGTCGTCGTGATTCCCTGTGCGAAATCCATCGCCCCAGAGGTAGTCAGGAATACCAGATACGTCGGCGTATTGTCAAGAAAGCTCGAGAGCGCCCCTGTTACCCAGAACATCTGCACCGGCTTGGTAAGCCCAAGGCTCCCGCCCATACTTTTAAGAATCATCAATGCCGGCTGCATCGTGATAAAGATTCCGGCAAACAATACGGCTACCTCTTTGATGGCTCCCCACGTAAAATGGTTCTTCTGGCGAATCTTCTCGCTGGTTGTCTTAAACGACAGGAACGCCGCCAAAAGAATAATCGCCATCTCTATCATCGCCGGATAAGTCAGCGTTACCTCTCCATAGATATGGATTCCTTTCACCGCGCCTTCTGCCGTCTTAAACGCCGGGAGGTCCGGCAGCGCTCCGCTCAGGACAACCGCCGCGACAATCATCACGATAAAAAGCAGATTGTGCAGCCCGCTGATTGATATCCTTGTTCCTGGCTTGCTGATGTCCGGCACACGGCCCCTGGCAATCTCCCGGCAGTATTTCTTCCGGTCAACCCAGTAAAATATAAACAGCAGCACCGCCATGTTGAACACCAGAATCGGAAACAGATGAAGGCTCCAGGAAAACGGCACTCCTCTGGAAAATCCCATAAGCAGCGGCGGATCCCCGATAGGCGTTAAGCAGCCTCCGATATTCGACACAAGAAAGATGAAAAATACCATAATGTGCTTTCTGTGCCTTCTCCACGAATTCATCTTAATCACCGGACGAACCATCAGCATACTGGCTCCTGTAGTGCCAATCAGGCTTGACAGCAGCGTTCCGATCGTGAGCAGGATGATATTGACCCTGGGGGATCCGGCAAGGTCGCCCTCCAGCGTAATATTTCCTGACACGCAGAACAGTCCGAAAAGCAGGACGATAAAGGAAAGGTAATCTCCGATGATGCATTCCAACACCACTTCAAGAGTCTCTCCCGCTCCAAAAGCAATTCCAAAAGGAATTATAAGCAGGAGCGACCAGAACCCTGCCACAAGCGGCTGATGGCTCTCCCACCACTCTCCTTTAACTAACGGCATTACCGCAATGCAAAGCAATATTCCGATAAACGGTATGCAAAACGCTACACTCATATTCAAACGCCCCCTTTATAAAAATCCAGCAATTATTTTAATCAGAAAGACATCTAAAATCAATATGAAAAATTATTAGAAAATCTGTCTAAAATGACATAAAATATTAAAAACTGCACAAAAAATACAGCGGCCTGAATCTGTCTTTTTTCATTGTTTTTATTCGTCTTTTTATGTATACTTTAATCATGAAAAAATTTAGGAGGAACCTGACATGAAAGGTTGGAATCTTTTAGAACCGCTGCCATTAAAAGCATACCTTCGGGACTTAAATTACATATCCATTCTGTTCCGTATTTTTCTGTCCGTCCTTGTGGGGGGCATCCTGGGCATGGAAAGAGGCAAGAAGAACAGGCCTGCCGGACTGCGTACCTACATTCTGGTGTGTCTTGGTTCTGCCCTTGTCATGATGACAAACCAATATGTCTACCTGGTCTACGGAACCGGCGATCCCGTCCGGCTGGGTGCCCAGGTTATCAGCGGTGTTGGCTTTCTGGGCGCGGGAACCATCGTTCTCACCGGGCGGAACAAGATCATGGGCATTACAACCGCAGCAGGTCTCTGGACTGCTGCCTGCAGCGGGCTTGCTATTGGCATCGGCTTTTATGAGGGCGCCATTGTAGGTGGCATCGCCATTGCTTTTACCGTTTCAGGCCTTTTAAAATTCGATATCTGGCTGCGGAAGAAATCCCAGTATCTGGACTTGTATATCGAATACAGCGGCGAAAAAGGCGATTTCAGCAGGTTTCTTCAATACGCCAAAGACCATCAGCTGGAAGTCCACAATATCCAGATAAACAACGGCTACTCCTGGCACGACCAGAACGGGAAGCAGAAAACTCTCAGCTACATTGTCACCGTTTCAAGCCATGTGCAGCGTTCCCATACGGAAATTATAGAACTTCTGGCACATGAAGACGGAATCCTGTTTATCGAAGAACTATAACCGGCAAAGGCAGTCATTCCCCGCTGCCTTCCTGCTGGCACATCCCTCTGCCCCTTCCGTGGCCGCTGTGCTGTCCTCTGCCACATCTGCCTGCGCCGCTTTCTGTCCTGTCTATGTTTCCGCCCTCCGTCAGCCCGTCTATCATATCCCATATCTGGCACATCGTAAGGCCTTGCATGTCTTCCTCGGTAATAGCAGGATCTAGCGCCTGGAGCTGTAAAAATGCCCTGTACTTTCCGCACGACATACCGGCCTCATGTGCTGCTGCGATTTCTTTGGAATATCCCCAGGAACAGTGGACATTAGCATAAGACGATGTGCAGTCAGACACGTTGACCAGCAGCTCATTATTTTTGGCCTCGTTCTCCCCAAATACCGTAACGGCTATAAATTGATTTTGCACGATGTATTCTTTCATGTCCCTATCCGCCAATATCGTCTCCAGCGCGTCTTTATAATTCAGGTTATAGACATCTATGTCAGACATGACAGCATATCCGTCCTCATTGAAAGTGTCAACGGAAACTACCTTGTTAAATCGGTTAATTCCAAGTTCAATAGACGGGTTGACATCAATGCTGATTGCAAATGCCGGTATCAGATAAGCCGAATAACCCATTCCCACAAGCAGAAACATTGCAAAGCATGCCGCAGCAGCAATCCATCTCCTGGCGGAAACTGTTTTTCTTTTATTATATCCATTTGTAGCTTTTGCCAGAAACTCCATAGTGCAATTCTTTAGTTCTTGTTCCGTATGGATTTTATCAAATGCGTTCTGCAGTCTATGTTTCACAATCATCACCCCCCAGTCTTTCCCTGAGCAATTGTTTTGAACGCGTCAGGAGCGTATACACAGTGTTCTTGTTCTTTTTGAGAATATGGGCAATTTCAACGGCGGTATATCCCTCATAGTAATAAAGATATACCGCCTCCCTGTATTTCTCCGGCAGAGACAAAACAGCCTCCAGCACTTCGCTGTTGTCCGGCGTCAGTTCTTCCTGCTGGTGAATTAACTCTTCTAACGGAACCATATGGCTGCGGAAAAAGTCTCTAAAAAAGTCTCTGCACGCGTTGATTGTAACCCGGATAAACCACGCCTTTTCATGTTCTTCACTCTCAAACTTAACGGAACTTAGGACATATTTCAAAAAAACATTTTGAAATATGTCCTCCGAATCATGGTAACTTTTCAAATGTATCATACAGAGCCGCCGGACAGTATCCGCATACTGCTCCATCGCCCTGATTACATCCTGTTCGTTCCGCATAACATACCCTCTTTTTCATCTGCCCGTCTGCCGGGCCAGGTTGTGCATTATTTCTTTTTCCACTTCGCATAGAGAGTCTTTTTGCCAAAACTTCCTTTTTTAATTGAAGTCACTTTTTTCTTGTACTTCTTATCCGCATACCAGCCTTTGAACTTATAACCCTTTCTGGTAGGCTTTTTCAGTTTGATGTTCTTTGAGTTGCTGTAATAATACGATGGGTTCTTTTTACTGTTCTTTCCGCCTCTCAGATTATACTTGATGGCGTATTTCATGTTGTCGCAAACGCCGTCTCCGTCTGCATCCACATATCCCCCGCCGCATCCATAGCCATAACCGCGTCCATAACCGCCGTTCCCACAGCCATAACCATTTCCATAATTATCGCAGATGCCGTCCCCGTCTGCATCCACATAATTCCTTCCGCCCATAGGGCATGCGGCAGATACCGTGGTGCTGCATACTGAAAAAATGAGTACCATAGTTAAAAGCGCTACAAATTTTTTCATTTTCTCTTCCTCCATTTTATAGAATTATTTTGTTTCATTCATAATACGATTGAGAAGATGAAATCCATTCAAATCATAGAAAATTCTGTAAAATTATGGTATCTCCTATCTTTTTGCCTTTCTGTATCCGGCTTCCTCCGCCTCCTGTTCTGAACCAAAGATCACAAGATGCCTGGAATCTTTCATTTCCTCATAGTCCGCCTGCCCCGGGCAGTGATAAATCTTTGACCTGGAATTGCCTCTGATTTCCCCAGTTTCTTTTCCCTGGTCCTTCACTCCGTTCTCTCCGCCGGGACTGCTCTCTCCTGTAGCATAATCTATATCAATTCCCGGCTGGACATTGTACACGTAGACATTGTAAGAGATGCCTTCTCCCCCGTCCTCCACAGACATTGCCTCCATCTGCACCCCGGAGGCCAGCAGGTTATCCCCCTCAAAGACAGGCACGACACGGTACATTACATGGTTATCTGTCTCTTTCACATAATCTGCCACCATATTTTCAAAGGGCAGCATGCCCTCCACGTTCATATACCGGGTTCCTGTAATAAGGTTCTTCTCATTTGCATTTTCCCAGATAGCTGGTAGCCTATCAGGTGGCATCTGTTATACAGGTATTTCCCGTCCACATTGTCGTATTTCACCGTGTGCCAGCCTGTCGGCCTTACCTGTCCGATCTTTCCCCGCTTTTCATCCGGCATCAAGTCTTCGCCTACACTGGCGCACACCATCCCGCACCTTCCCAGGTCATCCAGCTCTCCGTATTCTTCAAATGATTCTTCTGAAAGCTCCTTCTCTGAAAATCCCGGCTCATTCCCGTTAATCTCCACATAAGGAATTCCGGCATATTCCGGCACATCTGCAGGAGAGATTATCTCCGGGGCGCTCTCCGACACATCCGCAGATACAGCAATCTTTGAATCGCCGCCGCACGCCGTCAC
This sequence comes from uncultured Dorea sp., assembly GCA_910578455.1. GTDB lineage: Bacteria > Bacillota > Clostridia > Lachnospirales > Lachnospiraceae > MD308. The sequence continues at coordinate 23,737 of CAJTQA010000011.1, forward strand.
AATCAGAGCTAAAGCTACGGCGCATAACAGAGCCGGCATCCGGCTTACTTTAAATTCTTTTATTCTTATCTGTCTCATCTCGCCCTTTTATAAACCTCCTTTGTAATCCTATCGTGAGAAAATCCTTCAAACTCCTCCATCCTCTCCCGGCTCCATCTCCCATCCGCAAGATCCAGCGTAAAATAAACATCTGCCGGATAAGCGCGGTTCCATCGGTACAAAATTACCGCCTCAATCTTTTCCTCATATTCCGATATATCAGCATCTTCTATAAAGCAATACTCCCCCTCGCCAGCTTTTTCCAGAAATTCCTCCGACACGGCTATGCCGCCGGGCATATCGCCACAGAACATTTTTTTCGAATAGCTGCTCATATGCAGTTTTTTTCCGCTGCATTCCTTCAGCATGTCCTTGTGCTGGGCGCGGTCTTTGCTTAAACGGCGCTTGTGGAACATCATGCCGTTCCTGTCATCTATACATACTATAAGAATCACTCTTTTATTCTCCCTCACAAAGAATCTATCTATATAGTATTTCAACGCTGCCGGTATGTCAATGATATCTCTTTCTGATCTTATGCTCTGATTTCCTCCTGCAGCATGCCCCGCAAAATATCCCTCAGCTTCTGTCTTCCAATACAGGCATCTCTGTAGTATACTAATTAATGGCTGTTTGGGGTCATCTATATTTTCCCCGCCGCCTTGTTGCCTTTTATTCATTACACTTTGGAGTTACGAATCAGATGAACCGAGACAAAAATGCTTTTATCAATGGAATACGCGACGGCATCCCCATCGCCCTTGGCTACTTTTCCGTAGCCTTTTCCCTGGGAATCGTCGCAAAAAAGGCCGGACTCAACCCTTTCCAGGGATTTTTATCCAGCCTGTTAAATCACGCTTCCGCGGGAGAGTACGCGGAATTTACCGTTATTATGGCAAACGCCCCTTATCTGGAGATGGCATTCGTCATCCTTGTCACAAATATCCGCTATATGCTGATGAGCTGCGCGCTGAGCCAGAAGTTTAGCCCAAAGACTTCTCAGCTACACCGTTTTTTAGTAGGTTTTGGCGTCACAGACGAGATATTCGGCATCAGCATCGGAAGAACCGGCGCTTTAAATCCTTACTATAACTACGGCGCCATGGCAATTGCGCTGCCAAGCTGGGCCGCCGGAACCGGCATCGGGGTAGTGGCAGGCAATATCCTGCCTGCATCGGCGGTGAGCGCCTTAAGCGTCGCCCTCTACGGCATGTTTATCGCGATCATCATCCCTGCATCCAAAGCCAACCGGGTAGTAGGTGGAGTTGTAGCTGCAAGTTTCCTCATCAGTTTCACAGTATCCAAGATACCTCTCTTCGACCATATGTCTGACAGCATGAAAATCAGCCTGCTGACAGTAATCATTGCCGGAGTCGCAGCTTACCTGTTCCCGGCGAAGGATGAAGAAGAGGGCGAAGAATGCATCGCCGATGCCCCAGATACTACTAAGGAGGTACGTTAACCATGACCCATAGCATCTATCTTTACATATTCGTGGCAGCGGCAGTATCCTGCCTGATCCGCGTGCTGCCTCTTACGCTGATCCGGGGAAAGATCAAAAATCAGTTTATCCGGTCATTTTTATATTACGTGCCGTATGTGACGCTTGCGGTTATGACATTTCCCGCAATCATCGCCGCCCCTCAGATTCCAATTGCAGGAATCCTTGCCCTGGTTGCAGGAATTATTGCATCCTGGAAAGGGATGAATATGCTGGGGATTGCCGCTCTTTGCTGCGCGGTAGTATTTGTGTGCGAGGCAGTCATGCCGTATCTGGCATAGTTTTATGATATGTTTTTAAGCGGCGGCTCAATCCACTATATTATCAGGCTGCCGCATTCGCATAACGATATCACTGAGATTTTCTACCATCTCCTCATATTCCCCGCAGTATTCACGCAGCAGCCCGATCACATAATCTCTGGAAAATTTCTTTAAAAAATGCTGTTCCTTCTTGATGCACACGATAAACTCATAGACCGCGTCAATCCCCGTATAACCTGAAATATCCTTAAGGAGCGGATAATCCAGCGTCAGGACCGTATCCTGCGGATAAAAACGCATGTCGTACCACTTAAAAAATTCCGGCAGGCCTTTAACAAAAGTGTCATACAGACAGCGGTTCCCGTAGCTGTCAAATTCCGGCATCATCTCATTATATATCTCTAATGCCTTTTTCACCTTTTCCTCCACAGCCTTAAGCCCTGCCTCGTACATTTGCTGCGCCGGCACCTTCTCCCTTGAGGCCATAGCATTGCCTCCCGCCCACATCGCCTCCCGGATGCAGTACAATACAGCCCCCATAAGCTGCTGCGCCTTCTCATACGTTACAGATGTGTCCTCATAGCCATTATATCTGTCCGCCAGCTTTCCAACCAGCGGTACAAGCTCCTCCATGCCGTACATTGGCGGCCTGTCTTCGCCCCTTCCCAATCCAGTCATCCTTTCACCTCCACAAAAGCTCTCTCAGCGTTTCAAGATACAGCTCATAATCCCACCGTTTCACTTCATCGAATTGCTCATATTCCCCATAGCCTCCCGAACTTCTGTGCCCGTCATAGCCCGCCCGAACTGCCTGCGCGAAGTTGGCAAGGCATGTGCTCTCCAGATATTCCAGATCCCCAAAGCAGATATCCTCAAACTGCTCCTTCATAAAATGCAGAAGTTCATCATCCGTAATCTCATCTCGCATCTCATTCTTGAATAGATAAAAAATATCCTGCAGCCTTATCAACGTTTCTACATAGTTGTCCTGGCAGATATACCGGGAATCACAAAACTCATAGATGATCTTCGGCACGATTCCCCCGCCAAACTCCACCCTTTCCTGTTTCCGCAGAGATTCCTTTCGCTCTTCTAAAATCAGCGCGGCATCCTGCTCACTCAGAATAAGCCCATATTTTCCCGCCGCCTGGTTCGTTTCCATCAATTTGCCAAGCTGATTCTGCTGCTGAAATAAAACCATCCAGTCCTTATTTGCGTACAAATGCATCCCTCCCTGATATTTTTAAGAACAAATTATACCACCCTGCCCAAACCATTACAAGCCTTGAATTTTAGGCGTTTTTATGGTATTATAAAGCCAGTGGAAAAGAAAAAATCACATAAAAAAAGAACCATGAAGGCAAGTTTTCAAGTTTCCATTTTACCTTCCGGTTCTCTTTTTTTCGTCAAAACAGATTATGCCCTATACACTTTTCAATTTGTTTTCCAACTCTGCAATCCGGGCAAGGGCGTCCTGATAGCCCTGCTTAGTTTGCGTAAGCTCCTGGTTCGCCTGCGTAAGCTCCTGCGTAGTCTGCTCTAGCTCCTGGTTCGCCTGCGTAAGCTCCTGCGTAGTCTGCTCTAGCTCCTGGTTCGCCTGCGTAAGCTCCTGCGTAGTCTGCTCTAGCTCCTGCGTAGTCTGCTCTAGCTCCTGATTCGCCTGCGTAAGCTCCTGCGTAGTCTGCGTAAGCTCCTTCCTTTTCTCCTCTACCTCCTGTTTCTTCTGATTCAGCTCCTCCTGCATCTCATCAATCATCAATTGTACCGTGTTCCGGTCCAATTCCCGCAGTTCTTTTGAAAACATATCCATCACCCCTTCAACATTCTGGCAGATGTCATAAATCTGCCCATACATGGCTTTAAAATCCGGATACTTCTCTATGATGGAAATGACTGCATCCGGCCCGTCCATACACAGAAAAGAAAGCCATGCCTCCAGCCTGTTCTCTATCCTGTTGTTTTTATTCTGCTGGATTCCCCGGAAGATGTCAAGAGAAATAAATATATATTTCTGAAGAAGTTCTATCTCAATCCCGGTATTGGATCTCTGTTCAAAATAGTGAAGGTATGTGTCAGGAAACTGATGAAATGCCGACGGGCTCTGTTCGAATAATACGATTGTAAATACTTGTTTGATATCTTTGTAAACAAACTTTTTCTTCCGCTTGCTGCGGACTCTCTTATATTGCCTGAGCAGCAGGTCGGCAGAGTAGCATGCGCTCCGCTCCCCCGGGAATTTATACCCAATCTTCTGAATCTCAAGATTGGCGATGCTGCCGTCCTTTAGCTGTACCACGATGTCCATAATGACTAATGACGTCTCATCCGCAATCCTCGTGCTGTCATTAGGCAGCACTTCAACGACACGCACCTTCTGCTTAAGGAGCAGCGACAAAAGCTCGTCCACCCGCTCCGGGTTGTACTCCGGGTTCAAGACCTCCTTACTGATAAAATCATACATGGTCTTCACGCCCCTGACCCCAGTGCAAAAATCAAGAAATTCCTGCCTTTGCTCCTCTGTCCAGTGATAAAACATCCTTTTCAGTCGTTCACTGTCCTCAATAATTGCCATAATCTCTCCCCTTGTCCGTATCATAGGGAAATGCATCTGCAGCTTGTTCTTCATAAACACAAAACTCCTCTCTGTAAGATTGTAATAAATTAATGGAATCAGGCATTGGAAATCTCTAAAATTCAGAAATGATAGAAAGGCATCCGCTTGCGGATATCTGCCGGAAGAAAATTTAGAAATATAATGCTTTGGGTTTTAGTGTAACACATATCAGACGGCCGCGCCACATTATATTTCTTAAAATTTCTCTAAGAATCTTAGCCCTACGCAAACAATTCTACCCTCAGTGAACAAAGGGTATGATACAATAATGAAAAATAACTTTACACAGGAGGTTCCCATGAACGCACACTCAGCCAAAAAGACTTTTTTATCCCTGCTGCTCATCCTTTCGCTCTGTCTGGACATTGCCATGACCGCACATGCCGGCGAATACCCGGCGCAAAGCAGCGCCGCCCTGGAAAACCCTGGAAATTTTTCATCTGCAAGCGATACATCCCCAGGCGATATGGACGAAAACGATTCTTCTGACGAGACGGCTCCTGACGGCAGCTCTTCCGATAAGGATAACGCCGATACAGATTCCGCAGGCGATGGCTCTTCCGGCGGCAATACTGCTGCCGACAATGATTCTTCCGCAGACACCTCCTCCGGCGATGATTCCTCCGAAGAAGGCTTTGCGGAGGAAAATACCCTTGCAGAAGACGCGCCCTCTGCCAAACTCCCTGCCGACGAGGCAGATCGCAAGGCGGACGGCGAAATGGACAGCCTGTCTGCCGGCGAGGCAGCGCCGGAAATGGAGTGACCCCCTCCGCAGCCGAAAGCGAAACCACCTTTATCACCCTCAGCGCAGCAGGAGACTGCACCCTTGGCATAGACTCCAGATACAGCCATAACTTCAACAAATATTACAAGAAAAAGGGCGACCGTTACTTCCTGAAAAAAGTAAGTCCAATCTTTTCACAGGACGACATCACTATCGTCAATTTCGAGGGAACGCTTACGTCCAATAAAAAACGGGCCAGAAAGACATTTACCTTCAAAGGCCCGAAAAAATACGTATCCATACTGAAAAAAGGATCTGTGGAAGTAGTGAACCTTGCCAACAACCACTCAAAAGACTACGGCAAGTCTTCCCTTACCGACACACAGAGCACCCTGAGGAAAAATAACATCGGCTACTGCCGCAGTACTGTTATCAGCTACCAGACAGTAAACGATGTCAAGATGGCATTCTTAGGGTTCAACGCATTGGAGAGAATCACAAAAAGCCAGATAAGATCAGGAATTGTACAGGCAAAGAAAAATAAAGCAAAAATTATTGTCGTAAGCTTTCACTGGGGCGTCGAGCGCAAATATTACCCCAACGCAAAGCAGAAATCCCTCGGGCGCTACGCCATCGACTGCGAAGCCTCGCTGGTACTCGGCCATCATCCCCATGTACTTCAGGGCATCGAAAAATACAACGGGCGCTACATCGTATACAGCCTCGGCAACTTTTGTTTTGGCGGCAACAGCAATCCGAAAGACAAAGACACGATAATCTTTCAGCAGAAATTTTCCATAAAAGGCGGAAAACTCCAACCAGAAAACAATGCGAAAATCATCCCCTGCTCCCTCTCGTCCCACAAAAAGACCAACGACTTCCAGCCCCGCATTTTGTCTGGGAGTGAGAAAAAACGGCTCATCAAAAAGATGAACAAACTGAGCAGGAAACTGAAAGTTTCCATAAGCTCAAGCGGGAAACTAAATTAACAGATCACACATCGAACTCCCTCACCCCATACACCCTGCGGTACTGGTTCGGCGTCACCCCCATACATTCCTTAAACTGTTTTCCCATGTGGCTCTGGGAGGAATACCCCAGATAAGTCGCGATCTCGCTGCAGGAATACCGGGAATAAATAAGCAGATTCTTCACCAGATTCATCTTCTCCCTGCGGATAAAATCCGTCAGGGAGATTTTTTCGCACTGATGAAACAGCTCCGAGAGATAATTTGCATTAAGCCCCAGCTCGTCCGCAATATCCTGCACGCAAATCTTATCATGCAGATGAGAAAAGATATAGTCTTCCTTAATCGCCGTCTTAAGCTGTTCCAACTCTCCCTGCTCAATGCTGGCACATTCCCGGAATTCCTGGTCGTAAGGGTTATGCCGCCTGCCATGCTCCCTGTTTTCAAATACAAGCTCAGAAAAATGCGTCCTGAGCTCATCATCCGTCTCCTGCCTGATGCAGTTTTCCGTCAGCAGCCCGCTCTCATCCAGCAGCTCCTCCCGGCAAATGTTAAACGCCAGCAGCACATCAGCCGCCAGCTCCTTAAACCCGCACACCGGAACTGTCTCAAGCCACGCCTCATCCACGTTCTGCACCTCCATCTTCCAGCGCAGATACACCTCCTCCGAAAACCGCGCCGGCCCAATGATAAACTGGTACTTTTCACCAGGCACAAAGACGTACAAAAACCGGCCGTTAAAGGACATTATCACCGGGAAGTTGAAAGCTATATCCCTCCGGGAAGTAAAAAAAGCCATCAGCTCATCCGCAGTAAAACAATCCTGAATCCCCATCCGCCCGCAAAAGCTGTCTATGTAAATAAATTCCGCCGTATACCTTCTGACAACCGTATGCAGGCGGTAGGAAATATGTTTCATCAAATATTCGTGATTCATCCTCCTTTACCCTCTCTCCTTTTTCTACAGTATATCACATTTACCTGAGAAACATAACAATAACCCGTGAAAAATGATATAGAAAGGAGGCCTGCTCTTTTTAGGCAACTGGCTGGTGTTAGAAAAATGGATGTCCCCGGCATTATTCGACGGAACAACAGCGGAGGATGAATATTACCTCCCGACGCAGCTTTCAAAAGAAGTATACGAGGCACGTATCAAAATACACCGGGCAGAATATATCACAGAAGGCGACTTTGTCAGAATCAAGGCCATGGGCATGGAGGCAGTACGCATCCCGGTTCCCTACTTTATCTTCGGAGACCGTCCTCCCTTTATCGGATGCATCGCGGAATTAGACAAAGCTTTTAACTGGGCAAAAAAATACGGCCTCCAGATTCTCATCGACCTGCACACAGCCCCGGACAGCCAGAATGGTTTTGACAACGGCGGCATCAGCGGCGTATGTAAATGGTCAAAGCAGCCGGAGGAAGTAGAATTCGTACTGCAGGTGCTGGAACGGCTGGCAGACAGATACGGCGCCAGAAAAGGGCTTTGGGGAATTGAGGTCATCAACGAGCCAATCCTTGACAATATGTGGGAAATGATAAACGTACCGGAAAGATATCCTGCCGCAGACCCGAAAAAAGCCAAAGGGAGCGGCCCGAATACGATGGAATTCATCCGTCAGTTTTATCTTAATGCCTATGACAGAATCCGGAAATATCTGCCTGAAGAAAAATACATCGTCATCCACGACGCATTTAAACTCAGCTCATGGAAAGACTTCATGCGGGAAAAAAAGTACAAAAACGTAGTACTTGACACCCACCAATACCTGATATTCGCAGAGATGGACGGCTGCGGGCAGACTGTCGAAGAATATATAAGCTACATAGAGAAACACTACAAAGACGAAATCCGCAAGATGCAGGAATATTTCCCCGTAATATGCGGCGAGTGGTGCCTGTTTAACTCTTTCGCCGCAGGGTGCGATACAAAGGGCGGACAGAGCGTCCTTAACGGCCAGGAAGGCATGTCGGCGGAAAGCCTAAACGCAGAACAGAAAAAAGAAATCTACCAGGCCGTTGCGAAAGCCCAGTTAGCGGCATGGAACGCAGGGAGCGGTTATTTTTACTGGAGCTATAAGCTCCTCACCGATACAGTGAACACCCCCGGATGGGTGGGATGGGACAGCTGGGATTTCGGAAGGTGCGTAGACTTCGGATGGTTTCCAGAAAATATTTAAAGGAGAAAAGAAAAATGAAAAATGATATGAGTTCTAATGCAAAATTATCGTTTCTTGAACGTTTTGGATACGGCGTGGGAGATTACGCGGCAAACCTTGTGTACTCCGCAATCAGCGCATTTTTATTAGTGTATTATACAAACGTAATCGGGGCAAGCGCGGCAGCCGCAGCATCTGTCATCGCCGTCTCAAAAATCTTCGACGGCGTATCAGACCTGATCATGGGCTATATCGTAGACCACACCGACACAAAATACGGGAAAGCCCGCCCATGGATCGCAAGGCTCTGCGTTCCGCTGGCAGTATGTACGGTACTGATGTTCAGCGTGCCTGCGTCATTTGCCGGCAAAGCACAGATCGCCTACATGTTCCTCACCTACAACCTGGTATCGACCATTTTTTACACCGGAGTAAACGTGCCTTACGCCACACTCCAGGGGCTTATGACCACCAACCAGTACGAGCGCGGACTCCTCGGAAACTTCCGGAATCTCCTTTCCACGGCCAGAACCATGACCATCAACACCGTCGTTCTGAAAATGACCGAATTCTTCGGCGGAGGAGACCTCGACAAGCATTATGACAAAAAGGATTTTAAAAACTGGGAGCTTTACATCCATGTACTGACCGACGATACTGAGACAGACCTAAAAAAACTTCCCTCCGCCAAAGGAATCTGGGCTCCATGCCTGACCTACTGCGGGGATGAGGATTTATTTTATGTCATATACGGCGTAATGAACTCCATGAATGCAAGATATTTTGATGTGGACAATTATCTGATCACGGCAAAAGACATCAAAGGCCCATGGAGCGAACCTGTGTACATTCATTCATCCGGGTTCGACGCGTCCATCCTCCATGACGATGACGGCAGAAAATATATCGTCTCCCTGGAGTGGGAAACAAGGGAAGGCTATGAAAAGCCAGGCTCTATCTGCATGGTAGAGTATTCCCCAAAGGATAAGGAAATCGTCGGCTACCCCAGGCATATCTGGAGTGGCGGCACAGACCGGGGATGCATTGAGGCGCCCCATCTGACCAAGCACGGCGGCTTTTATTATATCATGTGCGCGGAAGGCGGCACGGGCTACAACCACTGCGTGACCATGGGAAGGTCAGCCAACGTCTGGGGACCATACGAGAAAGACCCCTCAAACCCCATCGTCACCTCCGCGCCGGGAGAATCCCTCGAGCGCCACGACCCGGATCATCTGAAACTCAAATACTTTAACCCTGAGTCGCCGCTCCAAAAATGCGGCCATGTAAGTTATGTAGAAACCCAGCTCGGGGAAGTCTATCTGCTGCACCTTTGCGCCAGGCCCTTTGTGCCGGAGCTGCGGTGCACACTTGGGAGGGAGACCGCCATACAGAAAATGGAATGGACACTACATCAATCTCAGAAAATACCGGAGCGAAACACTCGGACAGAGCGCCCTGTCCATTATCCATCTGGAAAACGGACGGAAACACGAACTTTTGAATACAAGAATCCCGGTGGACGACGTGCCCGTCTATCTCCGCTTAAATATAGAAGGGCGGCGCTCCTGGTTCGAATGGAGTTATGACGGGAAAAAGTATCAGAAGATCGGCGAGAATTTTGACACGACAAAATTTTCAGATGAATATTGCATGTACGGGGAATTTACTGGAACTTTTGTAGGGCTCACCTGTGCAGACAGAGTAAAGCATCGGCATTATGCTGACTTTGATTTCTTTGAGTATAAAGATGATATGCTTGATTAGCATTCTCAGCTATAATAAGTTGAAGTCTAAAAATATCGGGAATCGAGCAATATTCCTTTTTACTGCTTGGCTAAAACCCTTAGCAAGTGATTTCAGCAACGCCGCCATCTCTGGATTGGAAAGCAGTTTCAGAAGTATTTCTTGGTATATCTCGCGCGTGCTCTGTAACATTTTTCCAGCGCACCCGCGAGTTTAAGTTTGGAAATCAAAATCATTAGGATAGCCGCACCCTGCGGTCACTTATTGAATAGCCTTCTACTGAATTTTTAATTTGACAATCTTTGAATCATTTTAAGTATCCGCCCCGCGCTGCACCGTATCATTTCTTCCGATAATTTTCCTTGTTCATAGGCCTCACGGATATTTGCAGCATCTTTCTGATTTCCGGGCATAATGATATCATTTCCAGCAGCAACGCATTGCCATGGCACACTGCCATTTTCTGGAACAGTTGTATTCCAATCAGATATAATTACGCCTTCAAATCCCCATTCTTCACGTGCAATTATCGTACAAAGCTCTCTACTATTAGCCGCATGAACACCATTGATTAAATTATAAGAAGACATCATAGCAATCGGCTTACTTTTCTTTACTGCAATTTCAAATCCACGCAGATAAATCTCTCTGAGTGCCCGCTCAGAAACACAAGCATCCACCCCCATTCTATTATCCTCCTGATTATTGCAGACAAAATGTTTGATTGTTACGCCACATCCTCTGTGGCTCTGTACGCCATCCGTCACAGATGCCGCCATGATCCCTGACAGAAAAGGATCTTCCGAATAATATTCAAAATTACGTCCGCATAATGGATTCCTGTGAATATTCATACCGGGCGCTAACCACAGATCAACATGGAATTCTTCCATCTCTACGGCAACAGCCTCTCCAAATTCCCGCATCAAACCTGTGTCCCATGACTGCGCCAATGCTGTTCCTACCGGAAATGCAGTACAATATTGATAATAAGTATCTGCATTTTCATGATGTTTTGTTTCTTCCAAAAAACCGTTCTCTAAAGATCCTAAGACACCGGCGCCGTATACGGAATTCGTATCACAATCTACTTCATAGCTCTGCCTTAAACGAAGCCCTGCCGGGCCATCCGCCATAATCAAAGAACGTATGCCATACTTTTCTTCCAGTGTTTCTGTTGTTTCTCCGGCAGAACCAGGCACTCGTATTCCAGCCGATCCAAGAGTGCTGGCGCCCTGAGTAATATTTCCATACAAGAGTGGTATCAGTTCTGTAACAGGCTGTTCTTTTGCAAAAGTTATCTGATATGTACTATTCTTTTCTTCCTGCGGTATAAATGAAGAAATCGGAATCTTTTGTTCCTCTGTCTTCTTAAGCCATTCCCCAGCTCTATTCTTGGCAAATTTAGCTATGCCAAGTTCTTCAACAGATTCTTTTGGGGAACAGACTCCCTTTGTATGTTCCAATATCGTCTGCTGATGAACAGTAAACAATTCTGCAAGCTGCAATGACGCGGAATGATTCCCAATCCATATACCATATGTTCCGGCTTCCATGAACCATGCATGCATCTGTTCTGAAAAACTGGCAAGATTTGACTGGTCAATAGATATCACAAGTTTTTGTTTTTCCTGCGGCTTTAAAGTGTTTGTCTTTGCAAACCCAACTAACCTTTGATATTCTTTTGCACAATTTGTCTGCGGCAATGTTACATATACTTGTACGACTTCTCGTCCGGAATATGATTTTCCTGTATTTGTCACAGAAACCATGATATCCATGCCTCTCGCTGTTCTCTGAAGCCCTTCATATCTTATAGAAAAATCCGTATAGGACAGGCCATAACCAAATGGAAACAATGGCTGTATACCGAAACTGTCAAAATACCGATATCCAACATAAATTCCTTCCCTGTATTTCTCCATTTCTAAATTTCCATTCAAATAACCAAAACTGTCTGCCGAAGGATAATCTTCATAATGCTTTGCCCAAGTGGCAGTCAATCTGCCTCCTGGCGCTGCGCGGCCAAACAAAACATCCGCAACTGCATGGCCTCCCTCTTGCCCGGGAAGAGAAATATTTAAAACCGCTTTAATATTTCCGGCCTCTTGTAAAACATCGGTTAACTCTATCGGTGATCCGACATTTAAGAGTAGTATAATCGGTATATCTGCCTGATCCAGATATAAAATATCTTCCCGCTCTTTTTTACTTAAATAATAGTCTCCTTCTATCTTCCGGCGGTCTTTACCCTCTCCCGCAATACGGCTGATCACATATACTGCTGCTGAAGCATCTCCTAAATCTTTTAACATAATTTTTCGTCCGTCCGGCATGGAAAATGGATTGGCTGAATAAGCGTCAAATGGATTTTCTACATGCCTGGCGTCTTCTAAAACTCTTTCCTTCCATGCAGTTCTGGCCGTTTCGTAACGATTCTTATAATCTGCAATCCAGTCTTCGCTTGTAATCACTGCGCCTGCGGTCTTTAAACCTCTATATATTGATATACTCTCTCGATTATTAACATCGCCTGAACCGATTCCTCCCTTAACCGTGCAGACAGCGCCTCCGCCAAACAATGCAATGGACATTGGAACCTTAAGCGGAAGCAAGTTTTCATTTTTTAATAAAACCATACCTTCGGCTGACGCTTTTCTTGCTAATCTTGCATGTTCAAGCTCCCGTTTGGAAAGCTTTGTTTTCAGTGTACCGCTATGATTCATAATTTTTACTTTTATCCTCCTTTTAATATGCGCTCCTTTATGCAATAATAAAATTTACTATTACGCTTCAAAATTGAAAAGTAATATAAAAAGAAAGACTGCCACAGTCAGCTTTTCGTAATTCAAAAGGCTTACATATAGCAGTCGTTTTAAAACCTGTTTTATTACTCCTTTACACCGCCAAGTGTAACACCTGCAATGATGAACTTGGAAAGACACAGGTATACGATAATAATCGGTACAATTGCCACCAGAATCATTGTATAGATCTTACCCATATCAAAGTTCATATAATCGGCGCCTCGAAGTGTCGCGATCAGAATCGGAACGGTCATCTTGTCTTTCGATTGAATAACCAGAGCCGGAACGAAGTAATTATTCCAAGATCCTACAAAACTAAAAATCGCCTGCACCGCAATCGCCGGTTTCATAATCGGAAGTACAATCTTGTTAAAAGTCCTGAACTCTCCGCAGCCGTCAATTCTTGACGCCTCCACAAGTGACAGCGGAAGTGATGACTGCAGATAGCTGTACATAAAATAGAACACAGCCGGAGACGCAATCGAAGGTATGATCAATGGAAGCAGTGAGTCATACATTCCCATATTCGTAATCAACCGCAGGAATCCCATTGCAGTCACCTGTGTAGGCATTACAAGAATTGCCATAATAAATGTAAATGCAACCTTCTTTAGTTTAAAGTTATACGCATACAAGCCATACGCCGTTAATGCTGAAAAATATGTACAAATTGCTGCAGAGCAGCCAGAAACGATCAGACTGTTTAAAATACCCCTCAACATCGGAAAGGTTCCGTCATTGGCGACATTAGTTAGATTTTTTAACAAATAGTTTCCTGGCAATGCAGAAAACCCTTTCTGTAGGTCTGCATGTGACCGTGTCGCATTGATAAACAGGATATAGAAGAAAAACAAACACATGAATGACAGGATAATCAGTACAATATGTGCAACTATACTCCGTAAATGACTTGGCTGTTTTGATTTCATAAATCTACCCCCTCCTTTGCTGTTTTTTCGCTTTTTTCGCTGCAGCTTTCGAACCATCCGGGTCATCATTATTTGTCATCCGATATACAAAGAAACACAGAATACCGCTGACAATAAACAGATAGACGGACAACGCACCTGCCATACCATAATTTCTGCTCTTCAAATGGCTGTTCAGGAACATGATCAAAGTCATCGAGGTACGATCCGGAGTACCCTGTCCATTAGTCAGAATCTGCGGCACATCAAACATCTGCAGGCCGCCAATGATAGCTGTGATCAGCGTATATGCAAGAATCGGCCGTATCTGCGGCAGCGTAATGTAGAAAAACCGCTGGAAACTGTTGCATCCGTCCAACTCAGACGCCTCAAATACATCAGGACTGATTCCCATAATTGCAGCCATCAACATAATCGTTGAATTTCCAAACCACATCAGGAAATTCATAAACCCAACCAATGATCTTGTTCCCAACGCGGAACCCAGGAAATCAATGGGCTGACTGGTAAGCCCTATGGACATAAGAATAGAATTAACCGGTCCGTTAGTAGAGAACATCGTAAAAAATAACATCGCAAATGCAGACGCCATGATCAGGTTCGGCAGATAGATAACAACCTTAAAAAACTGTGTTCCGTGAATCTTTAACCTTGCATCTACGAACCACTCCGCAAGTACCAACGCGATCACAATCTGCGGAATGAATCCTATAATCCATAAGATCAGAGTATTCGCTGCATATTTCAGCATATCCGAACCCAGAAGGCTGATATAATTTTCCATTCCAACAAAATTCGGTCCGATCTCTTTAATTCCTGAACGGTAATATTCAAAAAAACTATACCGGATGGTATCCACCAAAGGAATAAAGGAAAAAATGAAGAAACTTACAAAAAATGGAAGAATAAAAATATATCCCCATTTTGAATAGTCAACTTTTTTATGTTTTGATTTCATAAACTATCATTCCTTTCTGCTCCATATGACGCAGGGCAATCAATGCCCCGCGGTCATTTTATCTATTCCGGCCATTGAATCTCGGTAATATCAGGATAACGCTCTATGATCGCCGTCTCAAAATTCTTTTTCGCCTTATCATAGTCAACCTTCCCCTGCAGATAATCACTGAACGAATTCTGGATTAATTCCACACATCCCTGATCATATGCGGAAAGCGGAGCAATCTGAATATTTTCTGCAACCGGTGCAAAATATTGAAATGCATTCTGCCCTCCAAGGAATTCTGAAGCGAAAGAATCGTCTTCTGCCGCTTCTTTCATACCACTTGTTGTATTCGTAAAATCCGAATAGTCTTTTGAAATTTTCAGCAGATTATCTTTGTCTACCGTTACCGCAAGAATAATGTCTTTTACGTGCTCCGGATTATCTGTACCCGTACATGCATGTACATAAGAACCGCCCCAATTATATTCCTGCGGAGGATTGGTAACAGCCCATACGCCGTCTTCACCGTCCCAGTTTGGATTCAAAGTAAAATCAATTCCCCATGCCGGGAACAGGAATGCGAATACTTTAGAAGCAGAACCCATTGCTTTATTCCAGTCATCGTTCCACTGGCCTTTTATATTCTTATCTAAATAGCCTGCATCCAGCCACTCTTTAGAACTATTTACCCAATCCATGATTTTCTGGTCAACTTTTATCGTCGTTTCACCAGGACTTACCCATGATTGTTCAATGCTGTTACCATACAGACGGAATGTATCTGCATAAGAAGCAAATGTATAATATCCTTTTGCTTTTAGCTCTTCTGCCGTTGTTTTTATAGTATCCCAGTCTTTTACTTTCTGACCGATTTCTTCCGGATCATCTGTTCCAAATACTTCTTTGGCGATATCACGGCGATATACTAACAGTCCCGGACAGCACTGCCATGTAGAGCCCCTCTGAACGCCATCTACATCAGAAGCTGTAACTTTCGTAAAATCATACTGATCTGCCAGATCCTTATCAGGGTCAATTCCAAGATCCTTAAGAGGTATAGCCGCATCCGCATCTGCATCCGTATATTTATTGACATAATCCGTCTCTGACAAGAAGATGTCGACTTTGTCATCGGCTGAGGCGTCTGCCTGTTTCATAAGCGCCTCATCAAGCTTTTGCTGATAGACGCCATCCTGATTGGGATTGATAATCCAGTGAATCTCTGTACCGTCGTTTAAAACAGTTACCGTGCCGTCCTTAGAAGTTTCCTTTACTTTTGGATAAACTGCCTCCACACGTTCACGAAATTCGTCATTCCAGCTATAAATATTAATAACCTTTCCTTCCTCTCCACTTGACGCACCGCCGCTTGACGCACCGCCGCTTGACGCACCGCCGTTTCCAGAATCAGACGATTTCCCGCAGCCTGCTGCCAGACTTGCTGCCATCGCCGCAATTAACATGATACTGACTACTCTCTTTTTCATTAAAAAACCCTCCTTTTATATTTTGTGAAACATTAGCTTCACGTTTATTGATGGATGGATTATAATATATAATTTTTTTCAGTTATATTAGAGTTCTTACCAAAATATCAGATTCATGACACATTTTAAATTTTCTGTTAAACAATGGGAACTGCCTCGCTTATTTTAGGTCATGAATCTGATATTTTTCACATGTTTTTTATTTTTTTAATACATGATTTCCTCTATGATGTTTTCTATCTAAATATATAAATGAAAGGAGCATAAAGATTGGAGCATTTAAAATTTATCGATGAGCACGGCAGCTTTTCAATAAGACAACCGGAAAATACAAGTTATTTGTACTTTCCTCTGGCATCGGAAATGGGTCTGAAGAGCGCCGTAACGCCAAATCTTGGGGGCGATGCCAAGATTGATCAGGAAACCTTCCTTTTAGAACCAGTAAGTTCTGAAAACTTACATAATAATCGTTCCACCCGTAACTTCTGGCTGTTAATAGACGGCGCAGATGCATATTCAGCTTCTGGAGCGTCCGCTGAGCAGGAAAGCGTCAAATTTACTGCAATGCAGGATGAAAGTGAACTGAAAGCAGGATTTATGTGGCAAACACTGACAAGATTGTCCAAAGTCCACCAATTAAAGTCTACGATTACCTCTTTTATTCCAAAAGATTACAATGTAGAAATCATGTATGTAACCGTGCAGAATCATTCGGAAGTTACGCAGGAATTAACTGCTTATGCCGCGATTCCTATCTATGGGCGCAGTGCAGACAACATCCGCGACCACAGGAATGTCACATCCATGTTACACAGGATCGATACGAATAAAAACGGAGTCCTTGTCTGCCCCACCATGTCCTTTGATGAAAAAGGGCACCGTCCCAATAAACATATTTATTATGTTATGGGGTGTATGGGTAATGGCAATGCACCGAAGAGTTTCTATCCCACTGTCGAAGATTTCGTCGGCGAAGGGGGAACCTTTACACATCCCCGCGCCATATATGAAAAACACCTTGGGGTTACAGCGCCCGGGCATGCGGCCGGAAAGGAAGCAATGGGCGCCTTCCGCTTTGAAACCGTCTCTCTTGCTCCCGGGGAAAAAGCAGATTATATTCTTCTTATTGGCACGGAAGACAATGAAAAAAAGATTCTTGACCTGTTTGAGAAATATAATACCGCCGGCAAAGTGCAAAAGGCTTTTTCGGATACAAAATCTTACTGGCAAAATAAAGTAAACGTGAAGTTCCATACGAAGGAAGCGGATTTTGACCATCTAATGAAATGGATCTGCTTTCAGCCGTTCCTCCGCCGATTATTCGGCTGTTCTTTCCTTCCGCATCATGACTACGGACGGGGCGGCCGTGGATGGAGAGATCTGTGGCAGGATTGTCTTTCTTTGTTGCTGATAGAACCTGAAAGCGTCAGTCATATGATTACCATGAATTATGGGGGCGTCCGCATTGACGGAACCAACGCAACAATTATCGGAAATGGAGATGGTAATTTCCTTGCAGATCGAAATGGAATCTCCAGGGTATGGATGGATCATGCACTTTGGCCGTTAATGACTACAAAACTTTATATAGATCAAACAGGAGACGCCCAAATACTAAATAAATCTATTTCCTATTTTAAAGATGCTCAGACTATGCGCGGAACTGAGGTTGACGTTCTGTGGAATTCAGAACAGGGAGACAAACAACGTACTGCCCAAAATGACATCTATACCGGAAGTATTTTAGAGCATCTTCTCATCCAGCAGCTGACTGCATTTTATGAAGTAGGAGACCATAACATCTACCGACTCCGCGGAGCCGATTGGAACGATGCACTGGATATGGCGTCAGAACACGGCGAAAGTGTTGCCTTTACCTGTGCCTATGCCGGTAACCTGTTGAATCTTGCGTCAATGATCCGTCTATTGGACAGCCATTCCTCCACGCATACGGTAGAATTGTTGGAAGAAATAAAGATTTTATTGGAAAACGATGTAAATGTCTTTGACGATATCGGAAAAAAGCACAAAATAATAGCCGACTATATGGGTTGCTGCAGACATACCATCAGCGGTAAACGTATCAGCATCTCACTCTCGGCTCTTGCTGTAAATCTGATTCAAAAAGCGAATTGGCTCATGGAGCGTCTGAGATCCCAGGAATGGATTGACGGTCCGGGTGAAGAAGGATGGTTTAACAGCTATTATGATAATCATGGCCGCGCCGTTGAAGGTTTGTTCAAAAATCATGTGCGTATGATGCTGACCGGGCAAGTCTTTGCTATCATGAGCGGAACTGCGGAAGACAGCCAGATTGAAAAGATTACAAGAAGCGCCGATCACTATCTTTATCAAAAAGAAATCGGCGGTTACCGCCTGAATACCGATTTCCATGAACTGAAATTTGATATGGGGCGTATGTTTGGATTTGCATATGGTGAAAAAGAAAACGGAGCTGTATTCTCCCATATGGCAGTTATGTATGCCAACGCCCTGTATCACAGAGGATTTGTAAAAGAAGGATGGAAAGCGCTTAAGACACTTGCTGATACAGCCCTGGATTTTAATACCAGCCATATCTATCCGGGGATTCCGGAATATTTCCGTTCTGACGGACGGGGAATGTACCAGTATCTGACAGGCGCCGCAAGCTGGTTTATGCTGACGATGATTACAGAAGTCTTCGGTGTCCGGGGCGAAGCCGGAGACCTTATCCTGTATCCAAAACTTCTGGCCTGCCAGTTTGATGAAAATGCCGCCGCTTCCATTACCATTCCTTTTGCAGGGAAAAATTTTACTATTATTTATAGAAATAAAAACGGCAAAGACTTTGGAGCTTATATTATTGATTCTGCTTCATGTGATGGAAATGAACTTGCAGTAAATGAAGATTCTTTTGTTAGTCTTTCCCGGAATATGCTTACTGCATTATCAGACGACATGCACACCATCATCATAAATCTGCTGTAAGCTCCTGAAAAGACGCTTTGATCTTACTATATAAGGAAAGGGAAAATAATATGAAATATGGACATTTTGACGACACAGAACGGGAATATGTTATAGAACGGCCGGATACCCCCGCTCCCTGGGTAAACTATCTGGGTTCTCCGGAATATGGAGCAATTATTTCCAATAATGCAGGCGGTTACAGTTTTGCAAAGTCAGGCGCAAATGGAAGGATTCTGCGTTACATTTTCAACAGCTTTGATCAGCCCGGCAGATATCTTTACATCCGTGATAACGAGTCTAAGGATTACTGGTCTGCCTCCTGGCAGCCGGTGGGCAAAGACCTTAACAATTATGAAAGTAAATGTTATCACGGTATGGGCTATACCAGGATGACCTCCAGTTATGACGGGATCAGCTCGGAAGCCCGCTACTATGTTCCTCTGGGTAAATCCTACGAAGTGTGGGGACTTTCTGTAACAAATAATTCTACACGTACCAGAAGCCTTACCTTGAGCGGCTATGCCGAATTTACAAATCATAGTAATTATGAGCAGGATCAGGTGAATCTACAGTATTCTCTGTTCATTACAAAAACATTATTTGAAAAGAACCAGATTATTCAGCAGATTCATGGCAATCTGGACGTCCTGCCAGAAGACGAGCAAGTAGATGACAAAAATGTAACAGAACGCTTCTTTGGACTTGCAGGCGCTCCAATATCCTCCTATTGCGGGGAAAAAGAACATTTCCTTGGCAGATATCACAGCTATAGCAATCCACAGGGAATCCTGTCAGGCGATCTTGGAAATGTAACCAGTTACAACGAAAATTCCTGCGGCGCTCTTTCCTGCAGCGTTACTCTGGCTCCGGGAGAAACGAAAGACATTGCTTTTTTGCTTGGAACAGGCGGCTTTCATGAATCGTCCGCTCTTCTTGACGCTTATATAAATCCGGCAGAAATGATAAATCAGGAATTACTGGAACTGAAAAACTACTGGAATGAAAAATTAAACCGCCTGAAGGTAAATACGCCCAGCCCGGAATTTAACACGATGATAAATACTTGGAATGCTTATAACTGCTTCATGACATTTATCTGGTCCCGTGCCGCTTCCTTCATTTACTGCGGTCTTCGCAATGGCTATGGTTACCGTGACACCGTACAGGATATACAGGGAATCATTCATCTTGCGCCAGAGATGGCAGCAGAGAAGCTCCGTTTCATGCTCTCGGCACAGGTAAGTAACGGCGGCGGACTTCCCCTTGTTAAATTCACACACAATCCAGGACATGAGGATACGCCGGATGACGCTTCCTACAGGCAGGAAACCGGCCACCCCGCCTATCGTGCCGATGACGCGCTGTGGCTTTTTCCAACCGTATACAAATATATTGCCGAGACCGGAAATACGGAATTTCTAAATGAAGTCATACCTTTCGCAGATAAAGGTGAAGCCACTGTTTACGAACATCTGAAACGTGCGGTTACATTCTCATTTGATCACCTTGGTCCCCACGGTATGCCCGCAGGACTTTATGCGGATTGGAATGACTGCCTTCGTCTGGGCGCAAACGGAGAGTCCTCATTCGTTGCGATGCAGTTCTACTACGCAATGACTATTTTAAAGCAATTTGCCGGGTACATGAAGGATACGGAATATGAAAAATACCTCGAAAAAAGACAGGAAGAGACAGGCGATATAATTCAAAAATTATGCTGGGATCAGGATCGCTTTATTCGCGGATATACAGAAGCCGGAGATCGGATCGGCGCTGCGAAAGACCCAGAAGCTAATCTGTGGCTGAATCCACAGAGCTGGTCTGTCATCAGCGGACTTGCCGCCGCCGATCAGGCCGATACAGCGCTTACAAATGTCTATCAACAATTAAATACGGAATATGGAGCCCTTCTGATGAATCCGCCCTATCATGCCAATGCCTTCGACGGCGCTCTTGCCGTCATATATAATCAGGGAACAAAAGAGAATGCCGGTATCTTCTCGCAATCTCAGGGCTGGTTGATCCTGGCAGAAGCTCTATGCGGACATGGAGAACGTGCTTTTACCTATTTTATAGAAAATGCACCTGCCGCTTGGAATAACCAGGCGGAACTCCGTTGTTTGGAACCTTACTGTTACGGACAATTTACAGAAGGACGTGCCAGCAAACATCACGGACGTTCTCATGTCCACTGGCTAACCGGAACTGCCTCGACCATGATGGTTGGATGTGTGGAGGGGATCCTGGGGCTCCGTCCTGACCTGAATGGTATAACCCTATCTCCGGCTATTCCAATAAGCTGGACACATTTGGAAATAGAGAAGGATTTTCGCGGAAAACATCTGCATATTCTTATCGAAAATCCGAACAAGCGGGAAACCGGTTACGAAAAGCTTATTCTAAATGGCACAGAACTTGACAGTAATTATATCCCGGCCGATTGCCTTAAGGATAGAAATCATATTCAGATGATCCTCTAACCTATATAAGCGAATACCCAAATAAAGGACGCAGCATTCTATACACTGCGTCCTTTTATTTATTTTATCTTCTGTTTTTTACTCAGTATCCCATTGGATTGTATGATTTAGATCCCGGTATTTCTTCGGAGTCATGCCGACATATTCCCGAAATTGTTGTATAAAATGGCTCTGTGAAGAAAAAGACAAACGGTTTGCAATATCAATCATTGAATATTCACTGTACTGTAACAGATTTTTTGCCATCTCAATTTTATGTCTGCGTATATAAGCGCTGACCGAATCACCAGTTTCTTTCTTGAACAATCGAGACAGATAGCTAGCAGATACTCCAAGCTCATCTGCTAAATCTTCAATCGTAATACGTTCTTTTATATGAGAATAAATATATTCCTTGCAAACACTGATATGTTTGGAATTCGTATCACTATGGCATATCTTACACATCTTCTCCGTATAATCCAGAACCATAGCGTCATGAAGGTTCCGTACCCCTTGTACCGTGTGTATGTCATCCAGTCTCTGGATATAAAAATCACTCATTCTGAAAGCCTGTTCTAATTCCATGCCTTTTTGTTTACATAGACGAGTAATCATCGCTGTTGTAATAACAAAATGATATTTTAAATTCGTAACCGGATTCCTCGATAACACACCAACTCCGTCGCTGTCCAGAAACCTTTCTTGCTCACAGTTCTTCCTGACTGCTTCCATGTCGCCGTTGGTTACTGCCTGATAGAATAAAAATTCTTCTGTTGGTTGTCTATGCTCTACTTCATCGATATCATCTTCCGCTTCCAAGAGAAGCCATTCATCCTGATATCCCATAGTATTATCCCCTTTCGTATCATTTCTTTCTGATAATCCGAAAAGATTTTATCGAATCTACGTCTAATTCTTCCTATAATCAAAAATCTTACTAATAATTATAACTATAAAATTCTCATTGAACAATTATAATTTTTCTGTAGAACCTTTTTTAGACTAAAAGATTATAGTATATTTTTATTTTTTATTATATTACATGAATGAAAAAAATATCAAATTCATGATATTTCTTTATTTATATAATATCCGAAAGCATAACGCTTTTAAATACCTACAAACAGATATTTTTTTCGTAATGTCTGATCGGATACATCTCTGCAGATATGCAGTAAAATTATTAACACTAATTCTGCATAAAAAATACTGCCGCCATGCGGTTACAATTTTTTTTACAAACTACTTATTGCATTCTTTCTTACAACTTTTTTACAAACAGACAACGGATTGCGTTCAGCACAGCAAGGATCATAACACCTACATCTGCAAAAATCGCCAGATACATATTCGCAATGCCCACAGCCCCTAATGCAAGGCATGCGAATTTTACAACAAGCGCCATCGTAATATTCTGGTACACAATCCTCAGACACTTCCTTGAAATCTTAATTGCTTTTGCAATCTTGATTGGGTCGTCATCCATTAGGACAATATCCGCTGCTTCGATTGCCGCATCAGAACCCATCGCTCCCATAGCGATACCAATATCTGCTCTGGAAAGCACTGGCGCGTCATTGATACCGTCACCAACAAATGCCAATTTTGCCTTGCCCAGTTTCACCCGCAGAAGTTCTTCCACCTTATCCACCTTATCTGCGGGCAGAAGTTCACTGTAAGCTTCGTCAATCCCAAGAAAGGATGCGACCTGATTTGCCACTTTCTTTGCATCTCCGGTCAGCATGACGGTCTTATCTACTCCCGCTTTCTTCAATTCCGCAATCGCCGCCTTAGAATGAGGTTTAATAATATCAGAAATCACGATATGACCTGCATATTTCCCATTAATTGCCATGTGGATAATTGTTCCGGTCTGGTGACAGTCCTGATAAGGAATATTCAAATGCTTCATCAGTTTATCGTTCCCGGCTGCGACCTCCATGCCGTCTACTTTTGCAGTCACACCGTTTCCGCTGATTTCCTGTATATCCGATACACGAGTCCTGTCAATTTCTCTCCCATATGCCCGCTGTAAACTTTTGCTGATCGGGTGGGAAGATGCGCTCTCTGCAAAAGCAGCATACTCCAACAGTTTTTCATTCTCTATGGTGGAATGGTGAATCCCGTTTACTTCAAAGACACCTTTTGTCATAGTTCCGGTTTTGTCAAAAACAACATACTTGGTCTGGGAGAGAATTTCCAGATAGTTTGAACCCTTCACTAGAATGCCTTCCTTGCTTGCGCCTCCAATGCCTGCAAAGAAACTTAAAGGAATACTGATTACCAGCGCACAAGGGCAGCTAATCACGAGGAATGTCAATGCCCGGTAAACCCAGACGCCCCAATCAGCAGACGATCCTATAAAAAACATACGGACAACAGGCGGAAGGAACGCCAGTGCCAACGCCGCATAGCAGACAGCCGGAGTATAGATTTTTGCAAACTTCGAGATAAAATCCTCTGATTTTGATTTACGGGAGCTTGCATTTTCCACCAAATCCAAAATCTTTGAAACTGTGGATTCCCCAAACTCCTTTGTCGTCTGTATTTTCAATACTCCTGTCATGCTGATACATCCGCTGATTACTTCGTCGCCAACCTTTGCCTCCCTGGGCAGGCTTTCCCCGGTCAATGCGCTGGTATTCAGGCTGGAAACGCCCTCAACGATAATCCCGTCAATCGGCACTTTTTCTCCCGGCTGTACAACAATCATGCTGCCAATCCCTACTTCATCTGGATCAGTCTGCTCCAATTTTCCATTTTTCTCTACATTGGCATAATCAGGACGAATGTCCATCAGGTTGCTGATATTCCGGCGGCTCTTACCAACCGCATATCCCTGAAACCACTCGCCAATCTGATAAAACAGCATAACGGCTATGGCTTCCAGATATTCGCCATTCTCATAAATAGCCAATGCCATTGCTCCAATCGTAGCCACTGCCATCAGAAAACTCTCATCAAATACCTGACGATTTTTAATACCCTTTATAGCTTTCCGTAAAATGTCATACCCGATAATCAGGTAATCAATCAGATAGCACGCAAAACGAAGCCATCTTCCTGCAAACGAGAATAAATACCTATCAACTGTATCAAACATCTCCGCGGAAATAAACTGGAGTGCCAGCAAGATTCCGGCACTGAGTAAAATCCGAATCATCATAACCCTTTGCTTTTTTGTCATACCGTCTTTGCGACTGCCAACAAAAATAAGAAGCGCGGCAGCCATTATAATGACAACCATAAGCAATATACTTATTACTAATTCCTCCATAAATAAAACTCCTTTCAAAATATGCTTAATCATTTAATCGTTGTTGGGAAAAATGACACCTTTAAATTGCAGCGGTGCATTTTAAAGGTGTCACTTGGCCATAAGCAGCAACCGTTTAAAGGAATATTTCACAGTCTGGCTCCACTTTTTTGCAGGCATCCAACACGTTCTTCATAACGTCTTTCGGCTCCGTCCCCTCGTCAAATTCCACTATCATTTTCTGTGTCATGAAATTAACTGTTGCACCCTGTACACCGCCAGTTTTTCTTGCGGCATCCTCCATGAGATTTGCACAGTTGGCGCAGTCTACCTCGATCTTGTAAGTTTTCTTCATTGTAAAGTCCTCCTTATTTTCTGCTTTTCAATTTAATGATTAAGCACTTGTTTAATCATTATAGCCGTAGTATAATATACGCAAAGACATACGTCAACATCCCCATATCATTCATTCCCAAATGGGCGAAAAGTATTTCCATTTGGGCGAAACGCAACCGAAAAGAAAGGATAAAATAGTATGAATCATATAAAACTGCCACACCAACATGGAGAAGGGCAACAAATCGCACTAATCCAGAAACAATTGGATCATGTAGATTATTTTCAGACCGTATCAGAAGTTTTTAAACAGCTTGGAGATACCACCAGAATCCGCATTTTCTGGCTCCTCTGTCATCAGGAGGAATGTGTCCTCAACATTTCTGCCATGTTAGATATGTCAAGCCCCGCTGTGTCCCATCACCTCCGTTCATTGAAGAACAGCGGCCTGATCGTCTGCCGCCGAGAGGGAAAGGAAGTTTACTACCGTGCCGCAGATACGGAACAGGGACGCCTGCTACATCAAATGATTGAGCAAGTTATGGAAATCACCTGCCCTGAAATGTGAGGTCTGCCCTATGAATAATGAAATAAAAAAATTATATAAAGATATAGAAAAGCTTCTTTTTAAAAACTCAGGTGAATTTATTTCTCTTTATCCCGGCATAGGGCTATCCTATCTGACATTTTCATCTGATTCTTTTTCCATACACCATAAGGCTATGTCACACATCATTCAGATTAACTACTGTAAAGCCGGACAGATTGTATGGGAAATGAAGAATAGAAACCGTATTTATTTGAATCCGGGAGATTTTTCACTCCATACCATGAAAGCATGTGCAGATTCTATACTTAGCTTTCCAAGCGGTCAATATGTCGGGCTTACTATTTATGTTGACCTACAGGAAACTTCCAGAAATCCGCCTGAATTATTGAAAGACAGCAATATTTTTGAAACTATATTACCAGAAAAATTTTGTCATGATGATAGTCCGCTTTTTCTTGCTGGAAATGAACAGACAGAACATATTTTTTCTGCATTTTATAACCAGCTGGAAACTCTCAAATTACCATATCAAAAAGTTAAGGTTTTGGAGTTGCTACTTTACCTTGCTAAAATTAATTTTATTCCAAAAAGTAAACTGGCTGAATATCAATCTGATCTGATTGAAACCATCCACAAGATTCATGACCAGCTTTTACGGTGTATGGCAGAAAGAATTACCATAGAGAATCTTTCCAAACAGTATCTTATTAATCCTACCACTTTAAAAAATGCTTTTAAGTCCGTTTATGGAACTTCACTTGCAGCGCACATCAAAGAACACCGCATGGAGCAGGCAGCAAAGATGTTAAAGGAAACCAATATGAGCATAGCAGAAATTGCAAGGGCAGTTGGCTACGATAGCCAGAGTAAATTCACCGCAGCCTTTAAAATATATTTTAAAATTCTTCCGAGAGAATACCGTAAAAGTATTATCTAATCTATTCTTTGTTAACTATGCGGCCACACCTTTAGTTTTGCCGCCGAAATTCTTCCTCCTCTACGTGATATAATGAGAAATTGTTTCAAACAATGGATAATAGAAAGTAAATTTCTGATCGAACAGTGCCCATCTTCCAGATGCATCTACAAAGGTGCAGCGTAGATGGGCATAACACAGACATCTTTTTACGCCCAGGATTCCGTTGCATCCGCAGCAGGCATCCGTATGGATGTATCCGTCATAGTCTTTCAGGAATGACTCCGGATATTTTCCGCCCCGTTCCGGCTGATACTCAAAAATGAAAAACGCCGAAAACCTTGAGAAATCAAAGTTTTCGACGATATTTTCAGCGTCGCTAAGAGGATTCGAACCTCCGGCCTACCGCTTAGGAGGCGGTCGCTCTATCCTGCTGAGCTATAGCGACATTCATGCTCATTTATTTTACCACTCAGCAGGAAAAAAATCAAGGAAAATTATTGTACTTTTACACTCTTTGTTTTAGACCATGCAGAATACACCTTAATTGACCTTCCGTTATATTTTACTGTCTTGTAAGTCCGTATTCTTACATAATACTTTTTCTTCGGCTTTAGCTTTGATATCTTCACAGATGTCTTTTTCTTGCTGGCAGTCTTTGCCTTCGTGCCGCTGCTAAAGTTTTTCTTCAAACTGTACTGGATTTCATAGCCTGATATCTGAGACTTCTGCTTTTTCCATTTTACAGTCATCTTTTTCTTTCCCTTGGAAAGTTTTGAAATATTTGTTCCTTTCGGTCCGATTGAAAATGTCTTCTGGACAGAGCCGCTGTAATTCCCTTTAAATACTATATTAACAGCATACTGCCCGATTGCCTTTCTTCCGCCCGGGTAATAAACCATATAGTTTGACGGCGCAATTGTCTTCCCCGCACTGTCTTTTACCGTCACAGACGGCGTTATGGCCTTTCCGCTGTACGTATAGCTTGTGCCGGAAAGGGTTACTGTCTTCGGATATGAAATTACGGTGCGCCCATTTTCCTTTCTGCATACGGAGCATGCCGTAACAACGCTCCCGTTTCTCGATGTGGTCGCTTTATTAGTTGCAGTAACATACTTGTGTCCGGCTAAAGGAATCTCCGTCTGTTCTTTTTCAATCTCACAATTTTTACAATAAATATTTGCAATTCCCTTCTGCGTACATGTTGCTGCTTTCACGACACCGTTTGCCCAGTTGTGGCTGCCTTCTTCAAATCCTTCTGTTTCTTTATATCCGCAGGACTCACAGACTCGTTCTCTATAATCACTCTGACAGGGAGATTGTATCGTTTTCCACTCCGAAAAATTATGCTCATGGCCATCCAGCACTTCGTAATAAAAGGAATTCTGTTTTCCTCCATATTTTACTGTCGCAGCCCTCTGTCCTACGGTATTCGTGTCAAAACCTGTTATCGTGTAGGCTCCGGCTGCTATCTCCCTTGATTCTTTCGTATAATTCGCTGTCACCTTAATTCCGGTACTATCTACTTTGTCTCCTTTAAAATACGACAATATATTCGGAGGAACAATTGTAAGGGATAATAATTCATTTGCTGTCTTCTTTGTCTTTATTATTATTTTATTGTCAAGTTTTTGCACATAGCTTATAAAAAGCTTATTATCTGACGATGTAAGAGAAATGCTTTGGCCTGCGCTGCCTACGTCTAATCCTTCCTGCACATAGCTGTCTTTTCCAGTGTCATACTGATAAACCTTTGTATTCCCCTCTCCTGATGTGGAAGATACAAGAACATACAAATTTCCCTGTGTTACGGATATACTTGGCTCAAATGCAGAAATGCCAGAACTATTTCCTGTCTTCCAGTTTTTCCCATCATAGGATGCCATCTTCAAATCAGAACCGCCAAGCGGAATATATATTTTCCCGTCCAACGACACCATATCATATGTATTTCCTGAAAATGATCCATTGTCTACCTCGGTAAAGTTTGAATTTCCATCATACCTGAATACTTTGATTGTATTTCCTGTAGATGCATCCCTTACTGCCGTGTATATTTTTCCATTCATCTCACATACTTTAGGCTGACCGCATAAATTTTCAAAGAACTTCCCTATCTCTGTAAAATTATTATTTTCTATTTTTCCTAAAACGGCTCTGCTGCTTTCCTCTGCATATGTGATATATAACCCCTGTGTTGTTTCTTTAATATCGAGATCGCTGCCTACATTATTTCTTCCTGTCAATATATCTGTCCATGAACCATTTCCGCTGCATTTTTTTATATATAACTTTTGTTGATTTGTGATGTATGCAAGGTACAACTCATTTTTATATGAAAATAATTTTTTATCTGATAATCCTCCGCTGACTTGTACCTTATTTCCTAATGCTGTCCATCCATTATTTTTATAATTGTAAAGTTGGAAATTTCCGCTCGTGAATGCTGTAGGATTATATGTAACGAGATATTGCATCCCATTACATGATGTTATTGCGGTGTTTTTATTGCCACTAAATTCGCCTGAACTACTGTCTGCAAACCCTGTGTCCTTCCACAAGTCAAAATCTGCTCCATTTGGGACAGACACATCCAGAGTCATCTGGCTGCCGTCGCTGTTTCTTTTTACATTGCTGATAACAATTCCTGAATTAGTTCCGTCTGAAAATGTCAGTGCCCCGTCTTCAAGCTTTTTATCTAAATCTTCATGTCCTATGGATGTCCTGCCATTTTGATCTGATAACGCCGCATTCATCACAGTCAATTTCTCATTACAGGAACCATCTGCATTTGTTTCATAGCCATTCTGCCCTTTTTGCGGACGAAATACATATATTCCGGTTTGTCCGCGATAATTGCTAAGTTCTGTAACAGTCGTATTTATACGATACACGATAACACCGGACATTTTATCGTCATACAGCGATGCGTCCAATGAGTCTTCGTTGTATTGGTTGTTGGATGTATATCTGGCTCCTGCTTTCCTGTATTCTATTACAAACAATTCATGTTCATTAAGCGGTGACTGCAATATATATGCCTGATTTCCAGATGCTTTATCCTGCATATCCAATACAAGATTTTTCCTGCTCTCTTTGATTGTCTCAATATCCAGCCAGTTTGTAAATTTCATCCGGTTATATGCAAGGGGGTAAGACACCCTGGAACTCGCTGACGCCATGACATCCCAGATATGAACAGGATTGTTACACGGCTCTTTTGGATCCTTCGAATCTCCCCGGTAAAGATCTGGATAACCCAGCGTATGAAGGAACTCATGAATAATAACTCCCGATTCCTGATCCAAAACCCTATCTGTACTGAGCATATTATATGTTCCGATACTCTTATTGCTCCATTTTACGCTAGAGGATGGAAAATTACTCTTATGCGATACGAGCGTAGGAATATTTGTAGAAGAACTAGACGAAGGAGGCTCTCCTTTCATAATAACGGTCAGGTTATCTATAATTCCGTCTCTATCATAGTCAATTAACTGATCTGAGATGCCCGGAACCTGTTTCAATACCTGTTCAATAACCATAGAGTCCACGTTCTTTTCCTGCGCCTCTTTTTCGCTCATGGAAAGCTGACAGGATTTAATCGCTGTTCCGTTGTCCTGCGGGAATATATTATGTATCTCAAACTTTCCATAGGAAACCGTCTTCAGATAATTTTTCATTGATCTTCCGTGTTCACCATTATAATACTTTATAATCTTGTCACGGTTTGTTTTATTGGCAAAATAAGCTGCATCTGACGATGCATTGTTTCCGGAAAAATGTGCGAACAGCACTACATTGGCAAAATCTCTCTTCTGGATGTCAGATGCCTTTGCATATGTGCTTATATCAAAAATCCCAGCTAATAAAGATATTAATATACATGATGCAATAATCTTTTTTCTCATATGCCCTACCCCCCCCCTCCCAAATTTAAGTATGCATATTTTCGCAAATTAAAGTTAAAATACCATTAAATTCTAACAATTTTCAATCAAAATTTATTTTGCCCTGCAGCCATACATCTCCTTTAAATCGTCTCCCAGGCGCAAGTTCTCCGATAACTCTTGAACAGGGAACGCACAAATCAAACTGCAGATCATTTACCTCCAGTTTCATGACATAAAGTTCCACTCCTGTATAGCTGTTTTCTACTGTTTCATAATCCAATATTGTTCCAAGAATTGAATATTTGTCACATTCGATTCCATAAGGCATGATACTCGTATCGACAATACTGAGGATATCCTCTTTGACCAGCCTCTTTGACACTTTTGAATATGTATCAATGTCCTCCAGAGTAAGGCTTTCAATCGCTTCCGGATCCCCTGTCTTTGCAGCATTAACAAGCTGCATCCGATTTTTTGAATGCTGCTTCTGCGTCTTTTCCTGCGTTTCATTTTTTTGCACAGGGAGAAGTATCATTCCCTGATTGCTGAGAGCCGAAAGAGTCACGGAAGAAAAACCTACTTTGCTGTATCGGCTCCTGCCCAGCCTTTTTAAATATTCTAATTTATTCTGTACATAAAAGATGAGATTGATAGATACTTTGGAATCTTCACATATCCCGTAATATCCGGTGTCATCACTTTTTCGCTCAATCGCGACATCATCATATGACGTGATCCCACTGCCTGAAAAGTACGGAAAATAATATTGATTTCTAAGATTAAAATCTCTTCCTATATCCCCAAACAAAGTAATCCCTATTCTCTTGCCATACTCTTTCCTGTATTCTCCATAATCTGTCACTTCATCTTCATATGTCAGCTCATGCGCGGTGAAATCCCTTTTTACCTGATGAAGGATTTCACCCAGCTCTTCTTTTTTTTCAAAATAAAAACCAATTGCACGCAAATAACGATGCATAATTATTTCCTCTTAATCTCAGCCATTCCACCCATATAAGGACGCAGCACTTCGGGGATTCTTACGCTGCCGTCTTCCTGAAGGTTGTTCTCCAAAAATGCGATTAACATTCTCGGAGGAGCTACTACAGTATTATTCAGCGTATGTGCAAAGTATTTATTTCCGTCTTCTCCCTTTACCCGGATTCCAAGCCTTCTTGCCTGTGCATCGCCCAGATTAGAACAGCTTCCAACCTCAAAATACTTTTTCTGCCTTGGAGACCATGCCTCTACGTCGCAGGACTTCACTTTCAAGTCTGCCAGATCCCCGGAGCAGCACTCAAGCGTACGCACCGGTATATCCAGCGTGCGGAACAGATCTACCGTATTTTTCCACAGCTGGTCGTACCAATACGGGCTTTCTTCCGGTTTGCACACAACAATCATTTCCTGTTTTTCAAACTGATGGATACGGTAAACGCCTCTCTCCTCAATTCCATGAGCGCCTTTTTCTTTACGGAAACATGGAGAATAGCTCGTGAGAGTCTGCGGAAGCTGATCCTCATTCAACATTGTATCAATGAATTTTCCAATCATCGAATGCTCACTTGTACCGATCAGATATAAATCTTCGCCCTCAATCTTATACATCATGGCATCCATTTCCGCAAAGCTCATAACGCCAGTCACTACATTGCTCCGAATCATGAATGGCGGAATGCAGTATGTGAAGCCTCTGTTTATCATAAAATCACGGGCATAAGTAATTACCGCAGAGTGAAGCCTTGCGATATCGCCCATCAGATAATAGAATCCGTTTCCCGCGACTCTTCCGGCACTTTCAAGGTCAATTCCTTTAAAGCTATCCATAATTTCCGTATGGTATGGAATATCATACTCCGGTACTGCCGGCTCTCCAAATTTCTCAATTTCCACATTTTCACTGTCATCTTTACCGATTGGTACAGATGGATCAATGATATTTGGAATTGTCATCATGATTTTCTTGATTCTTTCTTCAACTTCTTTTTCTTCTGAAGATAGGCTTTCTACACGGTCAGCATTGGCCTGCACCTTTTTCTTAAGCTCTTCTGCCTCTTCTTTCTTTCCCTGTGCCATACATGCGCCAATCTGCTTGGAAATCTTATTTCTTTCCGCGCGCAGCGCTTCTACTTCCTGTTTAATGTCACGGTTCTTCTGATCTAACTCCAGGACTTCATCTACAAGCGGAAGCTTTTCATCCTGAAACTTTTTCTTTATATTCTCTTTTACAGTCTCCGGGTTGTTTCTTACAAATTTCAAATCTAACATATCTTTATCCTCCTATATATTATGTCGTTTCTTTTTTATATTTCTTTATATTTTTATTATTGTTTTTCATACACATCCGAGAAAATTGCCTTATCAAGCGCCTCTGCCTCTTCTTCTGCAAGTTCTACATAACTTTCTGCTTTCACAATTTCTTTTACATATGTGTAACAGCCTTCCCTACTGTGCATAGCGTTCATAATCCATCCGTTATTCTGCCCGTCCAGCATTGCTATGGCAAAACTCAGCTTTCCGCCCATCTCATTAAAAGCATCATATTTGACAATTCCTATTTTTTGGAAATTTCTGTCCAGCTTTTGTTTCATATCTCTGATATCGAGCCGGTTCTGTTTTGTGACCTTTATAATTGCCTCCGCCTCCTGAAATTTTTCCATCATGCTCTCTTCAAGAGTTTTACCATCTTTCCCACGCATAAACGTCTGATAGCTGGTTTTCAGTCGATTGTATTTTACAGTTACATTAACGTACAATACGAACAATATAATAAACAGTGCCAACATGAACATAAAGATATATGCGGGATCGATTCCCAATGCATTTAATATCCTGCTTTCCATATAGTTTATTCTCCTCTTCCAAGACTCATAATCATATCAAACATACGTTCTAACTCACTATCTGAATAGTATTCTATCTCTATCTTTCCTTTACCATTTCCTTTCGCTGCTATACTTACTTTTGTTCCCATAACATCCTTCATCTTATTTGCAAGATCGTCATATATAAATTCATTCTTTATAACTTTCTTTTCTTTTGGCTGTTTTGGATTCTTAATTTCTTTTATAAGCTTTTCAACATCCCTCACGCTCAATTTTTCATCAAATATTTTTGTTGCCAATTCATACTGCTGTTTTTCATCATCAAGCGCAAGGAGCGGACGGGCATGTCCGGTTGAAATCATATCGTCAATCACCATCTGCTGTACTTTTTCTGAAAGTTTCAGCAAACGCATAGAATTTGTGACGGCAGTTCTGCTCTTTGATACTCTCTCAGCCACTTCATCCTGTTTAAGATGAAATTCTTCTAGAAGTCTTTTATATGCCGCAGCTTCCTCAATCGGATTAAGATTTTCTCTCTGAATATTCTCAATCAGTCCTATCTCTATTATCTCTTGCTCCGTGTATTCTTTTATTATAACCGGAATTTCTTTCAGCCCTGCCATTTTAGCGGCCCGCCATCTTCTCTCTCCCGCTATGATTTCATAATAATCTTTTCTCTTTCTGACTATCAATGGCTGAAGAATTCCAAACTGCCTGACAGAATCAGATAATTCCATCAGAGCATCTTCTTCAAATTTTTTTCGGGGCTGCTCTCTATTTGGTTCTACCTTATTAATATTTATCATCTGTTCTCCAGACTTAGATTCCACCTGAACATCATTATTTTTAATTGCATTCAATACCATCTCAGTCTGATTTGTCTTCACAGGTTTATTATCAGGAATCAAACTATCCAGACCTTTACCAAGCCCTTTTTTCCTTGCAACCATTATTAATTTTCTCCCCTTTCACGATTATACTTGTGATATCACTTCATCTGCCAACTTCAGATAGCTCTCCGCACCCGCCGACTTCGGATCATAATGATTGATTGGCATTCCATAACTTGGAGCTTCTGCAAGCCTTATATTTCTGGGAATAATCGTCTTATATATATTCTGCTCTAAGTTGTCTTTTACATTCTCTACAACCTGTAAGGAAAGGTTTGTCCTGGCATCATACATTGTAAAAACAACACCTTCTATTTTCAACTCATTATTTAATCTGTTCTTCACAAGCTCAACTGTATGTATAAGCTGACTCAGTCCTTCAAGAGCATAATACTCACACTGAATTGGAACAAGAACAGAATCTGCCGCTGTCATAGCATTGATTGTAAGTATGCTTAATGACGGAGGACAATCTATAATAATAAAATCATATTTATTCTTAATGTCGTGCAGAGCCTTTCTTAAAATATACTCTTTACCCTCTTGATCCAACAATTCGATTTCTGCACCTGACAGATCAATACTTGTAGGTATAATATCAAGATTCTCTATAACATTTTTATTTATAACTCCTTCAATGTCAGTCTCTCCTATTATCAAATCATAAATTGTTGTTTCAACAGAGTTTTTATCCATTCCTAACCCGCTTGTCATATTACCCTGAGGATCCATGTCAACTGAAAGAACCTTTTTTCCTCTTTCAGCCAGACAAGCAGATAAATTAATGGCAGTCGTAGTTTTGCCAACTCCACCTTTCTGGTTAGCAATTGCTATAATTCTTCCCATTATAAATCACCTTTCTTAAACTTCATGTTCTATTAGTATAACACTTTTTTGTTTATATATCTACAAAATGTTTCACGTGAAACATTATAATTATCTTATTTTTTTATAAATCACTAATTATAACCCTTTATTCCATATCAAAAACCACACGCCGAATGTTTCACGTGAAACATTCGACTAATATAAAAGAGCCTCTTTACTTTAGAGGCTCTTTTGACGGTACTCCCGCTTTTCGCGGATACTTTTTCCCTGTACTGTTTTCTTTTCTTATTTTTACCAATGACCGCTGTATCTCTGTTTCCGGTAATGTGAATTTTTCAATTTTTTCTATTTTTCCTCCTAGTATTTCTACTGCCTTTGTTGACTCTTTTATCTCTTCTTCTATGTTTCCTGATTTATAAGAGATAAAATATCCTGACTTTTTTACATATGGAAGTGCATATTCGGAAAGGATTGCCAGATTTGCCACTGCTCTTGATACGCATAAGTCATATTTTTCTCTGTATTCATGTTTTCTGGCGTAATCTTCTGCCCTTCCATGTAATGTCTGAACTTCTTTCAGCCCAATTTCCTCTACAACCTCATTCAAAAATTTTATTCTTTTATTCAAGGAGTCAAGCAATGTTATCTTAATTTCCGGAAATGCTATTTTTAACGGAATTCCTGGAAATCCTGCTCCGGTTCCAATATCTATCACGGATATGCTGCCAGATCGAAATGTTTTTTTATCTATCGTCTTTATTAATGATAAACTGTCTATGAAATGTTTATTTACGACTTCTTCATATTCCGTAATGGCTGTCAGATTCATCACCCGATTCCATTCAATTAAGATGGAGTAATAGTTTATAAACTGCTCTATCTGATAATCATTCAATTCAATTTCCATCTGGCTCGCTTTTTTTCTTATTATATTCTGCATTTTTATTCCTCTTACTGACTTATTTTTACTTGTCTTTAGAACTGATAGTTGCTGTTTCCAAATATACGAGAAGGACAGATATATCTGCCGGAGATACGCCCGAAATTCTGGATGCTTGTCCAATTGAGACAGGACGATATTCCTTTAGCTTTTGAAGTGCTTCTATCCGAAGGCTCTTTATTGCATCATAATCTATATTTTCCGGTATCTTTTTATTTTCAAGTTTTTTAAACTGTTCTACCTGCTTTTTCTGGCGTTTGATATAACCTTCATATTTTATAGATATATTTACCTGCTCAGATACCTCCTCTGATAATTCCGGTGGGAATTCCGGACGATCTGGGTCTATCTCTTTTAATTTTTCATAAGAAAGCTCCGGCCTGCGTATCAGTTCCGTTATTGTTATCCCAGAGAGAAGGCGTGTACTCCCATAGCTTTCCAGAAGTTTTTGTATTTTTTCACCTGTTCCTACCGTGACATGTTCAAGTCTCTTGACTTCTTTCTCTATAAGTTCTATTTTTAATTTCAGCCGTTCATATCTTTCTTCTGATATCAGGCCTATCTCATATCCTTTTTCTGTCAGCCTTTGATCTGCATTATCTTGACGGAGCAAAAGACGGTACTCTGCTCTCGATGTCATCATCCGATATGGCTCGTGACTCTCCTTTGTTACAAGGTCATCGATCAGCACTCCAATATATGCTTCAGATCTGTCTAATATAATTGGATCCTTCCCATATATCTTCCTGGCCGCATTGATTCCTGCTATCAAACCTTGCGCTGCCGCTTCTTCATACCCGGAGCTTCCATTAAACTGGCCTGCACTGAACATCCCTTCTATGTTGCGGAACTCAAGAGAAGGCTTTAACTGCCTGGCATCAATGCAGTCATATTCAATCGCATACGCGTTGCGGACAATTTTTACATTTTCAAGGCCAGGTACAGTACGGTACATATCATATTGTACATCTTCCGGAAGAGAACTGGACATTCCTCCAATATACATTTCATTTGTCTCAATTCCTTCCGGCTCTATAAATACCTGATGCCTTTCCTTATCAGCAAACTTTACAACCTTATCTTCTATAGAGGGACAATAACGGGGTCCTGTTCCTTCTATCATCCCGGAAAACAGAGGAGAGCGGTCAAGATTGCCCCGTATGATCTCATGAGTCTTCTCATTTGTATAAGTCAGCCAGCAGGATACTTGGTCAATCTGAACATCATCAGGGTTAGTGGCAAAAGAAAAAGGTACAATGCGCTCGTCACCAAACTGTTCTTCCATCTTGCTGAAATCTACCGTGTTGCGGTCAATCCTCGCCGGCGTTCCTGTCTTAAAACGATACATCATAATTTCCATCTCTTCCAAACTGTCCGTAAGATAATTTGCGGCCTGAAGCCCGTTTGGCCCGGTATAATTACTTACGTCTCCATATATGCAGCGGGCTTTCAGATAAGTTCCCGTACATAAGATCACCGCTTGACAATGGTAGATTCCCCCTGAGGATATCTGGACGCCTGTCACTTTATTATTCTCTGTCATTATTCTTATAACTTCTGCCTGCTTTACATCCAAATTTTCCTGTCCTTCTAATACCCGGCGCATTGTGCGGCTGTACAATGCCTTATCTGCCTGTGCCCGAAGAGAATGAACGGCAGGGCCTTTTGATTTGTTCAGCATTTTAGACTGAATAAAACTGCGGTCTATTACTTTCCCCATCTCTCCGCCTAAAGCATCTATTTCCCTTACCAAATGACCTTTTGATGTTCCACCTATGTTTGGATTGCAGGGCATGAGAGCAATGCTATCCACACTAACTGTAAACACAATTGTCTTAAGCCCAAGCCGCGCACATGCAAGCGCCGCCTCACAGCCTGCATGTCCTGCGCCGATTACCACGGCATCATATTGATCTTTACTTACCCATACAGAATTTGCTGAATATTTCATTTACCAAATCTTCTCCTATTGTTTCGCCTGTAATATTACCCAATGATTCATATGCACCCATCAGATCAATGGAATAAAAGTCTTCAGGCATTCCATCCTCAATGCTCTGACTTACCTTACATAAAGATTCCATCGCCTGTCTCAATGCATTTTTGTGCCTTGCATTTGTAATATAGATCTCATTGTTAAAAGATATTTCCCCTTCAAAGAACATATGTTTTATTTTATTTTCCAATTCATCTATTCCATCTCTGTTTTTTGCTGAAATTTCTATTATTTCTACATTTTCTGCAAGTATTATTTCATTTTTTCGGACTAAACTTGATTTATCACTTGTCATCAATCTCGTTTTTGCAAGTTCTAATTCATTTAATATTTCTTCTTTTGTTATGACCCTATCCAAATCTGATTTATTCAACAAGATTATAGTCTTTTTTTCAGAAATCATCTGAAAAATATTTCTGTCATTATCATCAAAAGATTTTGAGCTGTCTATAACACACAATACCAGATCTGCCTCCGACACATGTCCTCTCGCCCTGTCAACTCCTATTTTTTCTGCAACATCATTCGTGTCCCTGATTCCTGCGGTATCCATGATATTTAGCGATATTCCCTTAAGATTTATATGCTCCTCCAGAACGTCTCTCGTCGTACCTTCCATCTCCGTGACTATGGCGCGTTCCTCTCCTAACAAGGCATTTAAAAGAGAAGATTTCCCTGCATTTGGCTTTCCGGCTATTACTGTCTTTATCCCCTCTTTTATCATCCTTCCATTATCACAGGTATATAAAAGATTTTCAATTTCCTCTTTCAGCCTGTCAATGTCCTTTTTTAGTTTTTCCCCATATCCATCCACGCTTATATGCTCCGGGTCATCCAGAGCAGACTCTATAAAAGCAGTATGGTATATGATCTCCTGTCTTATAGATTGAATTTTATCTTTAACATTCCCTTTCAACTGGCTGACAGAGCTCTTATGGGCATATTCATTCTGAGCTGAAATAAGATCTCCTACTGCCTCTGCCTGAGATAGATCGATTCTTCCGTTTAAAAATGCCCGTTTCGTAAATTCTCCGGGCTGTGCCGGAAAAGCTCCGTTTTTTAATAGCACTTCAAGTATCTTTTTTACAACATATACGCCGCCATGGCAGTTTATCTCAACTGTATCTTCCCCTGTGTAGCTGTGAGGCCCCCTCATAAGCATGACAAGAACTTCATCGATAACCTCTTCCCCATCTTTTATATAGCCATAATGGATTGTGTGTGATTTTTGTTCGGAAAGTACTTTATTATTCTTTCCGGCATAGACTTTATCTGCAATTTCAAAAGATTCATTCCCCGTCATCCTTACAATTCCGATCCCGGAATCACTCATGGCGGTAGATATTGCAGCTACTGTTCCCGAATACTGGAAATTCATAAAAATTCCTCCGTTATTTAAAAAAATAGGGGTTTTCATTAACCCCTACTTTCACATATTAATATCTGCGCGCCAATGTAACAACAACTCTCCTGTAAGGTTCTTCCCCTTCACTATGTGTAGATACAGCTGAATCAGACTGGAGAGCAGAATGGATAATCCTTCTCTCGTATGGATTCATTGGCTCAAGAAATACGCTTCTTCTTGTTCTTTTAACTTTTCCTGCAATATTCTTTGCAAGATTTTCAAGAGTCTGTTTCCTTCTTCTCCTGTAATCTTCAGTATCAAGTTTCACCCTTACATAGCCGTCCTGCATCTTATTGGCAACACGGTTTGTCAGATACTGAAGAGAATCCAGAGTCTGTCCTCTTTTTCCAATCAGGATGCCCATATCCGGCCCATCCATGTTAATACTTAAGGCGCCTTCATCATCAACTGACGTCGTAACGGTTACATCCTTCATATCAAGGCAGGAAAGAACATCTTGAATAAATTTCTTGCAGGTTTCAATTGTAACTTCTTGTACAGGAGCAAGAGGAATTTCTTTCTTTATTACGGATTTTACTTCTTCTTTTTCATCTTCCTTCATTCCCTTTTCCTGATATCTGCTGTCTTTATATTCTTTGCCGCCCTTTCCTTCTCTTGCATCCTTTTTATTTCTGTAATTTTTCTTATTATGCTCTTTTTTCGGATACTTGTCTTTTCTCTCTTTCTTTTCCTCAGCCGGCTCTGCAGATTCTTTTTTCTCCTCTGTCTCTTCTGCTGCAGCAACAGTCTCTTCTTTTTTCTTCCGTGCCTTAATTACAGCCTGTTTTACCCCGATTCCCAGAAATCCGGCACTTCCCTTTTCAATAACCTCATAATCTAATTTGTCACTTGTCACGCCCAACTGAACCAATGCTTCCGTAATCGCGTCGTCAAGTGTCCTGGCAGATACTGTAATATAATCCATAACAATTTCCCCCTAATTATTTTTATTAAACCTTTCTACCATGTTTGCTTTATTTGCAAGGCTTCCTGGCTTTGCATTTTTTGCGTTCTGTCTTGCTTTCTCAACCTTTAATTCTTTTTCCTTTTCAATTTCTGCACTTACCTTTTTGCTTGCAGTCTTTTTCATTGACTTGGTATTCGCCTGAGCCATCTCATTGATCCTCTCGGCTCTCTCACCCCGTTTCTTCGCCTTTTCTTTAGCTTTTTCCTTATTCTTTTCAATCAGGTCTTCCACTGACATCTTTGACAGATGCTTATTGATGACAATCTGCTGAAGAGTCCTTACCACCGCGCTTATAATCCAGTAAAGCCCGATACCTGTAGGAAGGGTAAATACCATAAATACAGAAAGTAGCGGCATCGTAGTATTCATTGTCTTCATCGTTCCTGCCATCGGATTATCCTTGTCAAGCTGCTGTCCTGTAGCCGACTGGCTCAACTTAATGTTCAGCATCTGTGTAGCGCCTGACAGCACCGGGAGCAGAATTGCCGTTATAATGATTGCTGCCGCCGGAATAGCATAATCACCGCTGTTCCTGATCATCTGTATCGGCGCTTCCTTAAGGTTAGGAATCGTCAGAAATCTTTGAACTGATTCCGGCGCCGACTTGATAGCCGGAACATATGTCTCAATGCTGTATATGACAGGATAAAGCGCAAACAGAAACGGCATCTGTATCAAAAGGGGAAGGCATCCTCCCATCATAGATGTTCCATACTTGTCATAAACCTGCTGGATCTCTTCCTGCTGTTTCATCATGGATGCCTGGTCTTTTCTGTTTTTATACTTTTTCTGAATTGCCTGTATCTCTGGATTCATAACCGTCGACATCTTAGATGTCCTCTGCTGGTTAATCGTCATGGGCAACATGCAAGTATATACGATAATTGTATAGATAATAATAGATAATCCGACTACCCCATTCTGCAGATTGAATGTATCTGTCAGCATTGTATAGATAAAGTTCATTACTTTACCAAGGAGCCAGCATAGCTGTCCCACAATCGGCCAATTTGCCGCCGTCACTAAACTAAATGTCATTTTTTTTCCTCCATCGTAATTTTTTCTCACGGAACCGGGTCATAACCACCTCTGGAAAAGGGATTACATCTCAATATCCTTTTTACAGCCAGAATTCCCCCCTTGAGCGCTCCGTATTTTTCAACGGCCTCCAACGCATAAACAGAACACGTCGGATAATATTTGCAAGTAGAATAACCTTTTGCCGGGGAAAGATATTTACGATAAAACCTGATGGATGCAATCATTATCCTTTTCACGATCCATTACCTCTGTATATATTTTATGAAGATTTCCCAGATGAATCAGCGCGCTTTCTATTTCACGGTAACCTTTATCCTTCGCGCTATTTCTTGCTATTACAACAATATCCAGTCCGCATCTGAAATGATCTTCTTGCAGTCGATAGCTCTCTCTTACCAATCTTGTCAAACGATGCCTGACAATACTATTTCCTACCTTTTTACTTACAGATATTCCTAATTTGTTTTTATTAACCCCATTTTCCCTCACATACATTACCAGGTATTTATTTGCCAGTGACCTCCCGCTCTGATACACAAGGTTAAAATCAGCGTTCTTTTTTAATGATTCGGAATATTTCATAAATACTGCTCTCCTAATTTTAATAGAAGAAAAGGCCACATATATGCGGCCTATGCGGATAATACTTTTCTTCCTTTAGCTCTTCTGTTCGCAAGTACCTTTCTTCCGCCTTTAGTACTCATCCTTGATCTAAAACCATGAACTTTCGCTCTCTGTCTTTTTTTTGGCTGGAATGTCATCTTCATGGATATCCACCTCCTTATATCTTCTAAACGGATAAAATCCGTCAGTCCCGCAGGAACATTAATTATTGAAACTCCCACTTACTCTATCTCTATAAGACATCATTTTTGATTATATTAAATAATTGTATTTCCGTCAAGCAAATTATCCTATTTTTTTAACTACTTTTTATTAAATGAAAAGAATCCACAAGTTATCCACAAAATGTTGATAACTTGTGGACTTATGGTGGATATCATGTGGATATTAAATATTTTTTCTTTTCCTTTCTTAATAATCCTCATATTTTCATTGTTATAACATTATCCACATAGAAATTCAATTGCCTAAATAACGAATTTGATGTAAAATATAAGGAAGTCTTAGAAAGAGCAGGAAAAAGTTTATGAATATCGTGAAAGAAAAATGGTCCGAAATAATTGAATATTTAAGAGTGGAACATGAGTTATCCAATGTTTCATTCTCTACCTGGATACAGCCTTTAAAAGTATATGAAGTTATCAATGATACCGTATATATTATGGTAAATATGAACGCCAGCGTTGAATATATCGAAAAAAAATACCATCTCCCTCTTAAAGTCTGCATTTCCGAAATTACAGGAACAGATTTTGATGTAGTATTTATAACTGAAGACGATGATCGCCTGAGTGAAATCCATGACATGTCTTCCGAATCAGGACAGAAAACACGAACCAGATCTGTCTCTGAAAAAGCAGGGCTTAACCCCAAATATACATTTGATACTTTTGTCGTAGGCAACAATAATAATTTTGCACATGCAGCATCGCTTGCCGTCTCCGAATCCCCGGGAGAAGTCTATAATCCTCTTTTCCTTTATGGGGGCGTAGGACTTGGTAAAACACATTTGATGCATTCAATTGCACATTTCATTCTGGAAAAAAATCCGAAAAAACAAGTTCTCTATGTTACAAGCGAGACTTTTACCAACGAACTTATTGAAGCCTTAAAAAAAGGAAAATCTGCGGGAGACGAGTCGGAAATGTCGAAATTCCGGAATAAATACAGAAATAATGACGTTCTTCTGATTGACGATATTCAATTTATCATTGGAAAAGAGAGTACGCAGGAAGAATTTTTCCACACATTTAATCATCTTCATACATCCGGCAAGCAGATCATCATCTCCAGCGATAAGCCTCCAAGAGATATCGAAACTTTGGAGGCAAGGCTCCGCACCAGATTCGACTGGGGATTGATTGCTGATATTTCTGCTCCGAATTATGAGACAAGAATGGCTATCCTTCAGAAGAAGATAGAGCTTGACCATCTGGAGAGATACCATATTCCCCATGATGTATTAGACTATATCGCTGTTAATGTAAAATCAAATATACGGGAACTTGAAGGGTCTCTTAACAAACTGATAGCTCTCTATAAGCTGAACCACTATGAGAGCCCTATCAACATTTCTCTCGCAGCAGAAGCACTTAAGGACATCATCTCATCTGAAAATAACAGAAAGATAACCCCGGAACTAATCATGGACATCGTAGCGGAACATTTTAATATTACGGTATCAGACTTAAAGAGCAATAAGAGAAACTCCGAAATAGCCTATCCAAGACAGATTGCAATGTATTTTATAAGAAATATGACGGAAAACTCATTAAAAACCGTAGGCGTCTATCTTGGAGGAAAAGACCACTCAACAGTGAAATACGGCATTGAAAAGATAGAAAACGAAGCACGTGAGAGTGAATCCCTTTCAAACACTCTTTCTATAATAAAGAAAAAAATAAATCCTGTTTAATATAAAGGACAGTCCTGTGGGGAAAAAACTGTGGACAAACAGGTAATTATATTATTATAATTATGATTCCAGGCTGTATTATAAATCTACATGACTTTTATCCCAATTTTATCCTGATAAAAACACTATGTGCATCCACCTGTTTTTCAAATCATCAAAATTAGGTAAATTGAGGGTTTCATGTACTTTTCCACTTTTCCACAGCCCCTAATAAGAATAAGGAGAATAATTATTATTTATTTATATATGTGAATTTTCGAAAGGAGTTTTACACATGAAAATTATCTGCAGCAAATCTGACCTTGTAAAAGGAGTAGGCATTGTATCAAAGGCAGTTTCTTCTAAAACAACAATGCCTATATTAGAATGTATTTTAAT
Organism: uncultured Dorea sp.; assembly: GCA_910578455.1. Classification (GTDB taxonomy): domain Bacteria; phylum Bacillota; class Clostridia; order Lachnospirales; family Lachnospiraceae; genus MD308. The sequence goes on from CAJTQA010000011.1 coordinate 68,100, forward strand.
TGATGCGACGACTGATATAATAAAATTAACAGCAAATGATATGGAACTGGGAATACAGACTATCATTGAAGGAGACATAAGAGAAAGAGGCATGATTGCTATTAATGCAAAGACATTCTCGGAATTTGTCCGCAAGCTTCCGGATAACGATGTTACAATAGAAACAGACGACAACCTTCAGATGAAGATTACCTGTGAAAAGGTTGTCTTGAACATATCAGGAAAACCTGGGGAGGAATTTTCTTATCTTCCCGTCATAGAAAAACAAAATTCAATAGAGATATCTCAATTCACTTTAAAAGAAGTCATAAGGCAGACAATATTCTCCATTTCAGACAGCGAGAATAATAAACTTATGACAGGAGAGTTGTTTGAGATTAAAGACGGGATGCTCAGAGTCGTGTCTTTGGACGGACACAGAATATCTATCAGAAGAATCCCTCTTCATGATGAGGTTGAGGATAAAAAAATGATTGTACCTGGAAAGACATTAATGGAGATAAGCAAGATACTTTCCGGTGAAGCAGAAAATATGGTGCATATTTTCTACACCAGCAATCATGTCCTGTTTGAGTTTGACAATACAATCGTCGTATCAAGGCTGATCGAAGGAGAATATTTTAAGATAGACCAGATGCTTTCCAGTGATTATGAGACAAAGGTAAGGGTTAACAAAAAAGAGCTGCTGAATTGTATTGACAGATCTACTCTTCTCATAAAAGAAGGAGATAAAAAACCGATTATCATTGATATCAGCGACGAGATGATGGATCTTAAGATTAAATCCCAGATAGGTTCCATGGATGAAAATATCTATGCAAGCAAAGAGGGAAAGGATCTTATGATAGGGTTCAATCCGAAATTTTTGATAGACGCATTAAGAAATATTGATGAAGAAGAAGTCACTCTTTATCTGATGAATGCAAAAGCACCCTGTTTTATAAAAGATGAAGAGGAAAGCTATATATATCTGATACTTCCTGTTAATTTTAATGCCATATGATGTAATTGAGAAAAGAGAGAGATTATGATAAATATTAAGTTGAGAGATGAATTTATAAAACTGGGGCAGGCTCTTAAGGCGGCAAATCTTGTAAGCTCAGGAGTTGAAGCAAAAGATGTTATAAATGACGGCTTGGTAAAAGTGAACGGAGAGACGGAGACGCGCCGCGGGAAAAAGCTTTATGCGGGGGATATAGCAGAGTTTAACGGAGAGCAGATAAAAATTGAAGATTAAGTCTTTGAAAATAAAGAATTTCAGGAATTATGATTTGCTGAATCTGGATTTTGACGGCAGCGCCAATATATTTTACGGGGATAATGCCCAGGGTAAGACAAACATACTCGAGGCTCTTTATATTACCGGAACGACTAAATCCCACAGGGGGGCAAAGGACAGAGATCTGATACAGTTTGAAAAAGATGAGGCTCATATAGAAACAGTAATTGAAAAAAGAAAAATATGTTATCAGATTGATATGCACCTGAAAAAAAACAGCCCGAAAGGAATCGCAATAAATAAGATTCCTATCCGCAAAGCAGGAGAATTATTTGGAATTGTAAATTTTGTGTTTTTCTCGCCTGAGGACTTAAATATCATAAAAAACGGGCCGGCGGAACGAAGAAGGTTTATTGATCTGGAACTCTCTCAGCTTGATAAGATATATTTCAATAATCTTTCAAATTATAACAGGATAGTAAATCAAAGAAATCATCTGCTAAAAGAAATAGGGATTGAAAATAAAAAAAATTTGATGGAAACTCTTGAAATATGGGATTTACAATTGATAGAATATGGAAACAGGCTTATTGAAAGAAGGAAACAGTTCATACAGGATATGAATGAGATCGTCTCTTCCGTACATAGAAAACTGACAGGAAACAAGGAGAATATAAAAATAATATACGAACCCTGCAATGGAAATATTCCTCTTGAGCAGACAATTAAGAAAAACAGGGAAAGAGACCTCAGGATGAAGAGCACTTCCTCGGGCCCGCACAGAGATGATATATGCATTATGCATGACAGGATGGATATACGCAAGTTCGGCTCCCAGGGCCAGCAGAGGACGGCTGCTCTCTCATTGAAACTGGCAGAGATAGAGCTTGTAAAAAATACGATAGGAGACACCCCTGTGCTATTACTTGACGATGTACTGTCTGAACTTGACAAACACAGGCAAAACTATTTATTGGACAGCATCAGTGATATACAGACGCTTATTACATGTACAGGTGTTGAGGATTTCGTAAATCACAGGTTTTCAATTAATAAAATTTTCCACGTCCAGGACGGACAAGTGTTGAGAGAGAATTAGGAGGATTTGAATGAGTACAGAAAAAGTACAGCACGAATATGGAGCAGATGAGATTCAGATACTGGAAGGCCTTGAAGCCGTAAGAAAGCGCCCGGGCATGTATATCGGCAGCACTTCGCTCAGAGGGCTTCATCATCTGGTTTATGAGATAGTGGATAACTCCGTGGATGAGGCGTTGGCTGGCTTTTGCGATACAATCACCGTAACAATTAATAAAGATAATTCTGTTACCGTAACGGATAACGGACGTGGAATACCGGTAGGAATCAACCACAAGGCAGGCCTTCCAGCAGTCGAAGTCGTATTTACCGTACTGCATGCGGGCGGAAAGTTCGGCGGAGGGGGATACAAAGTATCAGGAGGCCTTCACGGAGTGGGCGCTTCCGTAGTAAATGCCTTGTCAAACTGGCTGGAAGTAGAGATAAAAAGTGAAGGAAAAATCTATAAACAGCGCTATGAACGTGGAAAAGTGGTTGAAAAACTTAACGTCATAGGGGAATGTGAAAAAGAAAAAAGCGGAACAAAAGTAACTTTTATGCCGGATGATACGATATTTGAAGACACTGTCTTTGATTATGACGTATTAAAGCAGAGATTCCGGGAAATGGCATTTCTTACGAGAGGGTTAAAGATTATTATAAGAGATGACCGTCCGGAAGAAAAACCGATAGAAAAGACATTTCATTATGAGGGAGGGATTAAGGAGTTTGTCCAATATCTCAACCGCAGCAAAACGGCTCTCTACGAAGATATAATATACTGTGAAGGGATAATGAACGATGTTGTTGTAGAAGTCGCGATGCAGCACAATGATTCCTACAGTGACAATACCTATGGGTTTGTCAATAACATTACGACTCCGGAGGGAGGAACCCATGTAGTAGGGTTCCGAAATGCCCTTACGAAAACATTCAATGATTATGCAAGAAAGAACAAGCTTCTAAAAGAAAGCGAGCCGAATCTTTCAGGAGAAGATATAAGGGAAGGACTTACGGCAATTATAAGTGTTAAGATAGAGGATCCTCAGTTTGAAGGACAGACAAAGCAGAAACTTGGAAACAGTGAGGCCAGGGGTGCGGTTGACAGCATCGTGAGCAGGCAGCTGGGCGTTTATCTGGAGCAGAATCCTGCAGTTGCCAGGATGACGGTTGAAAAGTCTGTCATGGCTCAGAGGGCAAGAGAGGCAGCCAGGAAGGCAAGAGACCTGACAAGGAGGAAATCTGCACTTGACAGCATGGCTCTTCCCGGAAAGCTTGCAGACTGCTCAGACAAGAATCCGGAAAACTGTGAGATTTATATCGTAGAGGGAGATTCTGCGGGAGGTTCGGCTAAGACAGCAAGAGACAGGGCTACCCAGGCTATTTTACCGCTGAGGGGGAAGATTCTGAACGTTGAAAAGGCGAGGCTTGATAAAATATATGGAAATGCCGAGATTAAGGCTATGATTACTGCGTTCGGAACAGGAATTCATGATGATTTCGACATATCAAAGCTGCGCTATCACAAGATAATCATCATGACAGATGCCGACGTGGACGGAGCGCATATCAGCACGCTTCTCCTGACGTTCTTGTATAGATTCATGCCGGAGCTTATTAAAGAAGGATATGTATATCTTGCACAGCCGCCTCTTTATAAGCTGGAGAAAAATAAAAAGGTATGGTATGCGTACAGTGATGAAGAACTGGACGGCATACTGAAAGAAGTAGGGCGTGATACGAACAATAAAATTCAGCGTTACAAAGGCCTTGGAGAGATGGATGCAGAGCAGCTCTGGGATACGACGATGGATCCGGAGCACAGGATCCTTTTGCGAGTGACGATGGATGAAGAGTCGACATCTGAGCTTGACCTTACCTTTACGACCCTTATGGGAGATAAGGTGGAGCCAAGGAAGGAATTTATAGAAGAAAATGCAAAATATGTTAAGAATCTTGATGTATAGAAAGATGTAAGAGAAAGGAAAAAATATGGAAGACAATATATTTGACAAAGTCCATGAAGTGGATCTGAAAAAGACAATGGAAACCTCTTACATCGATTATGCCATGAGCGTTATCGCATCGAGGGCGCTTCCGGATGTAAGGGACGGCCTGAAACCGGTTCAGAGAAGAATACTCTATTCTATGATAGAGCTTAATAACGGACCGGACAAGCCTCACAGGAAATGCGCTCGTATTGTGGGTGATACCATGGGTAAATACCATCCCCACGGAGACAGTTCCATATATGGAGCTCTGGTAAATATGGCGCAGGAGTGGTCAACAAGATACCCTCTCGTTGACGGTCATGGGAATTTTGGCTCTGTTGACGGCGATGGGGCTGCTGCCATGCGTTATACGGAGGCGCGCTTAAGTAAAATTTCCATGGAGCTTACTGCTGATATCAATAAAGATACGGTAGATTTTGCGCCGAACTTTGATGAGACAGAAAAAGAGCCGATAGTGCTTCCGGCAAGGTTTCCAAATCTTTTAGTTAACGGAACTTCCGGCATTGCCGTCGGCATGGCGACAAACATCCCTCCGCATAACCTGAAAGAAGTAATCAATGCGGTAGTGAAGATTATTGACAATCAAATTGCAGATAAAGAAGAGACAACAGTAGAAGAAATACTTGAGATAGTAAAAGGCCCTGATTTTCCTACAGGAGGCATGATACTTGGCACCAGGGGAATTGAGGAGGCATACAGGACAGGACGCGGGAAGATCCGCGTGCGCGCGATAACAGATATCGAATCAATGGCCAATGGAAAGAGCCGTATTGTTGTAACGGAACTTCCTTACATGGTAAATAAAGCAAGGCTGATTGAAAAAATAGCGGAAATGGTGCGGGATAAGCGGATTGACGGAATTACGGACTTGAGCGACCAGTCAAGCCGCGAAGGGATGAGGATCGTTATAGAATTGCGGCGTGATGTAAATGCTAATGTTATCCTGAACCAGCTGTTCAAACATACGCAGCTTCAGGATACTTTTGGGGTAATAATGCTGGCTCTTGTAAATAATGAGCCGAAGGTCATGAATATTCTGGACATGCTTACTTATTACCTTCAGCATCAGGAAGAGGTCGTAACCCGGCGTACAAAGTATGAGCTTAATAAGGCAAAAGAAAGAGCGCATATTTTAGAGGGCCTGCTTATAGCGCTTGATAATATTGATGAGGTAATCCGCATTATCAGAGGCTCCCAGACGGTACAGGCGGCAAAGACAGAATTGATGAGCCGTTTTGGGCTGACAGATGTACAGGCGCAGGCAATCGTAGATATGCGTCTGCGGGCGCTTACCGGCCTGGAGAGAGAGAAACTGGAGGCTGAGTATAATGAGCTGATGAAACAGATTGAGAGGTTAGAGGCTATCCTTGCCGACCGGAAACTTCTCCTGGGCGTTATCCGTAAAGAAATCATCATTATCCGGGACAAGTATGGGGATGAGAGAAGGACTTCTATCGGATTTGATGAATTTGACATATCCATGGAAGATTTGATACCGAAAGAAGATGTTGTGATCACCATGACAAAACTCGGATATATCAAACGGATGTCACATGATACGTTTAAAGCCCAGAACAGGGGAGGAAAGGGCATTAAGGGAATGCAGACCCTTGATGAGGATTATGTGGAAGAGCTTTTTATGTCGCATACCCATCATTACCTTATGTTCTTTACCAATACCGGACGGGTATACAGAATGAAAGCTTATGAGATACCGGAGGCAAGCCGTACTTCCAGAGGAACGGCAATAGTAAATCTTTTACAGCTGATGCCTGGCGAGAAAATAAGCGCCGTTATAGAAATTGACGGATACAGAGACGGTGAATATCTGTTTATGGCGACAAAGAAAGGCCTTGTAAAGAAAACGCCGATTAAGGAATATGCAAATGTAAGAAAGACAGGGCTTGCAGCAATTACTCTTAGGGAAGACGATGAGCTGATCGAAGTAAAATATACAGACAGTGATGCGGAAATCTTCCTTGTGACAAAATACGGACAGTGTATCCGCTTTGATGAAAAGGATGTGCGTCCGACAGGAAGGACATCCATGGGCGTGCGCGGAATGAATCTTTCTGACAGAGATGAGATTATCGGCATGCAGCTTAATATTCAGGGAGAAGAGCTTTTAATCGTGTCTGAAAAAGGTATGGGAAAACGCACTGATCTATCCGAATTTACCTGCCAGAATAGAGGCGGCAAAGGCGTGAAATGCTATAAGATTACCGAAAAGACAGGAAATGTCATGGGAGTAAAGGCCGTTCATAAAGATGATGAGATTATGATCATCAATACGGAAGGAATCGTTATTCGCATGAAATGTGAAGGAATCTCGGTACTTGGAAGAATCACGTCCGGTGTCAAGCTCATAAATCTGAAAGAAGGCGACATCGTAGCCAGCATTGCGAAGGCAAGAAAAGAGGCTGAGGCAGAGGAAGAGGACGCAGAGACATCTGAAACGCAGCAGGAAGACATGAAAGAAGACAAATAATAATAAAAGGTACAACCGTTTTATCCTTTTCAAAGCGGTTGTGCCTTTTTTATTGCTAATAATGATTATTCTGATATGTTATCCTTTTCAATCTCCCGGATCAAAATTTCAGAGAGCTTTGTGACAGCGGAATCAACGATATCAGCGCAGTGCGCCTTTCTTTCAGGAGAATTTTTTTCCATTCCTCTCGTAAGGACGCGACAGCATGTTCCGCCGCATGTTTCTTTAAAGTAGTCATGGAATTCATGGGTCAGCTTAAAACATCTGTCTATTTTCGGGTCTCCCGGAACTGTGCGGCCAAATAAAAAACCGATGCACATTGCAGATCCTGCCAGCGCGCCGCAGATGCAGCCGCCTCCGCCGAGACCCCACGGAAAACCGGAACTCATAGCTATGGCATCGTCAGACATATCAAGTTCAAAATTTTTTCTTATGGCATAGATTACGGATTCAGAACAGGTGAAACCTGAATGGAAGGCATCCTGGGCATCCTTTTTTAGCTGTTCTGCATTTATATTTGTTGTCATGGCAAAGCCTCCTTATAAATGATATTATTAATATTTATGATAGCATATATGGGGAAATTTTGCATTAGAGGGCAGAATAATAATTGAATAATTTTTATCAATAATTTAAAATTAAATGATATTGGAAAAGTCGCGGAACTCACAGGCTTTTCAATAGATATGGTACAGAAAGTGCTGAAATAAAAAAGAAAATATTGAACATAATTATACGTTTTCTGGAATCTGAAAGTTTTCGGAGACGTTTTTTATTATTGAAGTGTTTTTATTGATTATCAAGATATATTTATTGAAAAACAATAAAAGAATATTGAAATTCAATAATTAATGTGATATATTATAAATCAGGAACAAGACCAATATAGTGAAAGGATGTTGATGATATTGAATTTAAAATTTGTGAGATTTACAAAACTTATACTTGACGTGATGTACTTCGGCGGATTTTTTGTTTTTTTTACACTCCCAATCAGTTTGAAACTGCTTGGAAAATATTATTCAGAGCGGATAGAAGAAAATTTTATGTTCATGCTGGTTTCCCTGGCAATCTGCGGAGTGCTTGCGATTCTTATTATAGCGGAGCTTAGATGTATGATGGGGACGGTGGCCGATGGGAACTGTTTCGTATATATGAATGTGTCAAGTCTTCGGAAAATGGCGGTATTCAGCATTGTAATCGCAGCTGTGACGCTCGTTAAGCTTTTTCTGGTTCCAACGCCTGCGACAGCAGTAGTGGTTCTTGTATTTTTTATTGCGGCTCTTTTTAGCCAGGTGCTTTCATATGTGTTTGAAAAAGCTGTCAGCTATAAGGAAGAAAACGACCTTACAATATAGGGGGGAACTTGAATGGGAATAAAGATTAATCTGGATGTCCTGATGGCACAGAAGAAGATCGGGCTGGTAGAACTTGCAAAGCGGGTGGACATCACCCCGGCGAATCTGTCGATCTTAAAAAATAATAAGGCTAAGGCAATCCGTTTCTCAACGTTGGAGGCAATTTGCAGGGAGCTTGGCTGCCAGCCGGGAGAAATTATTGAGTATGAAGATGAAAAGCAAAAAGATGAAATGATATTAAAAGAAAAGGAGAGATGAATATGAATACAGGGAATAATGGATATCAGTATGTGGAGGAACCCATAAAGAAAAAACAGCAAATGCCGCCGCTGGTAAGGAGGATAGCAGATGATTACAGATTTTTTGGAGGCTTGAGCGCGGCATACGGAGCTGTGTTTGCATTCTGCCTATATAAGAACCTTCACGGAATCACATTTCCGCTCTGTATAGCGGCTACGATTGGCTTTGCCTATGTTTTTATGAAAAAAATAGAATTCAGGCTGCAAAAAGGTTCCGGTTTTTATATTGCGGGGATGATACTTTTGGGCATATCTACGGCGTATACTTCTTCTTTTTTCTTTCATTTTTTTAATATGGCAGGAATTATACTTTTGTTTTTTGTATTCATGATTCATCAGTTTTATAATGATTATGAGTGGAATCTGCCGGGATATTTGAAGAGGATGCTGATACTTCTGGGAACAACGATAGAATGTATTCCATATCCGATAATGCATGGAACAGCGTATTTTTCAAAAGATAAGAGCGGAAAGAACCGTACTGCAGCAGCAATCGGGATAGGTGCCGCGGCAGCAGCCGGCATGCTGTGCATTATATTGCCGCTGCTTTTAAAGTCAGATTTAATGTTTTCAAAAATATTTGGAGACATTTTAAAATATATTAATTTTGGAACAATCATAGGAGTCAGTGTTACGTTTGCCACGGGTACATTTTTAAGCTACTCTTTTTTCGCGGCGCTATGCAGGCATAATTTTCCAGAAGGAAATACCAGAAGAATGAAATATTATCATCCTCTTGTCGGCATTACCTTTACAGGAATCATTAGCCTTGTATATGTGATGTATTGTATGGTTCAGATTATTTATCTGTTTGGGAGGATCAGGATTGGCCTTCCAGAGGGAGTGACATATGCACAGTATGCGAGAGGCGGATTTTGGGAACTTTTATTTGTAAGCATCATTAACTTTGTCATGGTGCTTGTGTGCATGTATTTGTTTTATGACAATATCTTGTTAAAAACCATTCTTACGGTAATATCGGGCTGTACATTTATTATGATAATATCTGCGGCATACAGGATGAAACTATACGTGGCGGCATATCATCTGACATTCCTCCGGATATTGGTGCTTTGGTTCCTTGCTGTGCTGGCGCTTATTATGGGAGGAGTAATCGCGAGTATGTATAAAAAGAGCTTTCCGCTTTTTAAGTATATTATGGCAGCAGTGAGCGTGACATATATTCTGTTTGCTTTTTCAAGGCCGGATGTAATTGCCATACGCTATAATATGGAACACGCGCAGATAAAGAAAGCTGAAGATATTACGTATTTCTTATATAAGGGAAGCGTGGATGCCGCGCCGGAAATTTTAAAAATAAATATTTATGAATATGATGACAGTGAATATCTGAAAAAACAGATTTACAGTTACTATGAAAGAATTTCAACGGATTATGAGGATGTGTTCTTTAGAAAAGCCAATTATTCTGAGATACGTGCGAAAATGGCGGCTGATGAATATCTTGGGAAGTAAATTGAGGAGAAATGGGAAGAAATACAGGATGCCTTTTATAAAAAGCTATGCAGGAGTATATAAATTATTGTATAATAGAAAAGATGCCGGTGATAAATTAATGACGATAAAAAGGTTATAATATTTTACCAAGGAGAAAGAGAATGAACAGAATCGTAATGATGGTGCTGAGGAATTGGTATTATGTACCGTTTAAATGGATAAAACTTTGCTGGTATGCAGCACATGCAGATAAATATACGGATTATGAGCATAACTTGCTGTTGAGGGATATTGTGTATCATGCCAATAAAGGAGGGCGCGTGACAATAAAAGTGACAGGGCAGGAATATGTTCCTCAGAAAAACGGATTCATGTATTTTCCGAACCATCAGGGGATGTATGACATGCTTGCCATGCTTGAGGCCAGCCCTGCTCCGTTTTCAGCGGTAGCAAAAAAGGAGATTAAAGACATTCCCTTTTTGAAACAGGTGCTGGCATGCCTTAGGGCATTTCTTCTGGACCGCGAGGATGTACGGCAGGCGATGACCGTAATCTCTAATGTGACAAAGGAAGTTGAAAAAGGAAGGAATTATCTCATATTTGCAGAAGGGACGCGCTCAAAAGAAGGAAATAAAACACAGGAATTTAAGAGCGGTTCTTTTAAGGCGGCAACACGGGCGAAATGCCCTATTGTTCCGGTGGCGCTTATAGACGCGTTCAAACCGTTTGATTCGGGTACGATCGCGCCTGTGACAGTTGAAGTGCATTTTCTGAAACCATTGTATTATGACGATTACCGGGATATGAAGACAAAAGAGCTTGCAGCGCTTGTGAAGGCGAGGATTGACGAGGAGATATGCCAAAAGATATGCCAAAAGTGCACAAATAAGGATTGACAACAAAGAAAACCTTTAGTATAATACCCTTGTTTGGAGAAATACTCAAGAGGCTGAAGAGGCGCCCCTGCTAAGGGTGTAGGTCGGGTAACCGGCGCGAGGGTTCAAATCCCTCTTTCTCCGGTAAATATGCGTGTGATTGAATCTACATTTCAATCACACGCTTTTCTGTTAGTTATGGAATTGTATCATAGAAGGCGGAATACCTGTTCAGCCGTGTACGACATGTTTTTGCGGGCGTTTGACTTTTCCATGGAGTCTTCCAATGTAGCGGCACCCCTTACAATTGAGAAAAAAGCATCAATTCCCGCATCGTTGCAGGCTGCTGCTCCT
>CAJTQA010000012.1 GCA_910578455.1 uncultured Dorea sp.
TGAGAGACAGCCTGAAGAAGGAGCGGACTCTGGAGAATATGGAAGCCTTGCGGAAACTGATACTGGATGATATAATCAGTGTAATCAATGAGAATCAGCGGGCAGGGAACATCACGGCAGCGGATGCGGGGAGGCTCCGGAGGCTGATTCGGAAATTATATGGGCATCTGTATGCCCATTATGAGGAATTGGCGGAAGGGGGTCTGAACGATATGATGGAAGAGGCATTGATACTTGACATAGACATCATCGAGGCAGAGATAACGAAACGCGTGACGAAAGAGGTGACGAAAGAGGTCACAGAGGAAGTGACGAAGGAGGTTACAGAAGAAGTGACGAAAGAAGTCACAAATGGTGTCATCAGGAAAATCTTTCCAAGTTAAAGGATGAAAAGCAGGTTACAGAGCTTTTGGAGCTGCCGCTGGAGTTAGTTCAGAAGGCGCTTGAGACATAAAAAATATGTGAGAGGAGAAAGTATATGATAGGAATTATCGGAGCTATGGAGGAGGAAGTAGCGGCGCTGAAAGAGGCGATGGAGATTGAAGAGGTAAAGGAGATTGCGGGGATGTCGTTCTGCCAGGGCAAACTGTGCGGGAAACCGGCCGTGGTTGTAAGAAGCGGGGTTGGGAAAGTCAATGCCGGGATCTGCGCGCAGATCCTTGTAGATGCTTTTGAGGCGGACGTCCTGATTAATACAGGGATTGCGGGTTCCCTGGACGCACGGCTTGACATCGGGGATATCGTGATTTCAGAGGATGCGGTACACCATGATATGGACGCTACCATTTTCGGTGATCCGGCGGGATGGGTTCCGCGGATGGACACGCTTGCTTTCCCGGCGGATAAAGAGCTGGTGGAGAAGGCGAAAGAGGCTAATGAGGCGGCGAACCCGGATATACATACCTTTGTGGGCAGGGTAGCCAGCGGCGACCAGTTTATTGCATCGTCAGAAGCCAAGGACAGGATTGCGGATACGTTCCATGCGCTCTGCACGGAGATGGAAGGCGCGGGAATCGCACAGGCGGCATATCTGAACAGAGTTTCGTATGTCATAATTCGAGCCATTTCGGACAAAGCTGACAACAGCGCGTTTATGGATTATCCAGAGTTCGAACGCCGTGCAATCGAGCGCAGCGTAAGGCTTGTGAAAGAACTGATGGCAAAACTGTAATATTTCTGGCAGGAAAGAATTGCAGTATTTTGACATAAAGCGACAGGACTTTGTCGTATTATGGGGAACGGATTTTATCGCCCTCCTTCGGAAATTAAAGTATAATTTCCGTTAAAGGAGGGCTTGATTTATGTTAAGATTAATGGTGGAAAGGCAGATAACGGTTATGGCGCTGGGGGTCTTTGCGGGAGTGGGAGTCCTGAGCAAATGCATGGTTAATGCAGTGCTGGCCCGTCTGGTGCATGGCGCAGGGAACATGAGCAAGAGCACGCATCCTCTGATGCGCCTTATGCGCGCGAAGTTTGAACATGCCTGCATGGTCAGCGAGACAGTGGAGAATGTGGAAGTGTTTGTGGACAAGTATCTGTACGGATACAAAGTGTTTGGGATCCGGCTCCACAGCCTCAGGAGGCTGGAGAAGGCATCGGCGCTTATGTGCATCGTGACGGGGCTTTTAGGGGCTTTTTCTACATACAGTGTCTACGGGATGAATGACCTGGTGCTGCAGACAGGCGCGATAGGAGCAGGGCTGGGGATCTTAGTGTATGTGTTCCATCTGACGACCGATGAGGACTACCGTATGAAGATGGCGAGAAACTATATGGTGGATTATCTGCAGAATGTATGCCTGCGCCGTTATGAGAGGGCGTACCAGAGGGAGCTGGAAGGAAAAATGTTCAAGGCTCAGATGGAAGAGGAGCAGTTGGAAGGTGAATTTGAGGAGTCCGGCATGGAACTTTCGCCGGACGAGGCGGACATGCTGACGGAATCAGGGGATTTGCCGGAGATGCATGCGGCTGCCGGCATGGCGGCTGAGATGGCGCAGGAGCCGGATTCGCGCGCCGTGACGGAAACGGTTTCAAAGCCAGATTCTGTTGTAAATGAGCCTCAGGGAACGGTGAAACTGCATGCAGTATCGGAATTTCGCGTGCCTGAGCAGGAAAAACGTCCGGCAGGGGCGGCTGTTGAAGAAAAGAGGGAGAACCTTGAAGGAACCGAGCAGAAATATGTGGAAAAGGAGATTCGCATCCGTCAGATACTGGAGGAGTTTATGGCTTGATTAAAGTGTGCTGATTTGATAAAATATATTATATATGCGTAGACATAAATATATTTTATGATGGAAGGACGGAATTAAGCTATGGCAAACAAAGTAACATTTGATTATTCGAAAGCGGCAGGATTTATCAGTGAGAATGAAGTTGCATCCATGAAAAAGATTGCGCTTCAGGCAAAGGAAGAGCTTCTCGGCAGAGAGGGCGCGGGCAATGATTTCCTTGGCTGGATCGACCTGCCGGTAGATTATGACAAGGATGAATTCGCCAGGATCAAAGAGGCGGCAAAGAGAATCCAGGAAGATTCGGAAGTGCTGGTAGTGATCGGAATCGGCGGCTCCTACCTGGGAGCGAGGGCTGCCATTGAGTTCCTGCGCCATAATTTTTATAATATGGTGTCAAAAGAAGTCCGCAAGACTCCTGAGATCTATTATGCGGGAAACAGCATCAGCAGCACATACTTGAAACATCTCATCGACGTGATCGGTGACAGGGATTTCTCGGTAAACATCATTTCCAAATCCGGAACCACTACGGAGCCGGCAATTGCTTTCCGAGTGTTCAAGGCTATGCTTGAGGAGAAATATGGAAAAGAAGGCGCTGCAAAGAGGATTTACGCGACTACGGATAAAGCAAGGGGAGCGCTTAAAGGACTGGCGGACGAAGAGGGGTATGAAGAGTTTGTAGTGCCGGACGACGTGGGAGGACGTTTCTCCGTACTGACGGCGGTAGGCCTTCTTCCAATCGCGGTAAGCGGCGCTGATATTGACAAGCTGATGGCAGGCGCGGCATCGGGAAGAGAGATGGCGATTAACAATGCGTTTGAGGACAACGATGCACTGAAATATGCGGCGATTCGCAACATTCTCCTCAGGAAGGGCAAAGGAGTGGAGATTCTGGCCAATTATGAGCCAAGCCTGCATTATGTGTCCGAGTGGTGGAAACAGCTCTACGGCGAGAGCGAAGGAAAAGACCAGAAGGGCATCTTTCCGGCATCCGTAGACCTTACGACAGACCTTCACTCCATGGGGCAGTTTATCCAGGACGGCAGCCGCATCATGTATGAGACGGTGCTTTGCGTGGAGGAATCATCAGAAGAGATTATTATCGGTAAGGAACCGGTAGACCTTGACGGGCTGAACTACCTTGCAGGAAAGAATGTAGACTTTGTAAATAAGAGCGCTATGAACGGAACAATACTTGCCCACACGGACGGCAATGTGCCGAACCTTCTCATCAACATCCCGGCGCAGGATGAGTACTCTCTTGGGCAGCTGTTCTATATGTTTGAGTTTGCGTGCGGCGTGAGCGGATATATATTGGGCGTGAACCCGTTTAACCAGCCGGGAGTCGAAAGTTACAAGAGAAATATGTTTGCACTGCTTGGCAAGCCGGGCTTTGAAAGTGAGAGGGAAGAGCTTCTCAAGAGGCTGTAATGAGCGGATTGTATGAAAAACTTGAAATGTACGGGTGTTCGGACTATTATGGTTTCCATATGCCCGGGCATAAGAGGCGCCTGGTGGGAAAACAGGCAGGCGCAGAGCTCCCCTACAGGATGGACATTACGGAGATTGAGGGGTTTGACGATCTCCATCATGCCTGCGGGATATTAAAAGAAGCCCAGGAGCGGGCGGCAAGAGTGTTCGGCGCAGACGAGACGCATTTTCTTGTGAACGGCAGCACTGCCGGGATACTGAGCGCTGTATGCGGAGCGACGGAAAAAGGGGATACCATACTTGTGGCAAGAAATTGCCACAAGTCTGTGTATCATGCAATGTATTTGAACGAGCTTAAGCCTGTTTACCTGTATCCGGGCTTTGACAGGGAATCCGGCTTAAACACCCGGATTGACCCGGAGGACGTAAGGGAGGCGCTGAGGCGCGACGGGAGCATCCGGGCGGTAGTCATCGTGTCTCCGACCTACGACGGGGTTGTATCGGATGTGGAGGCGATTGGGGAGGCGGCCCATGAAAAAGGCGTGCCCCTTATCGTGGATGAGGCGCACGGGGCGCATTTTGGATTTCACCCGGCATTTTTTCCCAATTCCAATGCCAGGGGCGCGGACGTGGTCATCCACAGCGTGCATAAGACGCTGCCCTCGCTTACGCAGACTGCGCTCCTCCATATGAACGGCCGGCTGGCTGACCGAAAAAAAATCAGAAAATATCTGGATATGCTGCAAAGTTCCAGTCCATCCTATATACTGATGGCAAGCATTGACCGGTGCGTCCGCCTGATGGAAAAGGAGGCGCGGGAAATATTCCCTCCATATGTGGAGATGCTTTTTGAGACCCGGAGGCGGCTTTCGGAACTTCGGCATATGCGGCTCATTGAAAGAGAGGACTGCGATAAGTCTAAAATTGTAATATCGGTAAAAGATGCGGACATTTCGGCAAGGGAGCTTTATGAAAGGCTGCATCGCAGGCACCGTCTGCAGCTTGAGATGGCGGCGGGAACTTATGTCCTTGCCATGACGGCGGCGGGAGATACAAAAGAGGGCATGGAACGGTTGACAGATGCCTTGCTTTTGATTGATAATGAGATAGGGTTAAAAAAGACAGATGACTTCCGGCCTCCCGGGCATGGAATGCCGCGGCTTGAGACCGCCTGCTCCCTTTCCAGAGCAGAGGGAAGGGAAAAGGACGAAAAGGAGTATGTGCCCTGGGAAAGATGCGCGGGGCGCGTTTCGGCGGAGTACGCATACCTTTACCCGCCGGGAATCCCTCTGGCTGTGCCGGGGGAGCGGCTGACGGAAGAGGCGGCAGAAAGCCTCTGCTGGTATATGCGGCAGGGATATTCTGTGGAAGGACTAAAGAGAGAAAGATACATTGAGGTTTTAATCAATGAATAAGATATATTGTATCATGGGGAAGAGCTCTTCCGGGAAAGATACGCTGTATAAGGAACTGACGGCCCAGATTCCGGGGCTTAAGACGGTCACGCCCTATACGACCCGCCCGATACGGGAGGGCGAATCGAACGGGGTGGAGTATCATTTTGTGACGGAGGAGGAGCTTTTCAGGTACGGCGCAGAAGGAAAGCTTATTGAGCTCAGGACGTACCATACGGCGTGCGGCGACTGGCACTATGCGACGGTGGACGACGGGCAGATAGATTTTTCCGGGGCGGATTACATCGTGATCGGCACGCTTGCGTCATATGAAAAAATGAGGGAATATTATGGGGAGGGCAAAGTCGTTCCCCTGTATATAGAAGTGGATGACGCAGACCGGCTTATCCGTGCGGTTGAGCGGGAGAGGCGGCAGGATGCGCCCAGGTATGACGAGCTTTGCAGGAGGTTTCTGGCGGACAAGGAGGATTTTTCCGAAGACAACCTGCTGAAAGCAGGAATCACCAGAAGATACTACAATACAGATAAGGCGCAATGCCTAGATGAGATAAAAAGGGAGATACGACATGGGAAGCTTTAAAGACGTGGTTGGACACAAAGATATAACCCGGTATATAAGGAATGCGGTGTCGATGGACAGGGTATCGCATGCATATATTATGAATGGCGCAAGAGGCTCGGGCAAGAAGATGCTGGCGAGTCTTTTTGCCATGACCTTGCTGTGCGAGAAGAAAGGGCCGGAGCCGTGCAATACATGCCACTCCTGCAGGCAGGCCAACAGCGGGAACCACCCGGACATTATATGGGTGACCCATGAAAAGCCCAATTTTATCGGTGTGGACGACATCCGCAGGCAGGTAAACGGCACGGTTGCCATCAGGCCTTATCAGGGCCCGTATAAAGTATACATTATAGACCATGCGGAGCTTATGAGGCCGGAGGCGCAGAATGCTCTGCTGAAGACCATTGAGGAACCGCCAGAGTATGCGGTGGTCATCCTTCTTACGGAGAATGCGGAGATGCTCCTCCCGACGATAAATTCAAGGTGCGTCATGCTGAAACTCCGCAACATTAAGGACACGCTGATCCGGAAATACCTGATGGAGGTGCTTGAGGTGCCGGATTACAAGGCGGCGGTCTGCACGGCGTTTGCCCAGGGAAATATGGGGCGGGCGATCATGCTTGTCAACTCGGAGCATTTTAACGAGATTAAGGACGAGGCGGTCCAGCTGTTAAAATATATCCGGGAGATGGAGCTTTCGGATGTCATCACGGCTGTAGGCGACATTACGAAATATAAGCTGGAGATTACGGACTACCTGGACATCATTATGATCTGGTACAGGGATGTCCTGATGTACAAAGCGACAAAAGATATCGAGAAGGTCATTTTCAGGGATCAGGTAAAATATATCAGGGAACAGGCGATGACAAGCTCCTACGAGGGAATTGAGACGATCATAGATGGTGTGGAGAAAGCAAAGGCAAGGATTCGCGCCAATGTGAATTTTGAGCTTGCGATGGAGCTTTTGTTCCTGACTATAAAGGAGAATTAACAGATGACGAAGATAATAGGGGTAAGATTCAGGCCGGCGGGAAAGATTTATTTTTTTGCGCCGGGGAAACTGGATGTAAAAAGCGGGGATAAGGTAATCGTGGAGACGGCCCGCGGAGTGGAATTCGGTTCGGTTGTGACGGGGCCGAAGGACGTTCCGGACGAGGAGATTACCCTGCCGCTCAAGCAGGTGATTCGTGTCGCCACGGAAGAGGACAGGAAAAAAGAGGAGAAAAACCGCGAAAAGGAAAAAGAAGCCTTTGATATCTGCCTGGAGAAGATACGCAAGCACGGGCTTGAGATGAAACTGATTGACGCGGAGTACACCTTTGACAATAATAAAGTGCTTTTTTACTTTACGGCTGACGGGAGGATTGACTTCCGGGAGCTGGTAAAGGATCTCGCCAGCGTGTTCCGGACGAGGATCGAGCTGCGCCAGATCGGTGTCCGGGATGAGACGAAGATACGGGGCGGCATCGGCATTTGCGGAAGGGGGCTTTGCTGCCACACATATCTGTCGGAGTTTGCGCCGGTATCCATCAAGATGGCGAAAGAGCAGAACCTGTCTCTGAATCCCAGCAAGATATCCGGCGTGTGCGGGAGGCTCATGTGCTGCCTGACCAATGAAGAGGAGACTTATGAGGAGCTGAACAGCCGTCTGCCAAGCAACGGGGATTTTGTGACGACGCCGGAGGGGCTTAAGGGAGACGTGCAGTCGGTAAATGTGCTCCGCCAGCTTGTCAAGGTTATCGTGACTCTTGATAATGACGAGAAGGAGATACGGGAGTACAAGGCATCCGAACTTAAGTTTAAGCCTAAGAGGCGGAAGAAGGAAGTAAAGCTCTCGAAAGAAGAGATGGAAGAGCTTAAGAACCTGGAGGGAAAGACAGGAGATTCCAGGCTGGATGCAAATTAGGCGGCGAGGCGGGATTTGCTGCTGCGCCGTAGGATTCTGACGTAAGGATGTGGCGGTTATGAGGGATAAAGCGCTGATTCGCGCAGGAGAGAGGGTTGACGACCTTCAGATAAAAGGGTATGAGATTATCCAGCATCCGGGACGTTTCTGCTTTGGCATGGACGCTGTGCTTTTGTCCTCTTTTGTGAAAGTGAAGAAAGGGGAGAAGGTTCTGGACCTGGGAACGGGTACTGGAATCCTCCCAATCCTTTTGGAGGCAAAGAATGACGGGGGGCATTATACCGGCCTTGAAATCCAGCCGGAGAGCGCGGACATGGCAAGGAGAAGCGTCTTGTACAACGGGCTGGAAGATAAGATAAATATTGTGACAGGCGATATAAAGGAGGCGGCTCTTACGTTTGGGGCGGCCTCTTTTGAGGCTGTCACCGTGAACCCTCCCTATATGATTGGGGAGCATGGGTTGAAAAACCAGAAGGAGGCGCTTTATATCGCCCGCCATGAGGTGCTCTGCACGCTGGAGGATATCTTGCGGGAAAGCGCAAAAGTGTTGAAGGTTAAGGGAAGGTTCTATATGGTTCACAGGCCGTTTCGCATTCCGGAGATACTGACGAAGATGTGCGCCGCCGGGATTGAGCCGAAACGCATGAGGCTTGTGTATCCTTTTGTGGACAAGGAGCCGAACATGGTGCTGATCGAGGGTGCAAAAGGCGGAAATCCCCGGATGAAGGCAGAACCGCCTCTCATTGTATATGAAAGGGAAGGAAAATACACGGAGGAAGTGATGCGGATTCATCACGGGGAAAAGGACTGATATAGAATAAGGAAAGAGAGGGGAAGGCTATGCCGGGAACTTTATATCTTTGTGCTACGCCTATCGGCAATCTGGAGGACATGACTTTCCGATGTGTTCGTATATTAAAGGAAGTGAGCCTGATTGCGGCGGAGGATACCCGGGGCAGCATTAAGCTGCTGAACCATTTTGGGATAAAGACTCCTATGACAAGCTATCATGAATATAACCGGATTGAAAAGGGGCGGAAACTTGTGGAACGGCTGCTCGGCGGGGAGGACGTTGCGCTTATTACGGATGCGGGGATGCCCGGCATCTCGGATCCGGGGGAGGAGCTTGTGCGGATGTGCCATGAATCAGGGATTGCAGTGACGGCAGTTCCGGGGGCGTCGGCATGTATTACGGCGCTGGCGGTTTCCGGGCTTCCCACAAGGAGGTTTGCTTTTGAGGCGTTTCTTCCGGCAGATAAGAAGGAGCGGCAGAAGGTGCTCGGGGCATTGCCCCAGGAGACCCGCACGATAATACTGTACGAAGCGCCCCACAGGCTGGTGCGTACTCTGGAGATGCTGCTTGAGGCTCTTGGGAACCGGAAGGCGGCGGTGTGCCGGGAACTCACAAAAAAGCATGAGAGCATTTTCAATACCTGTATAGAAGACGCGCTTTGCTACTACAGGGAAAATGAGCCGAGGGGCGAGTGCGTGATCGTGGTCGAGGGAAAAAGCTTTGGGCAGATCCAAAAGGAAGAGCAGGCGCAGTGGGAAGATGTGACAGTGGAGGAGCATATGGAGCTGTACCTGAAGAAGGGATTCTCAAAAAAAGATGCCATGAAACAGGTAGCAAAAGACAGGGGAGTCGGGAAAAGAGAAATCTATCAGGCGCTGATTGGTCAACTTGTATAAAAACCTATTGAAAAATTGTTCAACTTGAGTATACCCATTTGCGGTCTTTTTCTATATACTCTTTATCAGAAACGAAACATATTTATGAAAATATGTCGTTATGCATTGCAAGCGATTAGAGAGAGATCAGGAGGAAGATTAAAATGGCAAGTTTATCTTTACAGCACATTAACAAGACATATCCTAACGGATACGTAGCAGTTAAGGACTTCAACCTTGAGATTGAAGACAAAGAATTCATCATTTTCGTAGGACCTTCAGGATGCGGTAAATCTACAACACTCCGTATGGTAGCTGGATTGGAAGAGATTTCTGCCGGCGAGCTTTATATCGGCGACAAGCTGGTGAATGACGTAGAGCCGAAGGACAGAGATATCGCGATGGTATTCCAGAACTATGCTCTGTATCCGCATATGACAGTATATGATAACATGGCATTTGGCCTTAAGTTAAGAAAAGTGCCGAAAGATGAGATTGATAAGATGGTTCGCGAGGCGGCTAAGATCCTTGACCTTGAGGCTCTGCTTGAGCGTAAGCCGAAAGCTCTTTCCGGTGGTCAGAGACAGCGTGTTGCCATGGGACGTGCAATTGTCCGTAATCCTAAGGTATTCCTTATGGATGAGCCTCTTTCCAACCTGGACGCTAAGCTCCGCGGACAGATGCGTATTGAGATTTCCAAGCTTCATCAGAGACTTGGCACGACCATCATCTATGTAACGCATGACCAGACAGAGGCTATGACGCTTGGTACAAGAATCGTAGTTATGAATGCCGGTATCGTTCAGCAGGTGGATACTCCTCAGGTACTTTACGATGCACCGTGCAATCTGTTCGTTGCAGGATTCATCGGATCGCCTCAGATGAACTTTGTTGACGCAGTATGCAAGGTAAAAGGCAGCGACGTATATCTTCAGGCAGGCCCTTCCGAGATTAAGCTTTCCGCAGAAAAAGCGAAAAAGCTTATCGACGGCGGTTATGACGGAAAGACGGTTGTTCTTGGTATTCGTCCGGAAGACGTACATGATGAGCCGGACTTCCTTGCAAAGTCTCCTGAGACTGTTATCGAAGCTAAGATCCGTGTATATGAGATGCTTGGTGCGGAAGTATTCTTATACTTCGACTATGAAGGCGCTAACATGACAGCTAGAGTAGAGCCTAACACAAAGGCAAGGACAGGCGATACTGTTAAGTTTGCTCTGGACGCATCCAAGATTCACGTATTTGACAAAGAGACAGAAGTAGCGATTACAAATTAGTCTTTAATAAAGATGGCAAAGACCGGTTTCTGAAACAGGAACCGGTCTTTTTATCATCAGTTCTTCCTTGTCAAGAGTGAAGGGTGTATGGTAGAATAATGAGATTAAAGGAGGTGTTCAGCTTGCTGTCAAATCAGATTTTGCATAAGACCGTGCAGGACATCAAACAGATTACGGGGTTTGAATGCGCGGTATGGAATATGAGAGGAACTTGCCTGGTCATGACCAATGAGCGGATGATCGGGTTTGAAAAAGAGGTGGCGGCTTTTATTGCGGAGGCAAAGATGAACCGGACGAGGGTTAAGGAGGATGTCAGCCTGTTTCTCGTGTGCGACGACGGCGACCCTATCTATATCCTGGCGCTCAGCGGAAAAGGAAGAGAAATATCCATGGCGGGAAGCATGGGCGCAAGCCAGCTCGCCAATCTGGTATTTGTCTACAAGGAGAAAATGGATAAAAACCGTTTTATACAGAATCTTATCCTGGATAATATGCTGCTGGTTGATGTCTATAATCAGGCGAAGAAGATGAAAATCCCGGTAGACTTAAGGCGGGCAGTCTTTTTGGTGGAGGCAAAAAATGAAGGTGAAAACCTGATACAGGACACTCTTAAGGGGCTGTATGCTACAGGAACGAGAGATTTTGTCACAGCGGTTGATGAAAAACATGTAATCCTGGTAAAAGCGATAGAAAAGACAGAGAGCTATGCCGACCTTGAAAAAACTGCCAGAGTTATCGCGGATACACTGAACATGGAGGCCATGGTCAGCGTGCGCGTGTCTTACGGAACCATTGTCGAGGAGCTCAAGGATGTGTCAAAGTCATATAAAGAGGCGGACATGGCGCTGGAGGTAGGCAGGGTCTTCTATGAAGAAAAGACAATCCTTGCATACAACGAATTGGGGATTGGCCGGCTGATCCACCAGCTTCCGGAATCTCTGTGCCAGATGTTCCTGCGCGAGGTTTTCGACGGGGATGTGGAAGGAATGTTTGATGATGAAGAACTTCAGACAGTGTTTACGTTTTTTGATAACAACCTGAATATATCGGAGACAGCAAGGCAGCTTTACATCCACCGCAATACTTTGGTGTACCGGCTGGAAAAAATCCAAAAGCGGACGGGGCTTGACGTCAGGGTATTTGACGATGCACTGACATTTAAGATAGCCATGATGGTTGCGGACCATATGCGGTCTGTGAGAGAAAATGTTTAATAAGCGGCGGAGAATCCGGTTTGGGGGTTTTCCGCTGCTATGCTATTGTAATATAAAGAAAATGTGATAAAATGGGTGATGTAAAAAGAAGAGATAACATAAGACGTAAAAAGACAGGAGGAATTAAGTAACATGGTAAAGCTTTATGATAAAGGCGTATATCTGATAAACGGAACGGAGATTGCAGAATCTTCGGAGGAAGTGAAAGCGAAGACAGGACAGGATTGGCCTGAGGGAGAGGCGGCGAAACAGACAATCGGCTACCGCATTTTAAAAGAACATAATACTTCAGGAAATATGGACAGGCTCCAGATTAAGTTTGATAAATTAACTTCCCACGATATTACATTCGTGGGCATCATCCAGACGGCAAGGGCGTCAGGGCTTGAGAAATTCCCCATTCCCTATGTGCTTACCAACTGCCACAATTCCCTGTGCGCTGTAGGCGGCACAATCAATGAGGACGATCACATGTTTGGGCTTAGCTGCGCGAAAAAATACGGCGGTGTCTATGTTCCGCCTCATCAGGCGGTGATCCACCAGTTTGCAAGGGAGATGCTTGCGGGCGGCGGCAGGATGATCCTCGGCTCGGACAGCCATACCCGGTACGGCGCTCTTGGAACAATGGCTATGGGCGAGGGCGGGCCGGAGCTTGTAAAACAGCTCTTAAACAAGACATATGATATCAAGATGCCAGGCGTAGTAGCAATCTATCTGGACGGTGAACCTATGAAAGGGGTAGGCCCTCAGGACGTGGCGCTTGCCATTATTGGGGCGACATTCGCAAACGGTTATGTGAATAACAAGGTGATGGAATTCGTAGGGCCGGGTGTTGACAAGCTGAGCGCGGATTTCCGTATCGGCATTGATGTGATGACCACGGAGACTACGTGCCTGTCCTCTATCTGGAAGACAGATGATACGATCAAAGAATTCTATGAGATTCACAAGAGGCCGGAAGATTATAAGGAATTGAACCCGGGAGCAGTGGCTTACTATGACGGCATGGTATATGTGAACCTGAGCGAGGTGAAGCCCATGATCGCGATGCCGTTCCACCCGTCCAATGTCTATACCATCGATGAGGTAAACGAAAATCTTGCGGACATTCTCCGGGATGTTGAGAAGAAAGCGCTTGTCAGCCTTGACGGCGCGGTGGATTATTCTCTGCAGGGCAAGATACGTGACGGAAGGCTCTATGTTGACCAGGGGCTTATCGCGGGCTGTGCAGGCGGCGGCTTTGAGAATATATGCGCGGCAGCGGACATTATAAAGGGGCGCTATATCGGTGCAGACGAATTTACCTTCAGCGTATATCCGGCGAGCACGCCGATATATATGGAGCTTGTGAAAAACGGTGCGGTTGCAGACCTGATGGAGGCAGGAACCATTGTGAAGACGGCATTCTGCGGTCCGTGTTTCGGCGCGGGAGACACGCCGGCGAACAATGCGTTTTCCATCCGGCACTCGACAAGGAACTTCCCGAACCGGGAGGGCTCGAAACTCCAGAACGGGCAGATTTCTTCCGTTGCCCTTATGGATGCCCGCTCCATTGCGGCGACGGCGGCGAACAAGGGATTCCTCACTCCGGCGACGGCGATAGATGTGGAGTACACCGGAAAGAAGTATCATTTTGACGAAAAAATATATGCAAACCGCGTATTTGACAGCCATGGCGCGGCAGACCCGTCCGTGGAGATTAAGTTCGGCCCGAACATCAAGGACTGGCCGGCGATGCCTTCCCTGCCGGAAAATCTCCTGCTGAAGGTAGTATCGGAGATTCATGATCCGGTTACGACGACGGACGAGCTGATCCCTTCCGGCGAGACATCCTCTTACCGTTCAAATCCGCTGGGGCTTTCGGAGTTTGCGCTGTCAAGAAAAGACCCGGCGTATGTGGGAAGGGCGAAGGAAGTTCAGAAAGCCCAGAAGGCCATCGAGGCAGAGCAGTGCCCGGCAGAGGCTTTCGAGGAATTAAAGCCGGTGATCGGGAAGATTACAGAAACTTATACGGAGATAGACCGGACAAACCTTGGCATCGGCAGCACCATTTTCGCGGTGAAACCGGGAGACGGCTCGGCGAGGGAGCAGGCGGCGTCCTGCCAGAAAGTGCTCGGCGGCTGGGCGAATATTGCCAATGAATATGCCACAAAGCGTTACCGCTCCAATCTGATCAACTGGGGCATGCTACCGTTTATTACAGAGGAGGAGCACACGGCGCTCAGCTTTAAGAACGGCGACTATATCTTTGTGCCGGAAATCCGGAAAGCAGTTGAAGAAAAAGCGGCAGAGATTAAGGCTTACGTGGTCGGGGATTCTCTGAAGGAGATTATGCTGAAGCTTGGGGATATGACTGATGCGGAGCGGGAGATTATCCTGAAGGGATGCCTCATCAATTATTATCGAGGATAAAGAAAAGGAATTAAATATATGGCATATTGCATAAAAACACAGGTAAAAATCTGTGAAAAGATACAAAAGATGCAAAAAATGCATAAAAAAAGCTATCTTTATTGCGAGTTATATGTCATAATTTAATATATAGCATCAAGGTTAAAACACAAAAGATCATTAGAGGAGGACGATTTATGAAAAAGAAAATAATCGCAGCATTACTTGCAGGCGCAATGGTATTTTCACTTGCTGCATGCGGAGGTTCCGGGGGTTCCGGCGACTCAGGAGATTCCGGAGACGGAGGGGATGACAAAAAGGCAGATATGAAGATTGCCATGGTCACAGACTCCGGCGACATCACAGACCAGAGCTTTAACCAGACGACATATGAGACTTGTAAAGCATGGAGCGAGGAGAACGGCGTTGAGTTTAACTACTACAAGCCCGAGAGCGACTCCGATGAGGCAAGGAACGCCAGCGTAGACCAGGCGGTTGCAGACGGGGCAAATGTAGTCACATTGCCGGGATATATGTTCGCGGCAACGATCGTAGCGCAGTCCGAGCTGTATCCGGACGTTAAGTTTGTAGCGCTTGACGTAGGAGCAGGGGATCTCTGTGAGAAAGGCGTAGGCGAGGGCTATGATTATAACCCGGACAATTATGACGTGACAGAGTACTACAATACAGAAAATGTATACTGCTGTACTTATCAGGAAGAGCTTTCCGGCTATATGGCAGGCTACGCGGCAGTTAAGTTAGGCTATAAGCACCTTGGATTCCTGGGCGGCATGAGCGTTCCGGCGGTTACCCGTTTTGGATACGGATATCTGCAGGGAATTGATGCGGCGGCAGAGGAGCTTAAGATCACGGATCAGATTGAAGTTGAGTATGTATGCGGCGGACAGTTCTACGGCGACGCAGATATTACAGCTTACATGGATACATGGTACAGCTCCAAGGGCGTTGAGGTTGTCTTTGCATGCGGCGGCGGTATCTACACATCTGCGGTAGAGGCGGCGAAAAAGACAGGCGGCAAGGTTATCGGCGTTGACTCTGACCAGTCACCGATTATCGGGGAAGACATTACGGTAACTTCTGCTATGAAGGGCCTTGCGGCAACAGTTAATACGATGCTTACAGACATCAAGGACGGGAAATGGGACGAGCATAAAGGAAAGATTGACAACCTTGGCTTAGTATCTGAGAATCCTGAGGAAAATTACGTTCAGCTTCCGCTGGAGACGACTCAGTGGGCAGACGGGTTCTCACAGGATGATTACAAAGCGCTTGTAAAAGCAATGTTCTCAGGTGAGGTAAAGGTTTCCAACGATATTACGGCTATGCCGAAGACAAAAGTAAAAGCAAATGACTATGGCAGCATTAAGTAAGTGACAGGTTTAAGCGGCAAAGGAGTAGGTTCATATGCCTGCTCCTTTTCTTAATATAGAGGCTTAAATACAGGATGAAGGAGGGAAGTAAAGGATGGATAAGCAGGCGTATGCGATTGAGATGTTGAATATCACCAAGAGATTTCCGGGCATCATTGCAAACGACAACATCACACTGCAGTTAAAAAAAGGCGAGATCCATGCATTGCTGGGAGAGAATGGAGCAGGGAAGTCAACGCTTATGAGCGTGCTTTTCGGGCTGTACCAGCCGGAGGAGGGCGAGATTCACAAGGACGGAAAGAAAGTGGAGATCAACAATCCTAATGATGCGAATGATCTGGGAATCGGGATGGTCCATCAGCATTTTAAGCTGGTGGAATGTTTCAGCGTCCTTGATAACATTATCTTGGGCGTGGAGACGACAAAGGGCGGATTTCTCCAGAAGGATGAGGCGAGGAAGAAAGTGGTTGCGCTTTCTGAAAAGTATGGGCTGTTCGTGGATCCGGATGCACTGATTGAAGATATTACGGTAGGCATGCAGCAGAGGACGGAGATACTTAAGATGCTCTACCGGGACAATGAGATCCTTATCTTTGACGAGCCGACGGCGGTGCTGACGCCTCAGGAGATAAAAGAGCTGATGGAGATTATGAAAAATCTGGCAGCGGAGGGCAAGAGCATACTGTTCATCACCCATAAGCTGGCAGAGATCATGCAGGCGGCAGACCGGTGCAGCGTGCTGAGGAAAGGAAAATATATCGGAACCGTCGATGTCAAAGATACGACGCCGGAAAAGCTTTCGGCGATGATGGTAGGCCGGGATGTCAACTTTGTGGTGGAGAAAAAAGACGCCGAGCCGGGAGAAGTAGTGCTTGACATCCAGGGAATGACAGTTGCGTCTAAGCATCATAAGAAGAATGCGGTCAACAATGTGTCCCTGCAAGTCCACAGGGGAGAGATTGTCTGCATTGCCGGGATAGACGGAAACGGGCAGACGGAGTTCGTGTACGGGCTTTCGGGATTGGAGCCCTTAAGCAGCGGAACAATCACGATGAACGGCGCGGACATTACACATATGCCGATACGCAAGCGCCTGACAGCGGGCATGAGCCATATTCCGGAGGACAGGCATAAACACGGACTTGTGCTGGATTATTCGCTGGAGGACAATATTGTCCTGCAAAGGTATTTTGAACCGCAGTTTACCAACGGCGCGGGATTCCTGAAGAGAAAGGAAATCCGGGAGTATGCAAACCGGCTGATCGAACAGTATGACGTGCGCTCCGGGCAGGGAGCTGTCACGAAAGCACGTTCCATGTCGGGGGGCAATCAGCAGAAAGCGATTATTGCCAGGGAGATAGACAAGAATCCGGAGCTTCTGATAGCGGTACAGCCGACAAGGGGGCTGGACGTGGGAGCGATCGAATATATACATAAACAGCTTGTGGCTCAGAGAGATGCGGGGAAAGGAGTCCTGCTCATAAGCCTGGAGCTTGACGAAGTTATGAATGTTTCCGACAGGATCCTTGTCATGTATGAGGGTGAGATAGTGGGAGAATTTGACCCGAAGGAAGTCACGGTGGAGGAGCTGGGGCTTTACATGGCAGGTTCTAAGAGAAAGGAGGCAGCGGCGAATGAATAAGAATACAAAACAGAGCATTTTAAGAAATGACGGATTTCAGACAATTATAGCATCGCTGCTCTGTATCGTGATCGGCCTTCTGGTAGGGTACGTGGTGCTGCTTGTCATCAATCCTGGCGGCGCGGCAGGAGCGATTGCGGCGATTCTGAAGAATTATCTTTATTATCCCAGCCAGGCTGCGGTAATGAAGTACCTTGGAACGACTCTTGTAAAGGCGTCCGCGCTTCTGATGTGTTCGCTGTCCGTGCTGTTTGCCTATAAGGTAGGGCTTTTCAATATCGGTGCGGCGGGCCAGTATGTGGTGGGAGCGGGAGCATGCCTCTACTTTGGGCTGAAGTTAAACATGCCCTGGATTGTGTGCCTTCTGGCAGCGGTTGTGCTGGCAGCGGCGGTGGGCGGAGTGTCCGGCGCGCTGAAAGCGTATTTTAATGTAAACGAGGTTATCTCCTGCATTATGCTGAACTGGATATCCCTCTATATCGTCAACATGGTCCTGACTGGGGTAAAGGAGCAGTCCACACCTTATACGAGACCTCTGTCCAGCGTGAATAAAAGCGCCCTCGTACCGACGCTTGGCCTTGATAAGATGTTTTCAAACAATGAGTTTGTGACGCTGGGAGTTCCGCTGGCAGTGGTGATGGCGATTGTGATATGGGTTCTTTTAGAGAAGACGAAGTTCGGCTATGAGCTGAAAGCGACCGGCATGAACAAGCAGGCGGCAAAATACTGCGGTATGCATGAAAAGACGAATATCATCCTGACGATGATGATTGCCGGCGGTCTGGCGGGCTTTGGCGCGGGTATCTTTTACTTAAGCGGCATCGAGCAGTGGATGGTTCAGCAGACGAGCGTTCCTGCTATGGGATTTAACGGGATTGCGGCTGCGTTCCTGGGAGGATTAAACCCGATCGGAACAATCTTTTCATCCTATTTTATACAGCATATTACAAGCGGCGGTACATACGTGGACAAGACGATGTACTGCACGCAGATTTCAGACCTGATTTCGGCGTTTATCATCTATCTGTGCGGTTTCGTCCTTTTCTTCAAGCTGTGGCTGAACCGTTACCTGGATAAAAAAGACGAGAAACGTCTTGCGAGGACACAGGAAGGAGGCGAGGCATAATGTTGTTGTTGATTCAGTATACTTTAATCTTTGCGTCCGTTTTAGTGCTGGTAGCTCTCGGAGGATGCTTTTCGGAGCACAGCGGGGTTATAAATATCGGATTAGAGGGAATCATGGTTATGGGGGCTCTTGGAGGCGCGCTGATGATGAAGTTCCTTCCTGGTACGGCGGCAGCTCCGGTTGTTGTGCTGCTGGTTGTGCTGGCAAGCGTGCTGGTGGGAATCGTTTTTGCCCTTCTTCTTGGAGTGGCAGCGATTAATTTTAAGGCTGACCAGACGCTTGTAGGAACTGCGCTCAATCTTCTGGGCCCGGCGGCGGCAGTCGTTATCGTGAGGGCGATCAATACGGCCGAGAGCGCGGATAACGTATCGTCTACAGTCGCCTACGGCCATGCGAAAAAGGCATTTCTCATGAACATCGGGAAATTTGAGTTTAACTGGTCTATGCTGATCGCTCTGCTGGTGCTGATCGGAGCGTATGTGATACTGTACAAGACAAAGTTCGGCCTTAGGCTCTGTGCCTGCGGCGAGCATCCGCAGGCGGCGGATTCTGTAGGAATCAATGTATATAAGATGCGCTATGCGGGCGTAGTCATTTCGGGGGCGCTTGGCGGCCTTGGAGGGCTTGTGTATATCACAGCGGGAGTCAGCGAGTGGAAGTTTGAAAACGGAGTTGCGGGATTTGGGTTCCTTGCGCTGGCAGTTATGATATTCGGCCAGTGGAAGCCGGTGAACATCGGGCTTGCGGCGCTGCTGTTCGGGCTGTTCCGCGCATTGTCCAATGTATATACAGGTTTTGACGCTCTGGTATCATTAAAACTTCCAAGCACGGTATATAATATGCTGCCATATATCATCTCGCTGATCGTCCTTGTCTTCGTATCAAAGAAATCAAGGGCGCCGAAGGCGGAAGGCATACCGTATGACAAAGGCCAGCGTTAAAGACGGCAGATTCCGGCATGTAAAAGGAGGACGAGATATATGAAGAATTATTCAGAGGACGAAAGCCGCCAGTATCACATCCAGGTGGCGGAAGGGGAAGTGGGGCGCTATGTGATTATGCCCGGCGACCCGAAGAGGTGCGCCAAGATAGCAGAGTATTTTGAAAATCCTGTGCTGATAGCAGACAACAGGGAATATGTTACTTATACAGGAACTCTTGACGGAGTGAAGGTAAGCGTGACCTCCACCGGAATCGGCGGGCCGTCGGCATCCATTGCCATGGAGGAGCTGTACCGGTGCGGCGCGGATACGTTTATCCGCATCGGTACCTGCGGAGGGATGCAAAAAGAGGTGAAAAGCGGTGATGTAGTCATCGCTACCGGGGCTATCCGCATGGAGGGAACAAGCAAAGAATACGCGCCGATAGAATTTCCGGCGGTAGCGGATATATCGCTTACAAATGCGCTGATAGAGGCAGCGAAGGAAAAAGGATATCCCAGCCATGTGGGCGTGGTGCAGTGCAAGGATGCCTTTTACGGGCAGCATGAGCCGGAGACCAAACCGGTAAGCTACGAGCTTATGAACAAGTGGGAGGCATGGAAAAGGCTTGGATGCCTGGCATCCGAGATGGAATCGGCAGCGCTGTTCATCGTGGCGAGCTATCTGGGCGTAAGGGCAGGCTCGTGCTTTTTGGTAGTGGCAAATCAGGAGAGGGAAAAGCTGGGTCTTGACAATCCGGTGGCACACGACACGGATATGGCTATCCAGGTGGCGGTGGAGGCGATACGGGGCCTGATCCGCAAAGAGAAATAAATGATGTCAGGCAAAGGAGAGACAACTATGGACGCAAAAGAAATTTTGAGGCATGTAGACCACACGCTGCTTCTGCAGGGGGCGACATGGGAAGAAATCCGGCAGATCTGTGACGATGCAGTAAAGTACGGAACAGCATCCGTGTGCATCCCGCCGAGCTATGTAAAG
Organism: uncultured Dorea sp.; assembly: GCA_910578455.1. Classification (GTDB taxonomy): domain Bacteria; phylum Bacillota; class Clostridia; order Lachnospirales; family Lachnospiraceae; genus MD308. Next base: position 20,180 of record CAJTQA010000012.1, read on the forward strand.
GAGGCGTCTGAATATCTTGACGGAAATATGGCTGTCTGCACGGTCATAGGATTCCCCAATGGGTATATGACGACTGCGGCAAAGGAATTTGAGACGAAAGATGCTCTGGCAAACGGTGCGGCAGAAATTGATATGGTGATTAATATCGGCTGGCTGAAAGATAAGAAATACGAGCTTATCGAGGAGGAGATACGCAGGCTGAAAGCGGCATGCGGAGAGAAGATTCTCAAGGTGATCATAGAGACGTGCCTTCTTTCGGACGATGAGAAGATAAAGATGTGCGAAATTGTGACGAGAGCCGGGGCGGATTACATTAAGACGTCTACCGGATTTTCAAAGGGCGGCGCGACGTTTGAGGACATTGAGCTATTCACAGAGCACATCGGGCCAAAGGTGAAGATGAAGGCTGCAGGAGGAATCTCTTCCATGGAGGATGCTGAGAAGTTCCTCTCTCTGGGGGCGGACCGACTGGGAACAAGCCGGATCATTAAGCTTGTGAAAAATGAGTCGGCCTCAGGATATTAGGAAATCAGAGGTGAGCGCGGTATGAATGAATATAAGAGAATATTTGTCATCGTCCTTGATTCCCTTGGCATCGGTGCGATGCCAGATTCACACAGATTCGGGGATGACGGCGTAGATACGTTCGGGCACATACTGGAAACTATGGGAACCCTTGACATCCCAAACCTTAAGGCCCTCGGACTTTTAAATCTTCACAGGGCAGGCCGGATGGAGGGCGCAGAAAGGCCGAGAGGAAGGTATATGCGCCTGGGTGAGGCAAGCAACGGGAAAGACACTATGACCGGACACTGGGAGATGATGGGGATAAAGACTGAAAAGCCGTTCCAGACTTTTACGGATACAGGATTTCCTTCGGAGCTTATCAGCGAGCTGGAGAGGCGGTGCGGCAAGAGAGTCATCGGCAATAAGAGCGCCAGCGGCACGGCGATTATCGAAGAGCTGGGAGAGGAAGAGATTAACACCGGGGCAATGATTGTCTATACATCGGCAGATTCCGTGCTGCAGATCTGCGGCAATGAGGAGACTTTTGACCTTGAGAACCTGTACCGGTGCTGCGAGATAGCGAGAGACGTTACTATGAAAGACGAGTGGAGAGTGGGGCGGGTCATTGCCAGGCCTTATGTGGGGAAAAAGAAAGGCGAGTTCAAGAGGACGAGCAACCGCCACGACTACGCGCTGAAACCTACGGGGGACACAGCGCTCAATGCGCTTAAGGACGCAGGGCTTGATGTCATCGGCGTAGGAAAGATCAATGACATTTTCTGCGGGGAAGGAATCACTCAGACGCATCACTCAGACAGCTCGGTACACGGGATGGAACAGACGATCGAGATATGCAGAGAAGATTTTCACGGGCTTTGCTTTACCAATCTGGTAGATTTTGACGCCTTGTGGGGGCACCGCAGGGATGTGAAAGGATACGGAAGAGAAATTGAAAAGTTTGATAAGAACTTAGGAGTTTTGCTGGAAGAGCTTAAGGATGACGATCTTCTGATCCTCACGGCAGACCACGGAAATGATCCCACATATACCGGAACGGATCATACGAGAGAGTATGTGCCGTTTATCGCATATTCAAGGAAGATGGAGGGCGGCGGCGCGCTGGAAAGCGAAGATACCTTTGCGGTAATCGGGGCGTCCGTGGCGGAGAATTTCGGGGTGGAGATGCCGGAAGGAACGATTGGGAAATCAATTTTAGATAAACTTGTTTGAAAGCAAAGAGAATATTTTGACTGTAGATGGAAAATAATCGTCAGCAGGAGCCAGTTTTATGTTATCATAGTACCGTGTTTTTATTTTAGGCAGGAGGGAAAGCCATGTGTAGGTTTATCGGAATTGAGAATATTACGATGAATGCGTTGATTGAAGTGAAAGAAAGGAATTACCATAAGGAAGTCACCTTTAGTAAGCTGCTTCGCTATGGGAAAAAGCGGCCAGCATTTTTGAGGCAGATACAGGAAAAGAAACGGCATTATTAGTTTCAAAAAATTATCAGATAAGCATGATGGAGAAGTACTCTGACTTGTTGGATGTTGAAGCTTATGAACAGCGGGGGGTGTTTTGCTTAAGAGAAGAGGTTTCGGTAGATGAAATAGAAGAATGTTTTCGGTGGACAATTGACCGGAATCTGATGAATGCTCTTATGTCTGGAGAAGCAGTTCGGGAATTGGAGGCGGTATAGCCCGTGGCAGGAAAGAAAATCAGAGATCCAATATATGGATATATTGAATTAGGCAGGGACATTGTGCATGATATTATTGACAATGCGGGTTTTCAGCGGTTGAGAGGGATTCGCCAAACAAGTTATGCCCCTTTATATCCGGCATCGTTACATAACCGATTTATACATTCAATAGGAGTTTATCACCTTGGGCGTATAGCGTTTGATGCTCTAGATATATCTTTGCGGGATTGGAAAGAGAGAGATAAGAAATCTGTTCTCGGCAGCATGTTTGATATGTTCTCCGAAGAAGAATGGGACCGTTGCCGATTTCTGTTCGAGCTGGCTTGTTTGCTGCATGACTTTGGACACTCTCCATTTTCCCATACAGGAGAAGAGTTCTATGTGATAAGTAAAAGCAATATTGCAATGCATGTTGATGAGAGAGAAGAAACGAGGTATAATGCTCGAATCAGGCAGGCCAAGAAAGAGGAAAAAGAGACGCTCCAAAAGGAACCTGATGACAAAAGAAAATATGATTATCTGAGGCATTTGTGTCAGCTGACAGGAGATATGGCTTTTGTCTCAGATAAAGTGCAAGGTATTTCTTCCCCTCATGAAATCATGAGCAGTATTGCAGCACTGGAAACGTTTGGTGATGATACAAGGTATTTTAAGGACGATATAGAAAAGGCTTTTTTTGCCCGCTGCATCACAGGAGTGTGCTATATTAAATGGAATATCAATGATGAAAAGGGGAAAAAGGAGGAAAACGATGCTTGCCAAATAATGAATGACGATGACTTTGCAATAGAAAAGAAGAAAATGCTTATGGATTGTGTGATAAGTCTTCTTCATTCTTCGGTGATTGACGTGGATCGTTTGGATTATATTATCCGTGATGCGAATACGATGGGATATCAAAGCGTCTCTGTCGATTACCAGAGGCTTTTAAGCGGAATTGTCTTAGTTATGAACGGAGAATATACTTTCCGGACAGGATTTCATAAGAATGCGGTAAGTGTTATAGAAAATGCGGTGTACGCACATGACATTGAAAAAAAGTGGATTCAAAATCATCCGGTTATTTTGTATGACAGCTATCTGGTGCGTCAGTCTATAGAGTTTATTGAAGATGCTGTTTTGAAAAAAGGAAATACTAATTCGACGTTTTTTAGTTATGATTCCTTATCGGAAAAGGGAAGCTGCTTTGGAGATACTGTTGTCAGATATCTTTGTGATGCAGATGTAATTCATCTTATGAAGAATGTCTATTACGAGGAAAATCCCTATTCGAAGGAATACTTTGACCGCAGCATTCGCCGGCACCCTGCATGGAAATCAGAGGCAGAGTACAGGAATTTGTTTACAGCAGATGAGCGAAAGACAATTACCAAAGCGGGCAGGATGATTTTCTATGAAGATAAGTTGTCCAGCGTCCGTATCAATAAAGAGATGATAGACAATATCCAGAAAGAAATAGACGAAGAAAGCGCGGGCAGGGGAAATCTTATAACCGCAAAGAAAAAGCAGAAAAAATACTGTGAGACATTGCTTGAACTTTGTGGTGATTTTGACATAGAACCAGATGTGCTTCTCCTGTCCACTTCTTTTTATAAAAGTGTATTTTCAAAAGGAGAAGTTCAGAAGTTACTGATTTCTTTTTCGAATGAAAAGGAGCCTTCTGAGCTGAAAGACGTATCCAGCACTCTGTCAAGTATATCGGGGGATGAAGATATGATCTACCTGTACTACTATCCCAAGAAAAAAGAGGAAAAACTTGATGTGAGAAGGTTTGCAAAGAGACTGATAGAAGAATTCATCCAAATACGTTAAAAGGATAATCTAAGTGAGATGCGAGGAGGAACGATATGTGCAATCTGTACGAAAAACTGGAGACCTGCCTCAGGAGCGTGCGGGCAAAAACGGATTTTAAACCGGAAGTGGCGTTGGTCCTTGGCTCGGGGCTTGGCGATTACGCGGAGGAGATAGAGATTAAGGACACTGTGGATTACACGGAGATAGAAGGGTTTCCGTCATCTACAGTTGCCGGGCATAAGGGGCGGTTTGTCTTCGGGTACGTGAAGGAAACGCCGGTTGTCATTATGCAGGGAAGGGTTCACTACTATGAGGGATATCCGATGGCAGACGTGGTGCTGCCTGTCCGGCTGATGGGACTTTTGGGGGCGCGGAAACTGATACTTACCAATGCAGCCGGCGGAGTTAATTTTGATTTTAAGCCGGGGGATTTTATGATGATCACAGATCATATCACGACCAATGTTCCAAGCCCGCTCATCGGACCTAACATTGACGAGCTGGGCGTAAGGTTCCCGGATATGAGCAGGGTCTACAGCGAGCGCCTTTGCGGCATTATCAGGAGGCAGGCTGAGGAACTGGGGATCGGGCTTAAGGAAGGAGTATACATGCAGTTTACCGGGCCGGCCTATGAAACGCCTGCGGAGATCCGCATGTGCAGGACATTGGGCGGAGATGCAGCCGGCATGAGCACTGCCTGCGAGGCAGCGGCGGCGCGCCACATGGGGCTGGAAGTGTGCGGGATTTCCTGTATCACGAACCTTGCCGCCGGGATGTCGAACCAGAAACTGGACCATAAAGAAGTGCAGGAAACTGCCGACCGGGTGGCGGAGCAGTTCAAGAAACTGGTGACGGCGGTGATAGAAAATATTTAGCGCGGCTTTGAAGCTGCTGCGCGGACGGATAAAAAGGGGATGCATATTGCGGACGGCAGATGCGTCTTCTTTTTTTGCAAAAAAAAGAAAATTTCTTGCAACAGTCCGGCTTTTTATTTACTCTTATATATATACGGTACCGGATGATTGTTTTGCGAGACAGGATGCGTTTTTGCTTGTCAGGGAGGAAAAGGATATGAAGTGTGATGCAAAAAAGTTCGCACGGATGTATGAGGGCGTCTACAAAGACCTGTACCGCTTTTCGCTGTACAGGATGAAAAATGTGCAGGATGCGGAGGACGCCGTCAGCGAAGCCGTGCTGGCGGGTTATGAAAAGATACATCAGCTAAAGAGAGAGGAAGCATTTAAAAGCTGGATATTTGCTATACTGGCAAATGTCTGCAGGAAAAGGCTGGCGGAGTCGGGCGGCCGGCAGAGGGCAGAAGAGGCGCTGGGCGGCAAGGAGCAGGAGCCTTCGGGGGAGGATGTGGATTACGGAGCCGCATTGGACGTGAGGAATGCATTTTCCCTGCTGTCTGCAGAAGAACAGGAGATTGTGGCGCTGTCTGTATTTGGAGGTTACAACAGCAAGGAGATAGGGGTTAAGATGAGGCTTAATTCCAACACTGTCCGTTCAAAAAGGAGCCGGGCGCTGGAAAAGATGGAATGTGCATTAAAGTAGGAAAGGGGTATCTTTATGGAAAAAAGAGAGCAGGATATTCTGAAAAAGATAGAAGAAAAGACAGAGGAAATAAAAGTTCCGGACAGCCTTATGCCGGAGCAGATTGAGAAACTGCTGGAAGAAAAGGGAGTTCAAAAGAAACCGAGGATAAAAAAGATTTACCGTTACGGGAGCCTTGCGGCGGCCTGCGTCGCCCTTGCGGCAGGGATTTTTCTGGCGGGGCAGTTTGGAGGAGAAACGCCGGAGGATATGGATGCTGCAGAGGTGAAAGCGGTAGAAGAACAAGATACGGAAGAGACAGAAGAAAATACGGATACTTATGAGAAGATCTATGCGTATCTGAAAGAGAGAGAGACAGAGGCAGAGGAGGAACGGGGATTTTTTGATACCTTCCGCGACAGCATTACGTCAGGAGGGGCGGACACTGCCAAGGAAGCAAAGATGGAGGAGAGAGTGGCGGAAGATATGTCTGTCGCCCAGAGTGCGGCTGACGGCGGTTCCTACTCGAAGACGAATGTACGTCAGCAGGGCGTCGATGAAGGCGATATCGTGAAGACAGACGGCAGATATCTGTATGTCCTGGAGGACGGTTCCCAGTGTATAGCCATTGTTGATACAAAAGGCGGCCTTAAAAAGGTCGCGGACATTGAGGCGGATGAGAACTGCCGCATACAGGAGTTCTATCTGTTTGAGGAGGAAAAGAAACTGGTTTATGCGGGAACAGTTTATGAGCAGGATGATCACTGGGAAGATACATCGAAAAAAGGAGGAATTGAAGAAGACGTGCTGTATATCGGGCAGGACTTGCTCAATGGAAGGGAGAGCACTAAGGCTGTTGCTATAGATATAAAGAATCCTGAAGAGCCAAAAGAAGTGGGCGGCATCTCCCAGAGCGGCAGCTATGTCTCGTCAAGGGCTGCAGGCGGGTATCTTTATCTCTTCAGCAGATATAACGTATGGGGAAAAGCCATAGAAGGGAATCCCAGGACATTTATCCCAATGGCAGGCGGCGACTTGCTCAGGGAGAAGGACATCGTCCTGCCGCCGTTTGAGACGGCGAGCATGTATGAGGTCATCACTGCGGTCAATATTGAGAGCCCGTCCGAGATCTCGGACAGCAGGGCGATTTTTACGGACGGCGGAGAGCTGTATGTGAGCAATGAAAATATATACTGTTATGAAACCCAATGGAACTCCGGGGTAACAGAAACTACGTCAATCCGGAAGATAGGCTATAAAGACGGAAGGTTTTCCCGGGCAGTGAAGGGAAAGGTGAAGGGATATATCAACGACTCCTTTTCTATTGATGAATACGGCGGGAACCTTCGGGTTGTAGCGACGGTGGGCGAGACGAATTCCGTATATGTCCTTGACAAAAAGCTTGATGTGATTGGTTCGATTAAGGGGCTGGCAGAGGACGAGAGGGTGTATTCCGCAAGGTTTATGGGAGACGTCGGCTATTTCGTGACATTCCGGGAGACGGATCCTTTGTTTACCGTAGACCTTTCTGACCCGAAGAGGCCTAAGATTATCGGAAAGCTAAAAATTCCGGGATTTTCAGATTATCTGCACTTTTACGGAGAGAACAGGCTGCTTGGAATCGGTATGAGCGTAGATGAAGATACCCAGGTTACGGACGGGGTGAAACTCAGTATGTTTGACCTTTCGGATAAGACGGACGTAAAAGAAGAAAATAAGCTGGTGCTGAAAAACGTTTACAGCACGGATGTATCTTATGACTATAAAGCGGCGCTTGTGGATCCCGGAAAGAATCTGATAGGATTTGCGGCGGGAACGGAAGGCGGAGAGAAGTATTTCCTGTTCGGATATGATGAAAAGAAAGGATTCCGGTGCCATCTGTCTGAGAGGATCAATGGCAGCTCGCCCAATGCGGCAAGGGGCGTCTACATTGAAGAAGTCCTCTATGTGGCAAGAGGGAATGTCATAGAAGGATACAGTCTGAAGGACTATAAAAAAGTAGATGATATCATACTGTAAAATAGAGTTAATTGCATGAAAAATATATTAAAATCAGACAATTAATACGGAAGGAAAATATAATTAAAATACAAAGAGAAAAATTAAAAATAGTGTTGACAAATATGGGGCCAAGTGATATCATAAAGTCAATCAAAAAAGACAATAAGTTTTGAAAAATATAAGGAAGGAGGCTTACTCCAATGGACACAGTGATTCATTCAACAGTTCAATATGTCAGTGGTATGGCAAATGAAAGTTCCCATAGAATAAGCCTTATTTATAAAAGATAACCGGAAAGTAAAGTAAAAAGACAAGTCGGAGAAGAGAAACCGGTAAGAAAGACAGGATTTATATTTGCAGGCATATTGAATAGAATACCACGGGAGTTCAAAGTGATTGGAAGATGTGTGAAGAAACATCACCCAATTTGTCAGAATAGTCAGAAGAAGAGCCGTTTTTGGGGCATGAAATAAGGGCTATAGAAGGAATAACTTAGTAGGATGCCGATAATGGCTGGGGCTTTGTGGGCAATCAGAAAGGTTATAGATGAGAATAGCCGGGAAATATTTTATGCGGAGCGCTTTGAAGATCTGGATGACACGGAGGAGTTAGATGTCCGAAGGCTTTGAAATCTGAGTATAAATGAAAGGAAACAGGGGTTGGGAACGATTAGTCCGCGTATGCCTCCGAGTTTGAAAATAAGAAACTTATAAAATTAAATAGTTAAAAAATAAAAACCATTGGCCAGCCACCGGAGTAAATCATTCCGGTGGCTGTAAATTTGTGCGTAAATCAGGGGTGTATATTTTGACATTATGGGTGCTGTGTGGTACACTGATAATGATAATTTGTAGTTTGCCGGACTAGGCTTTCAGGTTGGACTGCAATACTTTTTACAGTAAGACAGTATTGAAATACTATTATGGAAAGTACATTTTTGAGGTGAGGAATTTGGATAAATATGAATATCGGGTAAAAACAGAGCAATTAATGGAATATACGGAGAAAAAGCAGTATCGGAAAGCGATGGAGATTGCTGATACGATTGACTGGCGCAGGGTGAAGAGCACGTCAATGCTGAATACTGTCGGAGAGGTTTATGAATACTGCGGGGAGTTCCAGAAAAGCCGGGATATATTGTTTATGGCATTTGACCGTTCTCCCGGGAGCCGGAAGATTGTTTACCATCTTGCGACGCTGGCGCTTAAGCTTGGCGAGACGGATGAAGCATCTGACTGCTATGAGGAATTTGTAAAGCTGGCGCCGAAAGATCCCAACCAGTATATTTTAAAATACAAGATTCTGAAGGCGCAGAAAGCATCATGCCAGGAACAGATTGCTGCCCTTGAGGAATTTAAAAAAGCAGAATATATCGAAAAATGGGCATATGAGCTTGCAAAACTTTATCATGAGGCGGGCATGGTCAGAGAGTGCCTGGAGGAGTGCGATGATCTGATTCTCTGGTTCAGCGAAGGCAAGTATGTGTATCTTGCGATGGAGCTTAAGATGAAGTATAAGCCCCTTACCCCCCTTCAGCAGGAAAAGTATGATAAGTCTCCCAACGGGCGGGGGAAAAAGGTTGAATTTACTGATATGCCGGAAAAAGAAGATACGCCAAATGACGCAGAGGCAGACAAGCAGGATAAAGACAGCTCTGCCGAAGAGGAGGATGAGGAGCTGGAAGAGGAGCGGGAGGAAGAGACAAAACCGATATCCTCAGAGGCAGAAGAGAAGAAACCTAAGGAGGAACAAATCCCGAAAGGTGCCAGCAGGAATGCGCCGGGATCTTCTATTACAAAGATTGTGACAGGCGCGACACTCGAAGAGGCGCTGGCAAGCGGCGTTGCCATGGCGGCAGGAATCAATCAGGACGGAAAAGACGGCGCGGACAGGGACGAGGAACTTGTCCTGGACGGACAGATGAAGATCGAGGACATTCTGCAGGAATGGGAAGAAAAACAGAAAGTAAATGCGGATGCGATAGAAAAGCAGAAGGCAGAAGACGAAGAGCGGCTTGATAAAGAGCGGAAGGCAGCAGAAAAGCGCAGGGAGGCAGACAGAAAACGTGTTGAGGCGGCTGCAAGAAAAGCAGCTGAGGAAGAGGCTGCAAGAAAGGCGGCCGAGGAAGAAGCAGCAAGGAAAGAAGCTGAGGAAGAGGAAGCGAGGAAGGCGGCCGAGGAAGAGGCGGCAAGGAAAGCAGCCGAGGAAGAGGCTGCGAAAAAGGCGGCTGAAGAAAAGGCAGAAAAGAAAGCAGCCAAGGGCAGCAGGAAACCGAAAAAGAATGTATTGGAAGAAAAGACACAGAGACTTCCGGATGATATTATGGCATTAGTGGAACAGCTTGAAAGCAGGGTTGCTGCTCCGGATCCGGGAAAAGAGGAGGTGCTTTTAGAAGATGCAGAGCCGGTGGAAGATGAATTTGAAGAGCTGGAGTCTTTGGGCATAGGGGAAGACTTTATGCAGGATACGGAGTCGGATTTCGAGGAGTCGGATTTCGAGGAGGCAGCTTTTGAGGAGGTCAGTTTCGAGGAGACTTCTGAGGAGGGAGCCGAGAAGGATCTTGAGGACGGCTTTGAAGAGGAAGAGGAAATCGAGGAGGACTTCGAAGAAGAGGAACCAGAGGAGGATTCTGAGGAGGACTTCGAAGAAGAGGAACCAGAGGAAGACTTTGAGGAGGACTTCGAAGAGGAAGATGATTTCGAGGAAGACTCGGAAGACGGCTTTGAAGAGGAAGAAGACTTCGAGGAAGACTCAGAAGACGATTTCGAAGAGGAAGAAGACGCCGAGGAAGAGGACTTTGAGGAGGATTTCGAAGAAGACTTTGAAGAAGACTTTGAAGAAGATTTTGAGGAGGATTTCGAAGAGGATTTCGAAGAGGGAACTGAAGAAGATTTTGAAGAAGATTTTGAGGAGGACTTCGAAGAGGAAGAAGACTTCGAGGAAGATTCGGAAGACGGCTTCGGAGAGGAAGAAGACGCTGAGGAAGAAGATTTTGACGAGGAGGACTTTGAAGAGGATTTTGAGGAGGATGATTTTGTAGAGAGCGATTTTGACGAAGAGGATTTCGAAGAGGACTTTGAGGAAGAAGACTTCGAGGAGGATGAGCTTGACGAAGAGGACTTCGAAGAGGAAGAAGGTTTCGAGGAAGACGAGCTTGAGGAAGAAGACTTTGAGGAGGATGAGCTTGACGAAACGGATCTTGAAGAAGACTTCGAGGAACACGCTTTTGACAGCGGTTCCCTTGAGATTGAAGAGCCTTCTGAGGAGGAGATACAGAAGCGCTTTAAGAAAGCAAAAGGAGGCGTTCCTTTTGACACGGGCTTTGTAGTGACAGGACGCTATGACCTGAGCGCTACCAGTGAGATTGGACTGAAGGCAGGGCTTACGGAGGAGCAGAAAAAGCTGTTTTCCTACTTCGTTCCGGTCAGGGGCATGAGCGAGCAGATTGTGGAAACGCTTGACAACGACCGGCGGGCAAGGAGGGAAGGAACCTCGAAAACCGGAAATATTCTGGTGATTGGACGAAAGGGCTCCGGAAAGACTGTACTGGCAGTGGACATTGTGAAAGCGATCCAGAAACAGAGAAACTTAAAGCAGGGAAAAGTTGCAATAGTGACGGGAGAATCCCTCAATAAGAAAGAACTGCCTAACATCATCCAGAAACTTAAGGGAGGCGCGATTATCGTAGAGAAAGCAGGAAAACTTAACTCGAGGACGGTAAAAGAGCTGAGCCACCTGATGGAAAGAAAGACGGGAGAGATGCTCTTCGTGCTGGAAGACCAGAGGAAACCTCTTGAGAGGGTGCTGACAGCGAATCCGGACTTCAAGAAGAAGTTCACTTCCAAGCTGGAGCTGCCGGTATTCATCAATGACGAGCTGGTTACTTTCGGACAGACCTATGCGAAGGAGAACGGATATAAGCTTGACGAGATGGGAATCCTGGCGCTGTACAGCCGGATTGACGTGATGCAGAGAGAAGACCATGCGGTTTCGGTGGCAGAGGTAAAAGAAATTATGGATGAGGCGATTTCGCACTCCCAGAGGGTAAATGTAAAGCATTTGGCTCGGAGGGTGTTCGGAAAGGGAACGGATGATTCTGACAGGATTATCCTAAAAGAGGATGACTTCAAAATATAATGGCAAAGATTGCGGATTAAGAGAGGGCACAGATATGGCAGAGAGGAAAAAGAAGGCATACGAAGTGGGCGAGCTTGACCAGTATTTATTTGGGCAGGGAAATCATTATGAGATTTATAAGAAACTGGGAGCCCACAGGGTAAAAAACGGGAAAAAAGAGGGCGTGTATTTTGCTGTCTGGGCGCCTCACGCAAAATCGGTATCCGTCATTGGTGAGTTTAACGAGTGGGATATAGAGGCGAATCCGATGGAGCGTCAGGAATCAATCGGGATATTCACGTGCTTTGTTCCGGATGTGAAAGAATATGCGATGTATAAGTACTGCATTGAGACATACAAGGGAGAGTATGTTTTTAAAGCGGATCCCTTTGCAAACCATTCAGAGATGAGGCCGGGAACGGCATCCAAGGTGACGGATATCAGCAATCTGAAGTGGACGGATGATGTGTGGATGGAAAAAAGAAAGAAGTGGAATCATATGCAGGAGCCGGTGTCGGTGTACGAAGCGCATATCGGTTCCTGGAAACGCCATCCCGGACATGAGGATGAAGGGTTCTATACCTATCGTGAATTTGCGGTTGAGATTGCGAAATATTTAAAGGATATGGGATATACCCATGTGGAGCTGATCGGCATTGCCGAGCATCCTTTCGACGGCTCCTGGGGATATCAGGTAACAGGCTACTACGCGCCTACCTCCCGGTACGGCACGCCGGAAGATTTTGCGTGGATGGTAAATTACCTTCACCGGAACAAGATAGGCGTCATCCTTGACTGGGTACCGGCGCATTTCCCAAGAGACGCCCACGGCCTGGCGGACTTTGACGGCACTCCGACTTTCGAATATGCGGATCCGAGGAAAGGGGAGCATCCGGACTGGGGAACGAAGATTTTTGACCTTGGCAAAAATGAAGTGAGGAATTTCCTGATTTCCAATGCCTTGTTCTGGGTTGAGCAGTTCCATGTTGACGGCCTCAGGGTGGATGCGGTCGCATCAATGCTGTATCTTGACTATGGGAAACAGGACGGGCAGTGGGTTGCTAATAAATATGGCGGCAACCAGAACCTGGAGGCGATAGACTTCTTCAAGCATCTGAATTCTGTTGTGCTGGGCAGAAACCCGGGCGCAATGATGATAGCGGAGGAATCTACGGCGTGGCCGAGGATAACAGGGGATGTTGAGGATGACGGCCTTGGGTTCAGCTTGAAATGGAATATGGGATGGATGCATGATTTTACAGAATATATGAAGCTTGACCCGTATTTCCGCAAGGACAACCACCATATGATGACCTTTGCCATGAGCTATGCGGGAAGCGAAAAATATATCCTTGTGCTGTCTCATGATGAGGTCGTGCATCTGAAATGTTCGATGTTAAATAAGATGCCGGGGCTTGGATTTGACAAGTACGCGAACCTGAAGGCAGGCTATGCCTTTATGATGGGGCATGCTGGGAAGAAACTTCTGTTTATGGGGCAGGAGTTCGCGCAGCTGCGCGAATGGAGCGAAGAGCGCGAGCTTGACTGGTTCCTGCTTGCTGAGGAGGAGCATCAGGCGGTCCAGAACTGGATGAAAGACCTGCTGCATCTGTACAGGAAGAATCCGGCGCTTTATCAGGACGAAGAGATATGGGAAGGATTTGAATGGGTAAATGCGGACGACGCTTACCGCAGCATCTTTAGTTTCATGCGCCATTCCAAAAATAAAAAGAAAAATCTCCTGTTTGTGATTAACTTTACCCCTATGCTCTGGGAGGATTACCGGGTAGGCGTTCCGAGGAGAAAGCAGTATAAGCTGATCCTGAACAGCGACGATGTCCGGTACGGAGGAAAGGGCGAGGAGCGCCCGGCAGTTTATAAAGCGGTGAAACAGGAGTGTGACGGAAGGCCGTTTTCATTCGCATATAAGCTTCCGCCGTATGGAGTAGCGATATTTGAATTTTAAGGCTTGACAAAAATTATTTTATCAATTAGAATTACGTTTAATCAAATAACTGCCTGCGGTGTTAGCTGCAAGAAGGCAGTCCTGGCGATGAAGAGGGATAGTAATTGCAATGTAGATTCCACAGAGAGAGAGTCCGGAGGCTGAGAGATTCTTGTTTTGAAATGTGATGAACCTGCCTTGGAGCCGCTGTGTGAAAATGCAGCGTGGCACCAGCGTTAATGGTGATGAGAGAGAGCTGCTGAAAAAGCAGAACTAGGGTGGTACCGCCGAGCTTTTCGGTCCCTTTCGGGGAGCTGAGAAGCCGGCGTTTTTTATACCGTGTGTTTCCGGCTCCTGGCAATTATTCGTGCGGGCATGACCGCATAAAAAGAGAAGGAGAAGAGAAACATGGCAAAAGACAAGAAATTAGTTAAAAATATCACTCCGCGTGACGAGAACTTCGCGCAGTGGTATACAGATGTTGTGCGGGAGGCGAACCTGTGTGATTATTCCAGCGTAAAGGGCTGCCTTAACTACCTGCCGAACGGATATGCGATCTGGGAGCTGATACAGGCAGACCTTGACAGGCGTTTTAAAGAGACAGGTGTCGAGAACGTATCGCTGCCGCTCCTGATCCCGGAGAGCCTTTTAGAGAAAGAGGCGGATCATGTGGAAGGCTTTGCGCCGGAGGTTGCATGGGTAACCCACGGAGGCATGGAGAGGCTTCAGGAGAGGCTTTGCATCCGCCCTACGTCCGAGACGCTTTTCTGCGACCTGTGGGCGAGGACTGTAAAATCTTACAGGGATCTTCCGAAGGTATGGAATCAGTGGAACAGCGTTCTGCGCTGGGAGAAGACGACGAGGCCGTTCCTGCGCTCCAGAGAGTTCTTGTGGCAGGAGGGCCATACGATCCATGCGACATACGAGGAGGCAGAGGCGCGGACTATCCAGATGTTCCATGTATATGAGGACTGTTACAGGGAGACGCTTGCCATCCCGTTTGTATCGGGAAGGAAAGCAGAGCACGAGAAGTTTGCCGGAGCGCAGGACACTTATACTGTCGAGGCGCTGATGCATGACGGAAAAGCGCTGCAGTCAGCCACGAGCCATTTCTTCGGCAGTGGGTTCCCGGATGCATTCGGAATTAAATATATTGATAAGAACAATGAATTTCAGAGCGTTTATGAGACATCCTGGGGATGGTCCACAAGAAGCATCGGCGGGCTTATCATGGTTCACGGTGACGATGACGGGCTTGTCCTGCCGCCGCATGTCGCGCCGGTTGAGTGCCGGATAATCCCGATCGCGCAGCATAAGGAAGGCGTTCTTGACAAGGCGTTCGCGCTGTTTGAAGAGCTTAAGAAGGCTGGCTACAGGGTGAAGATTGATGATTCTGACAAGAGCCCGGGATGGAAATTTGCAGAGCAGGAGATTCTCGGCATACCGACCCGTATCGAGATCGGGCCGAAGGATATCGAGAACAACCAGGTGGTTGTAGTCCGCCGCGATACCCGCGAGAAGATTGCAGTGCCGATGGGCGAGATTGCGACAAGGCTGCGCGATATCCTTGAGATAATCCAGTCCGATATGTATAAGAGGGCGGAAGAGTTCTTGAAAGCGCATATCGATACGGCTACTGATATCGAGGAGATGAAAACGAAATTCCAGCAGAACCGCGGATTTGTAAAAGCTTGCTGGTGTGGCGACCCCGAGTGCGAGGGCGAGGTAAAATATGTGACGGGAGGAGCGGCTACCAGGTGTCTGATAGAGGATGAGGAGATGATCTCCGATAAGTGCATCTGGTGCGGAAAACCGGCAAAACATATGGCTTACTGGGGCAAGGCGTACTAAAGGCTAAAATACGGCGGGGCATTTTATGCCTCGCTTTTTTGGGAGAAGTGCAGTGAGAGAAATTAAGATTCAATTACCTGAAAAAGTAAATACAATTATCGGAACCCTTATGGAGCATGGGTACGAGGCTTATGCGGTAGGCGGATGCGTGAGGGATTCTATTCTGGGGCGGGAACCGGAGGACTGGGATATCACGACCTCTGCCACGCCGGAGCAGACGAAGGCTCTGTTTGAAAAGACGTTTGACACGGGGATTGAACATGGAACGGTCACCGTACTTCTGGATAAGGACAGTTTTGAGGTTACAACCTACCGCATTGACGGGAAATATGAAGACAGCCGGCATCCGAGTGAAGTGACCTTTACCCGCAGCTTAAAAGAAGACCTCATGCGGAGGGATTTTACGATAAATGCCATGGCATATAATGAAAAGGACGGACTTGTGGATATCTTTGGGGGTCAGGAGGATCTGGCGGAGGGGGTTATCCGGTGCGTCGGGTATGCGGCTGCCCGTTTTTCGGAGGACGCGCTGCGTATCCTGCGGGGCGTGCGCTTTGCGGCGCAGCTGGGTTTCTGCATAGAGGAGATTACGAGGCAGGGGATGAGGAAACTTGCGCCGACTCTTGTGAATATAAGTGCGGAAAGGATACAGGTAGAGCTGGTCAAGATGCTCACTTCGAAGCGGCCGGGGTATCTGAGGGAGGCATATGAGCTTGGCATCACTGCACAGTTTATGCCGGAGTTTGACGAGATGATGGGTGTAGAGCAGGAAACGCCCCACCATATCTATACGGTAGGCGAGCATACCCTCCACTCTCTTGCAAATATAAGGCCGGACAAAGTCCTGAGGCTTGCAATGCTCATGCATGATATGGGAAAGCCTGCGATGAAGACCATTGATGAAAAGGGAATCGCACATTTCAAGAAACACGCACTGGAGAGCGAAGTTATTGCCAAAGACATCCTGAAACGGCTTAAATTTGATAACGATACAATTCATAAAGTGACGCGGCTTGTGCATTTTCATGATTACCGGATGCCTGTGGAGGCGGAAAATGTAAGGAGAGCCATGCATAAGATTGGGGAAGAGCTTTTCCCGCAGTATATTGAGGTGCGCCGCGCGGATGTGCTGGCGCAGAGCCTTTTCCTTCGGGAAGAAAAACTGGAAGATCTGGACGGGATTGAAAAGCTGTACCAGGATATACTGGAAAAGAAGGAATGCGTCTCCTTAAAAGATCTGGCGGTGACGGGAAACGATCTGATTGAGGCAGGAATGTCGCCCGGAAAGGAAATAGGGGAAAAACTGGAAAAACTTTTGGAGCTTGTGATCAGGAAACCGGAATACAATACAAAAGAGGAGCTTTTAAAGCGTCTGTAAAGGGCAGGGATTAGAAATTATCCCTGCTTTTGTAATCATATTTTGCGGCGTGGCATCATATTTTGAAAAGAACACGTAATGTAGAGTGCAGGGGATGTCAATATGCAGGATTATGATAGGAACATTTTGGAAAAATATGAGATTGACGTAAACAGCACCCGTAAAGTCAGGGGTGCTGTTTTATGCGACACGGCTCAGGGGGTGTTTCTTCTGAAGGAGGTGTCGGCGCCGTCAGGGCGTCTTCTGGCACTGTGCGAACTGTATGCACATTTGGAAGAGTATGGGCCCTGTCATACGGACAGTATTATGCCCAACAGGGAGAATGAATTGGTGACGATCCGTGAGGACGGGAAAAAATATATGCTGCGGAGATGGTTTTTGGGGCGGGAATGTGATTTTAAGAAACCGCCGGAGCTTTTGGAAGCGTCAGGCAATCTAGCGAAACTGCATGCTGCCATGAGGGTGAGCCTGCCGTCGCAGACAAGGGCGGAACGCCTGGAAAAAGAATACGAACGGCATGACAGGGAACTGAGAAAAGTGCGGAAATTCGTGCGGGGGCTTACATCTAAAGGAGATTTTGAGATTGTCTTCTTAAAATTTTTTGATGAGATGTATGAGTGGGCCAAAGCTGCGGGAGAACTTCTTGCAGGCTCGGGCTATGACGGGCTGTATGAGGAAAGCATAAAGGCGGGATGCCTGACCCACGGGGAGTACAACTACCACAATATACTGATGGGGGCCGGAGGGCCGGGGGCAAATCAGGGCAGGATCCTGGCGACAGTTAATTTTGATAAATATAAGCAGGACGTGCAGGTGGAGGACTTGTATTATTTCCTGCGTAAAGTAATGGAAAAGCATGGATGGAAGGAGCGGCTGGGAGATAATATGCTCAACGCATATTCGGCAATCCGGCCGCTGTCGGGGCGAGAGATGGAGTATCTTAAAATCCGGCTGGCATATCCGGAAAAATTCTGGAAGATTGCAAATTCATATTACCATTCAAATAAAGCGTGGATATCTGTAAAAAATATGGAGAAACTAAATACGGCAATCCGGCAGACAAAAGAAAAAGAACGGTTTATAGATAATATATTTGCTTTTCATTTGTAGCCGCCTGGTGTATAATGGATAATAACGAGCATGACAGGAGGTACATTGATATGGAATATCGTGAGCGGTATGAGGAGTGGATTTCAAATCCATATTTTGATGAAACGACGCGTGAGGAGCTGAAGAAAATCGCAGATGACGACAATGAGATAAAAGAGCGTTTCTATAAAGATCTTGAGTTCGGTACCGCGGGCTTGAGAGGTATCATCGGCGCAGGAACGAACCGTCTGAATATCTATACGGTCAGAAAGGCGACTCAGGGATTAGCAAATTACATAGTGAAGAGCGGGGGGCGGGATAAAGGCGTTGCCATCGCATATGATTCCCGCCGCATGTCGCCGGAATTTGCAGATGAGGCGGCGCTCTGCCTTGCGGCAAATGGCATCAAGGCGTATGTGTTTGACGCGCTCCGCCCGACGCCGGAGCTCTCCTATGCAGTGAGGAAGCTTGGCTGTATCGCCGGAATCAACATCACTGCCAGCCATAACCCGCCGGAGTACAACGGGTATAAGGTATACTGGGAGGACGGCGCGCAGATTACCCCGCCGCATGACAAGGGAATCATGGACGAAGTGAAGGCTGTCACAGATTACAGTACGGTGAAGACGATGGAGCTTGGGGCGGCAAAGGAGGCGGGGCTTTATCAGGTCATCGGACAGGAGATAGACGACGGGTATATTGCAGAGCTGAAGAAACAGGTGATTCATCAGGACGCTATCGATGAGGCCGGCGATCAGATTAAGATTGTCTACAGTCCTCTTCACGGAACCGGAAATGTTCCGGCAAGGCGCATTCTGAAAGAGTTAGGTTTTAAAAATGTATATGTGGTAAAAGAGCAGGAACTGCCGGACGGGGAGTTTCCGACTGTATCATATCCGAATCCGGAGGCGGAAGAGGCGTTTGAGCTTGGCCTAAAGCTTGCGAAAGAAGTTGATGCGGATCTGGTGCTTGCCACAGACCCGGACGCAGACCGCCTTGGGGTGCTGGTAAAGGATAAGGATGGCGTGTACCATACACTTACCGGAAACATGTCAGGATGCCTCCTGGCGGACTATGAGATCGGACAGAGGAAAGAGCTTAAGGGCCTGCCGGAAGACGGGTACCTCATCAAGACAATCGTGACATCCAACATGGCGGATGCCATAGCGAAGGGATATGATGCGGGACTTATAGAAGTTCTGACAGGATTTAAGTATATCGGGCAGCAGATTCTCGGGTTTGAGACTACGGGAAAAGGAAGTTACCTGTTTGGGTTTGAGGAAAGCTACGGGTGCCTGATCGGAACGCATGCGAGGGATAAGGATGCGATCGTTGCCACGATGGCGCTCTGCGAGGCGGCAGCTTACTATAAGACAAAGGGCAAGACACTCTGGGATGCGATGGTGGACATGTATGAGAAATACGGATATTACAAGGACGATATACAGGCTATCACGCTGAAAGGCATTGAGGGGCTGAACAAGATACAGGAAATCCTGGAAACTCTGCGTAAAAATACGCCGTCAGAGTTCGGCGGATATAAAGTGCTGAAAGCAAGAGATTATCAGGCAGACATGATTAAAGACCTGCGGACGGGAGAAATTACGGCGACGGGCCTGCCTGCATCCAATGTGCTGTATTATGACCTGGAAGATGACGCGTGGCTTTGCGTAAGGCCGTCGGGAACAGAGCCGAAAGTGAAATTCTATTACGGGATAAAAGGAAACTCCCTGGAAGATGCGGATGCGAAGTCAAAAGCACTGGGAGAGAAAGTTCTGGCAATGATTGACTCCATGCTGTAACAGTTTGCCGCCGAATGTGGTTAAAACCGTGAAAAGGCAGAAATGTCCTTGACAAACAGTATGAAAATGGGTATAACTATATCATGAGGCGAAAAATCATAAAATAAAACTGTATTTCAAGTGATGACAAGAGGAGGAAATTATCCATGAACAAAACAGAATTAGTAGCAGCAATCGCGGAGCAGGCAGAATTATCAAAAAAAGATTCCGAAAAAGCGTTAAAGGCTTTTGTTGATGTTGTAACAGAAGAACTTAAGAAAGAGCACAAGGTTCAGCTTGTAGGGTTCGGTACTTTTGAAGTTACGAAGAGAGCTGCAAGAGAGGGCAGAAACCCGCAGACAGGCAGCGTTATGAAGATTGATGCCTGCAAGGCGCCGAAGTTTAAAGCTGGCAAAGCATTAAAGGATGCTGTGAACGAGTAATTTCTGAGGATAGATGAAGCAGAGGGTCTTTGGCTCTCTGCTTTTTTCGTGAAGGAGGTGGAAGGATGAGGCTGGACAAATTCTTGAAAGTATCCCGCCTGATTAAGCGCAGGACAGTTGCGAATGAGGCGTGTGATGCGGGGAGAGTGCTGGTCAACGGAAAAGTGGCGAAGGCTTCTGTCAAAGTGAAAGCTGGGGACATTATTGAGATCCAGTTCGGAACAAAGAATGTCAAAGTGGAGGTTCTGGAGCTCAGGGATACCACGAAAAAGGAAGAGGCTGCAAATCTGTTCAAATATTTGTAATAAATGCGAACAACCTTTCATATGATTATTAAGAAAGGTTGTGATGGGTATGGAAGAGAGAACCACACAGAAAAATCATAAACTGGTCATTAATAACCGTAAGACGAGTTTAGTGACGGGAGTTCTCGACGTCCTGTCTTTTGATTTGAATGAGATCCTTCTGGAGACGGAGCAGGGGATGATGATGGTGAAAGGAACGGATCTGCATGTGAACCGCCTGAATCTTGAAAAGGGCGAGGTGGACTTGTCAGGCAATATCGACAGCGTCGCCTACTCGGAGGTTCATGCAGGAGTGAAACAGGGGGAGAACCTGTTTTCCAAGCTGTTCCGGTGATAAATGCCGGAGATCAGAGGGGAACTGCTCATATTTCTGGTGGCGGTGATTACTGGTATTCTGCTGCGTCTGGCATATCAGGGCATAATTTGTTTCCGTCAGATTGTAAAACACAGCCTGCTGGCCATGGGGGGCGAGGACATCATCTTCTGGATTGGCTCGGCTGTATATGTGTTTGTGCAAATTTACTACACCAGCGATGGGGGCATCAGATGGTATTTTATACTAGGACTGGTATTTGGGGCGATTTTTTCTTCGGTTGTTTTGCGGAAACTGAAAAAAGGGAGAAAAAAAATCTACGCTGATTATTAAGCTTTTTTAATGTAAGTCATTGCGAAAACTTAAAAAAAAAGATATGATAAGAATCAATCAGCGGGAAGAAAAGATATGCTGACAAGGGTGAGTATAAAATATGGGAAAAATAAAAAAGAATAGCAGGGGCAGTAGGCAGAAACGGCGCATGCGGGTTCACAAGCGCAGCATGCTTGCGGTAGGTGCTGTAATCATATTGCTGACGGCGGTCGTATCAGTCAGCGGGATGACGCTGCGGGCAAAAGAAAAGTCGTATAAGGCGCAGGCGGCGGAGTTGGAGCAGCAGATTGAGGAAGAGAAGAAAAGGACAAAAGAGATTGATAAGCTGGAGACATATGTAGGCACGGACACATATGTAGAGGACATGGCCAGGGAGAAACTGGGCATGGTTTATAAAGATGAAACGGTATTCAAAGCAAAATAGCGCAGATACGAATGATAAGCTTTAGGGGCAAAAGGCAGGCTCCTAAAGCTTTTTTAATTGATTGGCAAGGGGAGTGTCGGGATGGCAGAGATCAGGGAAAAGGGTGCATTTGTGAATCCGTATGTAGTGCAGATGGATAAATTTGCGGATTCAATGGTGCACCTGTCAAAAACTTTTTTCACATTGGAAGGATATAAGGGAACATTTTCAAAAGAAGAGTTTGAAGAGATGTTCGGGAAGATTACGGACAAGGTGTGTGAGAACTGCGAAAGGCGGGATGAGTGCCTGCACGAGAACAGGGTTTTCACTTATCAGATGGTGTATGAGATTCTCTGCGCGGTGGAAGAGTATGGTGCAGAGCTTAACGTGGAGCTGAAAAGAGGCTTAAAGAGAAAGTGCATCCTCGCACCCAGGTTTTTGCGCGAGACGCTGGAGGTATATGAGAACGCTAAGAAGATCCTTCTCTGGAATAACAGGATTGTGCAAAACAGAGAAGGCTTCGCCGGGCAGCTGAAGAGCTTTGCAAAACTGCTCCAGTATACGACCAGGGAGCTGGACGCGGGAATTTTTGAGGACGAGCATTTAGAAAAGAAACTGAAATCCCGACTGAAGA
This sequence comes from uncultured Dorea sp., assembly GCA_910578455.1. GTDB lineage: Bacteria > Bacillota > Clostridia > Lachnospirales > Lachnospiraceae > MD308. The sequence goes on from CAJTQA010000012.1 coordinate 42,311, forward strand.
AAATAGGGGTCAAAATGCTTTCGTCTGTGTTTTACATTACGCCTCAGGGCAAGTATGAACTTCATCTGACAGTGAAAGCGGCGAAAGGCATCTGTGTGGCGACGAAGGAGCTGGCATACGAGACAGGGGCGTGCATTGGAAGGGTTATGATGCCGCAGCAGGGCGAGAGGCCTATTGTAGGGGCGCAGTATTGTACGATTGCCTGTGTGGAGAGCGCACGTTATCAGACGCTTCAGGGGGTGGCAAAAATAGGGAAAGACTGCGAGCAGATTTCCGGCGATACGTTTTTGATGACAGACCTGCCGGGAGGAAAAAAAGGAGTGGCGCTCTCGGACGGGATGGGCTCCGGGGAGGAGGCCTGCCGGGAGAGCACGATGGTGGTGGAAATGCTGGAAGAGCTTTTGGAGACGGGATTTCCGGCAAAAACCGCTATTGAGATCATGAACACCGCCCTTGTGATCGGGCGCGAGGATGTACGGTTTTCCACGGTTGACGCTTGCCTGTTTGACTTGTATACAGGGTACTGTGAATTTATAAAGGCGGGGGCGGCCGCCACTTTTATTAAGAGGTTAGACGGAGTGGAGAAGGTCAGCATGGCAACGCTTCCTATCGGAGTGATTAAAGATTTGGAGATAGAGTCTGTTGAAAGAGAGCTGGAATCAGGCGAGTTTGTGATTATGGTCACAGACGGGGTGATGGACGCACTGCCGGTGAAGGAGCAGGACACGCTGATGGCAGGCTTTATCCAGGAGGCGAACACGGTCAATCCAAAAGAGATGGCTCACTGCCTTCTCGGAAGGGTATTGGAGTGGAGCCAGGAGAAACCGACAGACGACATGACTATCGTGGTAGTGGGGTTATGGAAACTATAAGTATTTCTTGCTTTTTTGCTTAAAATTATATATATTATACTGGAAACAAAAGGCGGTTAAAGAAAAAGGTCAGAAAATGCGTAAAAAGGTCAGAAAATATATAGAGAGCTGGCAGATGATCAGGCGGGGAGACAGAGTTATCGCAGGCATATCGGGGGGAGCAGATTCCATATGCCTCCTTTTCGTGCTTTTAGAGCTAAAGGAAGAGATGGGGTTTGAGGTTGCGGCAGTGCATGTGAACCATGGACTCAGAGGAAAAAGCGCTAAAAGAGACGAAAAATATGTGCGTGAAGTGTGTGAGAAAGCGGGAGTGCGTTTTTTTCTTTTCCGTGAAGACGTGGGAGAGTATGCGAGGAACCGCAGGCTGTCGGTTGAAGAGGCGGGGCGCGAGGTCAGGCGCTCCTGCATGGAAAAGGCGCGCTGCCAGTGGGACGGAACCTGTATTGCACTGGCACATCAGCAGAACGATAATGCCGAGACGGTCATTTTTAACCTGTGCCGGGGCAGCGGATTAAGAGGAATGGGGGGGATTCCGCCGAAAAGCGGCGTATGGATTCATCCTCTCCTCTGCCTGAGCCGTCAGGAAATTGAAAGGTATTTAAAAGACCGGGAAATCTCGTACTGCACGGACGAGACGAATCTGGAGGAATGTTATACGAGGAACAGGATACGCAAAAGGGTAATCCCGTACCTGGAAAAATATGTGAATGAGAGGACAGTGGAGCATATAGCGCAGTGCGCTGAGACAATCAGGGGGGCGGGGGAATATGTGGAGGAAAAAACTGCTGAATATGTAAAAAGCTGTATAAAGACAGAAAATGCAGGGGAGATTCTATTGAGGGAGGATGGATTTAAACGTGTTCCTGAAACGCTTAAAAAAGGGGTTATGCGCGAGGCTCTCTGCGAGGCGGCGGGAGCGAGGAGAGACATAGGCGCAGCGCATGTGGCTGCTGCGTGCGACCTGCTGGACAGACAGGCAGGGCGGATGGCAAAGTTTCCATACAATGTGGAGGCGTATCGGAATTACGACGGGCTGCTGTTTCGGAATTGCAATGCGGCACAAAAGCCGGGAGCAAAGGAAAAAGCGGAGTTCTGGATGAATATATTTGAAAATGAATCAGCAACATTTCCAGAAAAAAACTACACGAAATGGTTCGATTATGATATAATAACAAATACTGTAAAAATCAGGCATCGTGAGCCGGGAGACTATATTGTAATTGATAAAAACGGGGGAACACAGAAATTAAAACAGTATTTTATCAATGAAAAAATCCCGAGGGAGCTAAGAGACAGCATCTGGCTCGCGGCAGTCGGTAAAGAGATCATCTGGATCGTAGGATACAGGCAGAGCCAGGCGTATCAGGTGACAGATAAGACAAAGCGGATATTGGAGATTGGATTTTACGGAGGAGAAGAAAATGTCAGAGACAGTAAGGGTCATGATCCCGGAGGAGGACGTGACGAAGAGGATTGAAGAGATGGGCCGGCAGATCAGTGAAGATTATGCAGGGAAACAGGTGCATCTGATCTGCATATTGAAAGGCGGGGTATTTTTTGCATGTGAGCTGGCAAAGCAGATAACAGTTCCTGTAAGCATAGACTTTATGAGCGTGGGAAGCTATGGAGACGGAACTTCCTCCAGCGGCATCGTAAAGATTGCCAAGGATCTTGATGAGACGCTGGAGGGAAAGGAAGTCCTGGTGGTGGAGGACATTATTGATTCCGGAAGGACGCTTTCTTATCTTCTGGAAGTCCTGAGGAAGAGAGAGCCGAAGAGCATGAGGCTTTGTACACTGCTTGACAAGCCGTCGCGCAGGGTCAGGGAAGTTAAAGTTGATTACATAGGGTATAAGATCCCTGATGAATTTGTAGTCGGGTATGGGCTTGACTATAAGCAAAAATATAGAAATCTACCATACATCGGAGTTGTGGAAGGTGTTGAGTAGAAGGAGGCTATAAACATTGAATGATAGAAGAAACAGAGGAATAAGCGGAGCGAGCGTGCTCATATTCATATTGGTATTATTCGGGGCATTATGGTTTACCAACCAGATGGATCAGAAAGAAAATGAACTGAACTGGAATCAGTTTGAAAAGCTGATTGCAAGCGGAAATATAAAAAACATTGACATTATCCAGAACAAGGATGTTCCTACCGGGCGGGTTGAGATTGGAACTAAGAATGAAATAAGCGGTGAAGATGAAACGAAGTATCTTTTTACATCCGATGTCAATGAGATGCAGGAGTATCTGAAAAAGAAAGGCATTGAGAATTATACGATGACCAATGTGCCTCAGGACAGCTGGTTTGCCGATACTCTCATTCCTATGCTTTTAGTGGTGGCGGCGGTTTTTGTCCTGTTTATGTTTATGAACCGCCAGGGCGGCGGCGCAAATGCTAAAGCGATGAATTTCGGGAAGAGCCGCGCGAAACTGAGCAGGGAAGGCGACAATAACGTAACATTTTCAAAGGTGGCAGGGCTGCGGGAAGAGAAAGAAGAGCTTGAGGAGATCGTGGATTTCCTGAAATCACCGAAAAAATATATTCAGGTAGGCGCGAGGATACCGAAGGGAGTCCTCTTGGTGGGTCCTCCGGGAACCGGCAAGACATTACTTGCAAAAGCGGTGGCAGGAGAAGCAGGAGTGCCGTTTTTCACGATTTCGGGCTCTGACTTTGTAGAGATGTTTGTGGGTGTGGGAGCGTCCCGTGTCCGGGATCTGTTTGAGGAGGCAAAGAGAAATGCTCCGTGCATTATCTTTATTGATGAGATAGACGCGGTGGCGCGCCGCAGAGGAACCGGAATGGGAGGCGGGCATGACGAGAGGGAACAGACGCTGAACCAGCTTCTGGTGGAGATGGATGGCTTTGGCGTCAATGAAGGCATTATCGTCATGGCGGCGACTAACAGGGTGGACATACTGGATCCGGCGATTCTGCGTCCGGGAAGGTTTGACCGGAAGGTGGTAGTAGGGCGCCCGGACGTTCAGGGCAGGGAGGAGATTCTTGAGGTTCATGCAAAGGGCAAGCCGCTGAGCGAGGAGATCGACTTAAAGCAGATCGCGCAGACGACAGCCGGATTTACCGGCGCAGACCTTGAAAACCTGCTGAATGAGGCGGCTATTCTGGCAGCGAAGGCAAGCCGCGTGTTCCTTATACAGGAAGATATCAAGAAAGCATTTGTCAAGGTCGGGATCGGCGCGGAGAAAAAAAGCCGTGTGATTTCCGACAAAGAGAAACGGATTACGGCGTTTCATGAGGCGGGGCACGCAATTTTATTCCATGTGCTGCCGGATGTGGGGCCTGTCTACAGCGTCTCCATCATCCCGACCGGAAGCGCGGGCGGGTATACGATGCCCCTGCCGGAGCGGGATGATATGTTCGATACGAAAGGCAAGATGCTGCAGGACATCGTAGTGTCGCTGGGAGGCAGGGTCGCGGAAGAAGAAGTGCTTGACGACATTACCACAGGAGCATCCCAGGATATTAAACAGGCGACGGATCTTGCGAAATCTATGGTGACAAAGTTTGGGATGTCTGAGACAGTCGGGCTTGTCAATTATGACGATGACAGCGATGAAGTGTTCATCGGGCGGGATCTGGCCCATGCATCAAGAGGCTACGGAGAAGGCGTTGCCACAGTTATAGACCAGGAAGTGAAAAGGATTATTGATGAGTGCTATGCGAAGGCGAAAGCGCTCATACGGGAATATGACAGCGTGCTCCACGCATGCGCGGATCTTCTCCTGGAGAAAGAAAAGATATCCAGGGAAGAGTTTGAAGATTTATTTAAGACAGTTGATATAAATGAGCCGGATGAGATGATACGTGTATAGTTAATAAAATTGATTGAGAGGATAACGGATGAGAAGGGAAGCCTTATTTTGTGACGGTTCGCGGTGGTATGTATCTCCGCAGGAGCCGGGCTGCAACCAAATTGTCACGTTAAGATTCCGGACGGCGAAGGAAGATGCCGTCCGTGTGCGTCTTGTCGTGGGCGAAGACGGATACAATATGCATAAAGAATCGGCAGAGGGCGAGTTTGACTATTATGTGATTGACTGGAAACTCGGCTGCGAACCGTTCGTATATTATTTTGAGATTTCTGACAGGGAACAGACATGTTATTACAGCCGGTGCGGCATCTCCGACACACATTCCGACATATATGATTTCCGCATCGTGCCGGGATTTTCTACGCCGGAGTGGGCAAAAGGAGCGGTTATGTACCAGATTTATACAGACCGCTTTTGCAATGGAGATCCGTCCAATGATGTGGAGGATAACGAGTATTTTTATATTGGCGGTTACAGCCGGAAAGTGACGGACTGGAACAAGTACCCGGATGTGATGGGTGTGCGGGAGTTCTACGGCGGAGACTTAAAAGGCGTAATGGAGAAATTGGATTACCTCCAGGAGCTGGGAGTGGAAGTCATATATTTCAACCCGCTGTTTGTATCGCCGTCTAACCATAAGTATGATATCCAGGACTATGATTATATTGACCCCCATTTTGGCGTGATTGAGCAGGACGGAGGAGAGGTCCTGGCGGACGGCGACAGGGATAATGCACATGCGGGTAAATTTCAGAAACGGGTTACGGACATTCGGAATCTGGAGGCAAGCAATACGCTGTTCATTAAGCTTGTGGAGGAACTTCACCGAAGGGGCATGAAAGTGATTCTTGATGGTGTGTTCAACCATTGCGGTTCTTTTAATAAATGGATGGATCGGGAGCGGGTGTATGAAAATCAGGAGGGTTATGCCCCGGGAGCGTATGTTTCGGCAGAGAGCCCCTATCGGAACTATTTCCGTTTCCTGGATGGGGATGATACGAGATGGCCGTATAATCCGTGCTATGACGGATGGTGGAGCCATGACACGCTTCCAAAATTAAATTATGAAGGCTCGAAAGAGTTGGAGGAGTATATTCTGCAAGTAGGACGAAAATGGGTGTCTCCGCCTTTTAATGTTGATGGATGGCGTCTTGACGTGGCGGCGGATTTAGGCTATAGCAGCGAGTTCAATCACGGATTTTGGAAAAAATTCCGCAAGGCAGTAAAAGAGGCAAATCCGGACGCGCTTATACTGGCGGAGCATTACGGGGATCCCAGCAGCTGGCTGTGCGGTGACGAGTGGGACAGCGTAATGAATTATGATGCTTTTATGGAACCTGTGACATGGTTTCTTACAGGCATGGAAAAGCACAGTGACGAGAGCAATGATGAGCTTTTAGGGAATCCTGAGCATTTTGTGAATACGATGAACCACTTTATGTCCCGGATGCCCACGCCTTCTCTGGAAGTGGCGATGAACGAACTGTCCAACCACGACCATTCAAGGTTTCTCACAAGAACGAACCGCGTGGTGGGAAGGACCGCCGACAAAGGCCCCCGGGCGGCGGAAGAGAATGTAAATGTAGCAGTGATGCGGGAAGCTGTGGTTATGCAGATGACATGGGTGGGGGCACCGACGCTTTATTACGGAGATGAGGCAGGAGTGTGCGGCTTTACAGACCCTGATAACAGACGGACATATCCGTGGGGCAATGAAAATCAGGAATTGATTGAATTTCACAGAGAGATGATCTGGATTCATAAAAACAGCCAGGCGCTGCGAAACGGCTCCATCCTTATGCTGTGCTGCGAGAATAACATACTGGCGTACGGGAGATTTACCGAGGATGAGCAAATTGTGGTAATCATAAATAACCGGGATGAGCTTGCCGAGGTTACAGTGCCTGTATGGCGCATCGGAGTGCCGATGCGGGGCAAGATGCGGAGGCTGATGTATTCCTATGCGGAGAGCTACACGAATGCGGCCGACAGCTACCTGGTTCAGGGCGGAGAGGTCGTAGTGAATATGGGAGCCCGCTCGGCGCTTGTAATGGAGGGAATATAGGTTATTGCGACAATACCTCTACTCCGGTTTCGGTGACAAGCACCATGTATTCTACCTGTGCAGACAGGCCGTCGTCGATAGTGTATACCGTCCAGCCATTGTCTTCGTCTATGAAAAAATCGGGGCTGCCTTCGTTTATCATAGGCTCGATCGTAAACATCATTCCCGGCACGAGGACCATTTCGCTGCCCTTGGGAGTGACGTAGCTGACGAAAGGTTCTTCGTGAAATTCAAGGCCGATACCGTGTCCGCCGATCTCTTCTACGACTGAGTATCCGTGCCGGCGTGCATGGGTGTTGATTGCATGTGCGATATCCCCGAGATGCCCCCAGGGTTTTGCGGCTTTAAGGCCAAGCTCTACACATTCTTTCGTGACGCGCACGAGCCTTTCTGCCTCGGGGGATGTCTCGCCGATAATGAACATTCTGGACGCGTCAGAAAAATAACCGCCAAGATTGGTGGATACGTCTACGTTTACGATATCGCCTTCTTCCAGAAATTCATACTTGTCAGGGATGCCGTGGCAGACTACGTTGTTAAGAGAAGTGCATACGCTTTTAGGAAAGCCTTCGTAGTGCAGCGGCGCAGGGATGCCGCCGTGCTCTGTAGTGAAATCATAGACCAGCCGGTCAATCTCCTCTGTGCACATGCCCGCCTGTATATGGGCGGCAACATGGTCAAGCACTGCCGTGTTCAAGGCAGCGCTTTTTTTTATGGCTTTAATCTGTGCGGGTGTTTTCAGCAGGGAGCGGTCCGGAACAATATGCCCCCTGGCTGCAAGAGTCCATAATTTAACATCTAACTTATTCATAGGGAAAACATTCCTTTCATTATGCATATATGGTGCTGCTGTCAGCTAAAGAGATTTTATCATTAATAGATAGGGAATTCCAGTATTATGTAATATAAAAATTTCATTAATAATGCATCCGCGGGGAAAGCAGGGGTTGCGTGCGGAGAGAAAAACCAGTACAATGTTACTGTTATGGATAAATTAAAGAATATTTTACGGGAAAATTTGAATAAAGATTTTTTGTCTGCCGTTTTAAGCGGCTCAAAGGATAAGGAGCGGGCGGAAAAGGTAAAGGCGCGCCCAGTCATGAAAAAGGGGGAGCTTAAGTTCCAGCTGGAGGTGTTTCGCGGCAGGCAGGCGTTTCATGAGAACTTAAGCGGTGAGGAGGCGGCGGAAAAGCTGCTTTCCTACATGGAAAATTTCCGGCAGATGCAGATGGAGACAGCCACGGACTTTTATACGATACTGGTCAGCAAGAAAGGGAAGGTTACGGTGAAGAGGCGGAAACAGTGCCGCGAACGGGAGAAAGCGCAGGCGGGTTTCGCCCATAACCGGAAGAAACGATACATTCTTGAAGAGGGGAAAGCAGTTCCTTTTCTTGTAGATCTCGGGGTTATGACGCGAGAGGGAGCGGTTGTCCATGCGAAGTTTGATAAGTTCCGGCAGATTAACCGTTTCCTGGAATTTATTGAGGATATTCTCCCGGAGCTCCCGGGCGACAGGGAAGTTACCATCCTTGACTTTGGCTGCGGGAAATCGTACCTGACATTTGCCATGCACTATTATCTGCATGACCTTAAGAAATATGATGTGCGGATTATCGGGCTGGATCTGAAGAGGGATGTGATCGCGCGCTGTAATGAGCTTGCGGAAAAGTACGGATGTGAAAAGCTTAATTTTTCAGTGGGGAATATTGCGGATTATGCCGGAGACGGCAAAGTGGATATGGTAGTAACCCTTCATGCCTGCGATACGGCTACGGATTATGCGCTGGCGAAAGCTGTCGGCTGGAATGTGAAGGTAATCTTGTCTGTACCGTGCTGTCAGCATGAGCTGAACGCACAGCTGGGAAACAGAGACGCGGGAAAGAGCCGGCGCGCGGATGCTATGGAGCCGGTTCTTAAGTATGGGCTTTTGCGGGAGCGTATGGCATCGCTTATTACAGACGGCCTCAGGGCAAAGTACCTGGAGCGGGAGGGATACGACGTTCAGGTGCTTGAGTTTATTGACATGGAGCATACGCCGAAAAACATATTGCTCCGTGCGGTGCAGAAGAAATCGGAGGCGAAAAGCCGGCGCGCGGAAGAGAACATAGAGGCCTGCGAAAGTTTCTTCCAGGTGTCGCCGATGCTTGGCAGGCTGCTTGGCGGAGCCGGGCGGCAGGATTAGGTAAAGGCGGGTCATTGGCGTAAGGATTAAGAGGATACGGAATGAATAACAGAAAGATAAAAAGATACTTAAAAGAGGCAGCATTTCTGGCGGCTTTGTTTTTGATTGCAGTGATTGCCTTCAGCCTCTATACGAACCGCGGAAATGATAATATGGCGGCGGACATGGACGGAGCGACATACCCGCAGCTGGCATTTTCCAGCAATGGATATACGGTCAACAGAGTGCCGGGGTTTGCCCAGGAAATGGACATGGCTTCCCTGAGAGATACCATCACGCCTGTAACAAACGGACAGGTAGAAATTGAGATTGAACCTTATGACAATGAAATAGCGAGCATGAAGTGCAGGCTGTACTCTCTGGACGGAAAGGAGAAACTGCTTGAGACGGAAACAGAAAGCCCGGGAACGGAAGAGACGGTTTCGATCGGAGATCCGTCTCTTACGGCGGAGGAGCGCATACTTCAGGTTGTGCTTGAACTTTCAGGGGGGAAGTCTGTTTATTATTATACAAGGGTTATAGACTCTCAGGGCAAAAACGTGCAGCAATGCCTTGATTATGTGAAAGGCTTTCACGAGAATGCATTTGTGAAAGCTGAGGGAGTAGGTATAGGCACCGCTATTGAGCCGGATGAAACCGGGGATAATACTACATATCAGCATGTTACGATCCACTCTGATTATGACCATGTGACCTGGGGCGAGCTTTCGCCTGCTGTAGAGGGTGAGGAGATCTGGCAGATTAAAGAGATAAACAACATATCCGTGTCGGTTCAGATTCAGTATCAGGTGCGCTGCCGGGGTGAGGAAAATGAGGAGGATCTGTATAAAGTAAAGGAATTTTTCCGGGTCAGATACCGCGCGGATACGAAAAAAATGCTTCTCCTGGACTATGACCGAAAGATGGAGCAGGTTTTTGACACGTCGAAGAAAATATTGAGTGAAAAAGGAATCCTTCTTGGGATTGCCGATTCTGGTCTTTCGTATATGGTAAACAAAGATGGAACGCAGGCTGCTTTTGTGCAGGCAGATGAGCTGTGGCATTATAACAAGACAGAGGATGAGATGGCTCTTGTCTTCAGCTTTGCGTCCACGGAAAACAAAGACGAGAGAAACCGTACGGCGCAGCACAAGATAGAGCTGCTGGAGATGGATAAAAAAGGCAATCTCTCATTTGCGGTGTACGGATATATGAACCGGGGTGAGCATGAGGGCGAGACCGGGGCGGCAGTGTACTATTATAACGCGGAGGAAAACTGCGTGGAAGAAAAGGTATTTATCTCGACAAACCGGTCGTCGGGTCATGTCATGATGGAGCTTGGAAAGCTGGTTTACTACAGCGTGAATACAGATATGCTGTATGTGCTGGCAAATAGAACCCTCTATGAGATCAACGTTGAAAAAAGCCGCGTCAGGGAACTGGCAGATGACTTGGAAGAGGGGCAGTATGTGGTGTCGGAAGACGGCAGGCGTATTGCTTACCAGTCGGGGAAAAGAGACAGGAAGGCATCGCAGGTGCGGGTGATTGAAATGTCTTCCGGCAAGAAGAGAACCGTCGAGTGCGAGGAAGAAGGCATAAGCATCGTGCCGCTGGGATTTATGGACAGGGATTTTGTATATGGACTCTCAAGGGCAGAAGATGCAGGCGTGACGCTGGCGGGCGAGAACGTTGCGCCGATGTACAGGGTCGAGATTCAGGATCCAAAGGAAAACATTGTGAAGGATTATGAGTCGGAAGGGACTTATATCATCAGCACCGAATTTGACGGCAATATGATTACTCTGAACCGTGTTGTGAAAAAGGGCGATGTGTACCATTCAGTCATAGAAGAATACATCACGAACAATGAAGAAGAAAAGGAGAACAATATTACGCTCAGCTCCTACACTACAACTCTGAAACAGCGGCAGCTGCGGCTTACTTTTGGCGACGGAATTGCCGATAAGGAGCCGAAACTATTGAAACCCAAGCAGACGCTGTATGAGAAACCGAAAGTATTTTCTGTTGATGAAGAGCCAAAGAAAGAGTGTTATCTGGTATATGGTTACGGGGAACTAAGGGGCATTTTTGATAAGGCAGGAGAGGCTGTCCGGCAGGCAGACGAGTATAATGGTGTCGTGGTTTCTGAGACGCAGGAGTATGTCTGGGAGAGAGGGAACAGGGATCTCAGGTATTCCATCACGGAAAAGAACGCATATATTGAAGGCATAAGGGTAAAGCTCAGGGCAGGAACGCCGCCGGTTGAGGCGCTGGGAGGAACGGATGGCGGCAGTGTCCTGGACTTGACAGGATGCACGCCGGAGCAGTTGATGTACATCATCAATCAGGATAAGCCCGTGATCGCTATGGTAAATGCATCGAAAGCATTGATCCTGGTTGGCTATACGGAAAACCGGATTATATATATAGATGCGGACAGCGGGGAAAGAAAAACCGTGCGGCCGGAAAAGGTGGAGGAGATGACGGAAAAAAGCAGGCATACATATATTGCGCCGAAAAGTTAAGATAACGCGGCATCAGAAAATAAACAAGGGAGGCAGCCCAGCGGGGCTTGCCTCCCATATTTGGTTCTGGTAAAGTGTAACACGGACGTAGCGTCAGACTGCAGTTTGCCGAAAAATGACATAGCGGTATCTTTTCAAAGCAGTGTATAGCAAAAGCCCCAGCACTCCGCAGGAAAGCACTTCTCCGATGCCCACTGTAAGCATCATAAACACAATCGGCAGATTAACGCCATACCCGTAGAACAGGACGAAAGGCACGATGACCGTATTGGCGGCAATTGGGGGGAGAGGCGCAAGAAACGGTGTCCTCTCTCTAAGACGGTATGTCAGCACGGCCCCGATAAGCGTTGCCAGGCTTCCGAAAATGATATCCGGAAGGATGCCGCCTCCGATAATGTTGGCAATCAGGCAGCCTGCAAAAACTCCCGGCACGGCGGCTGGGGTAAAGAGCGGCAGTATGGTGAGAGCCTCGGAGATGCGAACCTGGATTTCCCCGAAGGAAACAGGCCGGAACAGTAGTGTCAGCACGACATAGATAGCGGCAATCATAGCCGCCTGGGTTAAGAAAGTTACGTTTTTGTTTTTCATGATCTTGTTCTCCTTTAGTTTTGTTTTACGTGAGGAAGGTCTCGAACTCACGATTCATTTAACGCCGGGAATCGGCGGAAAGCCCTATAAGACCTTGGTTTTTGAGGACTTTACAACAGACATGAGTATAGCATGGGGAGAGAGAAAAATCAAGCCCTGCCCGAATTAGCGGTTCTGTATTTTTTTCATAATTTTGAAAAGCGGAACCAGTGATTCCGGAAAAGAGTGGTTTGCGGTGGGAGATTATAAAAAACAAAGACTTTTGAGGATATTCTGAACTTTCATGTGAGGTTTGAGCGGATTCATCCATTTCAGGATGGGAATGTAACACAGAGACACTCGCAGAAAGCGGCGTAACAGCGGCAAGCTGCTTTGTATATAAAATTGAATAGCGTACATGCCAAAGGACATTTCATCTTTTATTCAGGTGGATGTCCTCTTTTTGTACCCATTTTCAGGAGAAAGGGGATTCACATGGAACTGAACGAAATGGAAAAGGGGGTTCTACATCAAATTTGATTTGGTCTTAGTGCATAAGCTTTTTGTTGAACGAAATACTATAATTAGAATCCGAAGTCTTATTGAAAAAATGTTCTGAATAACATATAATATTTAGGACAAAAAGAGGTGGAAAAATGGTTGGTGGATATTCTGGACAAATACAGAAACGGATTGGGGAGGCGGATGCAGGGATTGTTTTTTGTTTGTTCTGATTGCCGTAGTAAATCCAGAGGCAATTGCAAAAGCAATGGCTCAACTATTGCCCTATGTGGAAATACGGCATTGAGCTTATTGGGACGTTGAAACCACCGGAATATCGGTTTAAGACAATACAAGCAGATTATGAATCTATGAAGGATATGGTTTGCAGAGAGATTCCAATATTTGGTACAGCTATGGAAACAATGATTGGTATATAAAATTCGGAGGTATAGAAATGAAAATTATTACGATTGATAAAGATGTGAGAAGTGGGTGTGTTTCTATTTTAACAAATATGTTATTGAAGGAATATAAAGAATTGGCACATGATTCTTTTAAATTAAATGGAAATTTTGAGGGACAACGAGGTGTAATTACTAAGTCAGCGGTGGCTACTAGAATACGAAAGCGTATGCAGGATGATTTTTGTCTGGGTGCTATTTTTCCACAAGTAGTATTAGGGATTCAAAGTGATTCTGATTTTGGCAAGAAATTAGAGGAAGGTGAGGAGTATGATAGTAAAGAGATTTTTGCAGATTGTATTATTTCAATAATTGATGGTATGCAGAGAAGTAATATTTATTTTAAGAATTTTGAGGGAAATGAAAATAGAAAAATTAGAGTAGAATTTTGGGTTGCAGAAAATAGTGAAAAGCTATTATATCGTATGCTAGTATTAAATACAGGGCAGACTCCTTGGAATACAAGGAGACAAATAGAGGTGATCTATGGAAATTTATCACGAAATATAGAAAGAGAATTATATAACAATTATCCTGAGCTTAAAGAAAAGATTGATATATATGGAATAGATGATGGAAAATATAGAACACAAGCAGGAAAATATCATAAATCATCTGTTATAGAGCTGTATTTGGGATTTAACATTAGAAATGTTAAGATTAATGTTACAGATGAATTGGCGGAAGAATATCAACGCTTTGATATGATGGAATCAATAGATAAAAAAAATTCTTTCGATATTTTTATATGCATATTAGGAATGATGTGTAAATTAGATTTAGCTTTTTCAAAATATTGTAAAAAAAGTGAAGTACAGGGTCAGTTTAGTGAAGGAAAAGATATTTTTGGAAGTTCAACGGCTAATGTTGGATTTGTGGTAGCCAGTGCTGAGTATATTATGGGGAAAATTTCTGTAGAAAGAACAGAAGAAGTAATTGTTGGGAAAAAAGAAAAATATCAAAAACAAATGGACTTAATTCTAGCTGAATTGGAAAAGAATGTTAGCATGAATGAAGATTATTTAAGTTTGGACGTTTTGAACACAAGATGTATGGGATTGCCAAAAACAAGAATTGGGGACGAAATGCGGTTGCTGTTTAAAGATGCTTTTATGGCAATGTTAAAATATGATGATATAGAAGAGATTTCTTCTTTAGAGGACTTTTGGAGAGAGTAGATATGTCTAGAACTGTACGAGAGCAAGAACAAAAAGTGTTCAATACATTACAGAATTATGTACCTCAAGAAATGACTATTAGAATAACTAATGTTAAGCGAAATTTGTTTTTTACACGATTAACTTATGATGTGATTGAAAAAGCGGATTTTTATTGTAGTAATGCAATTTTGGGATATAGAATTGCTTTGATTCGGTACAAAAGTAATAATTACATATATCTAAGTGAATCGTTATTTGAAAGAGGTGTATTAAATTTTGAGTATGAAGTAGACGATAAAGAATTGTTATATGGGATAGGAGTATTGCTTTTTAATGAAGGTATTCTTAAACCCAAGCCACAATTCGAAGGGTTTCCAATATATGATATATTTTTTGGTCATAAAGAAGATAAACGATATAAATGTAGTGATATTTTTGAAATTGTAGACAATTATTTAGTATTTGAAATAACAGATGAGGATTTTTTAATAAAATATTATGAGGATTTGGATAGAATTTTATATATGCTTTCTTTCAAATCAAAATTAGAAGAAAGTGAATTGAGTTCTAATATGTTTGAATTATTAAAACTGGAGTCGAGCAGATGTATATTAGCAATGGTTGAAAATATTTTGCAAACTCAAAATGAAGATTTGATTTTTTTACAATTGTATCGATGTATAGAGTATTTATATATTATACATAAAGCATTGGATTATTCAAAAAAATATGAATTGCAATTAGAGAATGTGTTAAAAATGATAAATGTAGAAAAAATAAGATTTTCAGAAAATTCTAATATGCAAGCGATAATTACCGAATATTGTTCCGATGAGATTATAAATGAATACTATACGTATATGATGAAGAATTTAATGTTACAAGAGTGTGATAAGGAAAATTTAAAAGATAAAGTAGCAAACTATATTTATGAAACTCGTTGCAAAATAGCACATTATAAATATGGGCAGGAAAAAGTTAAGGATAAACAAACTTTAGGAGAAAGTATCATTATATTAAGCAAAGTGGTGAAAAATATATATGATCAATTGGATGACAAATTAGTGGAGATTAATGAAAAACTGGAAGTATGGAATAAAATTATATTGAAATAAATATATTGCTTTTGAAATGGGTTATATTTTTGTAAAATATGGTGATAAAATAACAAGTGGCATATTATATATGATTTTGATAGAATGAGCTTCGGACATAAGCGGGGGTTCAAAAGATGGCAGAGAGTCAAAATATTGAATGGAAAGAATCGTGGCGTGACGAATATCTTAAATGGATATGCGGATTTGCAAATGCACAGGGCGGCAAAATTTATATTGGAACACGAGATGATGGGATGGTAATTGGAGTTCGTAACCCAAAAAAGCTATTAGAGGATATTCCCAATAAAATTCAAAACAAATTGGGAATTATGGCGGATGTGAATCTGCTTACTAAAGGTGGACTGGATTATATTGAGATTGTCGTTAGTCCGTGGGCGTTTCCCGTAAACTATGATGGAGAATACCATTATAGAAGTGGTAGTACAAAACAGATGCTGCGGGGAAATGCATTGACGAATTTTTTAATGTCAAAGACTGGATTGAAATGGGATGCAGCGACAATATCTAATATTGGGGTAGATGATTTAGATCAGGAAAGCTTTGATATTTTTAGAAGAGAGGCCTTGCGAAGCGGGCGAATGACAAAAGAAGATTTGGATATTGCGAATGTTGAACTGTTGGAAAAACTGGACTTAGTAGTAGATGGAAAACTTAAACGTGCAGGGGCATTGTGTTTTTACCGCAACCCAGAAAAAATTATTGGTGGATGTTATGTGAAAATTGGAAAATTTGAAGGCAGTGAGCTATTATATCAGGATGAAGTGCATGGTTCTTTGCTTATTTTGGCAGACAGGGTGATTGACCTGATTTATTTGAAATATTTGAAAGCAGCAATTTCTTATTACAAAGAAACCAGAGTGGAAACATATCCTTTTGCACGTGATGCCGTAAGAGAAGCCGTTTTTAACGCTTTGATTCATTGCAATTGGGCTGACAATGTTCCAGTACAGATACGTATTGAAGATGATGCCATGTATATCAGTAATTGTAGTATGTTGCCCTTTGGCTGGACTGTAGAAACACTTTTAAGCACCCATGTATCAAAGCCATATAATCCTGATGTTGCAAAAGTGTTTTATCGTGCAGGATATATTGAAAGTTGGGGACGAGGTATTCAGAAGATTCGGGATGCATGCAAAAGTCTTGGAGCAGATGAACCTGAGTATATTGTTCATGGTGAAGATATCATGGTGAAATTTTCTGCCCTCCAAAGTGCTAAAGTATCGGATGCTAAAGCCCTAAATGTCCTAAAAGATGTCACAAAGGATGCCACAATAGAAATAAAAATATTAAATTTGATTAAAGAAAATGCATCTATTACTACCACCGATATGGCCAGGCAGTTATCTGTTAATAGACGAACAATTCAGAGAGGTTTGGAGGTATTAAAGAGCAGAGGTACGATTGAGCGCAAGGGTGGTAAACGATACGGTTACTGGCAAGTTTATGAATAGTTTTTGTATTCCCATCGTACCATTTCCAGATGGCAACGGCCGTGTGGGCAGCTGATTTCGATTAATGTAAAGATATATCCATAACATATACAGTACGGGTAAACATGAAGAGATTGCTTACGGAGATATGCACAGCAGCGGGGAGAATCTGCGGAATTTCCTGTATTTAACCAGGTATCTAACGAAGGAAATTGAGTACTTTAAAGAATCATCTATTTTTCTGCAGACTTAGATTCCGAATACAGAAGTGAAGACCTATCATACGACAATACTGAACTTGTTCCGGGATAAGATGAAGAAAGAGGACTTCCGGGATTTATACCGCTTGATGGAGGGCAGGAGGGATCTTGCCCTCTGAATTTTTGTCCGGAATTTATCCGGTATTAAAAAAAGAATGGAGAAAATCAAGGACTGTCTCAAACCGGCAGGAGATCATGCACATGTTCAGGCGGCAGAATTTATTAGCGGCTTTGTAAGGGAATAACAGATTGTGCAACAGATAGAGATAGGGTATAATATGAAAATAGAGGACAGAGGCAGCAGGATAAGGAAGGCCGGCGGAAGATACGGTATATTGACGCGATAGGGGGTATATGGTATTATGGCACGAGCATTGCTGAACGTACGGGTGAGACAAATATGTCCGGAAATGGATTGATATGGAGGACAGGGTATGGATTATACAAGAGAGTTTTTGGAACGGGAAGGCCAGGGCGGAGCGGTCGTTGGAAACAATGAGCAGCTAAGTGACATGCAGGGCGTCCGAAGTATGGAGGCCGTCATCAATGAAGGGCTTCGCGTTGCCCTGCTGGAAGAGACGCCGGATCAGTCGCTTGAGGTGCTTTTGGAGCATTTGGGGAAAGCTTTGGATGGGGAACGTACTTATATATTTGAAAAAAATAATAACGGCTGCGACGACAATACATATGAGTGGGTAGCCGACGGGGTGGAGCCGGAGAAGGAGAAACTTCAGAATGTTCCTGCTGAGGTGTGCGAGAACTGGTATCGGAATTTTGACATCGGCAGGCATATTGCCATTGCGAGGCTGGATGAAATCCGGGAGGACGTTCCGCAGCAGTATAGTATCTTGAAACAGCAGAACATCCACTCTCTTGTGGTGGTTCCCCTATACGACGGGAAAAAGATTATCGGCTTCTACGGCGTTGACAATCCGCCTGTGAAATCGCTGGAATATGCATCGAATATGCTTCAGACTGCGGCATATTTTATCGTGTCGTCCCTGAAACGGCGGAATCTGGTCCGTGAGCTGCAAAAGAGGAGCTATAATGTACTGCAGGCGCTCAGCGTGGATTATCTGGGGATTTATCAGGTGAATTTTGATACAGGAAAATGCGAGATATTCCGGGATGGCGAATGGATGAGCATGGATTGGGCCGCTGGATTTAAGGATGGCTATGAGGCGGCTATGGAGCGGTATGTCTCCCGCTATGTAGTGCCGCTGGATCAGGAGAGGGTTCGGGCGGTGACGCAGAAAGACTACGTGCTTGCCCGGCTCAGGGAAAAAAAGAAGTTCTATGTCCGGCACCAGGCGAAAGACAGCTCTAAAAGGCTGAAACATCTGGAGCTGCATTTTTCTGCCACGGAGAAAACAGCAGAAGAGAATTGCGCGATTTTTGCCCTGCGGGATGTCAATGCCGTGGTGGAGCAGGAAGAGGAATATAAGCAGCAGGCAAGGAAGAGCCTGGAGGATACCCTTGAGGGAGCCAGAACGGGTATCTGGACGATTGAGCTGGAAGAGGGAAGGCAGCCGAGGATGTATACGGACCGGACGATGCGGCTCCTCCTTGGAGTGTCGGATGAGATTGATCCGGAGGAGTGTTACCGGCACTGGTTTGAAAACATTGAGCCAGATTATGTGGAGATGGTGCAGGAAGCAGTACGGGAGATATTGGAAAACGGACGCTCCGAGGTAATCTATCCATGGAAACATCCCGAGCTTGGGAAAATTTATGTCCGATGCGGCGGCGTGCCGGACAAAACGTTCGAGAAACCGGGAGTCTGCCTGAACGGATACCATCAGGACATTACGGAGACTATGGTGACAAGGAGAAAGCAGGAGCAGGCCATCATGGAGCTGCTTGAAAAGGTCAGGAAAGCGAATTCGGCAAAGAGCCAATTCCTTTCCCGGATGTCTCATGATCTGCGAACGCCCATCAACGGAATACTGGGAATGCTTGCCGTTATAGAAAAAAGCCAGGATGACGAGGAGAGGCAGAAAGAATGCCAGAAAAAAATCCGCGTATCGGCAGAGCATCTTTTGTCTTTGGTGAACCATGTCCTTCAGGTCAGCAAGCTGGAGAGCGGAGGAACAGCAGCAGTGGAAGAACCATTTGACCTTCACGATATATTGGAAAGCTGCATCGCTGTTATGTCAGCTCAGGCAGAGGAGAAGGGAATCCGGCTGGCACTTAAGGAAACTGAACTGCATCATAGCAGATTGATCGGAAATCCTCTTGACTTGAAACAAATATTAATGAATGTCATTGATAATGCCCTTAAGTATAACCGTCCTCACGGTTCTGTGTTTGTCCGTGTGAGGGAGACTGGTTTCCGAGACGGAACTGCAGACTTCCGGTTCGTGATTGAAGATACAGGGATTGGCATTGGGGAAGACTTTAAAAAGCATATTTTTGAGCCGTTCACTCAGGAGAACCAAGGTGCGAGGACTGACTATGCCGGCATCGGGCTTGGCATGTCTATTGTTAAAAAGCTGGCAGAGCAGATGGAGGGAACCGTGGAAGTAGAGAGCCGGATTGGTGAAGGAAGTGTAATCTATATTACCGTGCCTATCCGGGTAGACGGAGAGAAGCATGCTGATCCGGCAGAGGAGGAGCTGGACCTGCAGAGCAATATTGCCGGAATGCGCGTTCTCTTGGTGGATGACAATGAGATCAACCGAGAGATTTTAGAGTTTATGCTTAAAGATGCGGGCGCGGATGTGGTGTGTGCCAACAATGGAAGGGCTGCCGTAGATATGTTCGCGGCATCCGATACAGGAACATTGGACTGCGTGCTGATGGATTTGATGATGCCCGTCATGAGCGGGTACGAGGCGGCCCGCGTGATTCGCGGCCTGGGTCGGGCAGATGCAAAAACCGTGCCGATCATAGCGCTGTCGGCCAACGCGTTTGAAGAGGACGTTGCAATGGCAAAGGATGCCGGAATGAATGAACATTTGGCGAAACCGGTAGATATCCAGAAAATGTTTAAGGTGATGAACGGTCTGAGGCGCGGACAGTAGAATAAAGAAAAATCAGATATGGAGAAAAAAATATGAAGAAGATAGTTTTGCCGCGTTTTTTAAAAGTTAGCATAGCGGCAATCATTTGCCTGAATATTTGTATTTTTTTGTTTTTGGGGATTTCTGTAAATAAGATGAGCGAAAAAACGATTGAAAATATAGGCACAGCTTATATGTCCGGAATGAATAAGCAGGTGTCTTTGCATTTTGAAACAATTATTGCGCTCAGGCTTACGATGGCAGAATCTATTGCACATATTGCGTCAGATAAGGAAAGTTCCGGCTACGGCACGAAGGAGGAGATAGAATACGGCTCAAGGGCAAGGCATTTTCTGTGTGCCGGCTTATATTCGCGAGACGGTAAGATTGAAATGATTTACGGCGATCCGGTGCAGCTGAATCACCCGGACACTTTTTTGGACAGTTTAAAAAGCGGAGAGCGTAAAGTGGCGTCTGGTGCTGACAGCAGCGGAAATGATATTATCTTATTCGGGGTTCCCTGTGAATACCCTATGTCTGACGGAAATGACAGCCTTGCTATTGTTGTAGGGCTATCTTCTAAATATATGGGCGAGGTCCTTTTTCTTGAATCAGATGATTCTCTTGCGTATTCTTTTGTCATACGTAAAGACGGAAGCTGTGTTGTGCGGGATGAGGGCGGCAGCAATGAGAATTATTTTGACAGGCTTTATCGTATTTTTGATGGTCAGAAAGAGGCGTCGGATTATTATATTGGCCGGATAACAGCGGCAATGAATGCAAATGAAGATTATTCTGTTATAGTGGAGAGAGATGGAATGCGCCGTCACCTGTATTGTACCAGCCTTCCATACTGCGAATGGTATCTGGTGACAATCCTGCCCTTTGACGAATTGGACGAAGAAATCTCCGGAATGGGCAGCCATTGGCTGATTATCGTTTATGCGGCATCCTTTGCTGTAATTGCCATGCTTTTTTTTATATTCTTTCAATATATAAAAGTATTCAAAAAACAGATGGTTGAATTAAAACATATGAATGAGGAGATGGACATCGCGCGTAAGGCCGCTGAAAAAGCACAGAAAGATGCTGAAAATGCGAACGCCGCAAAGCAGGAGTTTCTGTCCAGCATGAGCCACGACATACGCACCCCAATGAATGCCATAATCGGCATGACATCCATAGCAATGGC
Source organism: uncultured Dorea sp. (assembly GCA_910578455.1). Taxonomy (GTDB): domain Bacteria; phylum Bacillota; class Clostridia; order Lachnospirales; family Lachnospiraceae; genus MD308. The sequence continues at coordinate 63,468 of CAJTQA010000012.1, forward strand.
TAACATAGACCATCAAGAGCAGGTTCGGGAATGCCTGCGTAAAATAGAACTATCCAGCAACCACCTTCTCGGCCTTATTAATGATGTGCTGGATATGTCCAAGATTGAGAGCGGCAAGATGACGCTGAATATTGCGCCGGTTTCTTTGAGAGAAGTTATGGACAATATTGTGAACATCGTGCAGCCGCAGGTTAAGAAAAAAAATCTGAAGTTTGACGCGGCTGTTTATGAGATTTTTACGGAAAACGTGTGCTGCGACAGCGTGAGGCTTAATCAGGTGCTGATTAATCTGTTAGGGAATGCTGTCAAATTTACGCCGGACGGCGGCTCTGTTCAGGTAACATTGTACCAGGAAATGCTGCCGGGAGATAATTCCCGTGTCCGTACCCATTTTTTAGTAGCAGATACGGGTATCGGCATGTCAAAGGAATATCAGGAAAAGCTATTTGACTCCTTCAGCAGAGAAGACAGCGCCCATGTACAGAAAATCGAAGGCTCAGGACTTGGAATGGCGATTACCAAGTATATAGCGGACGCTATGGGCGGTACGATTTCCGTTGAAAGCGAGCTGGGCAAGGGGAGTGAATTTCACATTATATTTGATCTGGAAAAAGCACAAGAGCTGGAAACGGAAGTAGTCCTTCCTGACTGGAATATGCTGATAGTTGATGAGGATGAGCGGTTATGTGTAAATGCAGCCCGTTCGTTAAAACAGCTCGGCATTCACTCTGAATGGTGCCTGAACGCTGAACGTGCAATGGAAATGATCGCGGAGCGCCATTATCGGAATGACAGCTATCATGTGATTCTTTTGGATCGGGAGCTGCCGGGCATGAATGGCGCTGAGGCGGCGGAAGAGATACGTTTGAAATACGGAAAGGATTGTCCGGTTTTACTGCTTTCCTCCAGCTCTTTTAACGGGGCGGAAAAGAAAGCCGGGGAAACGGGGATTTCCGGATTCGTGTGCAAACCGCTGTTTAAGTCGGTTTTGTTTGATGCTCTTAAGGTTTTTGCAGGAATGGCAGATGAGGAACCTGCAGAAATGGAACAGGAGACGGACAAAGATCTTAAGGGAAAGCATATTTTGCTGGCGGAGGACAATGAGCTTAACTGGGAAGTTGCAAAGGAACTGTTTTCGATTCTTGAAATAGAATTGGACTGGGTTGAAAACGGAAAAATATGTGTTGAGGAATTTGAAAAATCCCCTGTCGGATATTACGATGCGATTATCATGGATGTCAGGATGCCTGTGATGGACGGCTACGAAGCTGCCAGAGCCATCCGGAGGCTGGGGCGTGAAGATGCGGGTGTTCCGATTATTGCGATGACGGCTGATGCTTTTTCGGAAGACATTCAAAGGTGCCTGGAGTGCGGCATGGATGACCATTTGGCGAAACCAATTGATATTCAGGTTGTTGCCCGGAAATTAAAAAAATATCTGAAGCAGCCGGGCAGGCAAAAAGAGGGAAAATATGAAAACGAAATTAGAAGTATGCGTTGATTCAGTGGAATCGGCAGTGATTGCCCAGGAGTGCGGCGCAGACAGCCTGGAGATCTGCTCGAACCTGATTATTGGGGGAACGACTCCTGGCGTGAGCCAGTTTAAACACATTCGGAAGGCCTGTACTGCAGAGCTTTATGTCCTGATACGGCCAAGGTATGGAGACTTCCTATATACGGATGCGGAATTTGATATGATGAAAGAAGATATTTGGATGTTCCGTAAACTGGGGGCGGATGGGATTACCGCGGGATGCCTGCGGTCCGACGGCAGTTTGGATCTGGGACGGATGAAAGAGCTTAAGGATTGTGCGGGTTCTTTGCGGTTTACTCTGCACCGGGCATTTGACGTGTGCAGAGACCCGTATGAGTCTTTGGAAGAAACGATTTCCCTGGGAATTGACAGAATCCTGACATCGGGTCAGGCGGCGGCCTGCACGGAGGGGACTGAGGTTTTGAGGCAACTAATCGCGCAGGCGGGAGAGAGGATTGAGATATTAGTCGGCAGCGGAGTGAACGCCCAGGCCATTCGGCGGATTAGGGCGGAAACCCATGCCGTTAGTTTCCATATGTCCGGGAAACAAAGGATAGACAGTAAAATGTCTTATCGGAAGGAGGGCGTCAATATGGGGCTTCCCGGGCTGAGTGAATTTGACATTTTCCGAACAGACCCGGAAGAGATCCGAAAGGCAAAAGAAGCATTATTGGCAGAGAAGGAGGGGGAATGGTAATGATGAAAAAGCTTTTGAATACTTCTATGATTTATTTTGCACTGGCAATCGCGGCGGGTGTATTTTACAGGGAATTTACAAAGATGAGCGGATACGCGGGGGAAACAATGCTGCGGTTTGTCCACGCGCATTTATTTGCGCTTGGGATGCTTTTGTTTCTTGTGCTCGCACTTTTCTGCAGGCAGGAGGGAAGCCTGGCGGAGGACAAGACTTTCAGGCAGTTTTTTTTGCTTTATAATATATCTCTGCCGTTCATGGCGTGCATGATGCTGGCGAGAGGAGCCCTGCAGGTTCAGGGAGCCGTGCTTTCAAGGGCGGCAGACGCTGCTGTTTCCGGTATTGCAGGGATTTCGCATATACTGCTCACGGTATCGCTGGCGCTGCTCTTTAAAGCGTTAAAGAAAAATTGCGTCAGGTAAGGAGTGTAGGGGGACTGCCGGTAGCACGGCAATCCCCCTGTATTTTTTTGAACAAAAAGCAGTAAAACTTTGTAACGAATGTTTATCCCGTTCGTCTAATTAGTAAAACAGGGCTTACAAAGAGCCGTTTTTACCAGATTGGATGAGGCGGTTTTGCAGAGAAAGGAGTGATGGAGTGAAGATAGATTTTGAGGACATCTATGAACGGTTTTTTAAAGACGTATATCTTTTTGTGCTTGCCATGAGCGGGAATCCGGCTATGGCAGAGGATGTCACCCAGGAAACTTTTTTTAAGGCGCTAAAGGAGATTGACAATTTTAAAGGAAACTGCTCGGTAAAGTCGTGGCTGTGCCGGATTGCCAAGAATCTTTATATTGACGACGTTCGCCGTAAGAAGAGGTTTGAGACGATAAAGAAAGGACTGGCGGAAAACCCCCGGGCGGAGGAAGGAAACGCCGAGTCGGCTGCCATCCGGCGGGAAGAGGTGATATCTATCTATAAGGCGCTTCATTGCCTGGAGGAGCCGTACAAGGAAGTGTTCGGCCTGAGGACGCTGGGGGAGCTGTCTTACCGGGAAATCGGGGAGATATTTGAGAAGAGCGAGAGCTGGGCGAGGGTCACGTACCACAGGGCAAAGCTTAAGATCAGAGAGCAGATGATGTAAAGGAGGTATAATATGAGCAGGATTCCATGTAATGTTAATAAAGATTTGCTGCCGCTGTATGTGGATAATGTGTGCAGTGAAGAGAGTAAGAGTATGGTAGAGGAGCATCTTGCCGGGTGCGAGGAGTGCCAGGGATATTATGACGCGTTAAGGGAAGGGATTCCCGAGGAGAAGATTGCGGAGGAAAAGGAAGAGCTTTTATCTGAGGAAAAGATGAGGGAGGCGGAAGTTTCGGTTATCAAAGGTGCGAAGAAGGAGATATCGAAGAATCAGGGACGTAAGATTGCAGTGGTAACGGCAGGTTTCATTTTCCTCATCTTTGTGCTGGAAGGGCTGACGGGCTCTTATATGGGATGGCTGGGGAAACTTCCTATATTCGATCTCCGGGCCAAGGTGGAGGATGTGCACGTTACAGAGCTTTACCAGCTAAAAAACGGATATCTGTATATTACTGTAGAACCGGAGAAAAAGTGCCACACTACTTATGCGGGCAATCTGCAGGAGGTTTATGACAAAAAAGAAGGATATACCGGCGTGTACGAGGGATTTTTCGGGCTGGAGAGTGCTCCGCTGGATTTTAATGCGATTCCCATAAAGAGAGTTTCCTATGTCTATCCCCTTTCAGGGAAGGAGACGGGAGAGTACCGTGAGAACTCGGCTATTTACCTGGAAGGAAAAGGGGGAGAAAAGCTTGAGATTTGGAAAAAGGGTCAGGAAGTGGAGCCGGCGCCCCCGGAGATTGAGGGAAAGGCTAAAAAAGCTATAGATGAGGAGCTTAAACGTGCCAGGGAGTGGACGGAAAACAATGAAATGACTGCGGAGGAGGCAGAGGAGCTGTCAGGCGATGCGTGTATCATAACAGAAGATGAGTAAAATATTAGTTTTTCTGCAAATCGGACGATATATAATATAGAAAGAATCGTGTTGTTTTACGATTGCGGGAGCATAAAGTGAGGAGCAATCAAATGTATCAAAGTATGGGAGGGATTCGATGAGCAGGATAAACGGTGCGGTGTCTCGAATCGCGGGTAAGAATATCCAGGCGGCATCCCCGAAGGCGGAGATTCCTGCGGAGCAGACGGCCGGAAGGACGGAAAGTGCGAAAGATGAGTTTACGCTCTCCGTGGGCTGGCCGAAACAGACGGTGCTGAGAAAAGCGGTGCTTGAGGAACTTGCCACTTTACAGAAGGATTTTTCGAAGGTTCATATTGTCATCGGAACAGAGATAGATGAAGGGAATCTGGCGGAGACGGCGGCCGGACTCGGAGCCGGAAAGCACCTTGTCATATCAGCGGAGTGGCTGGAGCAGATGGGGTCGGACGCAGAGTCGTTAGAAAAGGGAAAGACGATTCTGCGGCAGGTGCTGTCGCAGCTTTCCAAGGACAGTGAAGGATTTCTTGCACAGGGAGCCTATATCGGGGAAGATGAAGTGCGGATGTGGGCGGCAAAGGATCCTGCCTTTGGGCAGGAGGAAAAGGATGACCCGTTTGCGGAAGAAAAGCGTGTAATCGAGCAGATGAACAAGATGACGGAGGAGATGAAGGCGGCAAAGAACAAGAGCCGCATCAAAGTGTCGTCATCTGCGTTTTCCGTGTCCGGGCTTTACGCCAAGGTGGCGGGAGCCAGTTCCAGGGGCCAGGTGCAGTCTGCCATGGGAGAAGCACGCCGCAGCATGGCATCGCTTCGGATGGTGGCGAGCCTCGGGAATCAGAAGGAACAGGCAAAGGCGCGTTCGGCGATCAGCTCAATCCAAAAGCTTTTGGTCAGAGGGAGCCGCAAGATACGCCGCCTGAATGAAGAGGAGCTTACGAAGATTAAGAAAAAGAAGGCGGCGGAGAAGAAAAAAGCGGAAAAACTTAAAGTTGAATTGCAGAAAAAACGCAATGCGCGGAAGATTGCCGACAGAGGAATCGCTATGGAGGGGCATCTGGCGGATGTGAACCATGCGTTCCAGTTCAGGAACCGGGATGAGGAAGAGCGTTACATGAATTATTCGCCGTATGCTGCTCCGGCAGACATCTCTATGCCGGTGGATACCATCGCGGCAGGAGCGGCAGGAATGGGCGCTGCAAGCGGGATTGCCGCAGCGGATATCACGGTCTCGGAGGCGGTGTCATTCGACCAGATTCTTTAGAACGGCGTGGGCTGTGCCGGTTGGGAAGAGTGATGGAGAGGAATGCAGTGATTTAGATAGAATCAAAGTCTTTAAGGAGGAGTTATGAGCATTTTATTTTTGGAATACCCGAAGTGCAGTACGTGTAAAAAGGCAAAAGCCTGGCTTTTAGAACAGGGGGTTGCTTTTGACGCGCGCCATATCGTGGAGCAGAATCCCACGAAGGAGGAGCTTTCCCTGTGGCATAAAAGGAGCGGGCTTGGAATTAAGCGGTTTGTCAATACCAGCGGCATGAAGTACAGGGAACTGGGGCTTAAGGATAAGCTGCCTGGGATGTCAGAGGAGGAAGTGTGTGAACTGCTCTCCACAGACGGGATGCTGGTGAAACGCCCGATTGCCGTAGGTGAAGATTTTGTGCTGCCTGGCTTTAAGGAGGCAGAGTGGAAAGAAAAGCTGAATTTGTAGAAGAAAAGCAGAAAAGCGTGTAAGACGGACAATCTGCGGACAGAATCAAAGGTGAGCAATGCTGCCTTTGATTCTGTCCGCTGTTTCTTCCTGTGCTGTTTTACCCGAGTGCTACGTCCAGTACCATCATAAGCGTGAACCCCAGTGCGGCGCCGATGGTTCCGATGTTGGAATGTTCACCGTTCTGGGATTCCGGTATCAGCTCTTCTACCACTACGTAGATCATAGCTCCTGCGGCGAATGCCAGCAGATAGGGGAGGATGCGCGTAACACATTCTGCCAGAAGAATGGTGGCCGTGCCTCCGATGGGTTCTACGATGCCGGAGAGCACTCCTGCGGCAAATGCTCTTTTTCGGGACATGCCCTCGCTCCGAAGGGGCATGGAGATGATGGCTCCCTCGGGGAAATTCTGAACTGCAATGCCTATGGAGAGCACCAGTGCGCCTGCCATTGTGATTCCTGTATTCCTGAGCAGTGCGCCTGCCAGGGTCACGCCCACCGCCATGCCTTCCGGGAGGTTGTGGAGCGTCACCGCGAATACCAGCATGGCGGCGCGGGGGAGCTTGCTGCGAACGCCCTCCGGCGTATCACTGCCTTTGTGGAGATGAGGAATCAGGCTGTCTAGTAGAAGCAGGAATGCGATACCAAGGAGAAACCCTGCTGCTGCCGGAAACCATCCGGGCATGTTCTGTTCCTCGGAAAGTTCGATCGCCGGAATGAGCAGCGACCAGACCGAGGCCGCAATCATAACGCCGGAGGCAAACCCCAGAAGAAACTTCTCGAGTTTTAAGTTCATCTTTCCGCGCATCAAAAATACCATCGCCGCACCCAGCGATGTTCCAACAAACGGAATCATCAAAATCGCAAACGCCTGCATATTTATCACCCTCTAACCAATGTTGGCGGGCAAATTGCCCACGAATCTCAGTATTATTATATTCCCCTCAGGGAAAGATGTTATTCATGAGGGCAAGAGGGTATTTTTACGCTTTCCACTTTGGCAAAAGTATGATAAGATAGCTGTATTACTATTGTCAAAAGGGGCATTACTATTAGAAAATGAATCGTGCAAAGGAGGATGAGCGATGTATACATTTGATGAGATTAAACAGGCGGATCCGGAGATCGCCCAGGCGATTACGGATGAGATGGAGCGGCAGAATTCCCATATCGAGCTGATTGCCTCGGAGAACTGGGTGAGCAGGGCGGTGATGGCGGCCATGGGAAGTCCTTTGACGAACAAGTACGCAGAAGGCTATCCGGGGAAACGGTATTACGGCGGGTGCCAGTGTGTGGATGCAGTAGAAGACCTTGCGAGGGACCGGGCAAAGAAACTGTTTGGCTGTGATTATGCCAATGTGCAGCCCCACTCCGGCGCGCAGGCGAATCTTGCAGTATTTTTTGCGATGCTGAAACCGGGGGACAAGATTCTGGGCATGAACCTTGACCACGGCGGGCATCTGACCCATGGCTCGCCGGTGAACATGTCGGGTTCTTATTTTGAGACGTCCTTTTACGGAGTTAATGACGAGGGCGTGATTGACTATGACGCGGTTCGGGAGACGGCGCTTAAGGAGAGGCCAAAGCTTATCATCGCCGGAGCCAGCGCATATGCAAGGACGATTGATTTCAAGCGGTTCAGGGAGATTGCGGACGAAGTGGGGGCATATCTTATGGTGGATATGGCGCACATCGCCGGGCTTGTGGCGGCAGGCCTTCACCCGAGCCCGATTCCGTATGCGGACGTAGTGACTACGACCACCCACAAGACGCTGCGGGGGCCGAGAGGCGGCATGATCCTTTGCAACAGCGAGGCGGCGGAGAAGTTTAACTTTGACAAGGCGATATTCCCGGGAACACAGGGCGGGCCGTTAGAGCATGTGATCGCAGGGAAGGCGGTCTGCTTTAAGGAGGCTCTTGAGCCGGAATTCAAGGAGTACCAGCAGCAGATCATCAAAAATGCACAGGCTCTGTGCAAGGGGCTTATGGCGCGCGGAGTTAAGATCGTGTCCGGCGGAACGGATAACCATCTGATGCTGGTGGATTTAAGCCAGGAGGAAGTTACCGGAAAAGAACTGGAGAAACGTCTTGACGAGGCGCATATCACATGCAATAAAAACACGATCCCCAATGACCCGCGCTCACCTTTTGTCACCAGCGGCGTGAGGCTTGGAACTCCGGCAGTCACAACGCGGGGCATGAAGGAAGAGGATATGGAGACGATCGCGGAGGCGATTGCCATGGTCATCAAAGAGGAAGGGGCGGTAGAACAGGCGAGGGAGCTTGTGAAAAAATTGACAGATAAGTACCCGCTGATCTAAATGGCATGTGAAAAAAATATCTTAAAAAAATTTCAAAATACCTCTTTTCAAAAGCGCCAATATGCTGTATTATAGAAAAGCGGCACAAGATATTGTGCCATGAAAAACAATAAAAGCAATATTTGGTGTATTGAATACTCGGGGGTACAGGTGTTTATGGAAGTAAAAACGAATGTAATTAAGCGCAATGGAGAAGAGGTAGGCTTTGACCTGGACAAAATTATCAATGCAATCCGGGCGGCAAACCGTGAGGTGGACAAGCTCCACCAGATGAACGAATACCAGGTGATGGCCATTGCGGATATGATAGCGTATAAGGTGCAGGAGACGCGCCATGCAGTGCATGTGGAAGATATTCAGGATATGGTAGAGACCGGCATCATGGAGATGCGCGGGTATGAAGTGGCGCAGAAGTATGTGCGCTACCGCTACAAGAGGGAGCTGACCCGGAAGTCGAATACGACGGACAATGGGATTCTTGCCCTCATTGAGCACCTGAATGAAGAGGTGAACCAGGAGAATTCGAACAAGAATCCGGTGATCAATTCCACTCAGCGGGATTACATGGCGGGCGAGGTAAGCAAGGACCTGTCAAGGCGCGTACTTCTTCCAGAGGAAGTAGTACAGGCGCACGAGGCGGGGATCATCCATTTTCATGATTCGGACTATTTTGCACAGAAGGAGCATAACTGCGACCTTATCAACCTGGAAGACATGCTGCAGAACGGTACGGTCATCAGCGAGACGATGATTGAGAAACCGCACAGTTTCTTTACGGCATGCAATGTCACCACCCAGATTGTGGCCCAGGTTGCCAGCAACCAGTACGGCGGCCAGTCTTTTTCACTGGCACATCTGGCGCCCTTTGTGGACATAAGCAGGAAGAAGATTCGGAATGCGGTAATTGAAGAGCGCAAGGACTGCCGGGAGAGCCTTGACGACGTCATAATCGACAGAGTGACGGAGAGAAGGCTGCGCGAGGAGATTAAGAGCGGGATTCAGACGATACAGTATCAGCTTATCACCCTTATGACCTGTAACGGACAGGCGCCGTTCGTGACGGTGTTTATGTATCTGGATGAGGTGGAGGACGGCCAGATCAGGGAAGACCTGGCTCTGATTATCGAGGAAGTGCTGATACAGAGGATGCAGGGCGTGAAGAACGAGGCAGGAGTGTGGATCACTCCGGCATTTCCAAAGCTTATCTATGTCCTGGATGAAGACAATATTTCCGAGAAATCCAGGTACTGGTACCTGACAGAGCTTGCTGCCCGGTGTACGGCAAAGCGCATGGTGCCGGATTATATCTCGGCAAAGATCATGAAAGAGCTGAAACAGGGGGAAGTGTATACCTGTATGGGATGCCGTTCTTTCCTTACTGTGGAGGACACCCAGAAGAATCCGGACGGCAGCCACAAGTTTTACGGAAGGTTTAACCAGGGAGTGGTGACGATCAACCTTGTGGATGTGGCATGTTCTTCCGAGGGAAATATGGAAAAATTCTGGAAGATACTGGACGAGAGGCTGGAGCTGTGCCACCGGGCGCTGCGGTGCAGGCATGAGCGGCTCCTGGGAACAATCTCGGACGTTGCGCCGATCCTGTGGCAGAACGGCGCGCTGGCAAGGCTTAAGAAAGGCGAGCCTATCGACAAGCTTTTGTATAACGGCTATTCTACTATTTCGCTGGGGTATGCGGGGCTCTATGAGATGTGCGTGAGGATGCTTGGCAAATCCCACACAGACCCGGAGGCAAGCCCGTTCGCGCTCCAGGTTATGCAGAGGCTCAACGACAAGTGCAAGGAGTGGAAGACGGCGGAGAATATCAGCTATTCCGTATATGGAACGCCGATGGAGTCTACCACATATAAGTTCGCGAAATGCCTGCAGAAACGGTTCGGCATCATTCCGGGGGTAACGGACAAGAACTATATTACAAACAGCTATCATGTACATGTGTCGGAGGAGATTGACGCGTTTAAGAAGTTAAAGTTTGAGGCGGACTTCCAGAAACTGTCGCCGGGCGGAGCCATAAGCTACGTAGAAGTTCCGAACATGCAGAACAATATCCCGGCGGTTGTGACGGTGATGCGGTTTATCTATGACAATATCATGTATGCGGAGCTGAATACAAAGAGTGATTTCTGCGAGTCCTGCGGCTATAACGGCGAGATACTGATTAAGGAGGACGATGCGGGCAAGCTTGTATGGGAATGCCCCAACTGCGGAAACCGGGATCAGAACCATATGTTTGTGGCAAGAAGGACCTGCGGGTATATCGGAACGCAGTTCTGGAACCAGGGCAGGACGCAGGAGATTAAGGACAGGGTGCTGCATCTGTAAGGCAGCGGGGAAGTCATATGAATTACGGAAATATAAAAGAGTGCGACATTGCAGACGGCCCGGGCGTGAGGGTAAGCCTGTTCGTGTCCGGATGCAGGCATCACTGCAAAGGATGTTTCAACAAAGAGACATGGAACTTTGATTTTGGGATGCCCTATACGGAAGAGACGGAGGATACGATTATCCGCCTCCTTTCGCCGGACTATATACAGGGCCTTACGCTGCTGGGAGGAGAGCCTTTTGAGCCGGAGAACCAGCGGGAGCTTGTGAAACTTTTGAGAAGGGTAAAGAGAGAGTATCCGCAGAAAGACATATGGAGCTACTCAGGCTACATTTTTGACGAGGACATGGTAAAAGGCGGCAGGGCGTATACGGATGTGACGGAGGAGATGCTGTCATACCTGGATGTTCTGGTGGACGGGCCGTTTATCGAGGCGCAGAGAGATATAACGCTTAAATTCCGGGGAAGTAAGAATCAGCGGATCATCCGGCTGGAGAACGGAAGAGACGCAGGGAGGCTGTATGACTCTTAGAAGAAGATGATTCTCGGGAAAAATATATGAACGTCAGGAGAACCCCTGTAATATTAGTAGGAGTTGCTAATATTACAGGGGATTTCTGTGTGCATCCAAAAATTTTTAACATTTTCTGAAAAAAAACAGATTTTTTTCTAAGGAAAAAATCGCTATTATAATAGATGTAAGAGGAAAAAGCAAAAGGACAGGCAGGGTAAGAGAATGGAAAAGATAAAAATATTCCTTGTTGAAGATGAGATTGTGATACGGAACGGAATTAAGAGCGGCATTGAGTGGGAGGCAGAAGGATATGAGTTCGTGGGGGAGGCAAGCGACGGGGAGCTTGCGTACCCTATGATTTTAAAGGAAAAGCCGGACATACTGATTACGGATATCCGGATGCCGTTTATGGACGGGCTGGAATTAAGCCGGCTGGTCAGGCAGGAGTTCCCGGATATTAAGATATTGATCCTGAGCGGCTATGATGAGTTTGACTATGCCAAGGCGGCGATAAAATTAGGCGTTACCGAATATCTGCTAAAGCCGGTGAGCGCGTCTAAGCTTTTGGATTCCCTGCGCGGGGTGAGCGGGCTCATCCGGCAGGAGAGGGGGGAGAAGGAGCTTTTGATGCGGTATTCCGAGGAAATGCGGGAAAACACGGAGCATGAAAAGCATAAATTCTTCACGCAGCTTGTGTCGGGGGAGCTTTCCATGGCGGAGGCCATTGAGACGGGAAAGCAGTACGGGATGAACCTGACCGCTCCGGTGTACGGTGTGATGCTTTTTAAGGTATTTGGCGGGGCCGGGGAGAGAAAGCAGGCCGGACTTCTTATAGAGGTCTGTGAGAAGTTGGAAGAGATGGTTTATCAGGCAGAGTATGCGTACAGCTTTCAGAGGGGCGTTGACGGCTGGGCGTACCTTCTGACGGCGGAGGATGAGCGGCAGATGGATGAGCGCATAAGGGGGCTGGCGAGACAGATAAAAGAGCTGATGGACGGCTACAGTGAGGTCGAGTATTTCGGCGGGATAGGCAGCATGGCGCTGCGGCTCAGGGAACTTCCGAAAGCCTTTGCGGATGCGGACCATGCGTTTTCCGGGCGGTTCATCAGCGCCCTGAACCAGTTTGTGAAGGTTGGGGAGCTAAGGCAGCTCCAGGAAACGGGAGATTTTGAGGTTAAGGGATTTGGGGAGATTGAGCGTACAAGGACTTCGGTGGAAAAATTCCTCAACAACGGTACGCAGGAGGAGGTAGAGTGCTTTGCCAGGGCATATGTGGATGAGATGCCTGCGGAAAATTTTAAATCCACGCTGATGCGCCAGTATATCATTATGGATATCTACATTATTATAATGACATTTTACGAGAAAATGGGCATATCTGACGATGATTTCCAGAGCGAGGCAGAAGATTTTAAAAATGCGGTACAGAAAGTGCACACGATTAAGGAGATTGAAGACTACATGAGGCGCCTTGTGGGGCGGGCCATTGAGCTGAGGGATGCCGTCAGCGGGCGCAGGTACACGGATATCATCGAGGCGGCAAAGGAGCAGATAGAAAATACGTATATGTCGGAGGATATCTCTCTCAACGCTGTAGCGGCGAAAGTGGGGATGAGTCCCAGCTATTTCAGCTCTGTGTTCAGCCGGGAGATGGGAAAGACTTTTGTAGAGTATCTGACGGCTATCCGCATGGACAAGGCGAAGGAGCTCTTGATGTGCTCGCCCATGAAGACATCTGAAATCGGATATGAGGTGGGCTATAAAGACCCTCACTATTTCAGCTATATCTTTAAGAAGACGCAGGGGTGCTCGCCGAAAGAGTACCGCGCGAGGAGAAAGGAGTAGCCTATGGGAAAGAACCGAAGATCTTCTTTGAACCGCCGGCTGGTGGCAATCTCTGTCACGGTCTTTATCCCGATGCTGACGGTCATGATATATCTCCTTGTGTCGCTGTCAAGTGCAACAGATGCTTACCGTGAGATTACCCACAATATCGTGTATGCCAACCAGTACACCCAGGATTTTAAGAGCCGCATCGATTACAGCGTATATCTTGCGGTTATAAGCTGGAAGAGTGTGGAGGAGCTGGGCGACGAGGAGATGATGGTGAACGGATTTATCACGGTGAACCCTTACGAATATATTGACGAGATGGAGGGAGCCTGCGACCTGATGTCTGACCGGGCGACAGTCAGCACAAGCCGCAATCAGATCCAGCGGGTGAAAAATACTTTGCGCTCTCTGGAGAAGGGGGTAAAGATTCTGGAGGAGGGAATCAACGGCGACTGGAAATACCAGGAGAAGATGGATTATTTTGATCAGAATATTAAAAACATGACGACGCTGATACGGGAGGGAATTCAGGATTACATCTATCTGGAAACGATGAATTATGAAAATATCCGGCGGCAGCTTGATGAAAAGACGCAGCAGAGCTTTATGCTGTGCGGCGCTGTGTCGGTGATTGCCATTTTCATAGCGGTCTATATGACGGCAAAGGCCAACCGCAGCGTGACTGTGCCGATCCGGGAGCTCTGCGATATGACGGAAAAAGTGGCGGGGGGAGATTTCTCGGTGCGGACGAAGGAAGTGGAATCGGACGAGATTGCCGTATTATCCCGCAGCTTTAACGATATGACAAAGCAGATTGGGTGGTTGGTGGAGGATATAAAACGGCAGCAGGAAAATCTTCACATGACCGAGACAAGGCTTTTGCAGGCGCAGATAAACCCTCATTTTCTCTACAACACGCTGGACGCCATTGTCTGGCTGGCGGAGGCCCATAAGACAGAGGAGGTGGTGCACATGGTGACGGCGCTCTCCAGTTTTTTCAGGACGACGCTGAGCAAGGGGAAAGACTTTATCACCGTACAGGAGGAAAAATCCCACATTCAAAGCTATCTTGAGATTCAGCAGTTCCGCTATCAGGATATCCTGGACTATGAAATCGACATTGAGGAGGAGCTTTATGAGTTCGTGCTGCCTAAGCTGACGCTGCAGCCGCTGGTGGAAAATGCGCTCTATCACGGCATTAAAAATAAAAGAGGGAAAGGCATGATACGGATAAGGGGCAAAAAGTCAGGAGACGACATGATATTTAAGGTCACAGACGACGGGAAAGGCATGACAGAAGAGGAGCTGAGGGAACTTAAGCAGAATGTGCAGAGGGTAAAGCAGGACAATAATATCAATAGTTTCGGGCTTACCAACGTCAATCAGAGAATCCGGCACTATTACGGGAGCGGGTACGGACTGGAGTTTGAGAGCCGGCAGAATGAAGGAACGGAGGTGACGGTAAGGATCAAAACGGAAATAAACCAACCTTTTGTATAAAAAAACCAACTTTTTAATTAGTGTCTGCTGATTAAGTTCAGCTAAGCCACGCAAAACTTAATACAGCATATTTTGTGTCAAAAAATTGACACATCCGTAAAAGGGCAGAATGTATCCGCCTCTGAATCTTAAAGAGGTTCGTCACGAATACAGACAATGCGATTGTGGTCAGCTGGGTCTCTTCCAGCTTGGTCACGATAAGCCCCATGCCATAGCACCGTTTGCTCAGGCTGAAAACCCGTTCTACCTCTATCCTGTCTGTATTGTCCTGGTATTCCTGTTTCCTGGTTGTGGCGGAGACTATGGCGGCCGGCCTCCCCAGGCGGGGACCCGACAGGCGTATCCCATGTCCTTTGCAGTACCTGCGGTTGTCGCGCGTCCTGTATATCTGGTCTGCCAGGACCCTCTCCGGATAGTGCCCGGTACGCTTTTTGAA
>CAJTQA010000013.1 GCA_910578455.1 uncultured Dorea sp.
CTTTCATTACTATTTGTGCCGCCAACTGAAAGGCGGCGGAATGGAGATTATTATGGATTATGAAAATTTAGTTCCTGTTATAGGCGTGATCATGAATATAACGAGGGGCAATGACTGCTGCAGCCAGATGGTATCTCTCAGGACGGAGAACGGCGTCGTGAATTTTGCGGTGGACATGGACACTGTGATTATCGACAGCAGGCAGCTCAGGCAGGGGATGCGCGTGGCGGCGTTTTACGACAGCACTCTTCCGGTGCCGCTTATATTCCCGCCCCAGTACCGCGCGCAGATTATCACGGTGCTTGGAAGAAACGAGCAGGTGATGCTGAATTACTTCGACGAAGAGCTTACGGCGGCGGACGGCTCGCTGCAGCTCAACATAGCGGGCGGCACGGTCATAAAGACGTTAAACGGGCAGAATATCACCTGCAATCTGGGAGAGCATATGCTGCTTGTCTATTACACGGTCACCACCAGGAGCATACCGCCCCAGACAACGCCCAGAAAGATTATCGTCCTTTGCGGCGAAGGGTAATATCCGGCAGTCTTTTTTGCGATTTTCCTTGGAAAATAAAAGGTCTTATGATAGTATTTATAGTAGTGGAAAATGATGCCACAGGCTCGGACTAATCAACGAAGGAAAAGAGAGGGAGATTTTGCATGGACGTACAGCTTCATTATGTTGTGAGAGGAAACGGCGAGCCGTTTATACTTCTTCACGGAAATGGGGAGGACTCAACTTATTTCAGCCATCAGATTGCGTATTTTCAGAAAATTTACCGGGTAATTGCGATAGACACCAGGGGGCACGGGAAATCGCCGAGGGGTGATGAGCCTTTCACAATCAGCCAGTTTGCGGATGACTTGTATTATTTTATGAGGGAGCATGACATTAGGAGGGCGGATATGCTTGGGTTTTCGGACGGGGCGAACATTGCGCTTTTATTTACGATAAGGCATCCGGAGAGGGTAAACCGTCTGATTCTTAATTCTGCGAACTTAAATCCAAGAGGGTTAAAGACATCGGTGCAGTTTTCTCTGAGAAAATCTTACAGAGAGGCAAAAAAGCTGGCAGAGGATGATGAGGCGGCGTACAGGGAGGCAGAACTTTTAAAGCTGATGATAAAAGAACCGGATATCAAGGCGCATGACCTTAAGGAAGTGCGGGTTCCCACGCTGGTCATCGCGGGGGAAAATGATATGATCAAAAAGAGCCACAGCAGAAAAATATATAAGAAACTTCCGGCGGCAAAGCTTGTCACGATTCCGGGAAACCACTTTATCGCCAATGAAAACTTTGACCTGTTTAATCTGGAGGTTGCAAGATTCCTGGAGGAGAACAGAAAGAGCAAAGAATAGTATGAGAGAGAAAAAAGAAGTGGTTCGGTTCTGCATGTCATTTCCGGATGTGTATGAGGACTATCCTTTTGACGACGGCAACTGGTGCGTGATGCGGCATAAGGGTACGAAAAAGACATTTGCATATATTTATGAGAGAGAAGGGCATCTGTGGGTAAATGTAAAGTGCGACCCCCAGTGGAGGGATTTCTGGCGCAATGCTTTTGCATCAGTCGTTCCGGCATACCATATGAATAAAAAACACTGGAATTCAATAATCTTGGACGGAACGGTTCCTGACAAGGATATTGAGAGGATGATAGCGGAAAGCTATGATCTGACAAATGTTAACCGTAAGAAAAAATAAGTTGACAATTATTCCCTCCTGCCTTATAGTTAAAGCAACTATAAGGCAGGAGGGATTTTGATATGGAGACAACAACGGCAAAAAGGCTGTCAACAAAAAATCTGGTGCTTTGCGGAATGTTTACCGCATTAGTGGCAGTCGGAGCGTTTATCCAGGTACCGGTTCCGTATATGGATTATTTCACGCTCCAGTTTTTCTTCGTGCTTCTGGCAGGACTGATATTAGGAGGGCGAAAGGGGGCTATGGCGGTCGGATGCTATGTGGCGCTGGGGCTCATCGGCCTTCCGATATTTGCGGCGGGCGGAGGGATCGGATATGTGCTTCGCCCAAGCTTTGGGTATCTGCTGGGATTTGTGGCGACGGCTTTTGTGACAGGAGCATTGAGTGAACGATGGAAATCCGGGTATAAAAATTATCTGATAGCATGCCTGGCAGGATTTGCGGTGACTTATACGATTGGAATCGCGTATAAATATATGATTCTTAATTTTTACGCAGACACCCCGGCAACCCTGGCCGTCGTGCTCTTGTCCTGTTTCCCGCTTGACATGCCGGGAGACCTTATATTGTGCGTGCTGGCGTCAGGAGTGGGGCTCAGACTGAAAAAAGCAGGATTTCATGCGGGTTAGGAGGTAAAAGGATGTCGGATGTCCAGAGATTAAAGGAAAAAGTGCTGTCAGGCGGAGAGATTGCAAAGGAAGAGGCATTGACGCTCTATGAAGCGCCGTTAGAGAGCCTTTGCAAGGCAGCGGACGAGATAAGAAAGTATTTTTGCGGGAATGGTTTTGACATCTGCACGATTATTAACGGAAAGAGCGGAAGGTGCTCTGAAGACTGTAAATACTGCGCGCAGTCGGCTTATTATCATACGGAAACGGAGGAATACCCTCTTCTTGGCAAAGAAGAGATTGTCAGGCAGGCAAAGTACAATGCTGAAAGGGGTGTTTTGCGCTATTCCATCGTAACATCGGGCAGGGCGCTTGACGACAGTGAAGTGGAGGAGATGTGCGAGGCGATCCGTGAGATTAAGAGACAGGCAGACATCGAGGTGTGCGTGTCTTTCGGGCTGTTAAACGAGGCGCAGTACCGGAAACTCCGTGAGGCAGGTGTTACAAGGGTACATAATAATCTGGAAACCTCAAGGCGGAATTTTCCCAATGTATGCACCACGCATACTTTTGACGATAAGGCGGCGGCGATCAGGGCGGCTATGGCGGCGGGCCTTTCTGTGTGCAGCGGAGGAATCATGGGGCTTGGCGAGACGGCGGAGGACAGGATTGACCTTGCGCTGTCTCTGAGAGAGCTTGGCATACGGAGCGTTCCGGTCAACATGCTGAACCCGATCCCGGGAACGCCTTACGAAGGAAACCCACGGCTTGGGGAGGAGGATATGAGGAGGATAGCGGCAGTGTACCGTTTTATCCTCCCAAAGGCATCGATACGCCTGGCAGGCGGAAGAGGGCTTATGGAGGACAAGGGAGAAAGCTGCTTTCTGTCCGGCGCAAATGCGGTGATTTCCGGAGACATGCTGACGACTTCCGGATATACGATAGAATCCGATATGTCTATGATAGAAAAACTGGGATACCGGGCGGTGCTTTGCAATGGGTAAGGGATTGTTTGTCACGGGAACGGGAACGGATACGGGAAAAACATATATTGCGGCGCTGATGGTGAAAAAGCTTTATGAGGCGGGGTACCATGCGGGATATTATAAGGCTGCCCTCTCCGGGGCAGCAAGCATAGAAGAGAGCGATGCAGGCTATGTAAAAAGGATTGCCGGAATCAGCCAGCCAGATGACACGCTCCTGTCCTACCTGTATGAATCGGCAGTATCTCCCCACCTGGCATCCAGGCTGGAGGGAAACCCTGTGGATATAGAAAAGGTAAAAAGAGACTATCTGAGAGTCAGAGAAGAATATGACTATGTTACCGTGGAAGGCAGCGGAGGAATCGTATGCCCTATACGTTGGGATGAAGGGCAGAAGATTCTTTTGGAGGACATTATAAAGCTGCTGGGGCTTTCGGCGGTGATCGCGGCGGATGCCGGGCTTGGCTCAATTAACGCGGCAGTGCTGACGGCGGAGTACATTAAGAGCCGAAACATTGGCATAAAGGGGGTTATCCTGAACCGTTATCACGGAGGGACGATGCAGGAAGATAATGCAGAGATGATAGAAAAGCTGACAGGAGTTCCTGTGCTGGCAAAGGTGGAAGAAGGCGGGAGAGAGCTTGACATCGCGCCGGAGACGCTGGCATGCTGTTACGGTTCCTGAACCGACTGGATTGTTATATAAATAACAGGAAAAATATAACATATTATTGAAATGTGTAAACTTTTATTGAAATGCAAATATGCCGGAAGTATAATGAGAAAAAAATAAAAAGGCGAGGGTGGCATATGAGCAGGAAATCTACAAAAGGGAAGAAAAAAACTACGGCAAAAAAAGTGCAGAAACCGGCAGAGGTAAATGCAAAGATAA
Organism: uncultured Dorea sp.; assembly: GCA_910578455.1. GTDB lineage: Bacteria > Bacillota > Clostridia > Lachnospirales > Lachnospiraceae > MD308. Next base: position 4,189 of record CAJTQA010000013.1, read on the forward strand.
AGGAAATAAAAGAGACGAAGGCTGTGGAAGTGAAAGTTCAGGAAACGCCCGTGCAGGCAGAGAAAGCGGAGAAAACAGAGATTTCGGAGAATCGCGATAAAAGGGACAGGGCGTTCGTGGAGCGGTTTGAGCGGCATTTTGACGAGCTGAAGTGGCTGTATATCGAGCTTTATGAAAACGATTCTATGTTTGCGGAGCTTTGTGACAACCTGTACCGTTTCTATGAGGAGAGAAGGGACGGCCTTAAGGCGCTTGACCGGGAGAGGGAAAAAGACCCCAGCTGGTATAAGAGCAACGAGCTTTTAGGGATGATGCTTTATATTGATAACTTTGCAGGCAATATGAAAGGCGTGGAAGAAAAGCTTGATTATATTGAAAAGTGCAGCGTGAATTATGTCCATCTGATGCCGTTCCTTGATACGGTAGAGGGGCGTTCCGACGGAGGCTACGCTGTGGCTGACTTCCGGAAAGTGCAGGAAAAGCTTGGAACGATGGAAGATCTTGAGAGCCTTACGGAGAGCTGCCACAAGAAACAGATTAACGTATGCATGGATTTTGTGATGAACCATACGTCAGAAGACCATGAGTGGGCAAAGAGGGCGCGGCAGGGTGACGGGGAGTATATGAGCAGATACTTCTTTTTTAACAATGACACGATCCCCAATATGTATGAGAGAACCGTGCCCCAGGTATTTCCTGCGACAGCGCCGGGGAACTTCACATGGCTGCCGGATGCGGGGCATTTTGTCATGACGTCATTCTATCCTTACCAGTGGGATCTGAACTACAAAAATCCACGGGTGTTTAATGAAATGATGTACAATTTCCTGTTCCTTGCCAACAAAGGAATTGATATTGTGCGTATTGACGCTGTTCCTTATATATGGAAAGAGCTCGGAACCCAGTGCAGGAATTTAAAACAGGTTCATACGATTGTGCGTATGATGCGGATTATCAGCGAGATTGTATGTCCGGGCGTACTTCTTCTGGGTGAGGTCGTCATGGAGCCGGAGAAGGTAGTTCCCTATTTTGGAACAGTGGAGAAACCTGAGTGCCATATGCTTTACAACGTTACGACGATGGCTACCACATGGCACAGCGTGGCTACGAGAGACGTGGGGCTTTTGAGGAAACAGCTTGACATCGTAAACAGCCTTCCGAAAGAGTATGTGTTCCTGAATTACCTGAGATGCCATGACGATATCGGATGGGGATTAGATTACGGAACTCTTGGGATGGAAGGAAAAGACGAGCGCAGCCACAAGAAATACTTAAATGATTATTTCCAGGGATACGCGGGAGACAGCGTAAGCCGCGGCGAGCTTTACAATTCGGATCCGGTGAGCGGAGACGCCAGGTTCTGCGGAACGACGGCTTCCATGTGCGGAGTTGAAAAAGCCGGGTTTGAGCAAAATGAAGATGCTATGGAACGGGCTATCCAGTTTGACGTGATGCTGCACGCCTATATGTTTATGCAGTCTGGGATTCCGGTACTCTACAGCGGAGATGAGATTGCCCAGGTGAATGATTACAGTTATAAAGAGGACTGGAAAAAAGCGGAAGATTCCCGCTATATCCACAGGGGAAAACTGAGCTGGGAGAATGCCGCAAAGATTGATGACCCGGATACGGTGGAAGGAAAGATGTTTCAGAGGCTTAGCCAGCTTGAAAAAATCCGGAAGGAGGAGAAGGCGTTTGTCTCCTATGCGGATGCATGGACGATGGATACATGGGATGAGAGCACCCTCGCAATCGGACGTTACTATGACGGCGATAAGATAATCGGAGTTTTCAATTTCAGTGAATATGACCGCATGGCATGGATTAACGAGGACGACGGATTATACGAGGATTTGATTACCGGGCAGAAGATGCAGGCGGTAGGGGTGAAAGTGCCGGCACATGGTTTTTATTATCTGAAAAAAGTAGAATAATCTTAAGAATCTATTAATATCATTGTATATCGGAGAAACTTTTTGTATGCTGTAAATATTAGAGAGAGTATCATGCATAAGGAGAGATGTACAATGGATAAGAGATGGAAAGACAGGTTAAGGCCAGGAAAACTGATGAAAGTTTTTTTGGCTTTGATTTTTACAGGCGTTTTTACCTGCCTGGGAATCAATGGATTTGTGAAAGCTGCATCAAGTGAACGGATTGTGACTATAGAGGCCCTTAAAGAAAGCGTGGATGAGGAAAGAGAAACGGGGCAGGAACAGCCGGCATTTCAGACTGATGCGGTCTTAGTGCTGGGGGCGCAGGTGAAACCGGACGGGAGCCTGAGCAGGATGCTGAAAGAGCGCCTTGACACGGGCATATCCGTCTATAAGGCAGGGATTACCGATCGCATGATTATGAGCGGCGACCATGGAAGGGATGATTATGACGAGGTGAATGCCATGAAGAGCTATGCGATTGAACAGGGCGTGCCCTCCGAATGCATCTTTATGGATCACGCCGGATTTTCTACTTATGAGAGCATGTACAGGGCCAAAGAGATCTTTCAGGCAGAAAGCCTTATCGTCGTCACGCAGAAGTATCATATGTACCGTGCGCTCTATGACGCGAAAGCTATGGGAATCGAGGCGAAAGGGGTAACCTGTGATACGAGGATATATAAGGGAGATAAATACCGAAAACTCCGGGAGGCGGCGGCCAGGGTCAAGGATGCAGGAATGGCCATCGCAAAACCCAAGCCGACGTATCTCGGAGATGTGATACCGGTCACAGGGAACGGAGACGTGACCAATGACAAAGAAACGGCATCACTCAACTAATTTTTTAAAACTTTCCAACGACTGGCCCATGGACATGCGGATGCGGGGCAGCAGGAGCGGATCGTCGCCTGGCTTTGCCCGCCCGTATTCCGTAGTCACGGCACATTTAAACCCGGCATCCTTTACAGCTTTCACACAGCTGTCATTGTAGTCGCCGTAAGGGTAGGCGAAAGCGTCGCCGTTGCCGCCAATCTCAACAGACTTTTGGAGGTCTGCGATAGCATCGTCATGGTTCATGACGGGAAAGATGCCGCCGTGGCCGATGTTGCCGCCTCCCCGGTGCATGTTATAGGAATGAGACTGGAAGGTCATGTATTCGCTGGCATATTTTTTGACCTTCTTTTCCCCTTCAATGTTCCCGATCAGGAACGAAGTGACGGGAACTTTGTATTTTTCAAACAGGGGAACTCCTAAGTTCAGGAAACTGTAAGCTCCGTCATCGAAGGTAAGAACCACGCTTTTTTCGGGGAGAAGGTAATCCCCGCTTACAAACTTCTCAACTTCTTCCCATGTAGGGAAATAATAATTGTTTTCTGTCAAGTATTTCAGCTCCTCCTCCAGGTCGTGAACCTCTATAAAGTTGCTGTTCAGCTTTTCCTTTGGGGGATTGTCCTTGTCATACACATAATGGTACATGCAGATGGCGAGGCCGTTTGTCTTGTGGCTGTCCTCAGAGGCCGTGTTTTCTGCGGTCTGTACATCTTTGTTTACAGTGGTTTCAGCGGCGGCTTTTTCTGCCTCAGCCTTTTTCTGCTCTTCTTCGGCTGCCTGAGCTTCGGCGGCTTTCTCAGCCTCAGCTTTTTTCTTATCTTCTTCGGCTGCCTGAGCCTCCTGTTTTGCTTGCCGCTCCTGTGCTTTTTGTTCGTCCGTCTCTTTTTTCTGCCACATAAAGATGCCTGCAAGAGCGGCCAGCAAAAGGATGAGTAAAAAAATCATAAAACGGCGGATCCGCCTGTATCTTTTCTTTTTTTCACTGGATTGATTTCTTCTACGGCTCATAAAATAGTCCTTTCTTTTATGCCAAAAAGTCTGTATCTGTTTTATCAGTATACCACATTCGGGAGGTGTTAAGCCGCATAAGTTTTCTTACATTTATTTTAAGAAAATGTGAATCAGCCTGTCATATATTTTCCTGTAGGGCTGATATCTCATAGGCAAATCAAGCCATGTCTTTTTATCGACGATACTTTTATAATGTGAAAAGGTGTCAAATCCGGTTTTCCCGTGGTATGCGCCCATGCCGCTTTCCCCGAACCCTCCAAAGCCCATCTCGCTTGTCGCGAGGTGGATGATGGTATCGTTGACGCATCCGCCGCCAAAACTGCACTGTGAGGTAACCCGTTTCTTAGCATTGCTGCTGGAGGAGAACAGGTAAAGAGCCAGCGGATGAGGCATAGAATTTATGTTTGCGATGACTTCATCCAGAGTATCATAGATTAAGACCGGCAGCACCGGGCCGAAAATCTCTTCCTGCATCACAGGGTCGCTGAAGGTGACGCGGTCCATAACCGTAGGTTCAATCTGGAGCGTACTGCGGCTGTGCTTTCCGCCATAGACGGTCTTAGAGCTGTCAATGAGGCCTAAAATACGGTCAAAATGCTTTTCATTGATGATTTTTCCGTAGTTTTTATTGCTCAGCGGGCTTGAGGAATATTGTTTTTTTATCTGCTGCTTTATGGCAGCGATAAGCTTATCCTTTACCGCCCGGTCACAGTAGACATAATCCGGCGCAACGCATGTCTGGCCGCAGTTTAGATATTTGCCGAATACAATCCTCTTTGCTGCAAGTTTTATATTGGCAGTTTTGTCAACGATGCACGGGCTCTTTCCGCCAAGCTCCAGCGTGACGGGAGTAAGGTGCTCTGCAGCTTTTCTCATGACTTCTTTACCTACGGCCTGGCTCCCGGTAAAGAAGATATAGTCGAAATGCTCGCTTAAAAGGCATGTGTTCTCGGCTCTTCCGCCCATGACAACAGATACATGTTCCTTCTCAAAGCACTCCTCAATAATCTTTCTGATAACCTCTCCTGTGTGCGGCGAGTAAGCACTTGGCTTTACGACTGCGGTATTGCCGGCGGCAATGGCGTCGACGAGAGGCTCCATCGCCAGCATGAACGGATAGTTCCATGGGCTCATGATAAGCACCACGCCGTAAGGAGAAGGTTTCTTGTAGCTCCTTGAGTGGAACTGTGCCAGCGGGGTAAGCACGGTTTTTTCTCTTGCGAAAGAAAAAATATGCTTTATCATATAGGAAAGCTCACTGAGAGTCATCCCCGTCTCGCACATGTAGCTTTCCAGCCCGCTCTTTCCCAGGTCTGCTTTCAACGCGCTGTGTATCTCGTTCTCATATTTTAAGATACATGCCTTCAGTTTCAGAAGGGCTTTTAGCCTTAGTTCCACAGGAAGGGTAGCTCCTGTCCGGAAATATTTCCGCTGGGTGAGTACAAGCTCTTTGATCTCATTTTTATTCATAAATGTGCTCTCCTTTTTTAAACGGGCGTTTCACTCCGGCAGGAATCGGATTCCATAAGCCGGAAATACAGATGTTCCAACTCGTGTGCATTCATCAGCACAGGTACCGGATAGAGAGGATTTGCCTCCTTGTCGGCATAGTGGGCGAGTTTCGGGATGTCAACATCATGAATCTCGGGTATCGTATCTCCAATCTGAAAACGCTTTTTCATATCTTTAACTGCCTGTATAAATGCTGCGGCCGCCTCATCGGAGGGGGTATCCTTGTCTGCCAGCCTGGCTGCGACGGCCAGTTTGTGGAGCTTTCGGTTTATCTTGCCTCCGTAAGTCTCAAGAACGAGGGGGAGAATCACGGCGTTGGCAAGCCCGTGGGGAACATTGTATTCTCCGCCAAGAGAGTGGGCGATAGCATGGACGTACCCGACATAGGATTTTGTGAATGCACACCCGGCATAAAAGGACGCATGGAGCATGTTCCGCCGTGCGTCAATGTCTGAGCCGTTTTCATATACCGTGTCGATGTTTTCAAATATCAGGCGGGTAGCCAAAAGGGCATCCTTTCTGGTGGCATATGTGGTGGAATTTCCGATAAATGCCTCTACGGCATGAGTCAGGGCATCCATTCCTGTAGCGGCAGTGATGGCAGGAGGAAGGCTTGCGGTAACTTTTGGGTCGAGGACTGCGTACCGAGGGATGAGCGGAAAATCATTGATGGCATATTTGTGCCTCGTCTCCGCATCGGTGATAACAGCAGCAAGAGTAGTCTCGCTGCCGGTTCCTGCAGTCGTGGGAATGGCGAATAGCAGAGGCAGCTTTTTGTGCACTTTCAGGATCCCTTTCATTTTTGACAGAGGCTGATTGGGCTTTGTGGCTCTTGCGCCTACTGCTTTAGCGCAGTCCATGCTGGAACCGCCGCCAAAGCCGATGATGGCGTCGCACCTGTTTTCAAGATAGAGGTCAAGCGCCTCGGCGACGTTGATGGTTGTAGGGTTGGCAACGGTTCCGTCATAGACCGTGAAAGGAATCTGGCTGTCAGACAACGCCTTTTCAAGGCGTTTTGTCAGCCCCAGGTTTCGGATGCCTTTGTCTGTGATGATCAGGACGCTGGTGCGCCTTTTCTTTTTCATGATATCGGGAATGGCTTTGACGCTGCCGATAACCTCGGGTTTTCGGTAAGGCAGAAAAGGCAGCGCAATTTTGAACGCAGTCTGAAAAGTCCTGCAATACATTTTTCTCAGTGGGTTCATGTTCGTATCCTCTTTCTTCTTAATTCCTTATAAGCGGCAGGCATGCTGTCAGACAGCCCGCCGGGAAGATTCATTTTCCAGATTCCGGCAGACCTGGTTTAGGTTGTCTGCAATTTTAAATAGTATGCGATAGAAAATATCACGTTCCTCCGGGGTTATCCCTAAACCTCCGGCTACAGTCGCATGCATGATCAGGCCAGTGACTTTTTTCGCGCAGCTTTGCCCCTGCTCTGTGAGGACAGCCTTGGCGCGGTATCTTTTTGCGTCCTTTGAGACATTGCCGGAAAGGTAAGTGATAAGCCCGGCTTTTTCAAGGTCGGATAAGATCCTTGAGATACCTCCCTTGTCCTCATGGCACTTTCCGCAGAGATCCGCCGCGGTCAGTCCGTCGGGGTACTCTGACAGATAGTGAAGGCACATTACATGAGTTCCCTTAAGGCCAAGGGAATCCATGCGGTGGCGCTTGATTTTCTGTATGCTCTTATAAATCCGGGTTACGCCTGCGGTAAGATTTTCAAATCTGTCAATCATATGAACCTCCGTAGAAGTTGATTAATCAACTTCTTGACAGAAAAAATATAGCAGTTCAAGGGTGGTTTGTCAAGCAAGAAACCTTACAGCGATTGTAAGTTGTTTTATCAAATTCTCTTTGATACAATGGGGTTGTTAAAAAAAGGGATTACTGAGCGCTTAGCCTAAGATAAAAAATTCGGACAGGAGGCAGGAAAAATGAACCATGACAAGGTGTTAGAGGTTGAAAATATAACGAAAGTATACGGCAAAGGAGAGAACCGCACGGAGGCGCTTAAGGGAATCAGCTTCGACGTGCTGGAGGGGGAATTTTTAGGAATCATGGGGCCAAGCGGTTCGGGAAAGACGACGCTTTTAAACAGCATTGCGACTATGATCAAGGTGACTTCAGGGAAAATATGGCTTAAGGGGGAGGATATCTCTTCTTTTAAAGGAAAGGAGCTTTCGGGATACAGGGGGAAGGCAATCGGATATCTGTTCCAGGAGTTTGAGCTGCTTGATAATCTGACCGGCAGGGAGAATATCATCCTGCCGCTGTCTCTTCACGGTATGACGGGAAGGGAGTCCGAATCCAGCCTGAAAAGGCTTGCATGGCATTTCGGCATTGAGGATGAGCTTGATAAATTCCCATCCCAGATGTCCGGAGGGCAAAAGCAGCGGGTGGCCGCGGCGAGGGCGCTGATCGGGAACCCAGGTATCGTGCTGGCAGATGAGCCGACAGGAGCATTGGACAGCAGGAATTCCAAGGTGCTGATGGACCGGCTGTCGGCGCTCAACGAAGATGAGGGCAGGACAATCGTGATGGTTACCCATGATGCCAATGCGGCAAGCTACTGCTCAAGGATTCTGTTTATCCAGGACGGGAGACTGTTCCATGAGCTTAGGAGGAATGTCAGGACGGAGACTACAGAAAGATTTTATGAGCGGATTGTAACAGTTTTGTCACAGCTGGGAGGAGGGAGCGCAAATGTTCTTTAGGCAGATTAAGCGAAACGCCGCAAAAAACAGGAAGAATAACGGGCTGTTTTTCGGATCTCTTGTAATTGCGGTGATTGCGTTTTACACACTTTTATCCATGGATAAGCAGGATATCATGCGGTTTTTGAAGACGATCGAGAGCGATGCGGTGAGAAAGCTTTTGCAGCTGATCCCGGTGGTTTATGGAGTTTCATTGTTTTTTGTATTCTTCCTTGTCTACTTTTCCTGCCATTACCAGTTAAATGAGAGGAAAAAGGAACTGGGGCTGTACTTGATGCTCGGCATGAAAAAGAGCAGGCTTTTTGCCATGCTCATGAGCGAGACGCTGCTTAACAGCCTGATATCGCTTGTAATCGGCATTCCGGCGGCGCTTTTCCTGACGGAGGCCATCAGCCTTATAACGGTTAGAGCCGCGGGGCTTGACATTATCGGGCATGAGGTGACCTGGTCGTTTCCGGCTGTTGCGGAGACAGCTGCAGGCTTTATCATCGTACAGCTTACTGCCATGCTGATTTTAAGCACCCGTTTTGCGAATACAGAACCGGCAAAGCTCCTGAATCCCGATGTTTCAGAGACGCAGGGAGAGACGATGGGGAAAGAGAGAAAAGGAGATGCCTTTTTCTTTGCGGCTGGCTGCATCCTTCTTGCGGCGGCATATGGGATGGGAGTAATGCTGTTCGGCAGCTTTGACGTTGTGATCGTTCTGGCTGTCCTGATCTTGGGAACTGCGGGGACTTTTCTTCTGTACCGGGGGGCGGGAGCGGTCATTGGTCGGCATATCCAGAAGAAAGGCGCGGAAAGGTCAGGGCTTTATGCCTTTACGGGAAGGCAGATTCAGGAGAATATCCTCTGCCAGCATAAGACATTGGCGGTGTCAAGCCTGTTATTGCTTATTGCCCTGTCCTGTGTCTCCTACGGAATCGGCACGGTGGTAAGCTCCCAGGCGGCGACGTCGAAAACGACGGATTTTTCCATCCAGGGAGATGAAGAGAAGGAAGATTGGGAAAATGTCCTTGAGATCCTTGAAAGCCGGGAGTGCAGAAAATATATCTCCGGGTATTATCCGGTGTATCTTGGCAGGGCGGATGCAGAGCGGCATGAGGTGTCAGTGGATGGGCTTAAAAAGGCTGTCGTATCCATTAAGGATGCAAAAGATAAAGAAATGCAGGATAATGTGGCAGAATATATGGACAGCAATGAGGGGTATGAATATTTTATTGCCCTGTCCAGCTATAACGATGTCCTTGAGGCGGCAGGAAAGGGAAAACTGAGCCTTAAGGATAAAGAAATCGGATTCTACACTTCCATGAAAGAGTACCCTGACCGTTTGGAAATATACCGCAGCGCACTGAAAGACGGGGCGTATATTGAGCTTGACGGGGAGCAGTATCAGCTTTCAGAGGAACTCTATTATGATAATGTAGTGGCAGACCGCCAGATAACGCTTGAGAAAGCATTTATCGTTCCGGATGAGCTGTACATGAAGATGGTGGAGGACAGTGACAGGCTGTTTTGCTATAATGCAATGCTGAGGCCGGAGCTGACAGAAAAGGAAGGCTTTATGCAGACTCTTGAAAAGGCCTCGGAGATTTTTCGGGAGAAGGGGCTTGTCTATGAGAGCTATCTCTCAGGGATTGGCAGGAGAATGTTTTATACGGTTGCGGGCAGCTATATTACGATCTATCTCGGTATCCTGTTCATGATTATTGCCAATACTTCTATCGCCTTAAAATACTTGATGCAGCAGCAGGGAAACCGGAAACGTTACCGGACGCTTATGATGCTTGGAGCGGATATTGGGGAACTCTGCCGTTCTTCGGCAAAGCAGATATATCTTTTCTCAGGAATGGTGCTCCTTGTATCGTCGGTAAGTTCTGTCTTTGCCATATGGACTATGTTTAAAAGTTTCCTGAGTCTGCCGGAGGGCGTGTCGCCGGGAAAGATGATTGCTTTAACAGGAGCAGCGTTTGCTGTATTTGTTGCAACCCAGATGATTTATGTTATGATAATAGAAAGAGCAGGCAGAAAGGACATACGAAACCTGAATATAAGATAGGACAAGGAGACAGGAATTGAGTACGATTGTAATTGTTGAAGATGATATTTTCCTCAGGGAAGAGCTGGAACATACTTTTATTAAAGAGGGATACAATGCGGTGAGCATCTCTTCCTTTGAGGAGCCGGAAAAGGAGATGCTGGAAAAAGAGCCGGATTTAATTGTGCTGGATGTGAATCTTCCGGGGAAATCGGGATTTGAGCTGTGTAAATGGCTGAAAGCGAGAGTCTCTGTTCCCATCCTTATCCTTACGGCGCGGGATGGGCTTACGGATGAGCTGTATGCACTGGGGCTTGGCGCGGATGATTTCCTTACCAAGCCGTGCCATCCCAAACGGCTTGCCGCGCGGGCGGAGCGCCTGCTTAAGACTTACCGGAAGGTCAGGAACCTGGTGCAGGCGGGGGATGTGGCGATGGATGTGGATGCCTGTAAGGTCATATGGGGAAAAAAGCAAGTGGCCCTGCCGGAGACGGAAGGGAAGATCATGCGCCTGCTTATGGAGCGCTATCCGTCTGTTGTGGGAAAGCAGGAAATCGTGGCTGCCCTGTGGGGGAACGGTGCATATGTAGATGAAAACATCCTGCAGGTCAATATGGCAAGGCTAAGGAAGAACCTTGACAGTATCGGGCTTAAGCGTCTGGTGAGGACAGTGAGGGGGAGCGGGTATTGCCTGGAGGTGACGGAGCTGTGAGAGGAAAAGATATTTGCCTGAAAATGCGCCTGCACTGGCTGATGCTGCTGATCTTGTCGGACGCTTTCTTTGCTTTTCTTGTATGGCTTGCCAATCCCAACGGGCTGAAAAGCCTTTCTGTTATCATCGTACTTTATACTGTGCTGGCCGCGGCTGCGGGATGCGCTATTGATTTTGTGAGGGTGCGGGTGCAGCTTGAGGTGTTGGAAGAATGTCTTGAAAGGCAGGGGGAATACGAGGAGCGGGAGCTTATGGCGGTGACCGATAAGGTGTGGCATCCGGCTGTTAGGGAGGCGTTTTCGCTGCTGTGGGAGGAGCGCGCGCAGAACAGCGAAAGACAGCAGGAGCTTATGAGCTATCAGGAATTTATCGAGGCGTGGACGCATGAGATCAAGACGCCGCTGTCTTTGTCGGAGCTGGTGCTGGAGAACCACAGGGAGGAGATGTCGGAGTATGTGTACCGGAGGATGCGGCATGTGCAGCGCATAGCGGGGATGGATGTGGAGCGTATACTGTATTATGCAAGACTCCATGCGGAGCATGTGGATTACCAGTTTGAAAGGATATTCCTTCCGGAGTGCGTGAAAGAAGTGCTCGACAGATTTCCGGGAATTCCCCAGGAAAGAGGCATAGAAGTAAAAGATAAGACCGCGCCTGTCTGGATTGTGAGCGACAGGAGAGTTCTTGGCTTTATGCTTTCCCAGATTTTTAGCAATGCGTTTAAATATGCGGGAAAGAGCGGCGGAATTGTGGAGATAGAGGCATGGAAATGCGAGGAAGATGCAGAGAAGGGAAGTCGCAAAGGAGATGGGAAGGTTCGCCTTGCCGTCAGGGATAACGGGGGAGGAGCGCCTTTGGAGGATATCCCGTTTTTGTTTGACAAGGGCTTTACGGGCAGCCATCCGGGGCGGCAGAATGCAACAGGGATGGGGCTATATTTTGTCAAGAAGTACGCAAAAGTGCTGGCAGTGGATGTGAGGGTGGAAGAAGAGCTGGTTTCCGGCGGATGGTTTGGGATAGAAATAGTGTTTCCGGATGTGTGATTCGGAAACACTATTTCTTTTTGCCTAATGCTCTAAAGTTTTCAGGTACCGGTAAATGCTGGATGAGGAGCAGGCGAGGTGCTTTGCTGTAAAAGGGATTGCGCCTTTCAGGCGGAACAGTCCATGCTTGTCCAGCTGAGAGATAATGGTTATCTTCTCTTCCTGTGTTAGGCGTTCAGGGGGCGTCTTGATATCTTTCATGACATCTTCAAAAATCTGCTGCATGAGTTTGGCAATATCTGTTGGAAATCTTTCTGCGGAACTTAAAGAAAATGGTACAGAAAGCTGTACTGCCGGTTCATCTTGAATGGTGTGCACAAAAGCGCTGCCGTGAATCAGCTCAAAAAGGCGGCGGCTTAGATTGGAAAAACGGCTGTCATCAAAATTAATACAGAGGAGCCCTTCTAATATTCCGTGGCTATTTTTGATAAACATCGTTGAGGAGCGTATCATGTGCCCGTTCTCGGTTTCGCCATTGTAGTTAATGAGGAAATCTTCGTTCATATAGGCCTTGGATTTAATCAGGCAAAGAGCAGTATTTGTCAGTGGACTTCCAACTGTCCTGCCGCTGATATGTCCGTTTGCAATCGCAACAACCTCTTTGTTCGATTGTGTCAGATCGTGTAGAACGATTTCATAATCCGGTCCGAGAACTTTTCCAAGATAATCAACCAGTATGGAATATTGCTGAAATAATTCTTTTGTCATGATAATTACCTCGTAAATAATTATTTTACGTGGCGGTCTGCTGTGTGCCTGCCTTTTATGATTATTACATTTTTTCTTGAAAAATTCAACATCAAAAAAATATATTCCTAAGATATAAAATATATAGGAAAAAATGTAAAGATGTCAGAAAATTTGTCTTGACGTAAACATAAAAAAAGTGTATTATAATAAAAAATTATCGCGATAAAAAAAAATTATTGAAAATGCAGGAGGAGAATATGAAGGAAGACTACAGAAAATTGCCTGTTGCAGAAAAACTTTCCAATGAGGAGGAAGTGGTCTGGATCAACCCAAAGCATGTTCCGTTTGCAAAAAGCAGTCTGGACATCCATATGGCGGATATTGAGGATGCCGAAATGCGTCTGGCGAGATTTGCATCGTTTATCATGAAGTGCTTTCCGGAGACATGTGCGGATAATGGGCTGATCGAGTCGGCATTGACTCCGATTCCGAAGATGCAGGAGGCGCTTAAAGAGGCATATGGAGCAGATATACCAGGGCAGCTGTTCCTAAAACAGGACAGCCATCTGGCAATAGCGGGTTCAGTCAAAGCAAGAGGCGGGATTTATGAGGTGCTGAAGCATACGGAGGAACTGGCATTTGAGGCAGGCCTGCTCAGACCGGAGGATGATTATGCCAGGCTGGCAGAGCCGGAGTGCAGGGAATTTTTTAGCCAGTATACGATTCAGGTAGGTTCTACAGGAAATCTGGGTCTCAGTATTGGAATTTCAAGTGCCGCAATCGGATATAAAGTGATTGTACATATGTCCGCAGATGCGAGGCAGTGGAAGAAAGATATGCTCCGGGCTCACGGCGTCATCGTGAAAGAATATGAGTCTGATTATAGTGAGGCGGTAAAAGAGGGGCGAAGGCTTTCAGACGCCGATCCGAAGAGCTATTTTGTAGATGACGAAAACTCTGTCAATCTCTTTATGGGTTATGCAGTGGCTGCCAGGAGGCTTAAGAAACAATTGGAGGACAGGGAGGTCATGGTGGACGAAGAACACCCGTTGTTTGTATATATTCCGTGCGGGGTAGGAGGTGCGCCGGGAGGCGTGACATTTGGCATGAAAGAGGTATGGGGAGATTATGTCCACTGTTTTTTTGTTGAGCCGGTGCAGGCTCCGGCAATGCTGCTCGGCATGGTTTCCGGGCTGCACAATGATGTCTGCGTACAGGATATAGGGCTTACCGGGCTGACCCATGCGGATGGGCTGGCGGTTGGAAGACCGTCGGGGTTCGTCGGTAAGGTGATGGAGCCGCTTCTTAGTGGAGAGTTTACTTTAGCCGATAAGTGGCTGTATGAGTATATGCGGATATTTCTGGATGCAGAGGGTATTTTCCTGGAGCCAAGTGCATGTGCGGCATTTGCAGGTCCTATAAAGCTACTTGCCCGGGAAGAGACGAGAACATATATAAAAGAGAACGGGCTTGAGGATAAGATGGATCGGGCGACCCATATTGCATGGGCAACCGGAGGCAGCCTTGTGCCGGATGACATTCGTGAGGAGTATAAAAATACTTATCTGTAAGGAACAAAGAGAAAAGGAAAGTACTGAAAGGAGAAATATATGTGGGGACAGATTTTTAATCTTGAGAATCCGCTTATTGGGGCGGATAATACATGGGTACTGTGGGCGGTAGTTGTGTTGGGGGCAGGCCTGGCAATCTGTCTGGAACAGCGTTATACGTGGGCTGCAAAAATGACGGGGGCGGTTCTTGCCCTGATCTTTGCAATTATATTATCTAACTTTGGAATTATACCGATGGAGGCATCAGTATGGGATGTGATTAACGGGTATATCGTTCCGTTTGCAATTCCGCTCCTGCTTTTACAGTGTGATATGAGGAAGATTGGGAAAGAAGCGGGGCGCATGCTGTCGATATTTTTGATCGGGGCAGTGGGAACTTGCGTGGGTGCGCTTGCGGCATATTTTGCGCTTCGCAATTTTATCCCGGAGCTTGATGCTCTTGCAGGTGTATTCACAGGCACTTATGTAGGCGGCGGCGTGAATTTTGTAGCGCTCAGCAATTCTTTCGAAGTGTCCGGAACAATGGTTTCTTCAGCGACTGTTGCAGACAATCTGTTGATGGCAATCTATATTTTTGTGTTGATTTTGGTTCCGTCAGTTGGATTTTTCCGCAGGAATTTTGTTCATCCTCATATGGATGCAATAGAGGCAAATGCAAATGAAACTCATAAGTCGGAAAAGGAGACGGATGTTGCGGCATACTGGTCAAGGAAAGAGATCTCACTTAAGGATATTGCATTTTCTGTTGCAGCGTCATTTACAATCGTCGCGGTGGCGAATGTCGTGAGCGGGCTGTTTTCAGCAGTTATTCCGACTGATAATATAGTTCTGTCGATTCTTAATATGCTGCTTGGCAATCTGTATCTGTGGATTACGACTATTTCTATGTGCTGTGCCACATTTGGCCACGGGTTCTTCAGCAAAATTAATGGAACGCAGGAAGTGGGAACCTACATGATCTATCTGTTCTTCTTTGCGATTGGAATCCCAGCATCCATTCCGATGGTTTTGAAAAATTCCCCGCTGCTGCTTGTCTTTGCATTGATTATTGTTTTGGTGCATATGCTTATTTGCTTTGTGGCGGCAAAAATATTTAAGTTTACGTTGGAAGATACGATTGTGGCATCGATTGCAAATATCAGCGGGCCTACGGGAGCGGCAGCTATGGCGATTTCCAAAGGATGGACATCACTGGTTGGGCCGAGCATACTCGTGGGAACCCTGGGCTATGTCCTGGGAACATACCTCGGACTTCTTGTAGGGAGCATTTTAGGGCTGTAGCCGGGAGGCGGCAGATTGTTTTTAAAGGGTAAATATGCAGGAAAAGAAGGTTTGTATGAAAAGAAGAATTTTATGTTATGGCGATTCCAATACGTGGGGATTTAATGCTATGAATGAAAAAGTGTACGGACAGCGTTTTCCAGAGGATGTCCGATGGACAGGACGGCTTCAGACAATTCTTGGAGATGGGTGGACAATCATTGAAGAAGGGCTGTGCGGAAGGACGACGGTATTTGATGATCCTTTGCGTGACGGGCTGAATGGGCTTAAATATTTGATTCCATGTCTTGCAAGCCATAAACCTCTTGACTATATGATCATAATGCTGGGAAGCAATGACTGCAAGGCGAGATTTTGTGCATTGCCGAAGAATATAGCAGACGGCCTTCAGCGGCTTATTGTGACAGCAAAGCAGGCAGACGTTTGGAAAAATGAGCCCGCAGTGCTTATTGTCGCTCCCCCGCCGATTGAGGAGGGGAGCGATATTCATCCGATAGGCAGGGATATGGGGCCGTGCAGTAAAAAGTCTGAGATGCTGGCAGAAGAATTTAAGCTTTGGGCAGAGGCAGATGGATGTGATTTTCTGGATGCCGCGTCTTTTGCAAGGATGAATCAGTACGACTATATGCATATGGATGTGGAAAGCCATGCGAAACTAGCAGAAAAAGTGGCAGATATATTGCGTGAAAAAGTGAGGTGAAAGAGATCGTGAATCTTTATGATGCACACGGGGACATATGGTATGATGTGCTTTGGCACAGCGAGATGGGCGAAAGGGATATTTTTCGAAAATATCAACTGCCGAAGTTTAAGAAAGGCGGCGTGTTTGGCGGAACTTTCGTAATGTGGATCGATCCGCCCTATGACAAAAATCCGGAGAAACGAATCAGGCAGATTGAAAACGCAGTACGTCAGGAGCTTTTGGATGCATCTGATATCCTGAATATTGTAAAAAGATTTGAGGATTTTGAAAGAGGAACAAAGGCGGGAAAGATTAATGTTCTGATGGGGTTGGAGGGATTGTCCCATATCGGGGAGGATATTGACCGGATTAATTATTACTATGACGAGTTTTCCGTGCGGACAATGATGCTGACTTGGAATGAGGAAAACGCCCTTGCCTCAGGATGGCCGGGAGATCAGGAGAGAGGATTGACGGATAAAGGGAAAGAGGCGGTTACCCGAATGAAGGAGCTGGGAATCGTCCTGGACGTATCTCACCTGAATGATAAGGGCTTTTGGGATGTGATTGAATTGGCGGACGGGCATCCGGTGATTGCATCTCACAGCAATGTAAGAGCAATCTCTCCTCACGGGCGAAATTTGACGGATGATATGATCAAAGCATTGGCGGCATCGGGTGGTGTTATCGGGATGAACCGGCAGGAGACATTCACCAGTTTTAACGGCGCGAAGAAATCTGTCGCAGGTTTGGTGGATCATGTAGACTATATTGTAGATCTGGCAGGAATTGACCATGTAGGATGCGGCTTTGATTTTGAAGATTATGTGCAATCGGATTCCCTGATTAAAAACGGGGTGGACAATAATGATACGTCAGGTATTGAGGGTCTTCAAAGTGCGGCGGACTGCCAGAACTTTCTGGAGGAATTGAAGAGGAGAGGCTACAGTGATGAGGACATAGAGAAAGTGGCGTACAAAAATTTCTACAGAGTTTACAGACAGGTTTTAACTTAAAGCCTATTCTATGAAAGGTCTCATTTAAGTGGTTTTTAGGATCGCTTAAGTGAGACCGTGTATCTGATAAATCGGGCAGTTTCTTGCCGAAAATCTCACCGATAAACCGAAAATATTTCCATAGAAGAATTCTATGCTTTTTTGGCAGGGATATTTGTGCTAATATAGAAAATGAACATTAAATTTTAAATATTATTATATTTATATGGGAAAGCAGTTTAATCTAGTTGACTATATGAGGCGCAGGAGGATAATATGGGAGAGCAGCTCACGAAAAGCGATGTGGAGAAAATTAAGGAAGAGATTGAGTACCGGAAACTTGTAGTCCGAAAGCGGGAGCTTGAGGCTGTGAAAGAGGCGAGGGCCCAGGGCGACCTAAGCGAAAACTTTGAATATAAGGCTGCAAAACAGGATAAAAACCGCAATGAAAGCCGTATCCGCTACCTGGAAAAGATGTTGAAGCATGCCCGGATCGTGTCAGACGATTCCAAGGACGACGAGGTTGGAATCAATAATACGGTGACGGTGTATTTTGAGGAAGATGACGAGACGGAAACCTACCGTCTGGTGACAAGCGTCCGGGGGAATTCCATGCAGGGGCTTATCAGCATAGAGTCTCCTATGGGGAAGGCGATACGGGGCCATAAAGAAGGAGACAGGGTGCTTGTGAAGACAAATGGAGATAACGGCTACTATGTGGTGATCAGGGAGATTGTGAAGACTATGGATGATTCCCAGGATACACTGCGAAGGTACTAGAAACTAAAAATTTAAAGCCAATGTAAATGACAGGCGTTAGAGAGATTTGAGCGGCAGCGTGCTTGAAATGCCGTGGGTTATTATATATAATGAAAGCGGTAAAATATTTTTTGAGATGAGCCTGGAATTTGCCGATAATTTTAAGATACTAAAAGGAGAAAAAGGATGCTTGGAGATACACAGGGAAGAAAGATTGACAGATATGTGCCGGATTATGTGGTTTTTGATCTGGAGACGACGGGAGTCAGCTGCGTGACGGACAGGGTGATTGAGATTTCTGCCGTCAAGGTCCAGGGGAAGAAGATCGTGGATAAGTTCTCTATGCTGGTAAACCCGGAGATGAAGATTCCTTTCCGGGCATCCCAAGTCAACCACATCTATGACGATATGGTGAAGGATGCCCCTGTGTTTGAAAAAGCGCTGGCGGATTTTGATGCGTTTATCGGAGATATGGTTCTGGTGGGGCACAATATCCATACGTTTGACATGAAGTTTATCCAGAGGGATGCGAGGGCCTACTGGGGAAAGACATTTGCCAATAGCTACATAGACACTCTGGTTCTTGCAAGGAAGTGCCTGCCGCAGCTTTCCGGCTATAAGCTTACGGATCTGGCGGCGCATTATTGCATCTGTTCGGACGGAGCTCACCGTGCCCTTGCGGACTGCGGCATGAACCAGAAAGTATTTGAACGGCTGGGGGAGGCGTTAAAGTCTCCGGCGATTCGGAAAAATATAAAAGTGTGCCCCAGGTGCGGGCAGATGCTTGTGAGGCGGAAAGGGAAGTTCGGTGAGTTCTGGGGATGCGGCGGATATCCGGGCTGCAGATATACGGAGAATGTGTAAGAGATGCCTTTTGTATGTGTAGGATATTAGAATTATTAATTTGAGGAAGTAGAGGATTTTGGGTATGCTGTTAATTAAAAATGCAGAGGTTTATGCGCCGGAATATTTAGGGAGAAAGGATGTCCTTGCCTGTAATGGAAAGATAGAGTGCGTGGAGGATTCCATCGGGGAGCTGCCGGTTGCGTGCGACGTGGCAGATGCAGAGGGGAAGATGCTTATCCCGGGGCTTATCGACCAGCATGTGCATGTGACGGGCGGCGGTGGCGAGGGAAGTTTTTGCACCCGCACCCCGGAGCTTGAGGTATCGGAGCTTGTGAGAGGCGGCATCACGACGGTAGTGGGGCTGCTGGGAACAGACGGGATTACGAGGAGCGTGGAGAATCTTTATGCGAAGACGGCAGCCCTTAATGAGGAGGGCGTGACAGCGTATATGATGACGGGAGCTTACGGCTATCCGTCGCCGACGATTACCGGGGCCGCAGACAGGGATGTGGTGTTTATAAAGGAAGTGCTGGGGTTAAAGCTCGCGATATCCGACCACCGCGCCCCGAACATTACCGTGCGGGAACTGATACAATGTGCAGGAAAAGTGCGGGTTGCAGGGATGCTTTCGGGAAAACCGGGGGTGGTGATCCTTCATATGGGAGATGAGAAGTCGGGCTTGAAACCAGTGCTTGAGGCTCTTGAGGAAGGTTCTGTTCCCATCCGGATTTTCCGTCCTACCCATGTCAACCGTAATGGGCGGTTATTGGAGGAGGGGTATGATTTTCTGGAAAAGGGAGGATATATCGATCTGACCTGCGGGATCAGCAAAGACGCTGCTCCGGGGAACTGCATCGCTGAGGCGATTAAACGCGGCATCCCGCTTGACCATATCACTGTAAGCTCTGACGGGCACGGGAGCTGGTCTAATTATGCGGAGGACGGAACGCTCATAGAGATGGGAGTTTCCGGGGTGGACGCCCTTTTCAGGGAGCTGACCCGCATGGTAACGGAGCTTGGGATGCCGCTGGAGGATGCCCTGCCCTACATGACAAGCCAGGTGGCGGAGTGCCTTGGCCTGTTTCCGAAGAAGGGCTGCATACGGAAAGGAGCGGATGCAGATATGCTTCTTCTGGGAAAGGATATGTCTCTCGATAGTTTCATTGCCCGGGGGCAGATATTTATGCGGGGCGGTGAAGTAATCCGAAAGGGAACTTACGAAAAGTAAAAAATTGAAACGGCTATAATATGTGGATAAAAAAGACAGCCCGTGCATGTTTAATGCACAGGGCTGTTTTTACACGTTTGCTCAGAGCTGAAGCCAGTTGATTTTTGCCTGATCTCATTTTCGGAGGGCGAAATCCCTGAATACTTCAACGACGCGTTCCATATCCGCGATGTCAAACCGCTGGTCGCAGCTTATGGACATGACATGGGCGTAGATGTACTGTGCGCCTGGATATTTTTCGATCTCGATAAAGGGCGGCACCGGCCAGTATACTTTCGGCGGGATGCGGCTGTCTGCAAGATGTTTCATCAGCGCGTCTCTGCCGTCAACAAGAAATGGGAAGAACATGGGGCATACGTCATCCGGCAGCCCGGTAAAGACCGGACGAACCGCCGGGTTTTCCGGCAAGTTCTTGAGGAGGTATGCGAAGTTCTCCCTCCGTTTTCTGATGGATTCATCGAGGGGATAGTGCAGGATGGTTTTGAAGGATTCTTCGTCGCCTGCCTGCATGTCAAAGATTTCCCGGAGCATGAACTCTGCTTTCCAGAAAGCATCGGCGCTTTCCTTGTTGAGGGATTCGTCGCCCGTAAGCTCGTATTTTTCCCGCTTGCCGAGAGCAGTGCGGCGGATGCCAAGATGAACTTCATCTGCCGGGATGGGGGAGACGCTGAATTTCCCGCTGCGCTTGACGGCAAGGCCGCCGGAGGCGACGCCCATCCATTTGCGGAGGCTCACGGCCAGATAATCCGTCTCCGGACATGCGGGGGAAAATGCGGTGTGGGTCATATCCTGCATGACGACGACATTATTCCGGCGGCATTTTTTCACAAATTCGATGTCAAAGGCAGAGAAACCGTAATAGCCGCAGATCATAAGGAAACTGATTTTTGGAATCAGGTTTTCATCGAACTTGGGAGTTAGGCTGTGGTCAAAATCGTAGTAAAAGATTTCATAGCCAGCCTTGACAAAGCAGCCGCTCACGGTCTCGCAGGTGTATGCGGGGAGATAGGCAGCCCGTTTCTGGTCTGTCTTCATGATGTCTCTGAGGCAGAGGTAGATAGCGCATCTCCCGGACATAAGGTGAAGGATGTCGTCCGCGCCCGGGCACATCCTGCTGACATAGTTGTTTTCTTCTTCCGGAAGAGAAGAGTAAGGGAAAAATCCTCCGATTTCCATAAAAGTGTCCTCCTTAGTAATTTGATTTTGATATATGATAACCTTTGCGTTACAGTTCTCTGTCAGGATGACAGGGTGTCTTTGAATTCTTCAATCTCTGAGGGAGCTACATTGTCTATGACCAGGCAGGAGGCTAAAAGGTTCAGCACAGCCATGGGGAGCGCCAGGGAGTTGTAGAAGAATTTTGTCTGCCCAGGGCAGATAAGAAGATGATCGCCGTATTTTGCAACCGGGGAGGTATCGCTGTCTGTGATGGCAAGGATCGGGATGCCAAGTTCGGATATTTTCCTGGCGATATTGCCGATGGGGAAAAAATAGCGCGGGAAGGAGAAAAGGATGGCGAGGTCTCCATCTGTAAGGTTTTGCAGATGGAGCTGCGTCTCCTCGAGATTTCCCAGATCCACAAGGGTTGCATTAAAATAAAGAATCTGCAGGCGCGATTCTAAAAACTGCCCCATGATCTTAGACAGGTCGTGGGCAAAGATATAGATTCTTCGGCTCTTTCGTATCTGGTCTGCAATCCGGGTGATATTATTCAGGCGGATGCTGGAATAATACTCCGTCAGGGAACCGACTTCTTCCCCGAAAATCTCCGAAAGAAGCGATTCCTTCTCGGACGCGCTGCCGGTGGACAGCTTCGGGGGGATATAGTGGGCTGAGGAGACAAGCTTGATCATTGTCTGGGTGTGGTCCCGGAATTCATTTTTCAGCTCCAGGAAACTGGCGCAGCCCATCTTCTGGCAGAACCGGAGAAGTGTCACCTCACATGCGGAAGTGTTCTGGCTCAACTGGGCGAGGGTTATGTAGCAGATGTCCTCCGGGTTGGCGATTAAGTAGTCGGCGATGGATTTCTGCTTTTTTGTCAGGTCAGGATAGGCGGCGCGTATGCGTTCGATAATGTCCATTTTCAATCCCCGTTCTTTCTGAAAATATAATTGTTTTTGTTTATTTTGAACAAAAATAATGTAAACACTTTACAACTATAGGTACAACATGATATAATCCAAAACAGAAAGTAAATACTTTACAAAATGAGTATAACACAAAAATATGCAAAATAAAAGTAAAGTTTTTACTTTGCAATTGCGCGCGTGGAAGATAGAAGGATGATTTTTTGTATATGATATATTTTACAGAGAGTTGTCCGAAAAGTAAAGGAGGAGAAAATACGATGAAGAAACTTTTTGACGAGCATTTTGAGCGGACATGGCTGATCATCTTTTTATTTATGTTTTTTCTGATCATGGTGCCGTTTCCGTTTTTCTACAGCGAGACTTATATCCCATCTATCGGCGGCATCCCAAGCTACCTGTTCGGGTGGTTCGCCCATACGGCGGTGACGTTTGCATTGATTATCGTGTACTACCGTATGTGCATGAAGAGAAAAGAGTATCATGTTTATGACGAGGAAGAACAGACAGAGAAGGAGGAAAGGTAAGTATGAACGGAGCAATTCAGCCGTCACCGGTTCCATTTTACACGGTGATCATCTTTTATCTTGGAATTATGGCGTTTATTGGCTGGTATGCCAGCCGTAAGACAAGCAGCCTTGGAGATTTTTTCGTGCTGAGCGGCAAAGCGGGAGTCGTTGTCAGCGGTATTGCGTATTTTTCCACTCAGTTTTCCATGGGAACTTTCCTCGGAACGCCCGGAACTATCTATGGGGTCGGCTACGCAGGGATGGCGATTTCTGTACCCGGCGCGGTATTCTGCATGATCCTTCCGGCGCTCCTTATCGGGCGAAAGCTGATCACGCTGGGGCATAAGTATGGATTTCTCACTATGGCGGATTATCTCTCGGACCGCTACCACTCTAAGAGCATGAGCGGCGTGCTGGGCGTGATGATGTTATTCTTCCTGATTCCTATGATGGGAGCGCAGATTATCGGCGCAGGAGTAATCGTACATGTATTTACCGGACTTCCTGAGTGGGCAGGGGTTGTCGGAATGGGTGTGATTGTTATATTATATTGTATGGCGGGTGGCATGAAGGGAGCAATGATGACAGATGTCATCCAGGGCTCGCTGATGATTGCCACAGCAGTTGTGACGTTCATTGTTTCGATAGTAATGGGCGGCGGATTTGAGAATATCAATCATACATTGCAGGGGATGAATGAGGCCTACCTCACTTTCCCGGGAGCTAACGGGTACATGCCGTGGACATATTTCGTCTCCAATATCGTATTGTGGTCGTTCTTTACTATGGGGCAGCCCCATCTGTTCACGAAGTTTTTTGCAATGAAAGACCATAAGACTATGTTCAAGGCGATTCTTCTCGGTACGGCGGGCATGTTCTTCTCGGCGACACTGATTGAGTGGGCGGGCGTAAATGGCATCGCCTCCATCCAGAATATTGAGAAGGCGGATCAGATTGTGCCGATGATCCTCCAGAGAGGGCTGAACCCGTTCCTTGCATCCATCTTTATAGCAGGAATTGTGGCGGCAGGCATGTCCACCATCGACGGGATTCTGGTGACGACTACCGGGGCAGTGACAAGAGACATCTACCAGAAGATTATCAACAAGAAAGCGACGGATGAGAATGTCATGAATCTTTCTAAGGTTGTGACGGTGCTGATCGGAATCATTGTTATCTGCTTTGGGGTATTCCAGCCGGGAAGTATTTTCGAGATCAACCTGTTTGCATTTTCCGGAATGGCGATCTTTGTAGTGCCGATCCTTTTCGGGATGTACTGGAAAAAATCCACGGTGGCAGGAGCAGTGTCGTCGGTGGTCGTGGGCGTTATCGTGCTTCTTGTGTTTACATTGGTTCCGTCAGTGAAGGAGCTGGCGCATGGGTTCCACGCCCTGTTCCCGGCAACGATACTTGGCTCGGCTGCAATGCTCATCGTCAGCAGCATGACACAGGCGCCTCCGCAGGAAACGATTGAGCGGCATTTTGCGGTTTTTGAAAAATAAGCACAGCGAAAAGGAGAGAATGGTATGTATCTAGGTAAAATGACTACAGCGCAGGCAGGCGAGGCTTTTAAACATGACCCCATCGTCGTGATTCCGGTGGGAAGCACTGAACAGCACGGGGCGCAGAGCGCACTTGGAACGGATTATCTGGTTCCGGCTTATCTGGCGGATCAGATTGCCGGCATGGACGGGGTGATCGTCGCCCCCACGGTACCATATGGTGTATGTCCATATCATTTAAGCTTTGCGGGAAGCATCAACATCGGGTATGAGGGACTTTACCTGGTTCTTCACGGCATTATGGATTCCCTGATGGAGCAGGGTGTTAAGCGGTTCGTCGTCCTGAACGGGCACGGCGGCAATACGCCGTCCATCGACCGGGCGGCGCTGGAAGTGTACCATAAGGGCGGAGTGTGCGCCAGCATCGACTGGTGGAGCTTGGTGGCTGAGCTTGACGACAGGTTCAAGGGCGGGCACGGGGATCTGCTTGAGACATCAGCAGTGATGGCGATTGCGCCTGAGGCAGTGCATCTGGAGCTAGGGCAGCCAGTCAATGCCCAAAGCCCTACGGATGAGCTTAAGGCAGCTTACATTCAGGCGGTGAACTTCAAAGGCGGAACGGTACGCCTTGTCCGGGATACGAAGGAGATTGCGCCAAGCGGGTGGTTCGGCCCGTTTGACCCGAAGGAATCGACGGCAGAGCTTGGGCAGGCGGCGCTTGACTTAGCGGCAGGCTATATCCGCGATTTTATGGGCGAGATGAAAAAAATATGCTTGCAAAATAAGTGAACTGTAGTATACTAGACATGTAGACAAAATATAGAAAAAGGGGAGCTTGCGTATCAAGCGGGCTGAGAACAGGCTGAATCGCCTGGACCCATAGACCTGATTTGGATAATGCCAACGTAGGGATCGGTATGATGGATTCATGGATATCCATTATATAAGGTTGAGCGAAAACGGCGGATGTACCCTTGCAGGTATGTCCGCTTTTTTTGATAAAAATTGCGTGAGAGGCATGGTCCGGGAAAGAGGAGGCAATCATTATGCTTGGAACTTATTTGGAGAATGTCAGAAGAGCCGTGCCCCTTGTGCACAATATTACCAATTATGTGACGGTGAACGACGTGGCGAATGTGCTGTTAGCCTGCGGTGCAAGTCCGATCATGTCGGATGAGCCGAGAGACGTGGCGGATATCACGGCAATCTGCGGAGGGCTGAATATCAATATCGGCACGTTGAATGAACGGACCATAAAGGGGATGTTCACGGCAGGAAAGAAAGCTAACGAGCTTGGGCATCCCATACTTTTAGACCCGGTAGGAGCAGGAGCCAGCGCCCTGCGGACAGATACGTCAATCCGGCTGATGGAGGAGCTTGAGCTTACTGTTATCCGGGGAAACATTTCCGAGATAAAGACCTTGGCGCTGGGAAGTGGTACCACGAAAGGAGTGGACGCAGATGCGGCGGACGCGGTGACAGAGGAGAATCTTGACAGGACAGTTGCATTTGCAAAGGAGTTTGCAAAGAAAAGCCGCTGCATTGTCGCGGTTACCGGAGAGATTGACTTAGTAAGCGACGGCGCGGCATGCTATGTTATCCGCAACGGACGGCCGGAGATGGAAAAAGTAACCGGAACAGGCTGCCAGCTCTCCGGCATGATGACCGCATTTATAGCTGCAAATCCCGAAAAACACCTGGAGTCGGCAGCGGCGGCCGTCTGCGCCATGGGGCTTGCGGGCGAGATAGGGTGGAGCCGCATGGAAGAGGGCGATGGAAACTCTGCTTACCGGAACCGGATCATTGACGCAGTCTATAACATGGATGCGGAAGTTTTAGATAAAGGAGCGAAGTATGAGGTTCGATAAGAAGGAGTTGCTTTTGTATGCAGTAACGGACAGGAACTGGCTTGGGGAAGAAACTTTAGCAGGTCAGGTGGAAAAGGCGGTTAAGGGAGGAGCGACTTTCGTACAGCTGCGGGAAAAGGAGCTGGATGGGGAACGTTTTCTTGAGGAGGCGAGAGAGATCAGGGAGCTTTGCCGGAAGTATCATGTGCCCTTTGTGGTGAATGACAACGTGGAGATTGCAGTTAGATCAGATGCGGACGGCGTGCATGTGGGGCAGGACGACATGGAGGCCGGGGATGTGCGGGATATGCTTGGAATGGATAAGATTGTGGGAGTGTCCGTACAGACCGTAGAGCAGGCAGTCCTGGCTCAGAAACGCGGCGCCGACTATCTGGGCGTGGGCGCGGTGTTTCCGACAGGCTCCAAGGAGGACGCATGTGAAGTCTCCCACGAGACCTTGAGGGGAATCTGTGAGGCAGTGGATATTCCGGTGATTGCTATCGGTGGGATTGGCGCGGGAAATATAGGGGAGCTTTTTGGCAGCGGCATCTGCGGGATTGCGGTGATCAGCGCTATCTTTGGGAAGGAAGATATCGAGGGAGCAGCGAGGGAGCTTAAAAGACTTGCAGAGGAGATGTGTGGAGTATGATTAAAGGAGCGATATTTGATGTGGACGGCACGCTTTTGGATTCCATGGAAATCTGGGAAAATGCGGGAGCGCGCTACTTGCGGAGCATAGGGAAAGTGCCGGAGGAGAATCTGAGTGAGATCTTGTATCCTATGACTATGGCGGAGGGCGCGGCATATGTAAAGGAGCGTTACTGCCTTACGGTTCCTTTAGACGTGATCATACAAGGAGTCCTTGACGCGGTGCGGGATTTTTATTTTTATGAGGCGCGCCTAAAGACGGGGGTGAAGGAATTTCTTGCCGTGATGAGGGAGAGGGGAATTTTGATGGCGGCTGCAACGGCAAGCAGCAGGGAACATGTCGAGGCGGCGTTCAGGAGGCTCGGCATCGATGGATATTTCGGACGTATCTTTACGTGCGCGGAAGTCGGGGCAGGGAAAAGATATCCCCTGATCTATGAAAGAGCAGCAGGGTATCTTGGGGCGAAACCTGGGGAAATCCTTGTGTTCGAGGATGTGCTCTATGCCGTTGAGACGGCGAAAGGCGCGGGATTTCACACAGTGGGCGTATATGACAGGTTCAGCGCAGGCGAGACGGATAAGATAAAGAGCCTGGCGGATGTGTATGCCCGGGAATTTACAAAAGAGCTGGCAGAGCATTTATGCGGGAGATAATCAGGAAAGGACGCCAGAGAAAAATTAAGAAAGAGAGAAACGGATGATGAAAACAGCTTTGACGATTGCCGGCAGTGATTGCAGCGGCGGTGCGGGAATACAGGCGGACATTAAGACGATGATCTGCAACGGTGTATATGCCATGAGTGCAGTGACAGCGCTGACAGCGCAGAACACGATGGGAGTGACCGGGATTATGGAAGTTACGCCGGAGTTTTTGGGAGAGCAGCTTGACAATATATTCATGGATATTTTTCCTGATGCGGTGAAGATCGGCATGGTGTCCGGCAGGGCGCTTATTGAAAAGACAGCGGAAAAACTGAAGGAATACGGTGCGGGGAACATCGTGGTGGATCCGGTAATGGCAGCCACAAGCGGCTCGAAACTGATAAGCGATGAGGCAGTAGATACGCTTAAAGAATGCCTCCTGCCCCTGGCTACGATCCTGACGCCGAATATCCCGGAGGCCGCGGCGCTCTCAGGAATGGAAGTTAAGACACGGGAGGATATGATTCTGGCTGCTGAGAAGATCAGTAAAGGCTACTGCTGCGCGGTGCTTCTGAAAGGCGGGCATCAGCTCAATGATGCCAACGACCTGCTATACCGTGACGGTGATTATAAATGGTTCTTGGGAAAACGGATTGACAACCCCAATACCCATGGAACGGGGTGTACCCTTTCCAGTGCCATAGCGTCGAATCTCGCGAAAGGGTACTGCCTTGATGAGGCGGTAGAGCGGGCCAAGGAGTATATTTCAGGCGCATTGGCAGCGATGCTCGATCTTGGGAAGGGCAGCGGGCCGCTTGACCATGGATATGGATTTCGGCAGATCAGCGGATGTTGAACGACGAAAAAAGGCAGGTAAAAATACCTGCCTTCTGCCTTATTACTGTAATTTTAAAATATCATTTGGCGTACAGTCCAGATAAGCGCAGAGCCGTGCCAATATGTCAAGGTCAATGCGGGATACTTTGCTCTTACAGTAATTATTAAGCTGAGTGCGTTGCAGGCGGCATGCCTCGCAGACTTTGTTTTTACTGACTTTTCTGTCTTTCAGGATGCGTTCAAGGTCAATGTAGATTGTCATAATAAAAATCCTCTCCTATGCATAAAATTATAAGTACATCTCTATTGAAACATAAGTTGTATTAGAGTACACTGTACAAAAATACAGTTATATAGAGGGTTGGAGAGGCATAAATATAGGTTTAAAACTTGACATTTTCCGAGCCGTGCTTTATGATATGTTTGTAAAACTACATAAGATTGATGACAAGGGAGCTTGCACGGAGCAGGCTGAGAGTGGGCTGACACCGCCCAGACCTATAACCTGATTTGGATAATGCCAACGTAGGGACGCGTTATGAGAGATGTTGAATCTCCTTTGTCTTCAATCGAAGATGAAGGAGGTATTTTTATGTTTCAGTTACTGGTTAATGCGGAGGGAGGACTTACCGCTGCCGGCTATGGAGTGTGTATTGCGGCAGGGGTTCTCCTGTTTCTGGCTGCAGCCATTGTTGCGGGGAAGAATTCTGAAAAAAACAGGATGACGACGAGGCAGCTTGTATTTTGCGCCATGGCGGTTGCGCTTGCTTTTGTGACGTCTTACATCAAGATTTTTCGTATGCCTTGGGGCGGGAGCGTGACGCTGTGCAGCATGCTCTTCATCGTTCTCGTCGCAAATTGGTACGGTGTGAAGACGGGAATCCTTGTGGGGCTTGCATACAGCATCCTTCAGTTTATCCAGGAGCCGTTTGTGCTTTCTCTTTTTCAGGTCTGCTGTGATTATATTTTTGCATTTGCTGCGCTTGGAGTTGCCGGGCTTTTCGCAAAACAATCCCATGGTCTGGCAAAGGGATATGCGGCAGCGGTGTTGGCAAGAGGAGCGTTTCATTCTCTGGGAGGTTATCTTTACTGGATGGATTATATGCCGGAGAATTTCCCGCAGTCGCTGAAGAGCATTTATCCGATTGCGTACAATTACAGCTATCTGCTGGCGGAGGGGCTTATTACCTTGGCTGTTATATCGATACCCGCAGTTGCAGAAGCATTGAATCAGGTGAAGAAGACGGCTGTATCTTAAATAGTCTTGGCGCCGCTGGCATTGATTTGCCATGCGGCGTTTTTTAGGATCTATTTTTTGATGGGAAGAAAAAAATTTCACATTAGAGAATTAAATTTCCTAAAATAAAAAGGTGTTTTGTTAGAAGTATTTCCGGAATCACAGAATATTAATCGAAAAAATAAATAAATAAAATATTTTATGGCAGAAAATCAATAAGTATGGTGTAACTGTATGGAATAGAAGAAAAGTTGGCAGGAACTTTGCTGTATTAATAGAGTAAAGGGAGCAGCATCTGAGGCTGAGATAAGACAGACGTAGAGATGGCGGCAAAGAGACATAAAAGGAGGGCTTAAGTTGAAAAACATTATGGTAACAAACAATGTAAGATGTCTGGAAAAATGGGAGGGGAAACTTAAGGTTGACTACAAGGAGGAGTGGAGCTATCTGGATGTCCTTCTGGCAGCGAGGGATTATATCCACAGAGGATATTTTCTGCTGACCCATCCCCTTGCAGGCAGCGTCAAGCCAAACCAGACGCCCTTCAGATCAATTGTCTTGTCGGAGGAATCTCTCGAAGGAGCGGAGGACTTCCGGGATCTTAGGCTGATCGAGGAGAGCATTGAGGCGTACCGCAAATTTACATCCGCAGGGCATGCCGCAGTACAGGTTCCGGCGGAGCAGGCGGACTGCGCCCGGCAGGGCGTTAAGAACCGGTCTCTTCCCAGATGGCCGGAAAAGACGGAGGAAGACTTTCGGACCATCGACTTATCTTTGATGGAAGGTGCAATGTCAAACCCGATAATGAACAGAAGATAGCGCAGCGCATATGCGCTGCCGCGAGAGCAGGAGGTGCAGCAGCAATGAAATTGGAATTAGGTAAGATTTACATCCGGGATGTCCAGTTTGCAGAGAAGACCTATGTAGAGAATGGAACATTGTATGTATGTAAAGAAGAGATTGAAAAGCTTGTCCTCGAAGATGAGCGGCTTACAGGCGCGAGGGTGGAGCTTGCAAGGCCCGGCGAGTCTGTGCGGATATCCCCGGTAAAGGATGTGATTGAGCCGAGAGTGAAAGTGGAGGGAAACGGAGCCGTTTTTCCGGGAGTGATCGGCAAAGTAGGACAGGTGGGCGAAGGAAGGACTCACGCGCTTGTGGGAGCGACGGTCATTACCTGCGGGAAAATCGTGGGATTCCAGGAGGGCGTCATCGATATGTCCGGCCCTACGGCGAAGTACACGCCATTTTCCCAGACAAACAATGTGTGCGTAGTTATCGAGCCGGCAGACGGGCTTGAGACGCATGATTACGAGGCGGCAGGCAGGATGGCGGGGCTTAAGACGGCAGTTTACGTTGCAGAGGCAGCCAGAAATCTTACGCCGGATGAGATCGTGACCTACGAGACGAAACCGCTCCTCCAGCAGATTGCACAGTATCCGGACCTTCCGAAGATCGGGTATATACATATGCTGCAGTCGCAGGGGCTTTTGCACGATACTTATTACTACGGCGTGGATGCGAAGAAATTTATCCCCACTGTCATGTATCCAACAGAGATTATGGACGGAGCCATCGTCAGCGGAAACTGCGTGGCGCCCTGCGATAAGGTGACGACGTACCATCACCTGAACAATCCGGTGATCGAGGATCTGTATCGGCATCACGGGAAAGATCTGAACTTTGTAGGCGTGATACTCACCAATGAAAATGTGTTCCTGGCAGATAAGGAACGCCACTCGGATATGGTGGCAAAGCTTGCGGAATATATGGGGCTGGACGGCTTGCTGATCACGGAGGAAGGATACGGCAACCCGGACACGGACTTGATGATGAACTGCAAGAAAGTTACCCAGGCAGGCGTGAAGGTAGTCATTATCACGGATGAATTCCCCGGGCGGGACGGAAAGTCCTACTCCCTGGCAGACGCGGTGCCGGAGGCAGACACGATGGTTTCCTGCGGGCAGGGCAACTTAATTGTCCATTTCCCTCCTATGGATAGGCTGATTGGCACTATGGATTACGTGGAGAGCCAGATTGGCGGCTACGCAGGCTGCATGAACGAGGACGGCAGCTTTGACGCGGAGCTGCAGATTATTATCGCATCAACGATTGCAAACGGCTTTAACAAACTGGCCGCTCGCACTTATTAGGAAGGGGGAAATGAAAATGGCAAAGTATAAAATCGTACATTATATCAATAACTTTTTCTCCGGAGCCGGCGGCGAGGAGGCGGCAGGCATGAGGCCGGAGGTTCACGAGGGAGCCATGGGGCCCGGGCTTGCCCTTTCAGATGCTTTCGGGGAGGAATATGAGATTGCAGCCACCGTTGTGTGCGGTGACAATTATTTCGGAGAGAACCTTTCAGATGCTGCAGCAGAGCTGATCGGTATGATAAAGCCGTATGAGCCGGATCTTTTTATCGCTGGGCCTGCGTTTAACGCGGGGCGTTACGGCGTTGCCTGCGGAACCATCTGCAAGGCAGTGGAAAAAGAGCTTGGGATTCCGGTGCTTACAGGCATGTACGAGGAGAACCCGGGTGTCGACATGTTCCGCAAGGACCTGATCGTGATAAAGACGAAAAATTCTGCGGCAGGCATGAAAAAAGCGGTTCCTGTCTTTAAGAATCTCGGGGAAAAGCTGGTGAAAGGCGAGGAAATCCTCGGGCCGGACATCGAAGGATATCTGGAGAGAGGAATCCGGGTGAATTATTTTGCAGAAAAGCGCGGTTCTGAGCGTGCTATCGAGCTGCTTGTAAAGAAATGTAAAGGTGAAGAGTGCCCGACAGAATATCCGATGCCGAAGTTTGACCGGGTAGAGCCGACGGCTCCGGTTACGGACATGGCGCATACGAAGATTGCCATTGTCACATCCGGCGGCATCGTTCCCCAGGGAAATCCCGACCATATCGAGTCATCCAGCGCGACGAAGTACGGCATCTACAGTATTGCAGGGATGGAGAAGATGGATAAGAAGGACTTTATGACGGTTCACGGCGGTTATGACCGGGCATTTGTCACGGAAGACCCAAATCTTGTCATTCCCCTTGACGTGCTCCGGGAGATGGAAAAAGAAGGAGTGATCGGAGAACTTGCCGACTACTTTATCACTACCACCGGAACCGGAACAGCCACAGGAAACGCGAAAGCATTCGGCGAGGATTTTGTCGGAAAGCTTAAGGAAGACAATATCGGCGCGGTAATCCTCACCTCCACATGAGGCACCTGTACGCGTTGCGGTGCAACGATGGTGAAGGAGATTGAGCGTGTGGGCATTCCGGTGGTGCATATCTGTACGGTGGTTCCGATCTCAAAGACAATCGGGGCGAACCGGATCGTACCGGCAATCGGGATTCCGTATCCGCTGGGCGACCCGATGAAATCGCCGGAGCAGAGTAAAAAGATCCGGCGTGAGCTGGTGGAGAGAGGGCTGAGGGCGCTTGAGACACCGGTGAGCGGGCAGACGGTGTTTGAGTAAGATTTAGAGTGGGACGCTGTCCGTCCGGTTTCCATATCTCTGACAAAACCGGACGGACGGCTGTGTGTTTTGAGATTATGAGTAGGTGAACTGTGTATGCTGGCGGCGGTAGGCGTCGTTGTCTTTTTGGCGCAGTTCGTTTTGCACCTGTGCTAATTCTGATTCAAGCTGTTTTATCTTGCGCTCGTCGGTCTCGGTGTTTAGCTGCTGCTCAAGTTCTGCCAGTTTCTTTTTCAGGCGTTCAATCTCCCTGTCTACTTTGTCGCTATTGGCGATGCAGGTCTCGGGCTTTTTGCCGCTGTCAGTTTTCCTGTCGTTTGCCGGAGCGTCTGCTTTCTCCTCTTTTTGTGTCCTGTCCGGGTTTGGATCGTCGAAATGGATTTTGGATTTGCCGTTTTCATCTGTTTCCATCCAGTAGCGCCCGGTCGGTTCTTTCTCTTCTTCCGGTATATATTCATCCGTCACCGGTGCCAGGGGATGGCTTTCTTTCGGGCTGTCCAGGCGTCCTGCCTCATCCGGGGCCTGTGTTCCGGTTACTTTTTTTGTGCCTTCGGCTACTGCGGGCGTCTGCGCCGGGTCAGGGGCCGAATTGCGGATTGTATTAGAAATCATGATGCTCATTGTCTGTTCCTCCTGTCTGCTCAATATAGTTAATTTTCGTGTTTACACTTTCATACTATCATCCCGGCGCAAAGTTTCAAGTTCTTTGCGCTGAAATGTCTTCCGGATGTAATGAAATGTCAAGCAGCACGTTCAGGGTGAACTGAGCTTTGGATTTTTCGGCAAGCATAGCGCCGTGATATTTTTCCGCGACTGTCCGGATATTGGAAAGGCCGGTTCCTGCCGGGGGAAATCCGTCTGGGAAGGAATTTTCCGGGCAGGTGTTTTTAAATTTCAGCATATAGAAATCACCTTGACGAGCGCCGGAGACATGTATGGACTTTTCTCCGTTAAAGGCTTTGCAGGCGTTTACGGCGTTGTCCAGGGCGTTTGCGAAGATTACACACAGGTCGAAGTCGTCGATTCCCCAGGAGTCCGGCAGGACGAGGGAAACTTCCGTCGCGATGCCGTCCGCCTCCGCAAGAGCCAGCTTTTCACTGAGCAGGATATCCGCTGCGGAGTTTCCGGTCTGGAAGGGGAAGGACAGGGAGTCGGAGGCGATGCTAAGGGATTGCAGATAGGATGCCGCCTCTTCTGACTTTCCGCTGGTTAGCAGGCCGTTTAATACGGACAGGTGGTTTTTGATGTCATGGCGGAATGATTTTGTCTGCTGATAGCGGGCTTTGGCCTCGGCAACATACGTTTTCTGAGCCCTGGCTGCCTGGGCTAAGGAGCGAAATGCCGCCTGGGCCTGGAGCCCATGACAGATGCGGCGATAGGCATAGAGCGTGCAAAACAGCGCCCCCAGCCCGAGAGCCTGTAAAACCAGCAGTGAGATATGCTTTCCGGCCTCTGATAATGAAAGCGTTAAGGAGGAACCGACGGATACGGTGTTGGTGTAGGAGGTCTGCATAATGTACAATTCCGCTGCAAAAAAGAACAGCACCGGGAGAAGAAATGCCGGAAACAAAAAAGGCTCATTATCCGGCGTAAGCTTTGCATCTTCCAGGGAAAGCGATCTTAACGCAGCGATGCAGCAGCAGGCACAGATGGTAAGTGACAGGGCTGTCGCCAGAAGGATTATCGCGTACAGGAAAGGTTTCCCAACCAGATATGGAAAGAGGACTGACTCTGCTGAATTGACGATACCAAAAGAAAGCTGCGAGATATAGAGGGCTAAAACAGCTCCGGTTAAAGATGGCATCCGTTGATTCTTGAGGGAAAAACGGCTGACTGCGTACAGGATAAAAAGCTCTCCTAAGATAGCGGTAATCCAGGGGAGGGAAACCTTTCCGGCAATCCATTCAAAGGCGGCAAGGAGAGACAGGTATAAGGCGATGTGCCGGATTTTCACTGTTTTCCCGGTGAGACGGCTGACGAACATAAAGTGCATCCCACCCTGCATTGCAAGGCAGAATCCATTGAGGAATAGTGTAAAATAATCCATATCAGCACCTTCTTTCTTTCATGAATTGCAGAAGTGCCTGGCGCAGATCCCGCTCCCGCAGCCTGGAGACGGGGATCTTCCCGCCTGATGACAGGGTGATCTGTCCGTCGGCGCATCCGCTGATGAACCCCAGATTGACGATAAAACTTCTATGGCATCTGAAAAAGCGGCTGTCCAGACGGCCGGCGAAGGTATCAAGCTTTTCATAGCAGTCGGCGACCCTGCCGCCCCTTTGGTGGATGTAGATTTTCCGGCCCTGCACTTCGCAGTATTCGATGTCGGACAGGCGTATGACTTCGCAGGAACAGCCTTTCTTTATGACGATACGGTTGTTTTCCTGCTGCTTTAGAGACTCCATGGCTCTGTCCATCGTCCGCCGGAAATGTCCGTCGTCCAAAGGCTTTAGCAGATAATCGAAAGGCTGCACTTCAAAGGCATCAAAAACACATTCTTTTAAGACAGTCACGAAGACGACCAGGCCGCGGTAGTTCCGCTCCCGCAGTATTCTGGCAGTTTCCATGCCGTCTGGCTCATTCATCTGGATGTCCAGAAAGATCAGGTCAAAATCCCTGCTGCTGTTAAGAAGGGAGGAGCCGTCTGGAAAGGTATCAATGTGAAAGGAAACAGACTGTTTTTCTTTCATATACAGACAAAGCTTTTCCGCGATTTCTTCTGCCATATGCGGCTCGTCGTCGCAGATTGCGAAATTTATCATTTTCTTCACCTCAAATTATATTCCTGTATCTTATTAAAAATCTGGCGGGAGCTTATTCCCAGCCTTCGGGATGCCTCGGCTACGTTTCCGTTAAGTTGCTTTAGGACATAGATTAGATATTCGCTCTCGCTTTTGCGCTTGTATTCCTTCCATGGGATGATGGTGGAGAAAGCGTCTGAGGCATGTTCTTCCGGTGCGGCGCCGATATTGTAAAGGGTAGGGAGAGCCTCTTCGGTCACGACGCCGTCTTTGGAGAGGATGACCATCCGCTCGATGATGTTTCTCAGCTCCCGGATATTTCCCGGATAATCATAGGAAAAGAGAAAATCTTTTACTGCGCTCTCCAGCCCGCGGATAGTGATATTATTTTCCTTCTGAATCTTTTTGAAAAAGAAACTGATAAGTTCCGGCAGGTCTTCCTTTCGCTGGCGAAGGGCAGGGATCTTGATGACGATGGTGCTTATACGGTAGAAAAAATCTTCCCGGAATTCCCGGTTCCGTATTTTTTCAGGAAGATCCTGGTTGGTGGCGGTGATTAGCTGAAAGTCAATCTCCCGTTTTGTGTTGCTGCCGATGCGCTCAATCTGCTTTGTCTCCAAAGCGCGCAGGAGCTTGATCTGGGTGGTGAGGGATAAGTCGCCGATCTCGTCTAGAAAGAGAGTTCCGTGGTTGGAAAGCTCGAATTTCCCGGTGTGGGTTTTGGATGCTCCGGTAAAAGAACCCTGCTCATGGCCGAATAGCTCGGACTCTAAAAGAGTTTCTGTAAATGCGCTGCAGTTGACGGCCACAAAGTTCTGGCTGCTCCTTTTGCCGCAGGCGTGGATGTATCGGGAGGCAATCTCTTTGCCGCAGCCGGATTCCCCGGTCAGGAGGACGTTGGCCTGAGAGTCGGCGACACGCTCGCAGAAGTCAAGCGCCTGACGGAATAAAGGGCTTTTTGTCTCAAGATGGAATTGTTTTTTTAATGTTTCTTTTTTTGCGTTCGGCATGGATTGGCTCCTTTTATGAGATTTATCATCATTATAACGAAAAAGCATCCTCTGCACAAGAAAGTTTCCCATATCGCTTGTAGAGATCGGAAAAATTGTATAGAATAAGAAAGTACAAGGAGAAAAAGATGGAACTAAAGACACAGGTAAAACAGAAGATAACACTGTCTGCCCATATGCAGCAGTGCCTTGAGATATTGGCGATGGACAATACAGAGCTTGGGGAATTTATCACGGAGCAGTCCATGGAAAACCCGATTATCGAATTGTCTGAGGCGCCGGCATCGTGGCAGGGTGAAAGCCTGGCTGCCGTGCATATAGAGAGGAGGCTTTCGGAGGAGGAAGAGAGAGGGCAGGAGATTGCGGACAGGGAATCTCCCAACAGAGACCTTTATTTTCAGCTGTCTGAATACCGGCTTCCGTCGGAGGTACGCAGGGCAGCAGAATATATTATCGAGAGCCTCGATGAGAGAGGGTATTTTGCCGACAATGTGAAAGAGAGCGCCGCGGTTCTGAAAACGAGTGTTAACAATGTAAAAAAGGCGCTTGAAACTGTAAAGAAACTGGAGCCTAAAGGCATCGGCGCGGCAGGGCTTGAGGAGTGCCTGCTGATGCAGCTTGAGTCGGAATATCCATGGGAAACGACTGCAAAAGAGATTGTTGAAAAATATCTGGATGATTTTTCAAAGGGAAAATTGGATAAGATTGGAAAGAGCCTTGGAAAAACCCAGGAGCAGATAAAGAAAGCAGGGGAGATTATCCGAAGTCTGAACCCAAAGCCTTTAAGGAGCAGGGAGCCGGTGAACGGAACAAGATATATCATCGCGGATCTTGCGCTGGTCACATATGAGGATTGCTATGACGTCGTCCTCAACCAGGCCTATCTGCCGGAAATACATTTTAACAGTGATTATGTGGAACTGCTGAAAACAGGCGCGGATGAGGAAACGAGGCGGTATGTCCGGGAGCGTTATGAACGGGCAAAGTGGCTGAAAAGCTGTGTTGAGAAAAGACAGGATACGCTGCTTGCAGTGACGGGAGCAATCTTTAAAGAGCAAAGAGAGTTTCTGCTGGCAGGACCGCCGGAAATCCGGCCTTTGACACTTAAGCACGTGGCGGAGGAGATGGGGGTGAATATCTCTACTATAAGCCGTGCAGTGAAAGGGAAATATATCCAGACAAAATGGGGAACGTACCCGCTGAAATACTTTTTCGGTGGAGGAATCCCGACAGAGGGGGGATCAGTCAGCACGGCTCATATCCGTGCGGTGATTGCCCGAATGATAGCAAAAGAGGACAGGGAGCACCCCTTCAGCGACAGCCGGATAGAGAAACTTTTAAAAGAGCGGGGGATGTCCGTGTCGAGGAGGACTGTCGCCGCATACAGGGAACAGATGGGGCTGCCGTCGTCACCGGCGCGCAAGGCGGAGCATCTGTACAGGAAAAAAGAAAAGAGCGGCCGGTAAGGTCGGTAAAACAGATTGCAGCAGAAAGGAAGAATAAATAAACATGAGTATCAGAGATGCAAAAAGTTATGAGTTGGTCAGAGAAGAAACATTGGAAGGCATTAAGTCAAAAGGCTATCTGTTAAAGCATAAAAAGAGCGGGGCGAGAGTCCTATATATAAAAAACAATGATAACAATAAGGTATTCAGCATCGGATTCCGCACGCCGCCTGCTGACAGCACAGGAGTTCCGCATATATTGGAGCATTCCGTGTTATGCGGCTCAAAGAACTTCCCGGCAAAGGATCCGTTTGTAGAGCTGGTGAAGGGATCTCTCAACACATTTTTAAATGCCATGACCTATCCGGACAAAACCGTATATCCGGTGGCAAGCGTGAATGACAAGGACTTCCAGAACCTGATGCACGTCTATATGGATGCGGTGCTTTATCCGAATATCTACAGGCACGAGGAAATCTTCAGGCAGGAGGGATGGGGCTACCAGCTTGACTCTGCGGAGGATAAGCTGTCTTACAACGGCGTTGTGTACAATGAGATGAAGGGGGCGTTTTCCTCCCCCGAGGGAGTGCTTGACAGGGTTGTCTTAAATACGCTTTTCCCGGACACTTCTTATGCCAACGAATCCGGCGGGGATCCGGCAGTAATCCCGGAGCTTACCTACGCGCAGTTCCTTGAATTCCACCGCAGGTTCTACCATCCGTCCAACAGCTACATCTATCTGTACGGCGATATGGATATTGAGGAAAAGCTGAACTGGCTTGACAGGGAATATTTATCCTCCTTTGACAAGATGGAGATAGATTCCGAAATCCGTTTTCAGGAACCGTTCCGTGAGATGAAGGAGAATACTATTGCCTACTCTATTGCAAGCGATGAGCCGGAGGAAGACAATACGTTCCTTTCCTATAATAAAGTCATTGGCACAAGCCTTGACAAGGAGCTTTACCTTGCGTTCCAGATACTGGATTACGCGCTGCTTTCCGCTCCGGGAGCTCCTCTTAAAAAAGCTCTTACAGATGCCGGGATAGGAAAAGATATCATGGGCTCCTATGACAACGGGATTTACCAGCCCATATTTTCTGTTGTGGCGAAAAATGCCAACGAGGAGCAGAAGGAAGAGTTTATCCGCCTGATAGAATCTGTGCTTTCAGGGATTGTGAAAGACGGCATTGATAAGAAAGCTCTTGAGGCGGGCATAAACTATCATGAATTTCGGTACCGAGAGGCTGATTTTGGCAGCTATCCAAAGGGGCTGATGTACGGTCTTCAGATTCTCGACAGCTGGCTTTATGATGACATGGAGCCGTTTATGCATGTGGAGGCTCTTGATACATTTGAATATTTGAAATCGAAGGTCGGCACAAGATACTATGAAGAACTGATCCAGACTTATCTTTTGGACAATCCGCACGGCGCAATTGTGATCGTGAAACCGGAAAAAGGACGCACCGCCCGGATGGAGGCGGAGCTTGAGAAAGAGCTCGAGGAGCATAAGGCAGGACTTTCAGAAACAGAGCTTGAGGAGCTGGTAAGGCGTACAAAAATTCTGGAAGAATATCAGTCTGCGCCGGAGAGCAAGGAAGATCTGGAAAAGATCCCGGTGCTGAACCGTGAGGACATTTCCAGGGAGATTGAACCGATTATAAATGAGGAGCTTACGATTGCGGGGATTCCAGTGATTTTCCACGAGATTGAGACAAATGGAATCGGCTATGCGGACGTGCTTTTTGATATGTCGTGCGTCGGAGAGGAGGAACTGCCGTATGCAGGAATCCTGCAGTCTGTGCTTGGCATCATTGATACGGAGCATTTTGGATACGGCGAACTGTTTAATGAGATAAACGTCCATACCGGCGGGGTGGGAACGTCTCTTGAGCTTTACAATGATGTGACGAATATCCGGGAAAAAGCATTTAAGGCAACTTTTGAGATAAAAGGGAAGGCGCTCTACGGAAAGCTTCCGGTTGCATTTGATATGATGCGGGAGATACTGACAGCGTCAAAGCTTGACGATGAAAAGAGGATAAAAGAGATTTTAGCGATGCTGAAATCCAGGCTGCTTATGAAGTTCCAGTCCTCCGGGCATACGACGGCGGCGCTGAGGGCGCAGTCCTACGCATCGCCTGCCGCAAAGCTTAAGGACATGACAAGCGGTATTGCATTCTATGAGACAGTGGCGCATATAGAAGGGCATTATGAAGAGGAAAAGGAGCATCTGACGCAGAAACTTTCAGAGCTTGCCAGGAGGATCTTCAGGGCAGACCGGATGATGGTGAGCTATACGGCGTCAAGACAAGGTCTTGAGGGAATGGAAGAGATGATCGGAACCCTGAAAGACAGCCTTTTTGACGGAAAGGCTGAGGACACAAGATGCATTATCCACTGCGAGAAAAAAAATGAGGGCTTTAAGACAGCGTCAAAAGTCCAGTATGTGGCAAAGACAGGCAATTTTATTGACAACGGCGCATCTTACACCGGGGCGCTGCAAATATTGAAAGTAATCTTAAGCTATGACTACCTGTGGCAGAATATCCGTGTAAAAGGCGGGGCATACGGGTGCATGAGCAGCTTTAACAGGATAGGGGAAGGGTACTTTGTGTCCTACCGGGATCCGAACTTGAAGCGTACGCTGGAAATCTACGACGGAGTGGTAGACTACCTTAAGAATTTCACGGTAAGCGAACGCGACATGACGAAATATATTATCGGAACGATGAGCGGCATCGACCAGCCTATGACGCCGGTTGCGAAAGGCGAGCGTTCCATGTGCCTGTATATGAACAAGGTGAGCGGGGAGATGATCCGGGAGGAGAGGAACCAGATACTGGATGCGACCCAGGATGACATCCGCGCCCTCCACCGCGTGGCAGAGGCAGTGTTAAAAGCAGACCAGGTCTGCGTTATCGGCGGGGAAGATAAGATAGAAGAAAACCGTGAAGTTTTTGAAACCGTGACGGGATTCTAATATAGAGAAGGAGAGAGAATGAAAAAGGATTATAAATCAGGCTTTGTCACACTCATCGGGAGGCCCAACGTGGGAAAATCAACACTGATGAACCATCTGATCGGGCAGAAGATCGCGATTACGTCTAATAAGCCTCAGACAACGAGGAACCGCATCCAGACGGTGCTTACAATGGAGGAAGGGCAGATTGTGTTTGTGGATACGCCGGGGATACACAAGGCAAAAAATAAACTTGGCGAGTATATGGTAAACATTGCGGAGCGCACACTGAATGAGGTGGATGTGGTTCTCTGGCTGGTGGAGCCTTCCACATTCATCGGAGCCGGGGAGCAGCATATCGCAAAGCAGCTGAAAAAAGTAAGCACGCCGGTAATCCTCGTGATCAACAAAACAGACAGTGTTAAAAAAGAAGAAGTGGTGTCGGCAATAACAGCCTATAAGGATATTTATGATTTTGCAGAGATTGTTCCTGTCTCTGCCAGAAACGGAGACAATACCCAGGAGCTTGTGGGGGCAGTCATGAAATACCTTCCTTACGGCCCTCAGTTTTATGACGAGGATACCGTGACAGACCAGCCGGAGCGGCAGATAGTGGCGGAGCTTATCAGGGAAAAGGCCCTGCATGCCTTAAATGAGGAGATTCCCCACGGAATTGCCGTTGCCATCGACCAGATGAAGAAGAAAAAAAAAGTAATGCATATTGATGCTACTATAATATGCGAGCGGGATTCCCACAAGGGGATAATTATTGGAAAACAAGGAAATATGTTGAAAAAGATCGGCAGCACGGCGCGCTTTGAGATTGAAAAAATGCTGGAATGCCAGATAAATCTTAAGCTCTGGGTAAAAGTGAAGAAAGACTGGCGCGACAGCGAATACCTGATGAAAAATTTTGGATATCGGGAAGACGAATAGAACAGACCTTACATGGGGGAATCTAATCTTAAAAGCATGGGTTAGGAGCAATCGGCCCTGCATCATAAGATGAGGTGATAACATGGAAGAACTGTACTGGAACCGTTTTGCAGAGACGGGAAAAATAACGGATTATCTGAACTACAGGGGGATTTCAATCTGCGGGCAGATTATGAAATGCTATGAAAGGGATGCAGACAGTGAATCGGATTACATTGACTGGGATAGTCATTGCATCGGCGCCGATTGGCGAATATGACAGAAGGGTTGTGCTGCTGACAAGGGAGAGGGGAAAAATCTCTGCCTTTGCAAGGGGGGCGAGAAAGCCGAACAGCGCTCTTGTGGGCGTTACCAGCCCGTTTACGTTCGGAACATTTGAAGTCTATGAGGGGCGGACATCTTACACGCTGATGTCGGCCTCTGTTTCCAATTATTTCGAAGAACTCCGGATGGACATCGAAGGGGCGTATTACGGCTTTTATTTTCTGGAATTGGCGAATTACTATGCAAGAGAGGCAAATGATGAGACGGAGCTTTTGAAACTTCTTTACCAGACGCTCCGGGCTCTTGTGAATCCTAATGTTCCCAACCGCCTTATCCGCCATATCTATGAGCTTAAGGCAGTCAGCGTCAACGGGGAAGGACCCCAGGTATTTTCCTGCATTTGCTGCGGGGATACGCAGAGAGAGAAAGTGTTCAGCGTGAAAAGAGGGGGGCTTGTGTGCAGCGCTTGCGGCGGGAGGGCCAGCGACGGGAAGAAACTCCTGCCGTCAACGCTTTACACCTTGCAGTTTATCATCGCGACGCCTGTGGAAAAGCTGTATACTTTTGTTGTGAAAGAAGAAGTGCTTGAAGAACTGGCAAAAGTTGTGGGAGAGTACATGGAAAGGTACGTGGGGAAGAGGTTTAAGTCGCTGGACATACTTGAGACGGTCGGCGCGCAGGGGATGGAGGGATGATTTTCCGGCACGGTATCTGATATATGAATAAACGGCGTATAGGAAGGAGTTTCGGAAAATGAAAAATCAATATAACAAAACAGTTGCCGCCTGCTTTGTGGGATATATCGTGCAGGCGATTGTAAATAACTTTGTGCCGCTATTATTTTTGACATTCCAGAGAACTTACCATATCCCGCTTTCACAGATTACTCTGTTAGTGACGCTGAATTTTGGGATGCAGCTTTTGGTAGATCTTGTTTCAGTGAGATTTGTAGACAAAGCAGGTTACCGCGTGTCAATGATTGTGGCTCATATCCTGTCAGCGGCAGGACTGATTCTCCTGACGGTTCTCCCAGAGCTTTTAGACACTCCTTTTGCGGGAATTCTTATTGCGGTGATGATCTATGCTGCCGGAGGAGGGCTTTTAGAAGTTGTGGTAAGCCCGGTAGTGGAGGCATGTCCTTCGGATAATAAGGAGATGGCAATGAGCATGCTGCACTCTTTTTACTGTTGGGGGCATGTTGGCGTAGTGCTTCTTTCCACGCTGTTTTTTCAGGCAGCAGGCACGGAAAACTGGAAGATGCTGGCATTAATATGGGCAGTAATCCCTCTTGCCAATGCGGCGGTATTTATAAAAGTTCCCATGGCATCTTTGTTGGAAGACGGGGAAACAGGCTTTAAGGTGAGAGAGCTATTTGGCATCAGGATATTCTGGATACTGCTGGTGATGATGATTTGTGCAGGAGCCAGTGAACAGGCAGTGAGCCAGTGGGCTTCCACGTTTGCGGAAAAGGGGCTTGGCATCTCCAAGACGGCAGGCGATCTGGCTGGCCCTATGGCATTCGCAGTGCTGATGGGGGCGTCCAGGGCATTCTACGGGAAATGCGGTGAGCGGATTAATCTGGATCGGTTTATGGTTTGCAGCAGCAGCCTGTGCATTTTGTCATATCTGGGGATATCGTTGTTTCCGGTTCCGCAGATGTCTCTGATTGCCTGTGCGGTCTGCGGCCTGTCGGTTGGCATTATGTGGCCGGGAACATTCAGCAAGGCGGCGGCTGCTCTGCCGAAAGGCGGAACGGCCATGTTCGCGCTGCTGGCTTTGGGCGGAGATATCGGGTGCTCCGGAGGCCCTACCGTTGTCGGGCTTGTGTCCGGCGCGCTGGAAGATAACCTTAAGATGGGGATACTGGCGGGGGTAATTTTTCCGGTAGTTTTGCTGGCGGGGATCGTGCTTTGCCGGAAGGAAGAGGCGCTGTGAACCACTTTTTTACGGACTTTGCAGTAAATGCAAAGTCCTGTGTGAGCAATATTATTTGCTATGTTTTAGCTGCATTTTGCATTTGCTGTTGTAAATCCACATGAACAGTGATATTATAAATGCAGGAATCAAAATTCTAAAAAGTATCAGACAAACGGCATTTCGCCGGAAAATCCAACATATTTAAAATAGACAGACGAGGGAGTGGTGCCTATGATTGCGGCGCTGTTATTTTTTAATTCATCAGAAAAGAGATGCTATTAATTTTACTTTGCGTGTGATAGACTTAGGAGAAGATACATGAAGAAAAAACAGAATATTGTACCATTAAAGGATTTAAACCTTACAGAACGTTTCCTGTTTGACGAAGTGATGGAGGACAAAGAGACTTATCAGGATGTACTGGGGACCATCTTTGGAAAAGAGATTCCCCTTTTGGACCAGCCGCAGACGGAGAAAGAGCTCAGGGTGTCGCCTTTGATTCGCTCTGTGCGGATGGATGTATTTGCGATGGATGAAGAGGAAAGCATCTATAACACAGAGATGCAGAACAAGAGAATGGCAGATCTGGCAAAACGGAGCAGGTATTACCAGTCGCTGATTGACACGAGCCTGCTGGAGCCGGAAATTCCGGATTATACCTGTTTGAACCAGTCGTATGTCATTATGATTATGACTTTT
The DNA here is from genome assembly GCA_910578455.1 of uncultured Dorea sp. Taxonomy (GTDB): domain Bacteria; phylum Bacillota; class Clostridia; order Lachnospirales; family Lachnospiraceae; genus MD308. The sequence goes on from CAJTQA010000013.1 coordinate 48,796, forward strand.
GATTTATTTGGGTATGGGAAATATGCCTACACATTTGAAAACAGATGCAGGGAAGTGCCTGAGTGCAGCCTTCTGGACGGAACGGTAAAAATATTCCTCAACACAAAAGGGAAAAATGCAGATGAGGTGCGGGAAGAGATTATAGAATTCCTGAATTATGTGGAGGATTCTACCGACGAGGCAGCGAAAGAGATAAAGAGCGAGAGGGTAAAGCGCATACATAATCAGGTCTGTAAGGTAAAGCTTAACGAAGAGATTGGGGTGAAGTATATGCAGGCATGGGAAGAGAAATATTATGAACGGGAAGAAGGCAAGGAAGAAGGCCGCCTGATGACCCTGGTGAATCAGGTATGCAGGAAACTTACCAAAGGTATGAACGCAGTAGATATTGCGGATATGCTGGAGGAGGAAGAGGGCGTGATACAGGACATTTGTAATGCGGCAAAACAATATGCGCCGGATTATGATGTGGAAAGTATTACGGATGCCTTGTTGGGAAACGCAGATTTGCGTATTTGAGGAGGCATTTTATGTTTAATGAAATATGTATATATGAGGCAAAACTGACGAAACTGGATGAAATTGAAGAGCTGATGAAAGAAGTGGCTGAATTTTATTTGCAGCAAGACGGAGTCATAGATGTACATTATATAAAACGTACCCATCGGCAAAAGGACTTTAATGCTGTTAAGGATGGTGAATTACCTGTACGCCTTACAAGAAATGTAGGCAAGGTGACGTATGTCTTATATTGGGTGTTGGAGAACGAAGAAACACACGCAAGAGTATCTAAGCTTGGTGTAGAAAAATTTTATAGACGCTGGAATCGGTGTCTAACTACCATGCCTAAAATAATCTTAGGTGAGAATGTTGTCTGACTTTCTGATTGAAAAATCTTGGGGATGCGGCAATTGGGGGGGGGGCGGAACTGGCAGAGGGAGCTGGCAAGGAGAGAATATATGTTGTTGAGCCAACAGGAGATTTTGAAGACGATCCCAATGTTACAGATAAGAAATTCCCTGGAAACCTGACAAAATCTTACAGATCGAAACATCCGTTAAAAATCGTTGCCGAAGTAATCAATTGGGAAGGGCATTCTCCGGAAATATTGAATAATATGCTTGAAAACCTTAAAAAATTGTATGAAGAAGGGGTAAAGGCAATTGACTGACGCTGTAAGAGAAATTTATTGTACTGAAAAAGGAGATTAAAATCATGAAAGTCATAGACTTAACTCACACAATTAAGGAAGACATGCCGGTTTATCCAGGAACGGACACGCCAAAACTTATTCCGGCAAACAGCTATGAAAAGGATGGTTTTAAGGAAACCCTCCTGCAGATGTACACTCACACCGGAACGCACATGGATCCGCCTGCACATTTATTTGCAGGCAGGACGACGCTGGATCAGTTTCCGGCGGAGCAGTTTATCGGGAAAGCTCTTGTGATTGACTGCCGGGCGCTTAAGGAAGGCCAGGATATAACTATGGATGATATCAGAAAATACGGCGCTAAAGCAGATGTAGCGGATTTTCTGCTCTTTAATCTGGGGTGGGATAAACGCTGGGGAACGGCAGGGTATTTTGGCGACTATCCCTGTATTGATGAAGAAGTCCTGGACTATATTATACGGGGAAATTATAAAGGCATCGGTTTTGATGTAATTGGTTTGGATCCCATTGCAGATATTAACCTGACAAGGCATAAGAAACTGTTTCAGGCATGCGATATCGTGAATATTGAAAATCTTAAAAATCTGGAATTGTGCGGAAATGAGCTTTTCTGGTTCAGTTGTTATCCTTTGAAACTGGAGAACTGCGATGGGTCGCCGATTCGGGCGGTGGCATGGTTTGAATAGTTTCTCCGGAAAAATAATTCTTATGCCACTTTAAGGTGCGGAAACGATCGAATATTTTAAGGTGAAAAAGGAGTTTTTTAGTATGTTTCAGATTCGAAATGAAGAAGAAAGAGATTATCAGATTGTTGAAGAGATAACCAGGAAAGCATTTTATAATATGTACATGCCGGGGTGCGTAGAGCATTATCTTGTTCATATTATGCGGGGGCATGAGGATTTTATCCCTGAGCTGGATTTCGTGGCGGAGCTTGACGGACGGGTAATCGGAAATATCATGTATACAAAGTCAAGGCTGGCCGATGAACAGGGGGAAGAGAAAAGCATCCTGACCTTCGGGCCGGTAAGTATTCTCCCGGAGTATCAGAGGAAGGGGTACGGGAAAATGCTTATGGAACATTCTTTTAAACGGGCGAGGGAGCTTGGCTATGAGGTTATCGTTATCTTTGGAAACCCTTCCAATTATGTTGGACGGGGATTTAGGAGCTGCCGGAAATACAATATCTGTGTGGAGACAGGGAAATATCCGGCGGCGATGATGGTGAAGGAGCTTGTGCCGGGGGCGCTGGATATGAGGAAGTGGACATATTCTGACAGCCCGGTGATGGCAGTCAGCGAGGAGGCGGCCTGCCGGTATGATGACGGCCTGGAAAAAATGGAGAAAAGAAAACAGCCGAGCCAGGAAGAATTTTATATTTTAAGCCATTCGTTTGTTGAATAGTGCTGTTCGCGGCATGTTAAGAAAACGTGCATAATTGCAAGGTGCGGTTGGTAGATTTCCAGGCGGCCTGTCGGTATACTTTTCTTATCAAAACAGAAGAGGTGATAATGATGAGATTAGGAAACAGTTTATTTCATGCCAGGAAAAAGTGCGGGCTTTCCCAGGAGGAGGTCGCAGAAAAGCTGGGAGTGAGCAGGCAGACCATTTCCAAATGGGAGACGGAAGTTTCCCAAACAAAAGGATATTAAGAAATAACCTGTGTTTACCTGCTTGCAAATTATTGTATTTTGGAAGTGTATTTTGGATAAGCAAGAGAAAAACTTTTTATTGACAGAAATAATATCAAATATTATAATTATCCGTAATTGAATAACTATCTTCAGGGCAGGGTGTAATTCCCTACCGGTGGTACAGCCCACGAGCCGAAAGGCATGATTTGGTGTAATTCCAAAGCCGACAGTATAGTCTGGATGAAAGAAGATGAAAGTAAGTTTATGCTTTTTTGCGTGCTCTGGAATGATTTTATATTGTTTCAGAGCATTTTCTTTTAATCGCATAAATCCTCTTTTGCATGTCTTGGATAGATTTTATTCAAGGCATGTATTTTTTTGGAGGTGTAAAAATGAGCGATATAGAATACATGAAAATAGCAATAGAACTGGCAAAAAAGGGTGCTGGCTATGTCAATCCTAATCCTATGGTTGGAGCAGTAATTGTAAAAAATAATCGGCTTATAGGACAGGGATACCATGAAGTTTTTGGTGGATTACATGCAGAGAGAAATGCACTAAAAAATTGCAGAGAGTCACCTGTAGGAGCAACGCTTTATGTAACACTTGAACCATGCTGTCACTATGGTAAGACACCACCTTGCACAGAAACAATTATTAAAAGTGGTATTGCAAGGGTAGTCGTTGGAACTTTAGACTGTAATCCGATTGTGTCTGGAAAAGGTGTAAAGCAACTTGAGGAAAATAACATTCAAGTTGATGTAGGCATTTTAGAAATAGAATGTCAACAGTTAATCAAAGTATTTAGGAAGTATATTACAAAGCGTATTCCGTATGTTTTTATGAAATATGCAATGACAATGGACGGGAAAATAGCAACTTATACAAATCAATCAAAATGGATAAGTGGCGAAAAAGCGAGAAAACAAGTGCATCAATTCAGACATAAGGTTACTGCAATCATGGTAGGAGTAAATACCGTTATTCAAGATAACCCTTTACTGACATGCCGATTAGAAAACGGGAAAAATCCTATTCGTATCGTATGCGATACAGATTTAAGAACACCCATTACATCAAAAATTATCCAAACAGCGAATGACATTAAAACATATATCGCTACTTCTTCTATTGATGAAAGTAAAATTGCTCTTTACAGAAAATGTGGTTGTGAAATTATTTATACGAAGAAAAAAGGTAATCATATTGACTTAATGAATTTAATGCAATGTTTAGGAAATATGCAGATAGACAGTCTGCTTTTAGAGGGTGGAAGTGCGTTGAATTGGAGTGCTCTTGAGCAACAGATTGTTGATGAGGTACAAACTTATATAGCACCTAAAATATTTGGGGGTAGTGGAAAAAGCCCTGTAAGTGGTCAAGGTGTTGTTTTTCCTAAAGACGCCATTATGCTCAAACCATATGCTTTTTCTCAAGTGGGAAACGATTATCTCATAGAAAGTGAAGTGATTTATCCATGTTTACAGGAATAATAGAAGAAATCGGTAAAGTAGAAAGAATACAGAAAGATACTTATAACTGTAAACTATCCATTAAATCTTCAAAAATATTAGAGGATATACATTTAGGCGACAGCATAGCAGTCAATGGTATCTGCCTTACAGTTACTTGTTTCACACGACAATCTTTTATAGTGGATGTGATGAATGAAACATGGAACAGAACGGCTCTTAACCTGTTAAAACATGGAAGCCTTGTGAATTTAGAAAGAGCCATGCATATGAATGGCAGATTGGGCGGTCACATTGTTACGGGGCATATTGACGGGACAGGCAGAATATCGTCTGTGCGTAGAGACAAAAATGCGGTGTGGTATCAAATCAATACGCAAAGAGAAATCTTAAATCTAATTGTTGAAAAAGGTTCGGTTACTATTGATGGTATTAGTCTTACTGTTGCAAAAGTATCGAAAGCAGATTTTTCAGTATCCGTTATCCCTCATACTTTGGAACAAACAATTCTAAAGAATAAACAAATCGGGGATATGGTAAACATTGAAAATGATATATTGGGGAAATATGTGAAGAAATTCATGGGCAACAGCAATGAAACAGAGTTGTCGAAAGAATTGTTATGCCGATACGGATTTTAGCAGAAAGGATAAAGGAATTATGAAATATAAAAAAATAAAAGAGGCTTTGCAGGCGTTACAAGAGGGAAAACTAGTTTTAGTTATGGACGATAAAGAGAGAGAAAATGAGGGGGATTTAATTTGCTCGGCACAATTTGCTACAACAGAAAATGTAAATTTTATGGCGACTTATGCAAAAGGTTTAATCTGTATGCCTATGAGTGAAAGTCTGGCTAACAGGCTTATGCTTTCCCCTATGGTTGAAAATAATACAGATAACCATGAAACTGCTTTTACAGTTTCTATTGATTATAAGGATACCACAACAGGTATTTCTGCCGAGGAAAGAGGATTGACAGCTCGTATGTGTGTGGTTGAGGATATAAATCCCTTTGATTTCCGTAGACCGGGGCACATGTTTCCTCTGATTGCAAAGAACGGAGGTGTTTTAGAAAGAAACGGACATACGGAAGCAACGATTGACTTATTGAGGTTGGCAGGATTAAAAGAATGTGGCTTATGTTGCGAAATTATGAATGAAAACGGGAAAATGATGAGAACATCTGATTTAATTCAATTTTCCCAAATACACCATATACCAACCCTCACAATTAAAGAATTACAGGAATACAGAAAAGTATATGACATGCTTGTAGAATGTGTTTCAGTTGTAGAAATGCCTACAAAATACGGGGATTTCAAAGCACATTGTTATATCAATAAATTGAATGGCGAACATCATGTTGCATTGGTTATGGGAGAGTTAAATAGTGGAAATGATGTGCTATGTCGTGTCCACTCAGAGTGTTTAACAGGAGATGTCTTTGGCTCTTTACGCTGTGATTGTGGACAGCAGTTAGATAGAGCAATGAAAATGATTGCAGAAAATGGTTCTGGCGTATTGCTTTATATGCGACAAGAGGGACGAGGTATCGGGCTTGTCAATAAACTAAAAGCCTATCATTTACAGGATAAGGGTATGGACACACTTGACGCCAACCTTGCACTAGGATTTCAAGGCGATTTAAGAGAATATTATATTGGAGCACAGATTTTAAGAGATTTGGGAATAAAATCATTGCATTTACTTACAAATAATCCAGATAAAGTTTATCAGTTAGAAGATTATGGAATGCAAATTTCAAGCAGAGTACCGATTGAAATAAAAGCAAATCCTTATGATAGTTTTTATTTAAAGACAAAGAAAGACCGAATGGGACACATTTTGAATATGGAGGAAAAATAGATGAACACTTTTGAAGGAAATTTAGTAGCAGAAAATATAAAAATTGGTATTGTTGTAGCAAGGTTTAATGAATTTATAACTTCTAAGCTATTAGCAGGTGCATTAGATAATTTGAAAAGAGAAAATGTTAATGAAAAGGACATAGAGGTAGCTTGGGTTCCGGGAGCATTTGAAATACCTATGATAGCGTCTAAAATGGTAAAAAGTAAAAAATATGATGCAATTATCTGCTTGGGAGCAGTTATTCGAGGTAGTACAAGCCATTATGATTATGTGTGTAGCGAGGTATCAAAAGGAATTGCTCAAATCAGTTTAAATACTGAAACACCAGTTATGTTTGGTGTTCTTACGACAGATACGATTGAACAGGCGATAGAACGAGCTGGCAGTAAGGCAGGAAATAAAGGCTCTGAATGTGCACAGGGAGCTATTGAAATGGTAAATCTAATTCGTGCATTAGAGGTATAATATGCTTGGGGTTAAAAGCTAAAGCGAAAAAACATAACAGGCGGAGTGATCCAGACACGACGGTGGGAAAATCTCTTAGATTTTTCCGCCGTTTTTAAGTGGCTGGTTCACTTCGACGGTTGAGCGAGCTTGCGAGCGAACAGTAAGCCCCCGTTATCTAACAAGGGGGGCACAAAAAACAAGAGACAATATACACTACTAAGCGGAAAACGCTGTATTTACAAGGCAAAACCGCTTTTAACAGGGTGTTAACTGAAAGGCACTCATTTAACACATAAAAATTAAATAAGACATAGGAAAGACAGTTGATTTCAAATAAGAAATTGATTGTCTTTTTCTTTTGCAGAAATTTAAGTATAGGTAATTATCAAATATGGTAGTTGCCTTTTTTGATTGGAGGAATTGAAGAATGAATGATAAAAACTTTATTGAAGAATTAAGACAAAAGCGTGAGGAATACGGAGTAACACAAACAAGGCTTGCCGTTTCCTGTGGTATCAGCCGTGAATATTACAACCGCATTGAAAAAGGAAAACAGCCATTGAATGATGAATTAAAAGAAGTCATAGAAAAACAGATTGAGCGTTTCAATCCGCAAGAACCACTATTTCTGTTGATTGATTACTTCCGTGTCCGCTTTCCTACGACAGATGCATTAAAGATTATTCGTGAAGTATTACAACTAAAAGCTGATTATATGCTTTATGAAGATTTTGGAAAGTACGGATATGAAAGTAAATATGTTTTAGGCGACATCAACATCATGTGTTCCATGCAGGAGCATTTAGGTGTTTTGTTGGAACTGAAAGGCAGAGGTTGTCGTCAAATGGAAAGTTATCTATTGGCACAGGAACGCTCATGGTATGACTTCATGCTTGATTGTTTAACAGCAGGTGGTAAGATGAAACGTCTTGATTTGGCAATCAATGATAAAGCAGGAATATTGGATATTCCAAAATTAAAAGAAAAATACAAGGCAGGTGAATGTATCTCCTACTTCCGTAAGCAGAAAGATTACAGCGGTACGGAAAAATGCGGTAGCGATTTACCAAAGAATACAGGAGAAACCTTATATCTCGGTTCAACAAGCAGTGAATTATATATGTGTGCCTATCAGAAAAATTATGAACAGTATGTCAAGAATGGTATAGAAGTTGAAGATACGGAGATTAAGAACCGCTTTGAAATACGCATGAAAAATGAACGAGCTTATTATGCGGTTTTAGATTTACTGACCTATCGGGACGCTGAACGCACCGCTTTTTCTATCATCAATCATTATGTCCGCTTTGTTGATAGAGAAGATGATAAACCAAAAAGTCAATGGAAAATGAATGATGATTGGGCGTGGTTTGTAGGAGAAAACAGAGAGCCGATACGCTTAACCACAAAGCCAGAGCCTTATACTTTACAAAAAGCATTGCATTGGCTACAAAGACAGGTTGCACCAACGATAAAAATGGTACAAGCATTAGACGAAGAAAATCATACAACGATACTAAAAGATATGATTGAACAGGCAGAACTCAAAGACAAGCATAAACATTTATTACAGTTAGAAAAATCAACCATAGAAGAACGCATAGATACCGTTGTTCCACAAGAGAATGACGGTATTTTTTAATTTCTTTAAAAAATCTGCAACAAAACATCAACTAGCGCACAGATATGGTACGAGAAAAGGAAATCTAAACTTTTTTGAAAATAGGTCATTAAATCGAGGTTTCCATTCCCTATATGAAGTGAAAGAAGAAAAGTTTTGAAAAATGTCGGAAAATCGAGTTAAGCGGACAGTGTTATGTGAAAAGAAGAAATTTTTTTCATTCTCAACTTAACAATCAGCAGTTTCCATTCCCTATATGGAGCAAAGAAAATCTTTCATTCCATAGTTGGCAGTAACGGTGTTGCATGGGTAGTTAGGGTGTGAAAAGAAATCTTTTCATCATCAACTTAGCAGAATGACATTTTCTTTCCCTATATGGTACAGAAAAAGAAAAAAGTTTTGAGTATTGGTTACGCTTTTGCTCTTTTCCAACGCGGTATATAGGAAAGACGATTTTCTTCTTTCGTGTTCTTTGACAATTGAATAAAGCAATTCAATACATTAGACAGACAGTAAGCCATTGAAACAGATACGCCATGACCTTTCCCCTGCAAAAGCGAGCGACAACCTATCTGTGTTCTTGTAAAAGACTTGTCCTCTTTTATCGCCATGACCTGTCCTGTCTGATAATGATACTCCCGTACAGCCACAGCTTGAGCGTTAAAAGCGTCGCACGCAATGGGTACGGCTACATTGGATAATGCAGAGGTGGAACTCCTGTGGGCTATGACAAAAGCTGTTGAATTGCTTAGAAAGATTTTACAGAAAGGGGGTATGTGTTATTGATAATGCTGTAAAAACAATTCAAAAGAAAAATAACAAGTGTGGCATTGGAAACAGAGGAAAGACAAAGATTGTTGTAAAAGAGCATTTTTCCGAAAAGGGAAAGACAATGGAAGAACTTTTAACTGATGTTATGCTTGAGAAAGCAAAGCAGACAATCGCATAAATTCGGTGCAGTTGTAAGAAATAGATTGAATGGCAAAAAGTACCCGTGTTATACTTTACTTGCAAGCAGGTATTGTAAACACGGGTTAGTTATAAAGGAGGATAACTGACAATGAAACAACAGATTTACAATACTGCACTTTATCTTAGGTTGAGCCGAGATGATGAATTACAAGGCGAAAGTTCCAGCATTACCACACAAAGAAGTATGTTGCGTCTATATGCAAAAGAACATCATTTGAATGTGATTGATGAATATATTGATGACGGCTGGTCGGGAACAAATTTTGAAAGACCGAGTTTTCAGAGAATGATTGAGGATATAGAGGTAGGAAAAATCAACTGTGTTGTAACAAAAGACCTTTCCCGACTTGGCAGAAACTATATTATGACAGGACAATATACAGAATTGTATTTTCCCAGCCATAATGTCCGTTACATAGCGATTGACGACGGTGTAGACAGCGAAAAAGGCGAAAGTGAGATTGCACCATTTAAGAATATTATCAATGAATGGGTGGCAAGAGATACAAGCCGTAAAGTGAAATCAGCCTTTAAGACAAAATTTGCAGAGGGTGCGTATTATGGGGCTTATGCTCCGTTAGGATATAAGAAACACCCCGACATCAAAGGGAAACTGTTGGTTGATGAGGAAACAAAATGGATTGTTGAAAAAATCTTCTCTCTCGCCTATCAAGGTTACGGTAGTGCAAAAATCACAAAAATACTGCGAGAAGAAAAAGTCCCGACATCGTCTTGGTTGAATTTTACAAGGTATGGTACTTTTGCACATATCTTTGAGGGCAAACCCGAAAGTAAGCGTTATGAGTGGACGATTGCACAAATCAAAGGAATTTTGAAAAGTGAAGTTTATATCGGCAACAGCGTTCATAATCGACAGTCAACAGTATCATTCAAAAGCAAGAAGAAAGTGCGAAAGCCCGAAAGCGAATGGTTTCGAGTAGAAAATACCCACGAGCCAATTATTGAAAAAGAAGTGTTCTATCGTGTTCAGGAACAGATAAAATCAAGGCGTAGACAGACAAAGGAAAAGGCAACGCCGATATTTGCAGGGCTTGTTAAGTGTGCGGATTGTGGCTGGTCTATGCGGTTTGGAACGAATAAAGCAAATAAGACACCATACAGTTATTATGCTTGCAGTTTCTATGGACAATTTGGCAAAGGCTATTGTTCTATGCACTATATCCGCTATGATGTGCTGTATCAAGCTGTATTGGAGCGATTGCAGTATTGGGCTAAGGCAGTACAGCAGGACGAAGAAAAGGTATTGCATAAGATACAGAAAGTCGGTAATGCAGAGCGAATACGGGAAAAGAAGAAAAAGGCAAGTGCCTTGAAGAAAGCCGAGAACCGACAAAATGAGATTGACTGTTTATTTGCGAAAATGTATGAAGATAGAGCCTGTGAGAAGATAACAGAACGAAACTTCATTATGCTGTCGGGAAAATATCAAAAGGAACAGATAGAACTGGAACAGCAGATAACCGACTTAAGAGAAGAATTAAGTAAAATGGAACAGGATATGATAGGTGCTGAAAAATGGATTGAGTTAATCAAGGAGTATTCCGTACCAAAGGAACTGACAGCACCGTTATTAAATGCAATGATAGAAAAAATACTCATTCACGAAGCAACAACGAATGAGGAGAACGAAAGAATACAGGAAATAGAGATATACTACCGATTTATTGGAAAAGTAGACTGATAAATAGGGTTCATATCTTTAACTAAGGGAGACGGACGAGACACTCCCGGATATCCGTCAGTCCAAGCGGATGGCTGTGCTATACCGTGTGTCGCTGGATGATTTGATCGACTTTGACATTGACATGAAGGAGATTGAGCAGGCCATTGAGAAGTCCAGCGTAGAGAAGGATGAGCAGGTGGACTGGACGAAGGCGTGGGGGAAGAAGTATCCGATCCTCCTTAAGTATCAGAGTGAAGTCAACATCCCCAATTATGGGATGCGGCTCAGGGAGATGCTGGATGAGCTGAAAGCAGAGTACGGGTATAGCGAGCTGGACGCGTTTCTGGTGCTGAAGGACATATTGGCGCAGGAGTGGAAGAAAAGGAAAGAGAAGTAAAAACAGGATTTTCCCAAACAGAAATTTCAGCGGATAAGGAGCAAATGAATATGAAACATAAAGACCATTATAATGATGAGTACATTTTCCGTTTTTCTCAAAAAATACTTTCGGTGATGCCGGACTTTGATGAAAAAAACTTCTGTCATTCTTTGACAGGCAGGCTGGAGGACAAAGAATTATTTGCAAGGCTTGACTGCATTGTGGATGCTATGCAAGAAAGCATGCCAGACGATTATTCAAAGAATATTCAGGCATTTTTTAATATGCTGGGGCCTGAACTGGAAGGGCCGGATGGAATGTACAATTTGGGATGGTGGCTATGGCCTGTTGGCAGATACGTTGAACGATGCGGAAATGAAGATTGGGTGTTATCGCTTTCGTTTTTGAGGGAATTAACGAAAAGATTTACCGGAGAATTTGCTGTCCGCCCATTGCTGCGGGAGCATCCGAAAGAAGTAATGGACGAGCTGATAAAATGGGCATCCGATGAAAATGTCCATGTTAGGCGGCTTGCAAGTGAAGGGGTCAGGACCCGGCTGCCCTGGTCGCAAAAATTATTGGTTGCGCTGGATGAGTTTGAAAGATACATAGCCATTCTTACAAAGTTAAAAGACGACCCGGAAAGATTCGTTCAGAAAAGCGTAGGGAATAATCTCAATGACTTGTATAAGGACGCTCCTGAGAAAGCCGATTTTATTATTTCACAATGGGAGAAAACGGGGAAGAGCAAGGTACAGGACTGGATTATTAAACACGGAAGAAGAAATCAAGATAAGCATTCAAAAAATCTTAATGTAAATTAAGAAAATACCGCGTTGAGTACCTTTTCGGATGAAGATATAATAGTGTCATAGACTTTGATGAAAAAGGAGATGGCCTGATGAAAGGGAAGAGAAAAACGGGATCAAAAAATGTAACTTTAGGATTGCTTATTATGTATCTGGTTGTGATGACGTGGATTATATTGTTTAAAATGGAGCTTGATATAAGACTTCTCCGGCAAATGAACCTCCGCAGCATAAACCTTATCCCGTTTGCGGGGTCTTTGATCGTAAACGGGAAGGCGGATATGTCGGAGGTTATTTTGAATATTGCCGTATTTATTCCATTCGGAACGTATCTTTCCATGCTGGATAGGAAAATGAGTTTTATCATGAAGGTTCTTCCTGTCTTTGCGGTGAGCCTGATGTATGAAGTGCTGCAGTATTGCTTTGCCATTGGTGCAAGTGACATTACAGATCTTTTGGGCAATACGCTGGGCGGGATTATCGGCATCGGGATCTTTGCTGTCTGCTCAAAAATACTGGGAGAAAAGACAGTCAGGATTTTAAATATCCTTGCAGCGGTTGGAACGGCGGCTGTGGTTGTCCTTCTTGTACTGCTTATTGTTGTAAATAGTGTCTGCTGATTAAGTTCAGCTAAGCCACGCAAAACTTAATACAGCATATTT